>URPE01000009.1 GCA_900549625.1 uncultured Mycoplasmatota bacterium
GTGAGAAAAAAGGTGAACAAAGAAAATCATGTGAAATTGCTAGAAATATGCTTGCTAAAAATTTAGACTTAAATTTAATCATGGACGTTACTAATCTGTCTAAGAATGAAATAATGAAGTTACGATAAAGTAACCGATTCAAAAAAATACAATTTGTCAGTACCAGTATATTTATTTGGGATCATAAAATTTTGTGCTTATTTAAAATGTTGAGTAATAAGAGCTATTAAATAATAAACTTCCTAAGTTATTAAAAAGAAGATATTTATTAGATGTTTTAAAAAAGAAGGAAAAATTTACAAAGATGTGAAATTAGGTGGCTTATGTTGAAGTAAATTAGCCACTTTTTAAAATGAATAATTATTTGAACAATATAATGTAACGCTTAAACTAATTAGGCATTTGTTTGTTTTCTTATAAATCTAAAAAATAGTACTTAAAAAAGAAGATTTTTAATTATTTACATGATACAATATTTATGACAAAAAGATAATAACTATTGAGGAGGACATATGAAAGAAGCACAAGAAAGAATTAATTGGTTAAGAAAAAAACTAGAAGAAGCAAATTATAATTACTATGTATTAGATAATCCTACTATAACTGATCAAGAGTTTGATAAATATCTTCGTGAGCTAGAAACACTAGAAGCTAAATATCCAGAATTGGATGACAAAAACTCTCCCACTAAAAGAGTAGGTGGCATGGTAATTGATAAATTTCAAAAGATTCGCCACCAAATACCAATGCTATCTTTACCAGATGTTTTTAATGAAGAAGAAATAGAAGCTTTTGATGAAAGAATTAGAAAAGAAGGTTTTAATCCTGTATATGTTTGTGAATTAAAAATAGATGGTTTAAGTGTTTCTCTTCATTATGAAAATGGTAAATTTGTATCAGGAGCAACAAGAGGTGACGGAGTAATAGGTGAAGATATTACACACAATGTAAGAACGATTAAGACCGTACCAATGACTTTAAAAAGTCCAGTTACAATTGAAGTAAGAGGCGAAATATATATGGGTAAAGAAACTCTTTCTAAACTTAACTTAGAAAGAGCCTCACTAAATCTACCCCTCTTACAAAATTGCCGAAATGCTGCAGCTGGGTCTATAAGGCAATTAGATTCTAAAGTCGCGGCTAAAAGAAATTTAGATACATGGATTTATCATTTACCAAACCCAAGTGACTATGGCTTAAAAACCCATTATGAAGCATTAGAATATATGCATGCTTTAGGTTTAAAAACAAATCCTGCTAATCGTTTATGTAAAGATATTACTGAGGTTTTAAAATTTATTGATGACTATGCAAAAAAAAGAAGTGAACTACCATATGACATAGATGGTGTTGTTATAAAAGTAAATGATTTAAATATGCAAAAGTCTTTAGGATTTACTTCTAAATATCCTAAATGGGCTATTGCCTATAAATTTCCAGCTGAAGAAGTATTAACTAAACTAACTGATATTATTTTTACGGTTGGTAGAACTGGTAGAATCACACCTAATGCCGTGCTTGAACCAGTAATTGTTATGGGAAGCACTATAAAAAGAGCGACACTTCATAACGAAGACTATATTGTTATGAAAGATTTAAAAATAGGTGATACAGTTTCAATTAGAAAAGCAGGTGATGTAATACCTGAGGTAGTAGAGCCAAAAAAAGAACGAAGAATAGGAAGTGAAAAAGACTTTCAAATGATTGAATCTTGTCCTATATGTGGTACGAAACTTGAGAAAAAAGAAGGGCAAGTTGATCACTATTGTATGAATTTAAATTGTCCTGCTCGTCATATTGAAGGACTTATTCACTTTGTTTCTAGGCACGCTATGAATATTGATGGCTTAGGTGAAAGAATTATGGAAGATTTCTTTAATTTAGGGTTCATTAAATCAATAGCTGACATTTATCACTTAGACAAACATAAAGAAGATTTAATTGAATTAGAAGGATATGGTCATAAAAGTGTTGATAACTTATTAGAAGCTATTGAAATAAGTAAAAAAAATAGTTTAGAAAGATTGTTATTTGGTCTAGGCATTGAAGGAATAGGCGATAAAACAGCTTTGCTTCTTGCAAGAACCTTTAAGACTCTTGATAATTTAGCATCTAAAACATATGATGAATTATTAAGTATTAAAGATATTGGACCAACTCTTGCAAACAATATTGTGAATTTCTTTGCTAATCAAGAGAAAAAGGAATTAATAGGTCATCTAAAAGAATTAGGCTTAAATATGAAATTCTTAGGAGAAGATCAAAAAAATGATAGTGATTTTACTAATAAAAGATTTGTTGTAACAGGTACTATCTCATTTATGGGACGAGATGAAATAGAAAGTATAATTGAATCTTATGGTGGTCACCCATCAAGTAGTGTTTCTAAAAAAACTGATGTTGTCATTGTAGGTAGCAATGCGGGTAGTAAAGAAGCTAAAGCAAGAGAATTAAATATTCCAATTTGGGATGAAGAAATGCTTTATAATAAACTTAAAGAATTAAATGAAATAGAGAGTTAATAACAATATTTGTTATATAATTTTCTTTTTTTTATCAAAAAATCCACAAATTACCGAATGAAAATGCCACAAATCACCGAACGAAAGTGCCACAAATCACCGAATGGAAAAATACAACTTATTAAATTAAGCGTATTGATACGTAAAAAAAGGAAAAGCCAAACTTTTCCTTTTTAAAATAACTAACCTTCAAAAGAAGCATCAACATAATATATAGGTCTTTTTTCTTTATAATATTGTTTTTCATAATTAGTCATTATGTTTGGTATACTAATTTCATCATGATGTAAATCCATACTAATACGATTAAATGTATACCAATAATTAGATAAATACTCTAATGAACGAGCAAAATAACCTTTGTTGTCTGTTTTTAAAATAATATGTTTCTTTTTCTTAAAAATTTTATCATATAATTTTAAATACACAGGATGCGTAAGTCTTTTTCTATCATCAATCTTTTTAGGCCAAGGTTCTGGAAATGTTAAATAAATAGTATTTATCTCTTTACCAAAAACTTTATCTAAATAAGTTGCATCCATACAAATAAGTTTTAAATTAGGTATTTTTTTATTTTGTAAGTTATTAACAGCATTAACCATTTGTGATTCATTAATCTCAATTCCTATAAAATTCATGTTAGGAATTGTCTTTGCCATATCAATAATAAAGTCCCCTCTACCCATGCCAATCTCAATACAAATAGGATTTTTATTACCAAAAACATCATTCCATTTATTCTTATATTTTTCTGGGTTAACAACTAAATAATCTGATTTTCTAATAATTTGATCTGCATTTTTAATTTTAATATATTCCATAAAAATTCTCCTTCATGCCTGCTATTATAACACATGTGTTACACTATTAAAAGCCATTTAAGTACACTTTAATTTTTGAATATACAATAAATATTTTTTTAACTAATCATAATCGCATACTTAGGATTATATTTCTCCATATATGTCTTTAGACTTTTTGATTGAGTATTATTTCATTCTAATAATTTAATATATATTTTTTAATACATAAACCATTACCAAAATAATACTACACCAGTTTCCCTTTAAAATCAGGCTTTGCCCCTTTTCCTAACGACTTTTAAAAAACTCGCACATATTTAACAAAAAACAAAGTTATTAGTTAAATATTATAATTCTATTTTTCTATATTTATAGACTCATAAATGTTATAATAAAAAACATAAAGGAGTCATAACAATGGATCAAGAAAAATTTGGAAATTTTATTAAAACTATTAGAAAAAATAATAATTTAACGCAAAAAGAGTTCGCTGATAAATATGGGGTTACATATCAAGCCGTAAGTAAATGGGAAAGAGGCCTAAATATGCCAGACACTGCCCTAATAAAACAAATGAGTAAGGACTTTAACATAAGTATTGAAGAACTTTTAGAAGGTAAATATACAAGTTCTAAAAAGAAAAATCACAACTTAATAATAGGATTAAGTGTTATAATTATTATTTTCATAATTGCTTTTTTTGCTATGTTTAAACCATTTAAAAGTAATAATGATTTTCAATTTAAAACTATATCTTCTTCTTGTGATGCTTTTACTATATCAGGTAGTATTGCTTATAATGCTAATAAAACAGCTATTTCCATTACAAATATTAAATATTGTGGTGGTAACGATGAACAAGAATACAAAATGATAGAATGTACATTATACGAAAGTCATGATAATATATTAAAAAAAATAAGTACTTATAAAACAGAACAAGAAAGAATAAAATTAGAAGATTTTTTACAAAAAGTAACATTATCAGTTGATAATTATCAAAGTTCATGTTCCTATTTTGAAAAAGAAAATCTTTACTTATCCATCAATGCAACTGATTACAATAACAAAACAACTACTTATAAAGTACCATTAAAACTAGATAACTGTAGCTAAACCAATGGTTTAGTTTTTTCAACCACTACGTTATAGGATATTTCATATCTATTTTATAAAATGTTATTGAAAGGAGCAGTTTATGAAGAAAAAAATTATCTTACTAGCTATTATAGTGATTATTATTTTAGGAGGTGTAAGTTGTTTTTGGCTTATTAATAAAGAAAAAATTACAACACCATTACCAATACCAGAAAAAGAAGAAGGATTACGTGGTGAATTTGGTATTGATAAAAATATTAATGAAGAAACAATTGATAAATACTTAAACAGAACAGATACTGTTTATCGTGATATGCGTATGCTAAAAGACCCTGGTAACTACGAAGCCATAGGTGGTGACTCATACTTATCAGGTTTTGTAAGTGGATTTGAAGTTGTACCATATCCTTATTTAGTTAATGTTGAAGGCTTACCTAGTGAGGTTGGTGCCTCTTATGAAGGCCCAACATTATTTACTCACGAAAATGGTAAATACACAAAAAACTATGAAGAATCTTTACAAATATTAGAAGACTTATTTCCTAAGAATAAAAATATTTTTCTAATGTGTGGCGGTGGTGGTTACGCTGGCAATACCAAAAATTTACTAGTTTCTCTTGGTTGGGATGAAACCAAAATTTATAACATTGGCGGTTATTGGTATTATAAAGGAAATAACAATGTTCAAGTAAAAAGAGTTACCAATGATAAGACATACTATGATTTTTGGAAAGTAAATTATCATAACATTGACTTTAATTCTCTTACGAAGGTGAGAAAATGAAAACAAAAATAATTATTACTTTAATATTAATAATTATTGTAATCACAAGTATTATTATATTTCTAAAACCTAAAAAGATTTCTTTAGAAACTAAGTACTATGGTCAAAGTAATATTACAAAAATAACTAAAGATGAATATGAAGAGTTAAAACAAAAGAAAGAATCATTTGCCATATTTATCTACGAGCCAGCTTGTCCCACAAGTTCTAATTTTGAAAAAATAGTAAACGAATTTGTAAACGAAAGTCAAATAAGCATTTATAAATTAGCCTTTTCTGACATTAAAAACACTGATATAGAATCGTGCTTAAAATACTATCCATCATTCATTATCTATAATAAAGGTAATATCATTGCATACCTAGAAGCAGATAAAAAAGAAGATCTTACTTGTTATAAATCAAAAGAAGAATTTAAATTATGGTTTACTAAATATGTAGTCATAAAATAAAAAATTGACAAACCCTTAAATAAAGAGTATATTATTTTCATAAATCGCGATGATTATATGAGTAATTATATCAATTCTTTTAAAGAGAGATAGTGGTGGTGGAAACTATTAAAGAAACTATAATGAAAAAAGATATATGAGCATTTACGGGTTGTTCCAATAAAAACTAGTAAAGAGCATACATTGTATGAACTAAGGTGGTACCGCGGATTTTACAGTTAATTCGTCCTTAATGGATAATTAACTGTTTTTTTATTTATAGAAAGAAGGTTAAAAAATGAAAGAACTTACAGAACAAGAAAAAGTAAGAAGAGAAAAATTGAATGAATTAAAAAATATTTGTAATCCATATCCTGATCATTTTGATAGGACTCATACCCTAAAAGAAGCAAGTACCCTACCAGATGAAACTGAAAATGTAAGTGTTGCCGGACGTATTGTTTTTATGCGTAAAATGGGTAAATTAAGTTTTATTAAAATTAGAGATTTAGAAGGGTCACTACAACTAGAATTAAAAGTAGATGAAGTTGGTGAAGAAAGTTATAGTAATTTCAAAAAGTTAATTGACACTGGTGATTTCTTTGGTGCTACAGGGGAAATCTTTACTACTCAAACTGGGGAAAAAACATTGCGAGTAAAAAGCTATACATTCCTAGGTAAAGCCCTAAAACCACTACCAGAAAAATTCCATGGCTTAACTGACACAGAATTAAAATATCGTAATCGTTATGTTGATTTAATCACTAATGAAGAATCAAGAAATGTATTCTTAGGAAGAAGCAAGTTCTATGCATTCTTACACCGTTACTTAGGAAGTCATGGCTTCTTAGAAGTTGAAACTCCTATTATGCAAACCGCTGTAAGTGGTGCTGCTGCAAAACCATTTTTTACTCATCATAATGCTTTAAACTTAGATATGAACCTAAGAATTGCTCCTGAAACTTATTTAAAACAATGTATCGCAGCTGGCTTTGATCGTGTTTATGAACTAGCTAAATGCTTTAGAAACGAAGGCATGGATACAGAACATTTACAAGAATTTACTCAAGTAGAATGGTATGTAGCATATTGGAATTTTGAAAATACTATTACATTTTTCCAAGATTTCATTAAAAATGCTTTACTAGAATTAATCGGCACAACTACGATTACATATAAAGGTAATACTTTAGAATTTGGTAAAGAGTCTTGGGATCGCATTGATTATATTAAAGCAATGCAAGAATTACTTGGGAGTGATTTCTTAGAAATTGAAGAACCAGAAGAGTTGAAAAAACTAGTTGTCGAAAAAGGACTATTTACTATGGCTGACTTAGCAGAATATAAATCTATTAGTCAAATAATCGATTTCGTTTATAAGAAAAAAATAAGAGAAGAGTTAGTAGGACCTACAATCCTTTACAATTATCCTGCCATATTAAAGCCACTTGCTAGAAGAAATGACACAAATAAAAATGCTGTTGACGTTTTCCAAGTAGTTGTATGTGGTACTGAGATTTGTAATGCTTATTCCGAATTAGTAGACCCAGAAATTCAAAGAGAAAACTTTGAGATGCAAGCTAAAGCTAAAAGTCAAGGCGATGATGAAACAATGGAACTTGATGAAGACTTTATGGGAGCTATGGAACAAGGTATGCCACCAATCTCTGGCCTTGGTTTTGGCGTTGATCGTTTAATGATGCTTATTTATAACCAAGAATCTATTCGTGACGTTGTCTTATTCCCGACCATGAAAAAAGATACAAAAAATAAAGTTATAAAAGAAGAAACAACCAATAAAGAAGAAATAGATTTTTCAAACGTAAAAATAGAACCATTATTTACTGACTATGTTGATTTTGAAACATTTAGTAAATCTGATTTCCGAGCTGTAAAGGTTATAGACTGTGTAGCTGTACCAAAAAGTAAAAAATTATTACAATTCACTTTAAATGATGGTACAGAAAAAAATAGAACTATTCTAAGTGGTATTCATGCTTACTATGAACCAGAAGAATTAATTGGTAAGACTTTAATTGCCATTACTAACTTGCCACCACGTGCTATGATGGGGATAGATTCTTGTGGCATGCTTTTATCAGCAGTTCACGAAGAAAATGGTGAAGAAAAATTACACCTTTTAATGGTTGATAACAGTATTCCAGCCGGTGCCAAATTATATTAAGGTAACCAAAAAAGAGTAAGATTATATCTTTCTAAATATAAGGAAGAATAATCTTTTTTTATATATTAAAAGAAATTAATATTCAAAAAAATTATTATTTCTCAAAATTCACCAAAATTTCACTTAAAAAAGCCCGTTTTTTCTTTAAATTACTTTCTTTTGTGCTATAATTTTTATGGAGGAGGAGAGAAAATGAAGAAATTTTTTAAGGAACATGATTTAGTAAAATTAGTTTCTCTTGTATTAATTTTGGTAATCGTTTGTAGTTGGTTTATTCCAACTGGTTCATTTAGTACAGGTGCTACATTTACTGAAGGTAAAGTTGGACGTCTTGGGCTTGCCCATTTATTCTATGGTTTTTGTTTTGCTCTACAAAACTACTCAATTCAAATTGGTTTTATCATTTTGATTGGTATATTCTATGGTGTAATTTCAAAAACAGAAGGTTACAAATCTTTAATTGCCCGTCTTGCAAAAATTGGTAAAAAGAACGAAATTGCCGTAACTATTGTTGTTTCATTAGTTGTTGCTTTATTAGCGTCATTCTTAAACAATACTTACGTTTTATTAATCTTTATGCCATTCTTAATTACTGCACTACGCCGCATGGGATTTGACAAAATTAGTTCTTTTGCATTAACATTTGGTGCAATGTTAGTAGGTGTATTAGGCGCAACATATGGTACAGAAGGTTTAGATGGCTTCTTACTATACATTAGTTATGGTGGCTCTACTGCTACAATAACTACTGAACTTGCTGTTCGTGCTGGTATTCTTGCTCTTGCATATATCCTTTATACATTCTTTAACGTTATCTATGTTAAAAAATTATTTAGCACTAAAAAACGTGAAGAAGAAATGGATGATGACAAATTCGCAGCAGAAGAACCAAAAAAGAAAAAATCAAAAGTATGGCCTACAATTGTAATGTTTGTTATTCTTTTAGTATTTGTCGTTCTTGGCTTTACTAACTGGAATACTGCTAACCAATCTGGTAGCACAACATTCGGCATTAAAATCTTTGATACATTCCATGAATGGTTAAATGGTTTAACTATTGGTGGGGATGATGGTATTGCTATCTTCCAAACTATTTTAGGTGGAACATTACCAAACTTATCATCAAGTCTAGTACCTGCTTTTGGTGGATGGTATCTATTCACTTACTCAGTAATATTAGCAGTTGTTACTGTTATTGTTGCTTTTGCTTCAAAAATGAGTTTAAGTGATTTCTTCACAAATATTGGTGAAGGCGTTAAAAAAATAATTCGTCCAATTATGTTCATAACACTATCTTATATGGTATTTGTATTCTTGTATTGGGTTCCAATGATTCCAACAATCGTTAATGAACTTGGCAAAATGTCAAGTGGTTTCAATCCATTTGTAACAACAATACAAGCAGTAATAGGATCATTCTTCAATACTGACTTTGCTTATTTAGGATACTCATTAAGTTACTATTTAGGAAACTTTAGTGGTAATGAAGGAAACTTATTAGTAGTAATCTATTCAACTATTTATGGATTAGTACAATTTGTAACTCCTATTAGTGTATTCCTATTATTTGGTCTATCTTATATGAATATTCCTTATAAGAAATGGATGAAATATATCTGGAAATTCTTATTAGCAATGCTTGTTTGCTTACTTGTAATATTTGCATTACTAGCATATTTATAATAAGTTACTAAAAATAAAAAATATAGATTTTTCATAGTCTATATTTTTTTATTATTAATAATACTTTTAGGGTATGGTTTTCTAGTATCAGTTTTTCTGACTAAATAATCAATACTAACTGGAATACGGCTAACCTTTCATAACGCTCTATTGGCATAGAAATTATTCCCAGTTCAAAATGGCGTAGTTTATGGCACTACTGAATCTACAACATCAGTGTTCCAAATATTTGTCCAGTATCTTGATGATCAACTAGTTCATGCAACAGGAGTTGGCATAAGACCTGTAATAAACTTAAAAGGTACATTGAAATTTACGGGCGATGGCACTAAAAATAATCCATTCATACCAAATATATAAATATAATATTAAAACTATTTGCATAAAATACCTTCTTTTTCAACATAAATAACATAGAATGAATAAAGGAGGATTTTTTATGTTTCATAATTATGGTCATGAGGTAGCAAGGATATTTAAAAATGCTGAAAAAATACGTTTTGAATTAAAACACCCTTACGTTGGAACGGAACACTTACTTCTTTCCATATTAGATTTTGATAATGATGTTACTAATTTATTTAAAGAACAAGGTATAACAGCTAAAATCTTTAAAAGTGAACTAATAAAAACTATTGGTGCAGCAACTAAAGCCCAAGAACTTAATCTCTATACGCCTATGTTAAAAAGAGTTATCGAAAACGCCAACATGGAAGCTAGTGAAAATGGTAATGGTCTTGTAACACCAGTAATCCTAGTTATGTCTCTTTTAGAAGAAGGTGATGGAGTAGCAATTCGTATACTATGTAGTATGGGCATAGATTTAGATGAGTTATATGATTCATTAAAAAATATTAGTAAACAAAAAGAAAAGAGCAAAAAAAATTTAGAAATTCTAAAAATAGGTATTCCCTTAAAAGATAATATACCTAAAGAAAAAACCTTAATAGGTCGTGAAAAAGAAATATCTTTTCTAATTGAAACTCTTTTAAGAAAACAAAAAAACAATCCTTTACTAATAGGTCCAGCTGGTACTGGAAAAACAGCCATTGTAGAAGAACTAGAAAGAATGATTATTAATAAAGAGGTCCCAAAAGAACTTGAAAATAAAGAAATAATTATGTTAGAAATGGGTTCTTTAGTTGCCGGCACTAAGTATCGTGGTGAATTTGAAGAAAGACTAAATAAAATAATAAAAGAAGTTCAAGAAGATAAAAATATAATTTTATTTATTGATGAAATACATTCTATGGTAAGTGCGGGTGGTGCAGAAGGTGCTATTTCAGCAGGTGATATTCTAAAACCATACTTAGCCCGTGGTAGTATCAAAGTTATAGGAGCCACGACCATTCGTGAATACCATGAATTTCTAGCAAAAGACAAGGCGTTAGATAGACGTTTTGAAAAAATAATTATTAATGAACCAACTAAAGAAGAAATGCGCGCTATTCTAGAAAAACTAGTTCCTAGTTACGAAAAGCATTACAATATGAGCATTACTAAAGATAACATTGAAGATTTATTAAATTTAAGTAATACCTATATTTTCCAAAAAAATAACCCAGATAAAACAATTGATTTACTAGACTCTGTCTGTGCTAAAATTAAAATAAATTCTGTAAATACAAAGGGATATCAAACTAAAGAGAGTTTATTAGAAATAAAAAAACAAAAAGAATTAAGCTTAATAAAAGAAGACTATAAAACTGCCTTTAAATTAAAAAAAGAAGAAGAAAAATTAAAAAAACTATTGGTCTCAAAAGACAACAAACCAGTAAAAATGACACATGAAGATATTATTAAAGTAATTGAACTAAAAACTAACACTATTATTGAAAAAGACTATGATAAAGTCTTAAATGACTTAAATAATATTTTAAATGAAAAAATACTTGGGCAACAAGATGCTATAAAAGAAATAATAGATACTATAAAAACTTATAAACAAAATGGTACTAGTATGCTTTTATATGGTACGAGTGGTGTTGGTAAAACTGAAACTACAAAAATAATAAGTGATTACTTAAAAACTGAGTATATAAAAATTGATATGAGTGAATATTCTTCCTTAGAAAGTATTAATAAACTTATCGGGGCTCCATCAGGATATGTTGGGCATGATGAACCATATATCCTAGAAAAGCTAATTGAGCACCCCTTTGCCACGATTGTTTTTGATGAAATAGAAAAAGCTCATCCTAAAATATTAAATCTCTTACTCCAAATATTAGATGAAGCACACATAACAGATAAGTTAGGTAATATCATACACTTTGAACATTCTCTAATATTTTTAACAAGCAATATACAAGCAAAACAAAAAGTTGGTTTTTCACAAGGTAAACCAGAGTTTGATAATTCTTTTTCCAAAGAAATTCTTGGCCGTATTGATAGTATTATTTCCTTTGCCCCAATTACTAAAGAGGTAGCAAAAAAATATACTGAACAAAATCTCAAAAATAAAAACGTTGATATAATGGATTTAATAAACATGGCTGATATCGAGTCATATGGTATGCGTAACTTAAAAAATCTTATTAACAAATATAATAAAAAGAACAAACAAGAAGTATAAATAGGGGATTCCCCTTTTTTTTTACCGCAATAATTCATTGCAATAAATTAAAAAATAATCTATAATTTCTATAGGAAGTGATTTTATGTATAATGATGAAAAAAAAATAAAAACAAAGAAAAAAAGTCAAAGTGATAGTTCAAGTTTTTTAAACAAATTTTTTCATAAAAGAACTAAAAGACTATTAACTGATATTGACCGTTTATTTAGAAAAATAATGACTATTGAAATAGCAATATCTGTAGTATTTATTTTAATTGGTGTTATATTTTTAATATGGCCTAGTATAAGTGTTCAAGTATTAAGTGTTCTATGCGGTATTTTTATAACTTGTTTTGGTGTCTATAATTTATATTGTTATAGTAAAAGAAGTTTTTATCCTCTTTTCAAGTTCCATTTAGTATATGGCATATTATCTTTACTATTAGGTGTATTAACCATTATTAATCCCTTTACCTTTTCACAAGTCATCACTATTTTTATTGGCATGTGGGTCTTATATTTAGCAGTATTAAAAATTGACTTATCCCTACGCTTAAAAGTGATTGGTGAATCTAGTTGGCTACTTTTACTTGTCTCATCTTTGCTTGAAGTATTTATGAGTATCATAATTTTTATTAATCCATTTAGTAATTTATTGATCACTCAAGTAGTAGGCTCATTCTTAATCCTTTGTGGCATTTTAAATACCATGGATGCAATACTAACTAAAAATAGGGCACTGGATTTTCTAGACAATATAATGTAGGTAATAAAAAAACACTGTGAAACCCAAACAGAATAAATACGTGTTAATTCAAAAATATATAAGAAGACCAAAAATCTTCTTTTTTTAATCAAGATTTAAGCAAGATACATTTAATAATAATATATAATAATATATCATGTTTATACCAAATGTAATTAAATAATGAATAGTATCTTACTACAAATGAGTGGTCTACAATTGCTATGTTAATTTTGAGAAAATTTGTACATTATTAGCTAGTAAAGAACCACAAAAAAACTATAAACCAAAGTTATAGTCACATTTATTTTATCTTGCTTAAATCACCATGTATAATAACGGGCTTAAAGCCAATGATTTCATCTTCTAATAATCCCTTTGGAATATCATTTAGCATATAAATTTTTTTATCAAGTCTAAAAGCATCATACATTTCCAAGAAAGTAGCTCCACCCACATAGTTATCAACACCATTTTTTTCAAAGTTAAGAACTAAAACAGCATCGATATTATGCATAACCTCTTCACTATGTTTAATCATTCCAGATTTCCAATCTGCATGTTTCTCTGTACCGCGATACTTTGATTCTGTCTCTGGATGAAGATAACAATTAGGTAAAGTTATAACATGTCCCATTTTTTCTAATTCAGCTTTTATAGGGGGTATCTTACCATAAAAAGCCTTACTGCAAATAATAAATATTTTCACTTAAATCACCACTATAATTATAGCATTGTTTCTAAAAAAATGCACATGAACCAATCAACATTGTGTCTTTTAAATTAATACTTTATATTATATAATATAAAAGAAAGATAGGGTGATTTCCTTGAAACGAAAAAGAAAAAAAATCATACTATTAGTATTGTTGTTTTTAGCTATAATAATGATTCTAGTAAGTCTAAAAATAATAAAAAGGTATAACCTATCTAAAAACATAAAAAAAGAACTTATTATAGATGTTGGAAGTGAAGTAACAATCGATAATTTTTTATATAATTATAATCCATCTGCTTACACTGATACGGATTTATCTTTTTTCAAAACACTTGGCGAGTATAATATAAATATCATTATTGATAATGAAAAATTTGTGAGTAAGTTAATTATTAAAGATTTAAAAGCACCTGAATTCGAGGTTCAAAATCTTAGTATATATATAGATGAAGAAATTCCAAACTCGAGTGACTTTATTACCAAAATTAATGAGTATTCTAACTATACTATAAAAGATATATCTTGTGATAAAACAGTTGGTGAACATGATATAAATATTGTGGTTGTTGATGAATTTGGGTGGGAGTCAAGTAAAACTGCAAAACTTACAATCAAAGAAGACAAAGATGGTCCTATAATTTCAGGACTTACACCCATAATTTTGGAAATTGGCAATAGTATAAATTTAAAAGAGGGAGTATCCTCTCATGATGAAAGATTTGGCGAAATGTCCTTTGATATAGATGATTCAAAAGTTAATTATTCTAAATCAGGAAAGTATGAAATTTATTATTATTCAAATGATCCCCTAGGAAATAAAACAACGCAAGTTAGAGAAATCACTGTAAAAGAAAAAGATATAACTTATTTGCTTAATAATTTCCCAACATATGCCCAATATCCAAAATACCCAAACGGGTGTGAAAGTATAGCGCTATATAATTTATTACGATTTTATAATATAAATGTTAATCCTGATGATATTGTTGATAGATTAAAAAAAGGTGATAAGCCTTATCTAGCAAATGGTACTCTTTTTGGTGGAAACCCAGAAATTGAATTTGTAGGCGATCCTAGAGATATTCATGGATACGGAGTATATCAAAAACCAATTATTGACGTGGCAAACTATTATAAAGCTGGAATAGTAGACTATACAGGTAATTCCTTAAATAATGTTTTAGAATTGGTGAAAAAAAGTATTCCTGTTCAAGTATGGGTATCCATTAATTTAAGAGACACAAAAGTTTGTACTTCATGGATTTATAAAGAAACTGGTGCAAAAATTCAATGGATTTGTGATTTACATAGTGTTGTTATAGTAGGATATAATAGTAATGTGATTTATGTTTCTGATTCTTATACTGGCAAAATAGAAACTTATAATAGAGTACAGTTTGAAAAAATGTATAATCTGTTTGGTAAAAGAGCCATATACTATTCCAAATAAAATAAATTTTGAGAGGAGAAAACTATGAAGAAAATAGTAGGAATATTTATAAGTTTATTTATTATATTTTCAGGAATTATTATATATATTTTCATACAAGATAATTCTCTAAAAGAACATACTGTCTCTAATCACTTAGATATAAATTCTTCTATTGTTCAAGATTTATATAATTTAATAAACCCAAGTAATGACGCTAATGTTTTAAAAGAGTTATATGAAAATTCTGGCTTAACTGATAAATATATTTTAAATATTGGTATTACTAGTTATCTAAAGGAATATCCAAATAATGATAAATTAATAATACCGAAAACAAGTGTTGAAAAAAGTATCCATTCTGCTTTAGGCTACAATGTGACTTTTTCTCATCAAGATGTATATACATTAAATGATTATGGTTGTGGATATAGTTATGACAAAGATACAGAACAATACAAATTATTATCTGGCTGTGGTGGAAATCAATTTGAATCTTTTAAGCGCAAGATTGTAGATGCAATTGAAATGAATGATATAATTCAAATTACTGAAAAATCTATTTATATATATGATGATTGGAATGATTATTCTAGTAAAATATACATTTATAGTAATTATGATCAAAAAAATTTACTAGATTATATCGAAAAATCATCTTCTGATAACTATAATATAGAAATTAATAATTACTTGGACAATGCTAGTACATATATTTATACTTTTCACAAACAAAACGACAAGTATATATTTGATAGTTTGAAAAGAGCAAATTCATAATAATAAATAACTAAAGTTGCAAAATTTGCAAAACTTTTAAAAATCCTTTATAATATGGGCACAGGTGATAAAATGAAAATTGATAATGTAGAATTAAAAAGTATTGCTGTCCGTCAAAGTCAGTATCCTATAGAAGAAATTCCTGAATTCTTATTAGTGGGCCGTAGTAACGTTGGTAAATCAAGTTTTATTAATGCTTTAATATGCCGCAAAAACTTTGCTAGAACTTCTAGTAAACCAGGTAAAACCCAAACGTTAAATTTTTATTTAGTAAATAATAGTTTCTTTTTGGTTGATGTTCCTGGCTATGGCTATTCCAAACTTTCCAAAGAAAATGATAAAAAAATTGGTTTAATGATCGAAGAATATCTAAAAAAAAGAGAAACCCTATCACATGTATTTATGCTAATTGACTATCGCCATAAACCAACAGAAGATGACGTTCTTATGTACAATTTCCTAAGCTACTATAATATTAAAATAACTATTGTAGCCACTAAGTATGATAAAGTAGGTGCCTCTAAAAGAGCTAAACAAGATAAACTAATAAAAGAAACATTAAAAATTGAAGATTTCATTCATTTCTCAGCCACTACCAAAAAAGGAAGAGAAGAAATATACAAAATTATTAACGAATATCAAGGATAAATAAAGGGATATATTGAATATCTTAAAAAAATATGTTAGTATGAAATAGTTATGGAGGAAAAATTATGTTAGAAACTATACTTTTAATCGTGTCTATACTTATAATTGTTCTTGTTCTTTTACAAAGCAATAAAGCCAGTGACGCAGGACAAATAATAAATGCTAGTAACGATCGTCTTTTTGGCGTTGTAAAAGAAAGAGGCTTAGAATTATTAATAACCCGTTTAACGGCTCTTTTAGGATTAATCTTCTTTATAGTATCATTAATCTTATTCTTAAAGTAGGGAGTACCTGCTTTTTATTTTGTAAAGAAATATACACTTTACTTGTTAAAAAAAATAATTTTGTTTATAATAAACTAAAGAATGGGTGATATTAATGAAAGAAAAAGTCTTAGAAACACTAAATAATTTATATGAAGCTAAAGATATCATTGCTATTAATGATTTATTAGGTCTAAAAACTAGTGAAGAATTAAAAGAGTTAAGTGATACTTTAACTGAATTAGAAAATGAATATTTAGTCTATCGTACTAAAAAAGATAAATACATTTTACTAAAGAATTGTCCTAGTTTAAAAATAGGTAAATATCAAGCTAATAAAAAAGGCTTTGGTTTTGTCGTTCTTCAAAAAGAAGATGACTTATATATTAATGAATCTTTAACACATGGTGCCATAGAAGGTGATATTGTTTTAGCTGAGGTCTTAAAAAAAGGTTTGAAACCAGAAGGACAAGTTCTAAAAATCATCAAAAGAGATATACATGATTTAGTAGGTGAAATAATAGAAACCAAAAAAGGATTAAATATCAAGTTAGATGATGATAAATTAGATTTAGAAATAAAATTAAATAAAGACACTTTAAAAAATGTGGTTGCAGGTCATAAAGTATTAATTCATTTAACTAAAAAAATAAGCAATAAAAAATATATGGCAGATGTTATTAAAATTCTTGGTCATAAAGATGATCCAGGTATGGATATTCTAAGTATAGCTTATAAATATGAGATAGAGCCTGAATTTGGTAAAGAAGTCGAAAAGGAACTAGAAGATATTCCAAGTACTGTATCAAAAGCTGATTTACTAAATCGTAAAGACTTAACTAATGAAATGATTTTTACTATTGATGGGTCTCACACTAAAGATATCGATGATGCTATTAGTTTAACAATGGCTAATGAAAACTATGTCTTAGGTGTTCATATCGCTGACGTTTCTAACTATGTACTACCAAATACTGCCCTAGGTGATGCTGCTTTCCAAAGAGGAACATCTAATTACCTTGCTAATACAGTTATACCAATGCTACCTCATCAACTATCAAATGGTATCTGTTCTTTAAACGAAGGGGAAATTCGTCTTACTATGAGTTGTGTAATGACTATTAACCCTAAAGGTAAAGTAATAGACTATGATATATTTGAGTCTTACATTAAAAGTTCTAAAAAAATGACATATGAAAAAGTTAATGATATTTTAATGCGTGATATTGTAGCCAAAGATTATGAGCCATTTAAAGAAACACTTTTAAAAATGAATGAACTAGCCCATATTCTAAGAAAAGAAAAAATGAGTCGTGGCTATATAGATTTTGATTTAGATGAACCAGAAGTTATTCAAGATGAAAATGGTCGTGCGATTGACATAGTCCGTGTTGAACGTGAAGATGGCGAAAAAATGATTGAAGACTTTATGATCGCTGCTAACGAAACAGTAGCAAGTCATATATACAATATGGATCTACCTTTTATCTATCGTGTCCATGGTAAACCAAATTCCGAAAAAATTGAGGATTTCACTAACCTTTTAAAGGCCTTAGGTTACCAGTTACAAACCAAAGTTTATGATTTAACACCTATTACTATGCAACACATTTTAAAAGAATTAAATGATAAACCAGAATTTAGTATTTTATCTTCAATGCTTCTAAGAAGCATGCGTAAAGCCGAGTATTCTAAAGAAAATATAGGTCACTTTGGTCTTGCTTCTAAAGCCTATACCCACTTTACAAGTCCTATTAGAAGATACCCAGATTTAACAGTTCATCGTTTGTTAAAAAAATATTTAGTTGAAAAAGACTTTTCTATGCATACAATTGATTACCTAAATTCTAATTTAATTTTAGTTGCCGAACATTCTAGTGAAAGAGAGGTTGCGGCTCAAAGTGCCGAACGAGACGTTTTAGATATGAAAATGGCTGAATACATGGAAAGTCATGTTGGTGAGATTTATGAAGGTATCATTGACACAGTCACATCATATGGCTTTTATGTTGAACTACCTAATTTAATTGAAGGTTTAGTTCACGTAAATACCCTAAAAGGGGATTATTATAACTATGTTCCAGAGCTTCTTTCTCTAATTGGTAAATCAACTAAAAAAACTTACCGTATAGGTGATTCAGTTCGTGTTAAATGTATAAGTGCTAATAAAAATACTAGCATGATTGACTTTGCCATCATAGATAAGGAATCACAAGATGGAAATAAAAAATAAAAAAGCCTACTTTGATTACACCATTTTAAAAGAATATACAGCTGGTATTGAATTAAAAGGAACAGAAATAAAAAGTATCAGAAATGGGTCTGCTAATTTAAATGACTCCTTCGTTACATTTAAAAATAATGAAGCCTATGCTCTAAACATTTATATTGCTAAATATGAAGAAGGTAATATCTTCAATCATGATGAAAGAAGAACAAGACGACTTCTTCTTCATAAAAAAGAAATTAGAAAATTAAAAGAAATGAAAGAACAAGATGGAATAAGTATCATCCCTTTAAAAATATTTTTTAGTAAAAACTATGCTAAATTATTAATTGGGGTTTGTAAAGGTAAAAAATTATACGATAAAAGAGAAAGTATTAAAAAAAGAGACTTAGAAAGAGAAAACAAATATCTCTACTAAGTCTTTTTCTATTCTTCTTTAAGTTCTAATTCATACAAGTTTTTATAAAATTCATTTCTTTTGATAAGTTCTTGATGTGTTCCAATATCAAGAATTTTCCCATCATCAATTAATACTAAACGATCACTATGGATAACGGTAGATAATCTGTGTGCAATTATAAGAATTGTATATTCTCCCTGCATATTTCTAATCGATTCTTGAATTTCTGCTTGGGTCTCATTATCGAGTGCACTCGTTGCTTCATCAAATAAAATAATTTCCGTTTTAAGTAGTAATGCTCTTGCTATTGCAAGTCTTTGCTTTTGTCCGCCTGATAAAGAAACACCACCTTCACCAACAACCGTGTCATACCCATTAGGTAAAGTCATAATAAAGTCATGTAATCTAGCTAGTTTACAAGCCTCTATAATATCACCCGCACTAGCGTCCTTTTTAATAATCTGTAAATTATCTTTAATACTCATATTAAATATATAAGGACTTTGACTAATAACTGATAAATTTCCTCTTATTGAATCCTTATCAAGTTGAAAGATAGAGTTTCCATCTAATAAAATATCACCTTCACTTGGATAATACAAAGCACTTATCAAGTTAAACATTGTTGACTTACCAGACCCACTTTTACCAACAAAAGAAATCGTTTCATTAGGTTTAATTTCTAAATTGATATCTTTTAAAACATAATCTTCACTATCATCATACTTAAATGAAACATTATGAAATTTAATGCTACCTTCTAATTTAGAAATATGTTTTTTACCAAATACCTCTTTTGGAAATTTACTAGAATCTAAAACATCAAATACCCTTTGAGCAGCCAAAGAAAATGATTTAACCTCTTCAAATAAATACTCTATATTACCAGATATTGACATAATTGTTCCGCGGTAATTTAAAATGATAATCAAAATTGAAATAGATAAACTACCATTTTTAATAAAGAATATACCAACCATTAAAATACAAAAATCAAGTAAATCTCTAATATCTCCATTAAACATTCTATACTTACGCCATACTCTAACTCGTGTATAATTTGCCATATCCATGTCATGAGCAATATCATGTGCTTTCAAAGAAAAACTTTCTTCTGCATTCAAAATTTTAATATCTTTAGCTCCTCTTACTAATTCAGTTACAAACCCACTTGCCGTCTCTTTCTTTTTATTATAAATCTTTCTTTTCTCTTGTACTTTATTAGCCGCTCTTTTCTGTGAAAAAAACAATGTTAAAATAAATATCAAATACAAGAAAAATATTGCTTTGTTTAAAAAGAAAATACTAACAAATACTGTAATAGAAGAAAGTATAATAGTTCCATAGTCAATAACCTTAATAATTATACTTGCCATATTTTCAACGTCATTGCCAATTCTTTCAATAAATAATCCACTTGAATTAGCATTAAGCGTTTTAGTGTCTATCTTTAATGTTTCTTTAATCATTTCATTTCTAAGTTTTTCTTTTACAAATAAAATATACTTTTGAATAAAATAATTATCAACAAATACAACAGTATTTCTCAACACTTCAATTCCAAATAATAAAAGTGTTACAAAGAATAACTCATCAAGTAAATTATTGGTTAACTTAAGAATTTGCTGAGCACCTAAAAGTGGTGAAAAAATATTTATAAGGGCATAAATAATACATCCCAAAATAAACATGAATAAATATATTCTTTTTTCTTTACCATACTTATAAGTTTCCTTTAAATAATAAAATGCGCTTTTATCTTTATTCTTTTCTTTTTCTTTCGCCATATAAACTCCTTTCATTGATTTATTATAATAAAATATATCTTCAAATAAAAGCATAAAGTTAAAATAGTATTTAATAAAATGTAAAGACTAAGAAAAAACTCCATAAAATTTAAAAATCACTAAATATGTGTGTTATAATATTAACGTATTATAAAAGGGGTGACATAATAAATGGCTTTTACAGACTTTTTAGCTAATAATTACCTTTGGTTTTTAGTTGTTACTTTAATATTAGTATTTGCTTTAATAGGTTATTTTGTTGATCAAAATGAACAAAAAATGGGTGTATCTAAAATTAATAAAGTTGATTTAGAAAAAGATAAAATAGCCGAGTTAGAAAGATTAGCCCAAAATAAAGCGTTAGGAGAAACAATTAATAATCAAAAAGTTAACATGGGTAACATAGTAAATAATATGAATAGTGATAATAGAATCACTGATTTGTCTATGCCTGAGTTAAATAAAAGTGATAGCACAAGTCAAGTTGGCTTTGACGTTTTAACAAAATAATAGCCAATAAAAAAAATATTTGTTATAATAAAAGATAGATGGGAGATGGTAAGAATGTCACTAACCGCGGCATGGAGTTTATTTACCAAAATACTAGATATATGTATAGTTTGGTTACTTTTTTATTTTATTTTAAAAAGTATCAGAAATAACGTTAAAATGGTTTTAATAGTTAAAGGTGTATTAATAATTATTTTAATAGAAATATTAAGTAAAATTTTAAATTTATATACAATTGGTTTAATCTTAGAATATGTTGTTGAATGGGGGCCACTTGCCATCATTGTTATTTTCCAACCAGAAATTAGAACAATGCTTGAAAATGTTGGCCGTACCCAACTTTTAGGTCGTCATAAAGTCCTTACAGTTGATGAACGGGAAAAAATGGTTAATGAAATTATGAAATCAATCGAATATTTAAAAAGAAATAGAATCGGGGCTTTAATTGTTATTGAAAGAGACGTTTCCCTAGGTGAGTATATTGGTCGCGCTACTAAAATATATGCTGATATAACAAGTGAATTATTAAGTAATTTATTCTTCCCTAATAGCCCACTTCATGATGGTGGAGTTATAATTCAAGGTGATAGAATAACTTGTGCTGGAGCCGTATTTAGAACAAGTATGAATCCTAATATTAACAAAAAACTAGGAACTAGACACCGTGCAGCTTTAGGTGTTTCAGAAGAAAGTGACGCTCTTGCCCTAATCGTATCCGAAGAAACAGGTCGCATTAGTATAGCCGTTGAAGGGGACTTAAAATATAACCTTACTTTAGATGAATTTAGAATGACTTTAATGGACGAATTAAAACCAAAAACAGAGGTTTTCTATGACTCTGATTCTAAAGAAGAAAGTGAAGGTGAAGACAATGAATAAACTAGGTAGTAAATTAAAAAAAATATTAATAAAATGCTATAACTTTCTAGATAAAAGTTTTGTAACACCAATTAGTCGGGCTATTTATTTTCTCTTTGATAAAATCAAAAATAATCCGTTACATATTGAAAAATTCCTAAGTAGACCAAAAATATTAGTTTACTTATCTCTAGGTCTTGCCCTAGCAACATTTTTCTTAGTTGATTCTCAAGTAATTACTCTTGTTGAAACAGAAGCAGAAATACTATCAAATGAACCAGTAACAGTCATTTATAACAAAGAGGCATATGTTGTGGAAGGCTTAGTCGATAAAGCAGACATTATCCTAACCGGTCGTAAAAGTGCTCTTTACTTATCAAAGCAATTAGGCAGTCATGAGGTTGTTCTTGACCTATCAGATTATGAGGCTAGTGATACCCCAAGAAAAGTATATTTATCTTACAATCAAACTGTGGAAAACATTAACTATAAATTAGACCCAGCTTATGTAACAGTTATTATCAAGAAAAAAATAAGTGAACAAAAAAGTATCTCTTATGAATTATTAAATGAAGATAAATTAAATGAAAGATTCTCAGTATCTAATGTTAAACTAGATCAAAGTGAAGTTGTCGTAAAAGGTAGCAAAGATGCCTTAAAAGAAATTGCTACAGTAAAAGCTTTAATAGATTTAAGTGATTCTAAATTTAAAGAAGCCATAACTTATGATATCGATAACGTTAAATTAGTTGCCTATAATAAAGAAGGTCAAGTTTTAGATAACGTTGAAATTGTACCAAGTACAATTGGTGCTAGTGTAACATTTAGTACATATAAAGCAACTGTTCCAATCAAAGTCTCAACAACTGGTGATTTAGTAGCTGGTAAATCAATATCAACTATAACAATTAATGGTAAAACTAACTATACAATAGATATTTATGGTGATAAAGAAGATATTGATAAAATAACCAGTGTTCCTGTAAGTATTGACATTGATGGCCGAGGTAATGGTGGAGCTCAAACATACACGGCTACCATTCAAAAACCAAACGGTGTTCGTTCAATGAGTGAAAGTGAAGTAAAAATAGTTGCTACATTCGGAGAAGAAAAGCAAAAAACAATTGAAATAGACGACATAAAACCAACTAATCTTGCTAGTGGCTTAACGGCAAACCGTGTTGCTGAGCCAATTCAAATACAAGTAAAAGGTGTTGAATCAGTAATAAATTCAATTACTAAAGAAAACATTGAAGCCTACATTGATCTTGCCAATTACAAAGAAGGATCATATGAGGTAGACGTAAAAGTTGATTCTAATGACCCACGTGTTAAATATGTTGTATCTAGTAAAGTAAAAGTAGTCATCTCAAAAAGTTAGAGATGACTTTTTTATAAGTTTTATGCTAAACTATCCCTAGTGGAGTGAGTTTATGAATAATGAAAAATTTAGTATTTTTATTAAAAATTTACGTTTAGAAAAAAATCTTAGTCAAGGGGCTTTAGCAGAAGAACTTTATGTTTCAAGAACAACTATTACTAAATGGGAAAATGGTAAAAGTATTCCCGATCCAGACAAGTACGAATTACTTTGTAAATTTTTTAATATTACAATTGAAGAACTTATTGCTTCAGAAAGAAAAAGCAAGTCAAACAAAGAAGAAATATCTAATAGTTTACTAAGATATATAAATGATATGGCAAAAAAGAATAAAAAACTTACACAATTAACTATAATAAGCATGTGTGTCATTTTACTGTTAATTATAACCTTTTTAGTTATTTATTTCTTTACTAATTATAATTCTATTCATTTTTATACTTACAATGGCTCTTCTGACAATTACAAAATCCAAAATGGTTTATTAATATTATCAAAAGATAAAATATATCTAACACTAGGAAATATCACTCCTTCGTATGAGGGAAAAATAACTTTATCTACGAAAATAGATAATATTGAACAAGTCATCTATGAAGGTGAACAATTTAACATTATAAATGATACCTATAACAATTCTAGTATAATTAATTATGAATTATTTAAAAAGGGTATGGAAGAATTATACATTATAGTAAACAATGAAAAAATAAAATTAAACTTTACTAAAAGTTATTCAAACGATAAATATCTATATCACAAAAGCAAAGATATTTTAGATAAAAGAAATGATAATATCATCGTCCCAACACCCATATTAAATAATTTTAATTGCGTTAATAAAAACTGTACTCTAAACACAAATAACACTTTTCTTTCTTATAATTATCCTGTCTTTGTCGTCGCAAGTAAATATAAAACCTACACTTATTATATTGATACTAAAACTTTAGAATACATTTTGTATACTGAAAATGAAAATATTAAATGCTCATTTAGTGTTAATAATAATAACTATGATCATGAGTATGGCGAGTGTGAAAACAAAGAGAGTATTTATAATGAATTTAAAACAAATTACCTCTTTAAATACGGCATTTTATAACTGTGAATTTAATTCACTTTCTTTTTTTATAATTTACTGTTAATCTTTTATTAACCAAACAAGATTTTGTTTGTATTAAAGGTGGTGAAACAATTTGCAAAAAAATATTCTAAAAAACAAATTATACATATATGTTGCTATAATAACATTTATAATTATGTTAACTACTGCGTTAAATGATACAAGCCTATTTTACAATATTTTCAAATTTATTACTGATAAAAATTTTAGAACTAACTATACTTTGGCCGAAAGTAATATTAGGTATGATATAAGCCTTTTTGGTGTAATCACAGAAATATTAACTGACTATGAATGGACATATGATGTTATGAATATCTGGGCCTTAAATATCTTTCAAATTCTTTTACCAATTTTTTCAGCTCTTGCCTGTTTATACTATTATCAAAAAAGAAATACAATTTATAAATTTGCTATTTACAAAAGTGATAATTACTTTAAATCACTTATTAAATACATAACAAGTGATAGTTTAAAAATGTCTACAAGTGCCTTTATAGGTTACCTAATATTTTTGCTTTTATCTCTAGTAATATCAAATGGTAATATCAACTACACAATTAGTAGAACATTCCTGCTAGATATCTTAGGGTCTAATTTCTATACAGAATATCCAGTAATATATTACTTACTTAGTGGCTTTATTAAACTATTTCTAGTAAATTTTATTTATATTATGTTTTCCTTATCAATAATAGAGCTATTTGCTATAAAGAATAATAAGTTAGCCTTTTTAAATCCTTTTATTTGGTATTATACCATGGTTCTTATTGCTTCAATATTAAGCAATAATATAAATGAAAACTTTGTATACCTAAGTCCTGCTCTCATAATGATATCTGATTCTTATAACAATATTAATACCTTAAAAATATTTCTCCTACCTATTATATTTTTCTTGCTAAGTGTTAATTGTCTTAGAAAGGCAGGTAAGAAAAATGAATTATAAAAAAATAATTATCGAAACAATCATTTACAGCATTATAATATTTATTTATACTTTTATTTCTAGAAATAACTATGAATATTTCATTGCCATGTTCTATATAAGTAACATTTTCTTTGCTATTATTGCCATTCTTATTTATATTCATATACCTAAAAATAAAGCGTTAGCCTTAGAAACCTATAGATATAAAAGCAAATTAGCCTTTGTTTTCAATAATATACTTAAATATACTATAAATGTCTTTTTGTTATTATTATCCATTCTTATAATAAACTCATTAATTATAAGGTTATATGGTTATGAATTAGAAGTGTTAAATGGCATCTACTATTCATTAAATTATTTAATGATATTCTTTATAATGTATTTACTTATATCATGTTTTACATTCTCTAAGTATTACTTAGTTATAAAAGATATAATATTCTGTTTATTTATATGTCTTTATATGTTTTGTTACTATGGCAGTGTTATAAATATATTTAAGTATCTAATGACTTTCGAAAGCCTTAAAACTATTTTAGTTTTTTATACCAAATACATAATAGTAATATTACCAGTTTTATTTATTAAAGTGAGAATGTGTGAGATACCATGAAAAAAATTATCTGTTATCTTTTGTTTATAACATTATTTTATAATTATTATTTACATATTAAAAATATAAATGTAATAGATTTATTGTTCTTTAATAAATCATATTATGAACAAATCGGCTTGAATTATCATGACATTGTCTTAATAATTGCTTACTTATTTTTTCAAATATTAATTCTTTACTACTTTTTATATGACATAAAAGAAATATCATCTTATTATAATATGCAAAGATATAGACAAACAAAAAAATCATTCTTCATAAATATCATAGGAATTAATCTTATAAAAGGTATCAAGTTATTCGTAGTATTAATGGCTTTTATTACCATTTACCAGGCAACTACAAAAAGTAGCATTTCTCTAGTTACCTATTTTATCTACTTAATAAAAATCATTATAATCTACATATCATTAGGCATAATAGAAATATTTAAGGTTTTAAAAGATAAAGAAAATACCAGTTTAGTTATTAACTATTTAATAATAATATTTTTAGTATTTACTGACCTAACTATCAATACAAAATTTCTAACTTTTAGTGGTACTCCCTTAGTAGAGACAAAATACTTATTAACTTTAATTAGTATTATATTAATTTTTTGGCTATTGTTTAGTTTTATAAAAAGAATTGAGGTGTTAAAATGATTGAAATAATTAATATGAGTAAAAAATATAAAGAATTAGAACTTTTTGATAATGTAAATTTAAGTTTCTTAGAAGGAAAGAAAATTCTCATCAAAGGCCTTAATGGCTCCGGTAAAAGTGTTCTATTAAAATTGCTAGTTGGTTACGCTAAACCAAATAAGGGATATATAAAAGTTGATGGCAAAATAATAGGAAAAGATATAGATTTTTTACCTAATAGTGGAGTAAGTATTAATGCACCAGAGTTTTTAAATAATCTTAGTGGATTAGATAATTTACTTACTCTAGCAAGTATTCGTGGTATAGCTACCAAAGAAAGTATAACAAATTTCGCCAAAACTTTAGGCTTAGATACTAGTCTTAATAAAAAGTATTCTACTTATTCTCTTGGCATGAAACAAAAAATGCGTTTAATACAAGCCTTAATGGATAATCCAGAGTATTTAATACTAGATGAACCGTTTGATGCTTTAGATGAGAAAAGTAAGAAAGTAGTTGTTAAATTATTAAGCGATTATACAGAAAACGATAAAACTTTAATTTTTACAAGTCATGATAAAGAAGATTTAGATTATGCTGATATTGTATATGAAATTAAGGATAAAAATTTAGTCAAAATAAAGTAGTCATCTCAAAAAGTTAGAGATGACTTTTTAAATAAAAAAAACGAAAATACTTTTCCGTCTTCTATTCAAAAGGATGTGAATCGATATGATGAAATAATATACCAATACTTACAAGTCCACTTATACCAACAAGTGTATAAATGACCTTTACCATCATAGAACCAGCTTCAAAAATAGTTGTTACCAAATTAAAATCAAATAGACCAACTAAGCCCCAGTTAACAGCCCCAATTATGGCTAAGACTAAACAAATTTTATAAAAAATTTCCATAACGTAACCTTCCTTTCAATGTTAGTATGACCAATATCTAAAAAAATATTCATAAAAATATAAAATAAAAATATATTGAATTAGAAAAGGAATGTGGTGAATTTGAAAAAAATAATTAGTTTAGTACTTTGTTTATTACTTTTAACTAGTGGCTGTGGCAAAAAAAATAAAGATAATATTGTAAAAAAGATGAATGAAGAAATTACTAGTTTAAAAAATTACAACCTAAAAGGAAACATGGAAATATACACCGATGAAGAAACATTTACTTATAGTATTGAGGTTGATTACTTAAAAGATAACTTTTATAAAGTGAATATGGTCAATCAAACCAATAATCATGAACAAATAATTTTAAGAAACAACGATGCTGT
The DNA here is from genome assembly GCA_900549625.1 of uncultured Mycoplasmatota bacterium. Taxonomy (GTDB): domain Bacteria; phylum Bacillota_I; class Bacilli_A; order RF39; family UBA660; genus Ventrenecus. The sequence goes on from URPE01000009.1 coordinate 28,401, forward strand.
CTACGTTATAACGCCTTCCTTAAATAAAAGTTTTAAATTTCAAAGTGAATGGCCAGATAATTCTAGTCAAGCCTATCTTCTTATGCAAATAAATAAAGACATTCAAAATGATTCTTCCAAAGTAGTAGAAGAACAAAACGGTGATTATGTCATTAAATCGGCTGTAAATTACCATAATAATCCATCTTTAAAATATCAAAAAACAACCCTTGATAAAGATGGTAAACTAAAGAAAAATGAAATATATGATGAAAAAGATAAATTAAAAATGAAAGTAACTATTACTAGTACTGATTACAAAGCTAGTTTAAAAGAAAGTGATTTTAAATTAGAAAATTATATAAAGGAAACAAAAGAAGAAGATAATAAAAAAGAAACTGAAAATTGTAGTACCGATACATGTAAAGAGAAAAAAACTGGTGTTATTGAAGAAATATTATATCCGCTTTACGTTCCAAGTAATACCTTCTTATCAAAAAGTGATAAAGTATCAACTGATACTGGTGAAAGATATATATTAACATTCGCTGGTGATAAAAACTTTGTCTTAGTAGAAGAAGTAGCAAGTATTCCTAGTGAGTTTGAAATAATTCCTGTTTATGGTGATCCATTACCAGTTAGTGATACTATTGGTGCCTTAGGAGTAAACTCCCTTACTTGGACTAAAGATAACATTAGTTATTACTTAACAAGTTCTGATCTTACTAACAACGAATTATTAACAATTGGTGAAAGTATTGGTTATAACAATAAAAGTGTTAGTAAAGAAAAATAATTAACAAATAAAATTCACGACTAAGATCGTGTTTTTTCTTACCTTGACAAGCAAGAAAAAATGAGTAAAATATAATCCAATCGAAAAAAATTCATAGAAGGTGGGATTATCATGCTAAATGAAGAAATTGAAGTGTTAGGTTTACCAAGTGACTTATGTACTTTATTAAAAAGTAAAAATATTAATACAGTGTATGATTTAATAAATGATTATCAAAATGGTAAACTAAAACAAATCCGAGGTATAGGAGCTAAAAAATTAGAAATTATTAATTATATGCTTAATAAAAAATATGGACTTAGGGTTAAAGATGAAACTAATAAAGAATTAAGGGATTTTGGTTTTTCAGAAAAAACTATTACCCAGTTAAATATTCATGGCTGCAAAACCATTAATGATGTAAAAAGCCTTAATATTAATAATCAATATGGTAATACCCTAAATACTAACACTAAATTTGCTACTGAAACTATTACCAAAATGCATGCAAAAGGTCATTTATTTAAAGATGAAAAAAATGGGCCTTTAACTAAAGAATCAAGCATAGATGAATTAGACTTTTATCCATATGTTATAAGTAATATGAAAAGAAATGGTATCCTTACCATTCAAGACTTATTAGATTTTCCAACAGATTTAAATATAGAAAAAACTTTTCTAACAATAAGAGGCTTAGGTCCTACTAAATTAAAAGAATTAATAAATATTTTAAATGCCCATAACCTAGAATTTACTTATTTAAAGAGTATTTACTTAGAAAATGAGTTTGCTAAGTTAGAAGAAGAGCAAATAAATTTGATATTTTGTTTAGAAATAAATACACTAGAAGATTTTAAAACTAACACGAGTATTTTAAACTTAATAAAATCAATTAAAGATAATTGTCCTGATTATATAAATTTACCAACTAAAGATATTGTGGATTTTCTTTTAACTAAAGTATTAATAAGCAAAAACATCCTACTTGGGATGTCTAAAAGTATTGAACAAGACCTAAAACTAAAGTAAAAAAATTGCAATTTTTAGTTCTTTTTTGTATAATTGTTTCAAGGTGATGGAAAATGAATAAACAAAATAGAAACTATAAAACAGAAGAAAGTGCAGAAATAAAAAAATTTATTTTCATACTATTAATTGTTATTGCTCTAATCGCGGCTGTATTTGGTATAAGTAAAATTATCATTAAAGATGAAGCCAAGGACTTAGAATATACAAGTGGTGAGTTATCTACAAACTCTGCAATAATAGGAACAATGCTAAATCGCCCTGAAAAAGAGTACTATGTTCTTCTATATGATACAACTAGTAAAAACGCTAGTGCATATGTTACTTATGCTAATTACTATAAAACTAAAGACAATGCTTTAAAAGTATACTATCTTGATTTAACTAGTGCTTTTAATAAAGACTATTATGTTACAGAAAATAGTAATCCTAATGCTAAAAAAATAAAAGATTTAAAAGTTAAAGATGGTACACTTATAAAAGTTAAGAATGGTGCGATTACAGAATACACAGAAGGTATAGAAAATATTGCTAAAAAATTAAAATAAAAGAAAATTAAAAGGGTGAGTGTTTATCTAGAATGCTTACCTTTTTTATTTGATTATAACCGGAGGAAACATGAACCTAAATCATCAAAATGTAAAAGAGTTAACAAATAAACAAATTTTAGAAGAATATACGAAACTTATTAAAGATGTTTATGAAGAGTATGCTTATCTAAAATTATCAAAAGAACAGTTTACAAAATTAGTTTTAGAAACCATTGATAAAACAAAAAAAGATTACAATAAAGAAATAGCATATGAAAGTTATTTAGAAAATGCTTTACATAATGAAATGAATAATCAAGTTAGAAAAAAGCTTAAAACAAGTGATACCATAAGTCTTATAAACAATTTTATAAATGAAAATATTTCTCATAGCACAAAACCTTTAGAATGCCTAAAAACAATTGCTACATTTTTATCTACGTATGACTATGAACCAGACATTGACACACTCATAAACATATTAAATAAAAATGCTTTTCTAACAAGTATATTAAAAACTATGGTTGATGAAAATATGGAAGGAATTAAAGAAAATTCTATTACAGAAACGATTACTGATGAATTAGTATATTCCTTTATTAAAACATACTGTATGTTAAACAATATAGATATTGAATATAACGGTTTCCAAGATGAAACGGAAAATGAAGAATTAATATATGAATTAGATGAGTATAATGATTCAATAGAAACCATTCTTGATAACTCAATAAAAATGTATTTAAAAGAAATAGGTAAAGTTCCATTATTAACAATTTCTGAAGAAAAAGAACTAGCAAAGTTGGTAGCTAATGGTGATAAAAAAGCAAAAGATAAACTTATTGAAAGTAATTTAAGATTAGTAGTTTCTATTGCTAAACATTATTTAAATAAAGGTTTAAGTTTTCTAGATTTAATAGAAGAAGGTAACATTGGCCTTATGAAGGCTGTTGATAAATTTATCTATAATAAAGGTTATAAATTTTCGACATATGCTACATGGTGGATTAGACAAGCAATTACTAGAGCTTTAGCCGATCAAGCAAGAACTATAAGAATTCCAGCTCATATGGTTGAAAAAATTAATAAGATGGCCAGTATAGAAAGACAGTTAACCCTAAAGTTAAACCGTGAACCAAGTATAGAAGAGTTAGCAAAATCTATGCAAATAAGTATTGATGAACTAAAAAAAATAAAAAATACTACCAATATTACGACAAGTTTAAATGAAATAGTTGGCGATAAAAACGATAGTGAAATTGGTGATTTTGTAAAGTCAAAAGATAAATGCCCAGATGAAATTGCCTTAACAAAAGTGATGCAAGAAGAAGTGAGAAATATGCTTGCTAAATCAGTCTTAAAACCAAGAGAGCAAGAAGTATTAAGAATAAGATTTGGAATAGGTTATGATAGGAGTTACAGGCTAGAAGAAATAGCCCAAAAATTTGGCTGTACAAGAGAAAGAATAAGACAAATAGAGACTAGGGCTTTAAAAAAGCTTGCTCGTTCCAAAGAAATAAAAAAATACCTTGACTACATTGATAACAAAGAACAAGCTATTCAAAATTTAAATTATGCTAAAAAAGAATTTTATTCCAATAAGAGCAAAAAAATTCGGGCAACTAGTCCTGATATTAAAGAAAGTGCAGAAGAATTTATGAAAAATCAACCAACAATTTACAAAATCTTTTACAATTACCCAAAAGAAGAGGTCGAGTGGGCCTTACTAAAACTTACTGCTGAAGAATATGAACTTATGAGACTAAGATACGGAGATGAATTAAATAAACCAGCTTCCCTAGTGCAATTAAGAAGTTCAATAAATGATTACTATCAAAAGTTAGAAAATAAATTAAATAAAATAATGCTAGAGAATGGTATTTCTAAAACAAGTTCTACTTTTAATGATGATTCTAAAGAAATAATAAGCAAAAATTTACCAAAAGAGGAGCTATTATTTATTAAATTAAAATATGGTGAAAATCTAGATAGTGATAAGCCACTAAAATTAAGTGAATCAGAGATTAAATCTTTTTTTGATATAATAATTAGAAAAATGCGTAAATTACTAAAAAATAAAATATTAGCTCCCAAAAATATATATCAGTGCCTAAAACAATACCCAAAAGAAGACATTGATAAAATATTAATAGACCTTACAGAAGAAGAACAAAGAATTGTCAAATTAAGTTTTGAAAATGATAATATAAAAACAGAAAGAAAATTAACAGTTGATGAGGAAGAATATTTTAATAAAATACTATTACCAAATATAAAAAAATTACTAGAACAAGAACAGTTAAAAAAAGGATGTGTCAAAAAAATGCCAATTGAAAACAAATCAGTTAACAAACAAGAACAAAATAAAAGAGAAATCAAAAAAAGAGGTAAAAAGCCCAAAAGCATTTATGAACTATTTAACGCCTTTTCTAAAGAACAAATAGATGAAGCTATAAATATATTGACTCTTAAAGAACAAGAAATAGTTAAATCAAGAGAAAAGAAAATAAAAAATCAAGCTTCGAATTATCAGCCTGAAATGATTAGTTCTAAAAATGAAAGAAACAGTTTCTATTATATTTGTCAAAAAATACGTAAGAATTTAAATGAGTTAGAAAAAAATAAGAGTAATGAAACTAAACAAAATATTTTCAAGGACCCTAATAATAGTTGTATGATAAAAAAAGAAGGCATAATTGTGCGCAAAATAAAAAATAATGCTCCACCTCTATTTAAAAAAGAAAGTGCCTCAGAAATTATGTCTAAAGAAAGCAATTTCGAACAAAATGCATTTGCTAAATCAGAAAATGATCCAGTAAGTACTAAAGACATAGATGAACAAGATAATAACTTAACTAAAATGATTTGTCCAACCGAAGAAAAAACTAAAGAAGCAGCCTATGCAAGTATCGTAAATTTATTAAAAACACCATCATTTAATGAATTAGTTGGCACACTAGACGTTAAAGATAAGATGATTATCAGTTTAATATCAGAATATTTTTATAACAAATATTATCATAGTGAAGAACTACCGGAAATTTTTAAAATAAATGAAGCAGAAATACTTACTATAATTAAAAATAGTTTATTACTTTATAAAAAAAGAATTAATGATTTAATCGATACAGCCGTAACTTTAACTACTGAAGAATTAAAGAAAACTAGAAAACTTGATTCTAACTAAAAAAAGACTTCAACAATTCTTTTTTTTTATCTCAAAATATGGTAACATTAAAAAGTAAGGTGGTTAAATGAAGAAAGAATTTAATTTTAGTATTAAAGCCGTAATTATTATAATAATTGTAACTGCAATAACATCAAGTATTACCTCCGGTTTAATTCTCTATAATAATAGTAAGATTTTAATTGGTACAAGTGATTTAAAAAAAGACACAGCTTTACAAGAATTTTTAAAAGTATATTATGGTTTAGACGACGATTACTATAAAGATATTGATAAAACAGAAATGGTTGATGCAGCTATATCTGCTATGCTTAACTACTTAGGTGAAGACTATTCGACCTATATGAATCAAGATGAAACTGAAGATTTAGCAAACAAATTAAGTGGCAAATATAATGGCATAGGTATTTCCATAACTAATGGTAATGAAATAGTAAAAGTTTATGATGACACTCCTGCTAAGAATGCTGGTCTAGAAGAACATGATTTAATAGAAAGCATTAATGGTACAGCCACTGAAGGACTAACTCAAGCTGAAGTAGCAAACTTAATTGACAAACAAAACGAAAATACAATTGTTATTTTAAGAAATAATGAAGAATTAACATTTAAAGTAAAAGCAGAATCTATAAATAATCCTCTTCCTAGTACAACATATGAAGAAAATGGTAAAACAATTGGTTATATTAGTATCTCATCATTTACGAATACCGTAGAAACAGAATTTAAAAAGGCTCTAGAAGAGTTAGAAACAAAAAATATAAGTGGCTTAATAATTGATTTAAGAAATGATGGTGGTGGATATCTAAAAGGAGCTTCTAGTATTGCAAGCCTATTCTTAGAAAAAGGTAAAACAATTTATTCCTTAGAAGGAAAAGATAAAACTGATACATATAAAGATGAAACAGATGAAAAACGTGATTATAAAGTAGGAGTTTTAATTAATGCTGGTTCTGCTAGTGCTAGTGAGGTTTTAGCCTCTGCCCTAAAAGATAGTTATGGTGCAATATTAATTGGCGAAGTTTCCTATGGTAAAGGACGGGTACAACAAACTAAAAGTCTAGAAGATGGTAGTATGGTAAAATACACGACTGCTAAATGGCTAAGACCAAACGGCGATTGCATCGATGGCTTAGGATTGCAACCTGATTATGAAATTAAATTAGAAAAAGGTGAAGATGGCTTATACCATGACACCCAACTAGAAAAAGCTAAAGAATTACTATTTGAGTAGTTCTTTTTTCTTTATAAATAAATAAAAATTTTGTATAATAAGGACAGAAAGCGAAGAATTATATGAAATATCAAGAAATCAAAAAAGGAGATAAACTAAAAATTGAATGTTATAAACATAACGGTTATCTAGATCGTACGAGTGATGAAGCAACCGTTCTATATTATGATGGAAACGTCCTAATAGTGGCAAATGACCATACCAAATTAACAGAACATAATGGTGACTCACATACTACAAATGAACCAGCTGTTTTATTTTTCTTTAAAGATAAGTGGTTTAACGTTATTGGTCAATTAAAAAAGAAAGGACTATTTTATTATTGTAATATTGCTACACCATTTATTATCGATGCTCATAAAATTAAATACATTGATTATGATTTAGATTTAAGAGTGTTTCCAGATAAAAGTTTTAAAATATTAGATCGTAATGAATATAAATATCACAAAAGAATAATGAATTATAGTGATGAATTAAATTACATTATTGAAAAATCTCTATCTGAATTAATTGAACTTAAGAAAAAAAATGAAGGTCCATTTAAAGAAAAAGTAGTGGAAGACCTTTATCATGAATACGAAAAATTACTAAAAGAAAGCCAAAAATAAAAATTTTGCTAAAAAAGTCGAAAAAAGCAAAATTTTTTCTTGCATTTTAATATATCATAGTGTAGAATGTAAACGTGCTGTTGAAAAGAAGCAGCCCCAAAAAATCACTAATTAAAAAAAGCTTTAAAAAAGTGAAAAAAACGCTTGCATTTGCAAAAGAAAAGTTGTAGAATGTAAGACAAGTTGTTTGAAGAAAACAACAAAAGACAACGTTCTTTGAAAACTAAGTAAAAAAGTCAATTTGAGTAGCTTAGATTAAACTA
>URPE01000010.1 GCA_900549625.1 uncultured Mycoplasmatota bacterium
TATAACAATATACTAAGTAATATGTTGTTTTAGATAATGTACTATTATCAAAGTCGACTTGTTCTAAGATTATTGGATTTTTATTTTTTAAAGCTTTTGGTCCATATACTTTCTCTGGTGTACCATTTAAAATAACACTATCTTCTTTATAATATTGTTTGGTTGTGTCACCACTTATAGTACTACTACCTTCTTGTATAGTAACGTTATTAGTAGTTGGATTGGTTGATTTATAAAGGGTTATTTCAACGTCATCGCCAAATTCATCAGCAATAACACCTTTCAAATCTATTTCATAGATGCCTTTACCAGATGCACTATTCTTTTCAATTGTAAATGTTTGAATACCACATTCACCTGGTAATAAGTCACCACTTGTGTAAACTTTTGTTCCTTCCCACTTAATGTTACCTAAATCTTCGGTTACGATATTTAAGTTTTTCTCATTTCCTGTTGTTTTATTTGCTGTTGCAAAGTACGCATAACTAGCACCAACAGTTGCTACAATAGCTAATAATAAAACTACTACTGCTATTATTATTGTTTTCTTATCTTTCATGTTTAACCTCTTTCTACAATAAAATTGTAGCATTAAATTATACTTTATTCAATCAAAAAAACTAACTTTTATCGTTAGTTTCTTTTTTTATTATTGAACAGAATCTTTTAATTTACTTCCAGCTTTAAATACTACAGCATTTTTAGCAGCAATTGTAATTTTTTCTTTTGTAGCAGGATTAATACCTTCTCTTGCTGGTCTTTCTTTTACAGAAAATTTACCAAATCCAGTGAAACTTACTTCACCACTTTCTTTTAATCCAGCTTGGATTCCTTCTAATACAGCATCTAATGCACGTCCAGCTTCAGCTTTACTCATTTCAGCTTTTTCAGCTACATAATCAATTAAACCTTGTTTTGTCATAATAATAGACCTTCCTTTCAAATTTAGTAAGGCGTTTATCCTTACATGTTAAAATTTAACAAAAAACTTAGGTAAATGCAAGAAAAAAAGCACTTTTAAAGGCTTTTTTCTTTTATTTAGTTATTATTTGACCATTAGTTGACAATTATAGGCAATGATTTTACTATTGTAAAGTTATTCCAGTGTACTGGAATAACTTTTATATAACTATTGCAATTAAGTTACTAGAACCCTTATTAACTATCTTTGTTACTGTTTGACTTAGTTTATAACGTGTATTTTCTGGCATAATAGATAACTTAGCTTGTATACCTTCTTTTACTATAACATCTAGGCTTCTTCCAAATATCTCACTCTTCCAAATACTAGATGGATCTGTTTCATAATCTTTCATAATATAATTTATTAATTCTTTACTTTGTAATTCACTACCAATTATTGGTTCAAATGTACTTTCTACATCTACTTTCATTAAATGAATCGAACTTGCTTTAGCCCTTAATTTAACTCCATATCTATTACCTTGTTTAATAATTTCTGGCGTGTCTAATTTCATATCTTTAAGAGTTGGATAAACAATACCATAACCAGTACTCTTAGCCATTTTTAAAGCATCTTTAATTAAATCCATTTCTTCTTTTTGACTTGCATATGTCGTAAATACTTTTAAAAGACCTGCTTTAGTTGTAGCAGACTCACCAACTAAGTCTTTTAAAACACTTTCATATAATTCATTACTACTAGATAATTTAACATGAACAACCCCACTACCACTATCTAAAGAACTTAAACTTGCTTCATTAATTATATCTGAATCTTTAAAGTAATCTATTATATCTAAAGCATCACGAACCTTCGTTACATGAATCATACTTTCTCTTATTTTATCTAAATAATGTTTTTTAATTTCATGTGTATTAGGTAAAACATGCACCCACTCTGGAATATCAAATTGAATATCCAAAATAGGAAATTCATAAAGAGCTTCTTTTAATATATCAAGTATTTCTCTTTCTCCCATACCCTCAACATTAATAGGCATTACCGGTACATTATATGTATTATGTAATTCAGTTGCCAAATTTCTTGTAGCGTCACTTTCTGGCGTACTACTATTTAAAACAATAATAAATGGTTTACCTATCGCCAGTAACTCTGTAACAACCTTTTCTTCAGCATCTAAATAATCTTCTCTTTTAAGTTCTCCAAAAGACCCATCTGTTGTTACAACAATACCTATCGTACTATGATCTTTTATAACTTTCTCTGTACCTATCTCTGCTGCTTCTACAAAAGGAACAGGTTCACTAAACCAAGGTGTTTTAATCATCCTTGGATTACCTTCTTCATCCATATACCCTTTAGCATTTGGAATAACAAAACCAACACAATCAACTAGTTTAATCCCAATTTCCATATCATTAACAGTTATCTTAGCTCCATTACTAGGCACAAATTTGGGTTCAGTTGTCATAATTGTTTTTCCTTGTGCGCTTTGTGGTATTTCATCCAAACATCTTTTCCGTTCATATTCATCATGAATATTTGGCACTACTAAATTTTCTAATAATTTTTTAATAAAAGTACTTTTTCCAGTTCTAACTGCTCCAACAACACCTAAATAAATTTCTCCACTTCCCCTAGTAGCAATCGAACTTAATAATTCTTTCTTTTCCATAATAATCACCTAAATCACTATATGTTAGTATTAAAATTTTATGTCAAAAAAAGAAAACTAAAACATTTTGTCTACTCCCTTTGGTACTTTATCATCAATTATCGTTTCAATAATTTTATCTTCTCTTTCTTTACTCACTTGCTTACCAGTCATCTTGCTAAGTGTACTAATTACACTTCTTAAAGTATTTTCATCTTTCATATTACCTTCTTGTAATTGTTTAGCTAAAGATAAAATAGTATTTTTATCAACTTTTGTTTTCTTTTCTACTCTATTAAAAAAACTATCATTAAATTCCATATAAATCACCCTTTCAATATGGCTATTTATATATTTTATGATTAATTCTTTTATTCTCTACAAAAAAAGAAAGCAACTATACTTTCTAATTATTTTTTTCTAATGATTCCATTATTTTAGGAAGCATTTGTTTCTTACGTGAAACTAAATCCGGAATAAATGTTCCTTCTTCTATATTTTCTAATTCAAAACTATCTTCAACAATATGTTTAGATTCATCATTATAAAGAACATATGAACCATTCTTAACAATATCAGTTATAAATAATGTAACTACACTATAATCTCTCTTAGCAATTTCATTTAACTTAGCAATATACTCATCCAAATGACTTTTCATGCTATCAAAATCCATTGTAATAACTTGACTAATACCTAAAGATGTATTTTCTACTTTATATGATTTAAAGTCTTGATAAATTAAGTCTTCAACACTCATACCTTCTACAGAACTACCTGCTTTAAGCATTAGATAACCATATTCACTATAAGAAACTCCAGCAATATTAGCTAAATACTCTACTGCTTCTTTATCTAAACTAGTTGTAGTAGGGCTTTTCAAAATTAATGTATCTGATAAAATAGCAGAAAGCATTAACCCAGCAATATCACGAGGAATCTCTACTTTATATTCTTTATATAATTCATATAAAACTGTACATGTACACCCTACTGGCATACTTCTAAAGTTAATTGGCACACTTGTACCTATAGCCCCTAAATTATGATGATCAATTATCTCAACAATATTAGCTTCATCAATACCCGGAACACTTTGTTCTATATTATTATGATCAACTAAAATAACATTCTTTTTCTCATAAGAACCAATATCAGTCATTCTAATAAGACCAAGACATTCATCTTTTTTATTCATTACAGGATAATTAGTAAAACCAAGCTTTGTAGCCTCGGCAATAAAATCAGTTAAATAATCTAAATCACTTACAACATGAGGATTTTTATTAGTAATAATAGTATTAACATAATTACTTAAAGCTATTTGATTACATGTATTATAAGTATCTAAAGAACTTGATATTACACTTACTTTATTTTTTTTAGCAAGTTCTAATAATTCATCATCTAAATCAAAATTATTAGTAAGTACTAATAAAGCAATACCAGATTCTAAACCATGTTTAATAACTTTATTTCTATTACCAACTATTAAAATATCATTTTCTTTTAAAGGTGATGTTTCAATAAATGTTTGACTTTTATAACTACCCGCTATTAAAGTTCCATCAAACTCATCATGATATTTTAATATTTCTCTACCATTTAAAGCTTCCATTACATGTTCATAATTTGTCTTTAAATGTTCTCTTGATTTTTCTACAAAAAGCATCGCAATCTCTTTTAATGTAATAAGACTAACTAAATGTTTTTTATCATCAACTATTGGTGTAGCTGTAATATGATTTAAAGTTAAATACTCAACTACTTCTTTAATAGAAGCATTTTTATTTAACATAATACCTTTATGATAAAAAACATTTCTAAGTTGTACTTTAACATTATTTAAATATTCTGGTTCTTTTACATTAAAATAATTTAAAGCAAAAGCCGTTTCTTTATTAATATGTCCTAATACTCTTGGACTAGTATTATCTCCAAGTTTATTTTTTAAATAAGAAAAACTAATTGCTGAACAAACTGAATCAGTATCAGGATTTCTATGCCCAAATACTAAAGTTGGATTATTTGTCAATTTTCTTCACTCCTTTGCTTATTTAGTTTATCATAATTTTAAAAAAAAGCAAATAACTTACAAACAATTATTCACTTTTCATTTCAAAAATAATGTCTCTTAATTCCATTGCTCTTTCAAAATCTAAATTGGCTGCCGACTTACGCATTTCACTCTCTAAATCAGCTAACATTTTTTCTTTCTCTTTTTTAGTTATCTTAGTCTTTTTATTCTTCTCTTTAACTTCATTAGTAATAACATCTTTAATTTCTTTTTGAATAGTTTTAGGAATTATATTGTGTTCTTTATTAAATACCGATTGAATTTCTCTTCTTCGGTTTGTTTCTTTAATAGCGTAATCCATAGCTTCACTTATTGTATCGGCATACATTATAACCTCACCATTTGCATTTCTTGCTGCTCTACCAATAGTTTGAATTAAACTCCTAGAACTACGCAAGAACCCTTGTTTATCAGCATCTAAGATACAAATTAAACTTACTTCTGGAATATCAATACCCTCTCTTAATAAGTTAATACCTACAACTACATCATAAATACCAGCTCGTAAATCATGAATTATTTTTAACCGATCCAAAGTTTTAATCTCATTATGTAAATATGCAACTTTAATATTTAATTCTTTCAAATAATTAGTTAGTTCCTCACTCATTTTAATTGTTAAAGTAGTTATTAACACTCTTTCATTTTTAGCCATACGAATTCTTATTTCATTAATTATATCATCTATTTGTCCTTCTGTACCTCTTACATGAATAATAGGGTCTAATAAGCCAGTAGGTCTTATTATTTGTTCCACATATTTGCCATGTGTTTTTTCCAGTTCATAATCACCAGGTGTCGCCGAAACATAAATAGCATTATTAATCTTACTTTCAAACTCTTCAAATTTAAGTGGTCTATTATCTAAGGCACTAGGAAGTCTAAAACCATAGTCAACAAGTGTTTGCTTACGCATTCTATCACCATTATACATCCCTCTTACTTGAGGAAGTGTCACATGTGATTCATCAACGATTAGTAGAAAGTCTTTAGGAAAAAAGTCAATTAAACAAGTTGGTGTTTCACCTTCACCTCTTAAAGCAAGATGCCTTGAATAATTCTCTACCCCATTACAAAATCCTGTTTCTTTAAGCATTTCTATATCATAGTTTGTTCTCTCTCTAAGTCTTTGTTCTTCTAATAATTTATTTTGACTTTTTAATTCAGTTAAACGAGTCTCTAACTCACTTTCAATTCTTTTAATTGCTTCTTGTAATTTTTCATCACTAGTAACGAAATGACTTGCTGGTGATATTGTAACACTTCTAACACTTTTAATAATAGCCCCCGTTACTGGATCAAAATAACTTATTCTATCAACTTCATCACCAAACAACTCTATTCTTATACCACTGGTGTGTTCATTAACTGGTACTATATCAACAATATCACCTCTAACTCTAAATGTTCCTCTTTTAAAATCAATATCGTTTCTCTCATAAGTCATATCAATTAACTTATTTATAATATCATTTCTTCTAACATTGTCACCAACTGTTAAAATAAGCATCTTTTTTATATACTCTTCTTTTTCACCAATACCATAAATACAAGAAACAGAAGAAACCACTATTGTATCTTGATAATTAATTAAAGCACTTGTAGCAGCATGACGTAGTTCATCTATTTCATCATTTATTGAAGAGTCTTTTTCAATATAAGTATCACTTGATGGAACATATGCTTCTGGCTGATAATAATCATAATATGATACAAAGTATTCAACATGGTTATTTGGGAATAACTCTTTAAACTCACTATAAAGTTGACCAGCTAAAGTCTTATTATGAGCAAGAATTAAAGTTGGTTTATTAACTTTTGCTATAACATTAGCCATTGTAAATGTCTTACCAGTACCAGTAGCACCCAGTAAAACTTGTTCTTTCTTGCCATTATTTATTCCTTCAACTAACTTTTCAATAGCCTGTGGTTGATCACCACTTGGTTTATATTTTGATACTAATTCAAACATTTTTTACCTCCTTTACACCCCTTATGAATTTCTTACAAACTTTTAAAAGATAACTATTAGCCATCTATTAATCACTAAATTTGTCCTTACTACTTATAATTAATGATTAAATGATACATATTTCTTTTTTTATGATAATTCGGTCGACACTGTCGACCAATTTGGATAGTATTCATAGAATCTATGAGTTCTTCTTAATGAAGCATTAGAAAAATCGTTACCAAATCATTTGTTAATTTATTAGCCAACACTTCAATTATTATTTTCTATAAGTTCAACTGTTATACCTACCTTGTTTTGAAATAATCCCAATTGCATTTGCTGATTTAATCCATTTTTTAGGAGTCATAACAAAAGTATTAGTTCCAGATTCATTTTTAAACCCATCGAATTCAATGGAATTTAATTATTCATTATATAAATATTCCAATATCCCTAAAAACAATAAGCCATTAGTTGTTCTCATTCAGTTTTGAATAATATAATAACTTCATCATCCATCATTGCCTATATTATTTATTTTAGTATGCACAACTCACTTATAAAATATTAATTTATAAAATTTCCTCATCAAGCCATTTCAAATAATCATTACTAACACTAGTTATATCATAAACAGCAAATTCAAAAATATCATAATTATGTTTTTCTTTTACAATATCATATATTAAAGATTGATTCTTTTTCTTAGTTTTCACTTGCATAAGATATTCATGTGCTTGCTCTTTAGCACCATGCCATAACCAAGTACTATCACTTTCTATAACATGTGCACTAGCAATTAGTTTTTGTCCTAACAAAACATTTACAATCTCCTTAACAAGTTCTAAATTATCAAAAGCAATCTCAATCATACAATATTCTTGCATACAGCACCTCCATTAATTAAATTAATCATATACTACATACATGCGTTTGTCAATCGAAAATTAAAAAAAGAACTATTTTATTCTTAATTGTTTTTCTTTATAGTTCTTTTTTTATTTAGATTCTTTTTAACAGTTTTCTCACTTGTTAATTTAGGTAATTCCAAAGTCGTATCTACAGAATCATCTTTTAATTTAGGAATATCTACCATTTTTGGTAATTCTAATGGTTCTTCTTCATTTTTATTATCATTAGGATGAATTTCATTTAATTTTGGAATATCTAAAAGTATATCATTTTCATTATTTAAAGGTTCTTCTATTTCTTTTTTAATATCTAATTCTTTTTTTGTATCAGCATATCTAGCATTTAAATTATCAGCAATTTCTTTTTTCTTATCATTAATTTTTTCTAATTTCAAAGCTTCTTTATTTTCATAATTATCAACTTCATTTTTAGCAGTTTGTAATCTAAATATTTTCAAAATATCACTTAATATAACTAATATAGCCGGTATTACTACAACTATTAGCCAGCCTCCCTTAGTACCTAAAAACTCTTGTACTCTTCCTAGCTGTGGTATTTTAAATAATACTTTACCAAGCACGTGATCATAGGGAACAGCTGTCCCATCAGTTGGAATATTATTATCACCCTTTGTCATATATGAATAACCATTTTCATCATGAAATATTTCAACAACCCGGTGTGTAATAGTCATTCCCTTAGTAAGGGTAGCAGTAGAAACAAATGTAATAACATCCCCTTCTTTTATATCTTCAGGCGATTTAATATTCGTATCAAAAATTACATCATAAACCTTAATATTAGGTTCCATACTCGGTGATAAAATTGTATAAAGAGCAAAAGCTGGTTTATAATCTTCACCTTTTTGAGCATATATTTTAACAGACACAAAATAATACACTAAAAAGCCAGCAACAATTACTAAAATTATCAAAATAGTCCAAGATATAATACCTGATATAAACTTGATAATACTAGTAATAGAATTAAATTTCTTCTTACCTGTATCCATATAGACAACCTCTCTATTTTTATCCTATAACAATTATATAAAATATTACTGGAAATTACAACCAAAAAAAGCCTTGAGTAATACTCAAAGCCTTAGTTATCTAATAATACAACATTTATTTTACCTTTAAACAATTTACCTTGATCATAATTTTGTTCTTCACCAGTACCATGAAGAGTAAAGGAAACTGTATAATGTTGTATTGTATTAGCCGGTATAGCAATCCTTTCCTTTAAAGGTCCATTACTAAATGGTGCGGTAGCAAAATTTTGATTATATCCTCCATTATCACTTACTACGCGAACCCAAAAATTATTACTTTCAAAAGTATTTACTATATCTCCCCAATATAAATCATAATATAAAGTATTATTAGTTTGATTTTGTACAGTAAATTTAACATCTGGCACAGTAGTTGTAACATTACCCTTTTGATCATCAGGATAAAGATTTTCTGTTACAACATTATTACCACTTTCATAATTCACTACTAAAGCAGCAGTTGCTAAATCAACATTTCCTTCACCAACATTAGCTTGTCCATCTTTATTAGCAACATAAGTACAATTTTTATCACATATACCATCATTATCTGTATCAATATTTATATCTGGTGTCATATCACCATTTGTATCAATATTTAACTCTGGTACCCCATCATGATCTCTATCAATATTAATATCAGGAATACCATCCCCATCAAGATCTATATTAGTATCAGGCCACCCATCACCATTAGTGTCACAGTTAATATCACAAATGCCATCATTATCCGTATCTTGATTAATTTTATTAACAATACTTCCATCACTCATAGCCTTATTAAATAGACTTTGTCTATTACCTCGGTAATCAATATTTAAATCAGGCTTTCCATCTTTATCAGTATCACAATTAATATCACATATACCATTATCATCTAAATCAATATTTAAATCAGCGATACCATCACCATTTAAGTCAATATTCATATTAATCTTACCTAAATATTGAACGCCTGTATAAGTAGCAAATCCAGCCATTAACAAAAAAGCTATGATAAAAATAATAAATAAAGCCGTAACATTATTCTTCTTAAAAGAGAAAATTAACTTATTACCTTCTTTAGCCACACATAAACTATATGGTAAAAATATTTCCGTATCTGTATTAGAATATAGAACATCTAAAGCCTTTTCAATATATTTTTTAGTAACATCTACTTCACTTTCATACATATTAGAGATTATCCCTTTAATAAGTTCTTCTTGTTCCTTATTCTTTTTTAACATTAACTCTTTAATATTAAGTGTTTCTTTATTACCTTTAAATTTCTTTATATCAACTTTTTCTTTTTTTTCCT
Source organism: uncultured Mycoplasmatota bacterium (assembly GCA_900549625.1). Taxonomy (GTDB): domain Bacteria; phylum Bacillota_I; class Bacilli_A; order RF39; family UBA660; genus Ventrenecus. The sequence goes on from URPE01000010.1 coordinate 9,877, forward strand.
TCATATGCTTATTCACCTACTTTAATATTGTTAATGCTTTTTTCTTTCTTGTATCAATTTTATCTAAGAAATTATCAATAGTTGTTCTAATATCATTTTTAGCTTTTTCTTTTTCTTTGTATGCAAGTTTAAATTCTTTAGCAAGTATCTTTTCAAAAGCAGCTTCATTAATCTCACCAGAATAAACAAAGTCTTTCATAAGTTTTCTTATAATAGCCGTATCAAGTGTTTTTTTAGTTAGAGCTCTTTTAGTACTAACAGCATCTTTTCCTATAAAGAATGATAAATCATATTTTTCTTTTATATCACTATCAGTTAAGACTTCACTTTTGTGTTCCATCTCGGTTACTGGTTTAATATTATTTTTTTCTAAATATTCCCATAGTTCTAGTGCTTTAATAAAGTTTGGTTCTTTTAAAATAACATTAGTTTTACGAATAGGACTACGAACAGGACTACTTTCTTTTAAACTTTTAATAAATGTACTACCTCTAAAAGCAGAAATAATATCTCTAATATGTTCAATTCTCTCTTCTAGGGTATGGCCATCTTTAACATTATCTAAAATAGAATCTTGTTTACTATTTAGTTTTAAACTAATATTAACCTCTTCATCGCCCCGTTTCATAAGGCCTTCATAAGTTACTTCATTACTTATTTTAGCATAACTTTTTTGATCAGACTCATTTAGTTTATTATTTACAAACGTATATAAATTATCAACTAAAGATTTAATAAAACGATTTTCATATAAATCAACAGTTTCTTCTCTATAAACATTAAGAAGCTTAATAGGAATAACTGTTCCATCATCATGAACTTCTTGAATCATACTAGTATGTTGTGCTAAGTGGCGAATACTTTCTTCAGTTACCACTTTAGCCTTTTCAATAGGTACGATATTCTCTTCTTGAACAATAAATCTTCTTGGATTTCTAATAATATTATCAAGATAAGGAATACATTCTTCAACCATATCAATCCATGATGTATCACTTATTTTTTGTTCAATATCACGTTTAACACTAATAGTTGATGAAGTAGCTTTTAAGAATGTATTTAAATTATCTTTATTAATATTTTCTAAATATTCTAAAGTATCCATAAATCACCTAAATCGTTTTCTTAAGTCTTAAAAGATATGCTTTACATTCTGGTGTTTTATCTTTACCAAATAATTTTTCTAAGTAGTTAATTAAGCCATCAATTTCATCTTTAATATAAGCAAGATTTAATTGTTCAAATTTTCTTAATATTTTATGGGCAATAATATAGTCAATACCTAATACTTCTTCCCCACCACAAGCAACAAATACAGGAACAAAGTCTTTTAATTGTTTTACAATACGATTACCAAAAGACAATCTAAAGTGATCAATTACATAACGGTCTAGTTGGGCTACTTTATCTAATGTTTCATTACTTACTGGGTGTTCATTACTAGCACGTTCAAATAAACTTTCTAAGTATTTATAACTAACTTGTAATTTGTTTGTATCTGGTGCTTCAAATGGGTCACATTTATCATCAATAGCAATTGGCATAGCGCGGTCATATACTTTATCAGTAATCATAAATGTTGAGTCATCGTTATTGATAGTACCAATATACCACATATTTTCTGGAATAACTAATTTACCATTTTGTAATTTTTTAGGGTCATTAGGCCAAACATTTGGAACTAACTCTACTACCCAGTCTTTTTTATTTGGTAATTCTAGAATTGATAACATTTCTGCAAAATAATATTCAACACGTGAAATATTCATTTCATCTAAAAGAGTCAAATAAACATCATCAGTATATTGAGCATCATACATTTTCTCAAGTATTTCTGTTTCATTAAACTTCTTTGTAAATTCATTAAAATAACCAAATATTTCTGTTGAATCACGCCATGAAGGTTGAACACTCGCAACTGTAGTTTCATTATTAATAAATGAACCAAAAGCATAAGCAAGACTTGTTTTACCAGTACCAGAAATACCTTCTAGAATAATAAGTTTATTTGAGGCAAAGGATGAAATAAATAAACGAATCAAGTTAATGTCATAATATAAATGTAATTTACTAGCTGAATAGTTTCTAAATGTTTCACAAAAGCCTTGTAAGTCAAAGTTATTAGTAATAACCTCAGGTGTATATGTTTCATATTTACTATCAACATTACTTAGTTTAAAGAATCTACTTTCACCTTCTTTTAATTCATTTTTAACAGAACCATCTTCATTAAATTCTATTTCCCCTAATTTTTCATTTTGTCTTTTTAATTTAAAAATTTCATTATTTAATGAATCAATCTCATCAACTAACATATCTTCTTTTTTAACATTTCTTTTATATCTAATATAAGTACGTACAATTTTGTAAATTAAAAATATTAATAAAGCAAATATACCTACTACAAAAACAATAGATAAGATTAAAACAAATAATCCCATACCAGTTAAATCACTTTTATAACTACTAACTACCGTAATATAGTTGATAATATTAAACATTTGAAATAGTCCTTCCCCTATTCCTTTAATAATTTTCATTAGTCCTTCAAATAAAGGTGCTAAAAACTTTGTAAAAAATTCACCATATACACTCATTATAATTCCTCCTTATTTCTAATTATGAATGATACACCCATTCTTTTAAAATTATTTTCATTATCTTTATTATTTAAAATAAACTCTTTATCAACAAGTAATTCCATATCATTTTCTAAAATAGAACTATTAATATTTTCAGTATTATCATATTGATATACAATAGAAACTTCATTTTCTTTATATTTTTCTAGTACTTCTTGATAGTTTATTTCTTCATCATACGGTACAAGTACACTTACATGTTCTTTAATATAAGGGTTATTAAAGTATCTTATAACACTTGCTCTTTTCATTTCTTTATTGATATTAACAAAATACCTTGGCATCTCTTTATTACTAATTAGTTGTTCTAAAATATGAAAAGCTAGTATTTCTAACGATACTTCGTTAAATTCATCTTTATATTCTTTTAAAACATCTTCCACTAAATCCTCATCGTACTCATCAAGCCCCGGAATATTGTATTTAAATAGAACTTTGAAACATAACGGATCAATACTAAGCATTTTGTATTTGTTTTTGTAAAGTTCACTGTCAAGGATATGCACAACCTCTAAGTCTTCTTTACAATTTTTCTTAACGCAATCATAAAGTTCTCTTTTTAGTTTTTTATCTTTATTAATTTGTAAAGATGGATTTTCCTCTAGATATGTAATTAAAGTATCAAAGTTTTGAAAAGCAAGTCCAATATCACCATCTACTACATTACTAGCAAAATCAATATAACAAGCAGTACAAATAATAACAAACATTAAGAAATTCTCACTTTTAAGATCCATTAGAAGTCCTGCTTTATCTTCATCTTTACAGTATTCCGTAATAGAAGTTAAAACAGAAGAAATATTATCATTAAAATATTTAATCGGATCATTTGGATGATCATTATTATCAAAGTAGTAATGAACAGCATAATACTCCGTAATACCTTTAGCAATACAAGAAAATTCTCTTTTGTTATACCACATACCATTATTTTCAATTTTTATCATATTCTCAATGATATTTGCATATTCGCATAAATCTTTAGCTTTCTTTTTAACATATCTATCTATAATATTTACGCTCACAATTTAGTCACCCTACCTTATATTTCTTATTAGATTATATCAAACAAAAATAGCCTTGGCAATAACTCAAGACCAAAAGGCAAAAAAAAAATTGCTCATTGAACAATTTTTTTATATTCTAACCAATATTTAACTCTAAATTAAATCGTTAAATTATTGATTTTGTTTTGCTGTATAAACTAAGTTAGCAAAAATAGATTTACCTTGAGCAGCTTGAGCAGCAGCTTCATTATTTTTGTATTTTAATACAACTTTATAGAATCTAGTAACTCCACCTTTAATAGTTGTATTAGTAGCAATATTAAAAGATTGTTCTCCAGCAGCACCTGTTACAGCAGTTTCAGCAACTAATTCAGTCATTTTGTTTTTAGCAAAACTTGAACCAGTAATGAAGTAATGAGCTTCACCATTTGTTGCAGTGTCGATTTGTGGAGTACCTTTTGTAAATACACCACTGGCAGTTGCAGCATCTTCAGTATAGATAGCATAACTTACATCTGTACCAAATTCAGCTGGAACAGTCATTTTTAATTGTAAATCATAAGTAGCTGTAGAAGCAGCATCACCTGCAGCAGCTAATTTATAAGTACTTACTGACATATAACCTGGATAAACTAATGTTCCGTCATTTTCTTCAGTTTCAAAAGTATAACCAGTACTAGCAATTTCTGCTGTAGTAACTGTAGTCTTATTAGTATTACCTGTAGACGTACTTGTAGCTGTAAAGTATGCGAATGTTGCCCCCACAACAGCTACTAATAAAGTAGACACGGCAATTACCGTTAATAAGATCATATTTTTCTTTTCCATCTTTTTTATTTCTCCCTTCTATAATAAAAGTGTATCAAAAAGCATTTACTTTTTCAAGTATAAATTTCACATTTTCATCATAATTTAAAAAAAGCATTTTTATTAGGTATGTTTTCTATTTTAACACTTATGTTTTATTTAAAGATTGTTATATTAAAAATAACCAAACTATACATTAATTAATATATATTTTAGTAATATTGAAAAAAGAAAATATCTATACACTTTTTAACATTAAATTGTTATTTTTTTATTTTTTAAACATATTTCTTTTTTTGTATTTTCAATTTACTATTTAATTTAGTACAATATATACAAAGAATTGGAGGTATTATGAAAAATTTTGATTTTAAGTCTTTTGATGGTTTTATACTTAAGGCTAGTAAATTTCTAGTTAATGACCCACTTGGTAATATTTTAATTATCCATGGTGCTAAGGAACACAAAGAAAGATATTATACGTTTGCTAAATATTTAAATAATGAAGGCTATAACGTGTTTTTGGTAGATAATCGCGGTCACGGGTCATCATTAAGTGATGATTATCCATTAGGTTACCTAAATGATTATGAAAAAGTCATTCTAGATATTCATTCATTAGTTATAGATATTAAAAAGAATTATAGTGATATACCTGTTTATTTATTTGGGCATTCACTTGGTTCTATGTTTGCGCGTATTTATTTAGAAAAGTTTGATAATGAAATTGATAAACTTGTTTTAAGTGGAACTGTTAATTATAATCCATTAGGAATAATTGGTATTTGGACAGGTACCATTTTAAGGTTATTTAAAGGAAGTTTTGGCTATAGCAAACTCCTTGCGAAAATGGCTAGATTCACAAGTGACGAATGGGTTGTTAAAAATAAAGAAGCTAAAGAAAAGTACCGAGCAGATACTTTATGTAATTATAAATATCCAATTGATAGTATGTTAATGATCTTTAAAATTAATAGAGAACTTAATAAAAAAAGACATTTTAAATGTCAAAATAAGGATTTACCAATATTACTTGTATCTGGTGAAGAAGATACAATTACTGGTGGTAATAAAGGCCTTAAACACACGATCAAAACGCTTAAGCAAATTGGTTATCATGACATTTTAAATTTAGTCTATAAAGATATGGCTCATGAGGTATTAAACGAAAAAGATAATGAATGTGTCATGAATGATATAGTTACATTTTTAAAGTATCATAGTTAAGAGGAAACATTTAGTTTTCTTTTTATTTTAAAATATTTTCATAATTCTATAACTATTATATTAACTACATAATTATATATTATTTACTATTTTTATTGTTTTTTTTATTACATTTAACATAAAATAGTAATATATATTTGACAACATATAGTTAATTATAGTAAAATTTAATTACTTGGAGCCGTAGCCAAGTGGCTAAGGCGTAGGTCTGCAACACCTTGATCACCAGTTCGAATCTGGTCGGCTCCTCCATTGACGAATAGTTCAAACTATTTAGTTTGAACTTGATATATAGAATCAATCGAAAGATTGATTTTTTTGTATCTTACAAAGAAATCATCCTAAAGAAAGGATGGTGTTTATGATTAATAATATCAAACAGGAAATACCTATTGATGAATTGCTTAAAAAGAAATTAGAGTTTATTTGTGATTTTTGTAATACTACTCCTACATTTATAAATGGAAGTATTAGAAAAATTGATAAATCTAATTTGGCTTATGTTGAACCTCACAAAGTAATTATCAATAATATAATGTTTCTTGTTTTTAATTATTCTAATAATGTTTATACCAAAAACTTTGGTAATAAAATGAAAAATATTATTGATATAAATAATTTGTTGCCTGAGGAAATTGACAAAACTATAAGTAGACTAAGAATTGCATTAAAGATTGTTAAACGCAGAAAAAATACTAATTTTAAATTTGCAAACAATGAAAAAGAGAAACTTATTTGTCCTCACCGTAAATCGAAGAATGTTAATAAAAATAGCCATGACAAAAATAAAGTTCAAACCTATATTTGTAAGGATTGTTTAAAAAGCATAAATCAAAAAAGAAAGAATCAGCTGAAGATTTTTATACAGATAAAAAAGATAAAGAAAAAGATGATGGCTAATCACTTTAAGTTATCGTCTTCAGTTATTTTTATATTTGTTCCGTCAAATTTATATATATTAGGTATCATTACATTTTTCTCTTTAAGCAAATCTTCTTGGCTAATATCTAATGATTGTTCTATTGTAGGGCTAGTATTAACCATTACATATTTACTATTTATAGTATCTATAAATTTAGAAGCATTGTCATTATTTTCAGTAAATATAGATGAACAATATTTTGAACTATTATAATTTATATATGTTATTGCCTCATCAATGTCTTCAACAAATATTGCATTATCTGCTTTAATTTTTAAACTACTATTTATATAAATATTAACATTTAATTTTTGAATTATTATTTTTTTAATAAAATCAATGTCCTTTAAAGAATCTATATAAATATCATAGTTTTGATAACCGGATACAATAGTTTCCGTTGTACACTCACTTACATATTTATTTATAAACTCATTATCTCCTATAATAACAGTCTTATTTATGGATTTAAAATTATCAAAAAATTCACTAGAACGCATTGTTATAGAATGTTGGAACATTTCTTTTTTTAAGTTTTCTTTTTCTAAAATTGTTTGAATTAGATTTATCAATAAACCATTAGTTCCACCCATATAACCATTATAAGCAAATATCATTGTGTTATGAGTTAATAAACCTAATAATATCATTTCTAACATAGTATATGTATTACCATCAAACATAACTAATACAACACCAAGTTTTGTATATAACCTTGAAGAAAGAAGTTGATTATTCATTAAAGAAATCTTATCTTTTAATTTTATTAAAGGATCTACACCTTCATATTTTTTTAATATTTTATCTATTAAATTATTGTCTAATTTAAATCCATTTTTGTTGTTTATATCAATCTCATTCGTACTTTCAAATAATTTAATATTTTCTCTTATTGCCTTTGCAATATTTGAAACTAATTCTTTTTCATAATTATACTTATTATTTCTATTTGCTATTAAAGACTTATTTATAATATTTTTTACACTATCTTGCTCCATGTGATAAACCCCTTTCTTCATCTATTTCTGTTTCTAAATTTATAGCCTTATTGCACATTTCAAGTTGTTCTTGGCTTAAATAACTTATATTAAATTTCTTACCTTTTACAGCAATTTGCTCTATTGCCATTCTTATTTGCATTGCAACTTTATCAGTAATATCAACTTGTTTTCCTTGATTGTTGAATGAAGTATTATATAAGATATCTCCTACTATTACTTCTTCGTTTGTCGTATCATATATTATAGCAAAATTGGCATTCATTATAATTCTTGTTGTTTCAGGATTTAATCCATAGTTATATGCAATATCTGAAACAATTTTGTCTGTTTCATCTGATTGAGTTCTTCCAGAATAACCATCTCCTTTTGTTGCAAGTTCAAGTCTTTGTAGCATTAATACATCTTGTTGCTTTGTATTACTATTATCGTGAATTACAAATTCATCAGAATATATTGCTGGAACTTCATAATCAGATGCTATAACATCCTGCTCTCCTGCTACAATATATTGTCCTTCAAGATGATCGTGATCATATAGATGGTGACTTCCATCAACAGGTGATGTATAAGGTAATGGCTCAACTAATTTGCCTGAATCTTTAACAGCATTTCTCATCAAAGATTCTTTAATATCATTATAACCTGTTCCCACAGTAACTTTTCCTAATTTTAACGCTTCATATTGTTCCTCAGTTATTTTTCCTTCTTCAAGTAATTTTCTAAATTCTACTTCATCCTTTTCCATTAGTTCTTGTGCGACTCGTTGATATAATGCATATATAGTATCAGTAAACTGTTCTCTGCTCATTCCATTTCTAACTGCATTAGTAAAGGCTTTTTCAGGAATCTCAATATTATCAAAGCATAATACATTTTGATTTCTCCAAACCCAACTTTGAGCAATAGGTCTTCCTTCTTTATCTCTAATATATAATATTCTTCCCGTTTTATCTACTGCACTATGTGTCATACAAGATTCTGCAGCATTACCTAATTCTTGACAGCAATCCGTTAATTTGCCAATAACTAGTGCCATTGGGTCATCTAATCTTATCATCTCACAAATATATTCATCTGTTTCAAAATGTACTCTAGGTATAGTGCTAAATACTCTCATTTTAGCATAATTATAAATCCGCTGTAATCGTTCAAAATCTTGCTGATTATACCCACGTTCCGAAACTTTTTCTGCAAGTATTATATTACCTACTTGCACATCTGTATAACTATTAGATTTTACATATGCCATTGCTAAATCCAAAGTTAAAACCAAATTGCTATTGATTGCCCTTATTTCAGACCATTGTTTTTGCATAGAACTAATATATGCTATATATTCATCAGAAGATAGTATTGTATCCATATTTTTTAAGATAAAATCTCTAAAATCAGGCTCATATTTCATTTCAAAACCGCCAAATAATTTATGTGCCTTATCTGCTGTTAATATCGTTGAAACATTAGAGTCTTCCATTATATTTCTTAAAGTTTGAACTATATTCTTATTTTGTTGAGAATTTATTTTTAGTGAGTATGTACTATCTTCATTTTGACCATAACATTGTTGTATCAATGCTAATTGTTTACTATATTCTTCTACCATCTTTGAATTGGGATTATCTCCCAAAGATGAGATTTGTTTTTGTATAAAATCTAACATTCTTTGCATATCTTGCGTTGAAAGTGATTTTGGAATATCAGAGAATAATTGCATTGCTTTATTAAATCCATCCATATCATTATCAAATACTCCAAAGCACATACTTGCTTTTAATAATGCGGCTTTTGAATCTTCGTTAATATTGTGTCTTTCAATTCTCATTAGTTGTGACCATTTCTTACCAGAAGCAACAAATTTATCTGCTTGTTCAAAAGGAAATTCTTTCATAACAACGTGATGTGGAACAAAATGAAGTTTATCATACCAATCAGATAATACCTCAAATTTATTTTCGCTTAACATTTGCATAACAGATTCTGGATTTTTCATTCCTATTCTTAAAGACTCTTGTTCTCCATACTTTTCAAATAATTTTTCTAAACCACGAATACCTATATTTCTCTTTTTAAGACTCAACAATACATTTTTTCCTTCAAGATAAGGAAGCCAATCTCTATGTTGTCTTAAAAATTCAAATGTTAAAGGAGTATTAAATGTATAATTATAGAAAACTTCTTTCAATTCATCTGGTGCATTTTCATCAAGGAATAACTCTGGGTGTTCTTGACCAATTATTGTTCTTGCACTTTCATTATAGGCAATTCTTTTTACTATTATTGCTTCTGCCATCTGTTGTCTTATAATATTGTCTAATTCGCCTATACTATTGCTATTTATACTATCAATATTTATTTGGCAACCTGCTATATATGAACCATATTTATCAAACAATTCAAATACTCTATTATTATCAAGCCCTAATTGTTTGCACTTTCTAACAAATGCATTAACATTCATATCACATACAGATCCAATATCTTTTCCTTGCAAAAACTGCTTCCATTCTGGATGACTTTGTATTATTTCTGGACTAATTTTTCTTTGATAAAATAAATTTTGTAATTCTTCCGGAACATTTTCATCTAAAAATATATCAGAATATTTTTCTATAAATTCTTTTGGCATATTCTTATTATTATAATATAATTGTCTATTTTTAATTGAGTTATATATATTTGTAATTAAACGTTCATATTGTTCTTCTTTTCCAAGAGAAACATCAATACTAAAATTAAAATTATTTATACAATGTCCATATTTAGATATAAAATCTAATACTTCTTCTTTTGAAAATTTAATTCCTAATGCTTCATATAAATTCATTTGTCGAGCATAAGAATAACCGTTTCCATCTTGGTCATTTAAATTGTCAACACTTACATTTTGGTTTTTTAAGCATTTACTTAAATCTACTTTCATTAAGAATGGAATCCACTCTGGGTGTTCTTGTATATCTTTTGCACCTAATAAAGTATAATAATTTCCCCAATAATTTCTTCCATAAAACACAAATTGCAATTCTTTTGGTGCATTCTCATCAAGGAATAACTCTGGGTGTTCACTTTTAAAACTTTGTGGTAGCGTCCTTAAATCAAATAATCTATCATTATTTTTACCAAGCATATCATAAATATACTGATTCATTTGTTGTTCATAATTATCCCCACTTATCTGGGATATGAATTCTGTCAATTTCTCATTATCACAATCAATAGAAGATATAATCTGTGATACAGACTTTCCATATTTAGAGCATATACCTAAAAACTTTTCGCTACCAACTTGTTGATAGAACTCATTTAATTGCCAATTATTTTTACTTATAATTAGACTTTTATTTGCCAATGCAGGAAGTAAAAATGGGTTTTTATTTAATATTTCAAAAAGTAAATCGGTTTTTCCATTAAAACCATCTTCCAAGCGTTCTATAAGTTGCGATTTATCTTCTTCTTTCATATTTTTTAATAATGTATCTAACATATTGTAATCAAGGAATTCAATTGGATAAAGTGTACTTAATTCTCTTTTGTTTTTTATTAGTATTTGTATTGCAGAATTATCATCAGAAACTCTCATCTGATGTATCATTTGACCAAATACAGTTGTTAATTGTTGCTCATCAGTAATAAGAGCATCTTCTCCGATTACACTAGCATACTTTACCATTTTTTGAAGCAATGTATTACTTGAATAAGATTCGTCTGTTCTTTCTAATATCATATTATTTTTTCTATTGAATTCAACAATATTTTCAAATCCACATCTTTGAACAAAATCTCTTAAATTTGCGTCTTCAAAGATTTCTTCAATAAGAACATATTGAGAAAAAGCATATAATTCATCTAAATTATAATTGCTTCTTGCCCATGCATTAGTATTCAAAGCATTTCGTATAGAACTAGATATAATATCTGGTAGTTTTTGTTGTGATATTTGTGCTAGTCTTTCTTCTTCATAGGCATATTTAGATAAATAACTTTCTACTATATTATCATATTCTTGTGGAATTTGTTCAATGAATTTCCATACATCTCCAAAGACTTTATTAACTGCCATAATTCCATTAGATGAGTGTGTACCAAATTCCAAATCTTTTGTTTTTAAAACTTCACTATGATATCTAATTTCACGAATAAACAACTTACCGCCATAATAATCTTCAACAACTTTTTCTGGAAGTTCTCCTTCTTTTATAAAAACATTTGGAAAACTATCAATCATTTCTTTTGGAAGAACATCAAAGGATGGAAGTTTTTTTGAATAGCTGTGTTTAATTTCATCTATAATTTGTCTATATACAAAATGCTTTGCTTCTTCATAAGTTCCAGACTTATCAAAAGGTTTTTCTGACCCAAAATTAAAATTATCATAAAAATATGAATTTTCTTTTTTTTCAAAAGTAATAGCATTAACAAATTCTGGATTTTCATCAAAAAATCTAATTGCATTTTCAAATCCTATTGCTTCAATTAATTTGTGAGAAGGACTAGAATATGCATTTGAAAATGAATGTTCACTAACACATTTTCTTAAAGCAGGATATTCAATTAAATCTGAAAATGCTAATTTTTTATCATAAAATAATTGCCTAACTTCTACAGGAATTGATTCATCAGGAAAATATTCTGGATGTGCTTTCACATATTCAGCATCAAATGTAGTTTCATCATAATCTAATGCTTGAATTCCTCTAATATTACATCCTTGTAAATTGATACTATCATATTCTATACCAGCCAACAACGAAAAATCTATATTAGCGTGTACTTTTGACAAATCTAATTCACCATCAATAAAAATGTATAATCCTCTCCATTCTTCAAATGGGATATCACTTAAATTTGATGATAATAATCTGTCTTGTAAAGATTTATATTCTCTTAAAAATTTTTCTTCTTCACTTCGGTCTTGATTTCCAGAACTATATCTTTGTTCTGTTAATTCAATTAGATTTAACATTGAATTTTTAATTTTTCTAAATTGTTCTAAAGTTAATTTTTGAATCATTTATAATACACCAACCTAACAATCTACTTTTCACTATCACTATTATAATACTGAACTATCATCATAAGTAATTATAACATTATTTTCATTAGTTTTATCTATTTTATTTGAGATTACAGTAAAAATGATTGACAAGCCAATATATTTTTGATACGATTCAATCGTGAGCACTGGAAATGACTAAGGTTATCCAGTCTTTTTTTGTATATTTATATTATTATTGCCTATATTAAAAATGTAGGAATTCAATTTCCTGCTAGCAAGCGCACAAAAGAATAACCTTTTGTGCCTTTTTCTGATACAATAATTGCATGAAAAGATGATTATATGTCAGACAAATATTAGAAGCAAATAACTATTATTTTATTATGGGCTATAAGTTTGCTTTTAAAAATAATGATGGTACTTATAAAAAGAATACTTCCTTTGAAGACATATACTCATTATACATTTTTGATAAAATGTTAAAATTAGTTATTTTAGATCCAATACTTGAAATAAAGCAGAAATTAAAAACTATTTATACAAATAATTATAGTTCAAGATATGGTTTTAAAACTGATGATATTTTGAATAATAATAATTATGATATTTCTAACAGTTATTTATCAGATACATTATCTAATTTAAGTAAACAATTAAATGATTTTGAAAAACTAAAAAATTTATAAAGCAATCTAATTAAAGATATTTATGGTATATTATCAGCAGTGAATTTATTTATCACGTCATAGCAAAAAAGTTATAGATATCTACGACACTCGCTCCAATTAAAAATTATTCGAACTACTTAGGTTGACCTTGATATAAAATCAATCGAAAGATTGATTTTTTTGTGTCTTACAAAGAAATGATAAATTAATATCTTAAAAAATGAAGTATCATTATTACTCCATTAATTTAAATAAAATCACACTACTAGTTGTAAGGGTCATATTCTTTAATTTCTATTATATCACTTATTAAAATTTTTTCTTTATCAAGACTTAATAAAGCATCATTTGTTCTACCTACTAAAGATATAACTTTACTGCCATTTTTCGTTGTTACTAAAACATCTTTTTTATAAACAAAATTCCTACTATGAAAGATATCATTAATTTTTTGTATGACACTTTTAGTGTTTTGGCTTTCTTCGCTTAGTTTGCTGTAAAATAATTGTTTATTATTCTGTAAATCTTTGTCAATTGGACTTACATATACTTTAGGTAATTTTTTCATATATTCACTCTCCTTCTATATTTTATGATTAAAAAAACAAAATTTGAAACATAATAAAAATATGAAGAAAATTAATCTAATAAGACATATTCTATTTTTTATATTTATGATAATACTTTGTGGCATAAGTCTTGCCCTTATGTATCACGCAAAGTTTATTAGTCCTATTTATAAGGAACATTTCGCACATCAATGTCTTTGGTTTACAATAGGCTTTTTGATAATTATTATAACCCATTTCATAGATACTGATTTATTTTTTAAATATAGTTTTTGGCTTTACATCATAAATTTACTACTTCTAGTTTTAGTTTTAATAATGGGTGAAAATATAAACGGCTCAAAAGCTTGGCTTAATTTAAAATACTTTAGCTTTCAACCTAGTGAAATCATGAAATTAAGTTTAACATTATACGTTAGTCAATTAGTTGTTAAGACCAGGACTAGTAATTTTAAAGATGAATTATTATTACTAGGAAAAGTTTTAATTATCTTTTTACTACCATCTATATTGGTTTTTCTAGAACCTGATACAGGAGCTTTAATCTTTTATGCTATAATATGCTTAATTTGTTTATATTCATCTAATATTCATAAATGGTGGTTTGTAATGCTTACACTTATCTTTATAAGTAGCATAGCCCTTTTTTTCTACGCTTATTTTTATCAAAAAGATTTGTTAATTTCTTTAATTGGTACAACTTTCTTTTATCGTGTTGAAAGACTATTTAATTTTCGAAGTGGCATGCAAATCGAAAATGCCTTAATAGCTATTGGCTCGGCCCCCTTTTATAAACTATCTTTAACGAGTGTTGGTATTTATATTCCAGAAAGTCCAACAGATTTTGCCTTTGCTCTTACAAGTAATGTTTTTGGCATTATCGGTAATATTATTATTTTACTTTCTTTTCTTTTTATGGATTCATATTTAATTAGTTATAACACGCATCTTAAAAAAGAAAAGAAAGTATTTGCAAAAACTTTTTTAGGGATATTTTTAATGAGTCAAATTATTAACATAAGCATGAATCTAGGTCTTATCCCCATTATTGGCATACCACTTCCCTTTGTTAGTTATGGCGGTTCATCTACTATTACACTATTTCTATTTATAGGTATTATTTTTAGCAATAAAAAAGTTCTAAAACTCTAGAACTTTCTTATCATCATACAAGGTATCATTAATTTTTAAATATACTACATATTCACCACTTAAATTCAAATGAATTAATGGTGTTGCTTTTTTATTCACTGGTTTATAATGGAATGCATAGGCTCCATTTTTACCAACAAAATAAAATGTTACATCATCTAAAATATCAAAGTTAGCATTAATAGATAAACTATTTTTAGTCACATCATAACTAAGTCCTGATTCTTGTGCATTATCTAACTTGCTTTTAAACGTAGATATATCAATACTTTCTAAATCATTAAAAGGAATATTATCAATTAATGAATAACTACTTACAATAAAGTTTGCCGTATTATCTTGATAAAAAGCATGTTTAAAAACTCTATAAATAGATTGTTCTATTGTAGCATTAAAAACAACATTATCACTCTCATCAATCTCAGTTATTCTAGAATATGTATTTTCAAAATAATCATAAATATTTAAATTCTTTTCATAAGCGGACTTTTTAAAACTCCAACCAAAATCTACTAACTTATGATTATCATTTGTTATATTAAAACTACCTAAAGCGTAATTAAACACTTTATCTTCACTTACATAATCGTAAACTGTTTCAATGTTTTTTCCAGTTATTTTATATAATGTTGCACTTGAATAGTTATCTTTATAGTTATCTAGTGATGTCTCTTCACTTTCATTATACATGTCAAAGTCATTATTAAACACACCAAGTAGTCCATCACTAGTCTTAAATGCTGTATGTGCTCCAAGTGGTAACCTAGAGTCATCAGTTATATTTAAAAGATAATCTGCAAACTTTCCTGTCCACAAAGTATCACTACCAAAAATCCAATTTAATTTCTTCTCTTTATACTGAATACTTATAATAGAATTTAAACCTCGCAAAGATAAAATCATTTCATCAGTATCCTCATTATAATAAATAGAATTATTAATAAAGTCACGTCCCTTTATCTTAGGCGCTATTGCATTATCAATACCAGTAAAGAAATCATATAAATTAAGAGAATCCAAAACTTTACCAGTTTCTCTATCAATTGTATATATATAATCTTGTGAAGCGTTATCGTTATCATTATCATCACCAGCCACTAAAAGATTATGATTTTTAAGTTCAACTACTTCATGATGATACCCATCTTCTAAAACATAATTATGATAAATTTTTCCTAAATAATCTACTTCTATAAATCCCGTATAACCAAATTCACTACCAGAAGATTCTCCATTACTTACTAAAATATGTCCATTATCTAAAAACTCAATATCTTGATTATAATCCCCAGTTAAATACCAAACAAGACTACCTTCTGCATCAATAGCAGAAATACCAAGACCCATTGGTGCAGAAAGAAAGTAAAAATTATCTTTATTAACAACATTTTTAGTTTCTACATTAAATGTTCCACCCTCATATTTACCAGTTTTAATAATTAATTCTTTCTTTTTACCATTACTTGTTTCTAACAAAACTTTATTCTCAAAATCACTTTTTAAACCATATATACTAATTAAATGCTTTTTACTACTCTCATAAGTAGTTTGCTCTACTCCATTAATTGTTAATTTAACACTTACTTCATCTTTAGTTTGAAAAATAACTAAAGCACTTAATGGCGCAATATAATAAGGATTTTCTAAAACTTTTGGATTATCAAGTGTATAAGACTTATCATCAACTAATTTATTTATGTTTTCATCAGCTTCTTTTTGCTTTGACAAAATATCTTCCGCTGCAATAATTGTTTGTTTATTTTCAAAGTATATTTTATTTTTACTACCAAATTTGTTTCTAACAAAATAAACTCCGAACAAAACCATTATTACAACTAATAAAATAATTAAATATAAGACAATTTTTTTCTTTTTCATATTACCCTCTTATTCTATTACAAACGGATCACTTTGTGTTCCAATACCACTTTTTATTTTTACTGTCTTATTAAATGGTACAGACATTAAAGAAGATCTTTTACCATAATTCATTGGTGTTAAAGCTACATACCCACCTTGACTTGCATATATCGCTGAAATAGATGAATAAACCCCATCATGACCATAACTATGACTATCACCATTATATACAACGGAATTAATAACAGTTGATAAAAGTGTATTTGCATCACTTGCATATTTTCTATTATGTATTCTTTGATATTCTTCTATATCTAAAAGTCCGTTTCTACTCTTTTGGACACTTAAAGGCGAATTTTCCATTTTAATATATGAACTATTATTTATAGTTACCCCACTATCAACACGGTTATTATCAGTTAAATTATCTGGGTTAGTTCCTATAACAACTTCTTTTTTAATTTCTTCGCTTTCCCCGTCTTCATTTTCTTTTTTGCAAGTAACAACAAACTTATCACCAACATTATACTTAAAGCTTTTTGTTATCTTTTGTTCTTTATTATCATATAAATATATTCTTGTTAAATACTTTCTATTAAAAAAGTTTATTTTTTCCGTAGAACTATCTTTTTCAATATAACAATTAACATTCTCCATATTTTCACTAGGTAACCCATATCCATAACCATCATTTAAAGTGTCTGGTAACTCATCTAATGAAAAACTAGTTATTTTATGTTCTTTATTTGTTTGAACATTAGGATTATTCTTAATATTTTTAAATGAAGAACTTGTAACAATTCCATATCTAAAACTATCAAGGTTAGTAACACTCGTTCTAGAACTAGGCAATGAATTAAATGTTGCCGATAAACTACGTGGTACACCCTCACTAGAATAAACAAATTTTATATGACATTTACCAGAATCACAACAACCAACATTAATCAAAGGAATGTCCGTATTAGTTCTTGTAAGGCCATATATAGAAGAAGAATAATCTTTGTAAATAGTAAATACCTTACTACCATATTTAACATATATACCATTATCAAATTCACAATATGTATTATTAGCCCCACAAATAATTCCTAAATCACCCATTGTAATATTTTCTTTTTTCCAAAATGATCCATAGCATTGTTTATCACTTTCATTACCTGCTGCATCAATAGCTGTAGCACACAAAGTTTGAAATCCATCATTATCAGGTAGTGCTATAGAAGCATTACCATTAGAAGCACTAATCATAGTATCGGGTGTACACTCACTTTCAGTAGTTGTACAATAATGTATTTCATTTATACTACTTTCTTTATCACTAGCCATTACTTTAATAGTTAAATTTTTATTATATAAAGGATTAGCATAAGAAGTAGAAGTATGAGCAAAACCATCGATACTAGGTTTTTCTTGATCAACATTTTTAACTTCAAAAACACTAGATTCACCTAAATTACCAACTTTATCTTTAACACATACTTTGTACTTACCATTATTTAAATAATGTACTATTTCATTATCATTAACATTTTGATATTCTATATCATTACAGCTTAAAGACTCTTGTGTTATAGCATACCACTTTACACCTGACCCATTACCATCACTTACATTCATAGTAATTCTTTTTAAATTTTTACTAACCGCATCATTATTTACTTGTAATGATTCTAAAAGTGCCTTAGGAACTTGTTTATCAATCTTTACTGTTTTCTTAATCAAACTTGTATATGTAACACCATTTTTCATTTGAAAAGTGACTTGTAAATTAAGTGTTATTTCTTTAATATCATCAGTAACAACTTTATAGCTTAAACAATTACTAAGATTATCACTACTACATGTTAAATTTTCTTCGCCACTCCAAATAAGTTCTTTTATTTCATTATTCTTATAAGAGTCATTTCTAAATCTATAACTAGCATATAAAGGACTTTCACGTGTCCAATTATCATCAGTTAAACTAACCTCTTTAGTTAATCCCTCATCTTTATAAAATACTATTTCTAAAGCACTATAATTTTCCTCTAACTGTTCTTTAGTCATACATTCTTTATTTTCAGTAACATTAGCTTCATACTGATTATTATTATATACAACGTTAATAATATAGCATCGCATATCATCATTATTAACAGGATTTAAAAACTGTCCTAGTTCATTATCTGCTTCTAAATAGCCATCTTGTATTAACGTTTTTATATCAAATAAAAACTCATTTTTATCAGAAGCATAATTTATTGCTTTATTTTTAGCAAGTGAAATCTTTGTTTCATATGCTTTTTGTTTTATGTTGTTAGAAACACCTATATAAGTAGGAACTGCTATTAAAGCAAGTACTGCCATTATACATATTACTGCCAACAATTCAATTAATGTAAAACCTTTTTTTATCATATCCAAACCCTCTTTATCATAATAAGTTTAACATAAAAAAAGAAAGGAATAAAGTCCTCTCATAGCAAAACTATAGTGTAATTCTTAATAGTTACTAGTAAAATCAAACAAATTTAATCCCGTATCCAAGTCTTTCTTTCTATTAATTTGTCCATCAATAACATGTAGTACAATCTCTCCAGTAGCGCTTATATAAGCTTCTTTTAAGTGTCCTCCAACCACATGGCCTAATGTATCACCAGCACTCATATGAATATGACTATAATGTGTGCCATCCATAGTATCAATTGTCCCAACTAAAGAAACAATTTCATAAGTACCAGTAAAATGGTTAGGGCAAAATGCTTTTTTATCCAAATCATAAACTCCAACGGTAAAATCATTTGTTGCGCCAAGTCCATTAACACTAGCAAGTAAAATATTTTCTTTTACCGCCACATTTCTAAGTTCAGTAATTATTTCTTCTCCCTTATCAATTCTAACAATAATATCATTATTAAATCTTTTATATTCCATTTCATCAGCCGAGTAAAGATTCGGCTATCCACCTCTCAATCATTTTTATTACAAAATATTATTCTTCTTTAGTATTGCCAGTAAATGTCCAACCTTCCACATCTTTTTCCTTACTCCAAATTGTTTCAGTTTGTTCTACATTCGGATCATTTACCTCTGCTAAAATATTTTCTTTTCTTGTTTCTTTATAACATGTTTCTCCTGATAATCTATAACCCCTTGGGCATGTATATTTAACACTTCTTGTTTTAGCCGGAATAATACATCTCGTACCATTTAATGTAGCATTCTTATTTGCACAGTAATAATAATCCGCATTGGTCACTTTTTTATAGCATCTAGTTTTATCACCAGTTCCTTTTTTAGTATAACCATCATGGCAACTATAACTTATCTCTTCGTCTACACGAGTAGCCTCTACTGTTTTAACACATTCATTATCACTTGTTAATTCATACCCATTAACACAAGTGTATTTTTGAAGTGCCTGTTTTTTAGCAGCTGCATAACGAATACATGTTACCTCACCATCAACTGTTTTTTTCTTATAGCCATTCGGACAAGTATATCTAGTACCAACATTTTTATTAATCGCTTTAGTTAATTTATAACATTCAGTTTTATCTTTATTTAATGTATAACCTGCTACACAACTCTTTTGTTCTAAACCAGAATCATAATGGCGACAAGAATTACCAACCAATTCATCACCATCACTACAAGAAGAAACGTATTTTCTTACATATTTTTTATAAATATTATAGCCATTATTTGAAGTACCAACTTTTTCATACTTAATTGTTGTTGTATTTTTTAAAGTAACATTATCTTTATAAGTCACTTGACTATTAAATAACCAATCACTCAAATTTTTAGTAGCAACATATGTTGTATAACAATTATTATTATTTTTATCGTAAAAACCATTAGAACATTTTACATAAACATTTTTAGAAACATAACATGTATCTCCATTAATAAGCGTACCAGTCTTACAATAAAGAGAGTTATCACTTTTAGTAGCAGCAGTACTATAAATACATAATGAACCAGATAAAATAGAACCACTTGGACATGTATAACTTTTAACATTTTTAACTTTTGCCTCTAAATATTTTTCACATTTATTACCATTTTTAATATAACCACTTGGACAAGTATATGAATTTAAAGTCGTTGTTACTTCAGGATATATTTTTTCATAACTATAAGTACTTGACTTATGAATAGCAGGCACATTTCTTTCTGGTGTCACATTATATTTAACTGTTGCTTCTATAGTTTCCGTTGTTTTTTCCCCAATACAATATTTACCTGCTACTAAGTAGCCTTCTGGACATGTATATTTATCTTTCTTTACAGTCCTTTGTAATTCATATAACGTTGTTTTTTTCGTATCATCTTTCATTTCTTCATTATAATTTAAATCATAATTTACTTTTTCACTTTTACCACCACATGTTAAATATATTTCTAAGTTGTATTTTTCACTTTCTTTTTTAGTTAATGAAGCATAACTATATTCTTTACTACAAACTTTGCCTTTATCTTTTAACTCAGATATCATATTACTATTAATCATATCTTCTAAACTTAAAGATATTTCTTCATCAAGAGAACTTGGTCTATTTTTTTCTTCATCAAAATATTTGGTCGCTGCCTCTTTCATTTTATTTAAATTTTTAGCAAATGAACTACCCATTAAATTCTTAATTTTAGTAACACCAAATATTATAAAGAAAGCAATTAGCAAAAAAACTGCAAACTTAATAAAAATACCCGTCCAATCAGCTTTAAAAGACATTACTTTATTAGTTGACTTACTATCTTTTTTAGGTGTTTCTTCTGTTGTTTGCTTTACTTTTGACTTAATATTTTTCTCCGTATATACTTTTTTTGCTTTTTTATTTTTCTCTTTTTTCTTAGGCTCTTTTTCTTCGTACATATAAATACCCCCAAAAACTTTTAGTAGCCTTATCATAACGCATTATGATTGATAATGCAAGAACATTGTGTTATAATCTATTTACGGGGCAGTAATGGTTTTGACAGCAATTTATTGTAAGGACTGCAAGTAGTAGGCATACTTTAAATGCAAAACTTAAAATTAAACGACGAAGATGTTTCTTTCGCTTCTTTCGCTCCTGTAGCAGCCTAATTAGTGGTATAAAGAAGGCTTTTATTTACTTTCTCTTATAGGGTATATAAAGGTTCATAGATATAAGATATATAAAGTTATTTATCTTTAGATAACCTTACGAATTTAATAAAGATCGTATAAGATATTGGTGCGTTAGATCCGGTACTTATACTAAATCTAATTCTAACTAAACTTGTAGACGTTCTTATTAATGGTTGTTTGGACAGGAGTTCGACTCTCCTCTGCTCCACCAGTATGATATGAATCTTGAACATTTTGTTCAAGTAGTAATAGATTCACTAACTAGAAATAGTTAGTTTTTTTAATGCTATTTGAGAAATATTGAGTAAATATTATGCTAGAAAAAACTAAAAAACTTGTAATAAGTGAAGAATCAAAAAGAAAGGTAGAAATTATTTATAGGCTTGCAAATAATAAACATTCATTAACTAATGGTAGTTTAATTAGATATAAAAAAGCATTAGTCTTTTTAAAGTCTCCATCATATATTTGTCCTTTAGCTATTATAGACACTCATTACGTTTCTTGTTATTTTAACACTGTCCACACTTTTGTGTCTGTATATCTATACTAACACCAATAATAATTTAGATATAGGTATGTAAATTTTTAATAAATAGTATAAAATTAAAGTTTTTTTATGATATACTTTTATATAGTAAAGTATGGTGATATAAATGTTTATAGAAAAATATATAAATGATTTTAACGAAAGATTGTATATAGATTTTTTAACAAATCCAAATAAACTAGAAGAATTAGGCAATGCTTATATACATCAATTTGATAATCCTACATATGATTGTACAATAGCATTTAAAGAATCCCTTGACCATTATGTAGCAAAGCGATATTTAAAAAATCCAGCATTTATTAACGATGAAAAATGTAAAAATTATATGATTTATTTAAACAATATTTTTTTCAAAAGAGTTACAATTGGAAACAATCAATTGGAATATAATACTAATATAATTTTTCGAAACGAAAAATTAAAAAATGCTTTTTTATCATTTTACTCACCTGATGTAAAACTAAAATTAGAAACAATAATCAACTATAATAATAGTTTAATAAATAGCATAAATAAACAAATTAAAGAAGGAAAAAAGCTTTCTCAACATCAATTGAATTTTATAGCTGAGTATTATTATACAAAACGTGATTTAGATGATATTAATTATTCTAAATTTATCGAATATTTATTAAACAATGATAATACTCACATAAATAATAGTCCCCAAATAATAGCGGCATACATTGCGTATTTACCTAAAATTTATGGGGATGGTTGTGAATATAGTAGAGCTATTTTGTCAAATGGTATTTAACAAATCTAGAGATCTTAAAAATATCATTTTACCTAATGAAATTGAAAAATATAAAGGAATGAGAAAATTAAAAAAACATGGATTTTATTCACTTGGTGATAAGTATATATCCATGAGTTGGGATTTTTTACAAAATTTAAATCTTAATACCGACTTATCTCTAAATATTTCTAGAACAATGGCTGGTAACTCTAATAATTATTTAACAGAGGAAGAAAAAGAAGAAGCAAAAAAATGCAATGATTTATATTGGATTTCTATGGCTACTTTTCATGAAATGACTCATCAATTACAAAATAATTCTATGATGTCTAAGGAATTTAATAGTAGTGGCTTAGCACAATTAATAAAAATAACTAAAAGAAATGATACGGATAATACTTTAAACCATGATAGTATTGAATCGGAGATTGAAGCAGATGAAGTTGCTTGGGATAAAATGTATTCATTTATTAATAAATATAAACTAAATAGTAAAAATCCAATTGTAGATAAAAAGGATGTTAAAGAGCAACTACATAAATGCATGCAAAATAAAGAGTCAGTATTTGCTAGACGTGCAATTCAAACAAAATTTAATTCTAATGAAAGATTTTTTGCTGCTGATATTAAAGAGATAAAATATAATATTGATACAAATGAAGATTATAAAAGTTATTTTAAAAAAATAATAGAATATTATCCAATGATGAGTAAAATATTTGATGAAAGTGGAAATGTTAAAACTACAATTATGTTTGATAATAATTTGACAAGCAAAAATAATACTGGTAATGATGAAAATATTATGTCATGCGAATTATCTGATTATATTTTAAATGAAGAGTATAGTGTATTAAAATCGCACTTAATAAATGACACTTTAAGTAAAAATCAAATAACAAATTTAATGATGAATATATACAATACTTATCATTTGGAAAAAAAGTTTATTAATTCATTATCAAAACTTGATTTTTCACAATTAAAAGAAACTAAAATAAATTTTAATTATAATAATCAAGCAACATTACAAAAGAAATATTTAGAAAAATTTAAGAATGTTGCTAATTTAGTTTATAAGGAAAGAGAACTTGTAACAATAATTAATAAAAAATATCCAGAATATAAAATTGAAGAGTTTTCTAATCCTAAATATGCTTATTGGAACTATCAAGATATGTTTAATCATTTATTTAAAGCTTTTAATGGAAATGTTGAATATGATATGATATCAGATATTTTAACAAAGTATGAAAGTTTTGGTGACCCAATTTTGAGTGGACTAGCAAATGAGACTAAAAAAAATATTGGATTTACAAATGATAATACTTTAACTGGTAAAAAAAGATAAATGTATTTAAAAACAATTTAATTATTTTATATATTATGGTATTATAAATATAGTTAGTAGTTATTACTACCTATAATTTTTTGCTTTTAATGGTTGTTTGGACAGGAGTTAAACTCTCCTCTGCTCCACCAGTATGATGTAAATCTTGAACATTTTGTTCAAGTAGTAATAGATTTACTAACTAGAAATAGTTAGTTTTTTTAATAATTCTTATTATAAATTTATATCAAATAATATAATTAGAAAATTAAAACAAACGATTATCTGAATTTCTTAGAAAAGTATTTCTAAGTGTCCTATTTTAATGTATAATAAAGCACAAGGTTTAAGGAGATTTACTATGAAAAAAAATGAATTAATATGTACAAAACAAATAATCGAAAAGTTAAACACTTATAACATTATTAAAACATTCCCAAATATAGAAGAGGTTCGTAAATGGAATTCTAATTTAAACACATTACAAATTAAAAATATATTAAGTCTGAATATAGACCCTAAGTTAATTAAATTTGATCCAGAACTTTTAATTAATTCTGATTTATTAAACACTTTTGATTACTTAAAAAGAGTGGAAGCCCTAGTAAGCATCAAAAATGCTGATGGTTGGTATCACCTATTTGATAGAATGTTAAATCATGATTTTTTAAATAGCCCTAAATTTTATCAAGACATTGAAAAACTTAAAAGAGCACAGACTGCTCAAACACCTTTATGGATTATAGGCAACAAAAATTTTATTGATAGCCCTTATCATGATGAAGATTTTGAACTATTGGTAACCGCAAAAGACTCTAGTGAAAATAAATTAGATGATGTTTTAAGACCAACTATATACAAGTCAAGTCTAAATTGATAAATTTTATGAAATAGTTTG
>URPE01000011.1 GCA_900549625.1 uncultured Mycoplasmatota bacterium
ACTTAGTCTTTTTAGAAACTTATTCTAGTCAAATTATTAAACGTGGTGATGATTATACAAAGACTGATAAGATTATTTTAATTAATTATAATTTCATTAAAGACTTAGGTGGACCAATTTTAAGACATTTTACTTATCGTGATGAAGATGGCATTTGTTATTCTGACAAGAGAATGATTATCAATGTCAATATGGACAAATTACTTAAGAATTATTATAATGGTATTGGAAAGGAAGAGTACAAACATTTAGCTATGCTTGATATGGACAAAGAAAATTTATTTAAATTATCTAAAACTGATAAGCTAGCTAAAAAGTACTATGATAAACTTATGGAACTTAATACCAATCAAGAATTTGTTCAATTATTATCAAACGACGAAGAGTATGAAATTTATGTTAAATCTGAAATTAATGAAGCCCGTGAAGATGCACGTAAAGAAGGAATTGATATTGGCGTTGCACGTGGCAAAACACAAGGCTCAAAAGAATCTAAGTTAGAGATTGCTAAAGCCATGTTAAAGAAAAACATGGATATTAACTTAATAGCAGAAATTACTAACTTAACAGTTGAAGAAATTAAAACATTAAATTTTTAACTTAACCCTATAAAGTGCTCTCTTAGCACTTTTCTTTTTATTTATAAAACCAAACTAAACCCATACACATTTTCAAGTTATCCATAAACTATATTAGGTGATTCTATGCTTTTAATCTACTTATTTTTAGCCAGTATTGATTCAATATTCGTAGGTATTAGTTATAAAATAGCCCATTATAAATTAAATTGGCGAGATTTTTTACTACTATTTATTATTTCCCTCTTCATTCTAATATTATTTCATTCAATATTTTATATTACTAATTTTAAAGATAATCTCACCAATTTAAAAAGTATTATCTTTCTTATACTCGGTATATTATCTTTAAAGAGTAAAAATAATGAACAAATCAAAATTTCTTTTACATTAAAAGAAAAAATGTTATTTTCTATTGGTAATAGTATTGATGGTTTTTTAATATCACTTACTCTATTAAATATTTATTCACCTTTATATTTAAGCATTCTTTTTTCTTTATTCGGCGTATTATTCTTTATTTTTGGCTATTATTTTACCCCAAGAAAAAAGAGTCTTACTAAGTTTAACTCTATTATCTATTTTATTTTAGCATTACTTAGTCTTTTTTAAATAATCTAAATAATTATCTAAAACAGCCATTATTTCTTTCTCTGTTTTACAAGCACATATTTTATTTTTAACTACTTTCCCTTCTGGCATTCCCTTTAAATAAAAAAGAATATTAGAACGTATCTCTAAAAGAGCAACACTTATATTTTTATCTTCTTTTAATAACTTAAAATGTTTCTTCATCATACTTATTTTTTCTTCATATGTAATAGGACGCGGAATAACTCCATTTTCTATATAATCCACACATTCTTTAATAAGCCAAGGATTACCTAGGACCCCACGCCCAATCATTACCGCATCACATCCTGTTTCATCTAACATTTTTTTAGCTTCATAGCAACTAGTAACATCACCATTACCAATAACAGGAATGTCTACACTTTCTTTAACTTTTTTAATATACTCCCACCTAGCATGACCAGAGTAACCATCTTTTCTAGTTCTCGCATGTAATGTAATAGCGCTAGCTCCTGCTTCTTCACAAATACGAGCAACTTCTACACAATTGATGGAATTATCATCCCATCCAAGTCTAATTTTAACTGTAACAGGCACACTTACAGATTCTACAACACTTTGGACAATCTCTTTTATTTTATCTGGATCTTTTAAAAGAGCACTACCAGCTTGCGAAGAAATAGCTACCTTTGGTACAGGACACCCCATATTTATATCAATAATATCTGGAGCCATAACCCTTTCAACAATCTGCGCGGCTTTAACAAAACTTTCTTTATCACTACCAAATATCTGCTGAGCAATAGGTCGTTCTTCCTCACTCATTTTTAAAAGACTTAATGTTTTTTCACTACCATAAACTAAAGCTTTATCACTAACCATCTCAGCATAGATAAGCCCAGCACCCATACTTTTGATAATCTTGCGAAAACTTGTATTTGAATACCCTGCCATTGGAGCAAGTACTACCCTATTTTTAAAAACAATATCACCAATTTTAAACATAAAAACCTCCCTTTAATAATAACTTGACTAATTATAACATATTTTTATGTAAAGTGAAAAATAGACCTATTAATTAATAATCTTCCATGCTATAATTAATCTTGCTGGAAAGGAATGGTTATATGAAGCTAATTAAATTTGATTATTTAAAAAAATCAGATAAACAACGTGGTTTAATTATACGGAACGGTGAAGTTGTTAAAATAGTAGTAAATAAACATCCCAGAACCGAACTCACAATTAAATGTGAAAACAATCGGCTTAACGTTATCCTAGAAGATAACATCAAAGCAAAATTCCCAACAAAGATATTAAACGGTGAAGAATAAAAGGACATGCTAGAAACTATATCAAGCATGTTTTTTTTATAAAAAAAGAAACCTAATTTCTTAAGTTTCAACACATTTATAGTAACAAAGAAAAACTAATCTTTAGTGCCATCAAAAGTAGTCTTACCACCACAATTTTGGAAATCAAAATCTGCCTTAGTACCAGTTTTTGCTATAGAAGCAGCATCATTTTTAATAGTATTATCTCCATTAACTATTTCAAAATAACTACCATTAAGCCATCCTTTAATAATAAATGAACCACTTGCTTCATAAGTAACTAATACGCTTCCTTTATAACCATTCTTGTTATCATAATTATTATTTAACTTATTAGTTGAATCTTTTTTTGAAGACAACACATAACATTTTTCAGTTTTACTAGCATGGTCAAAATCACCATTCATCAAATCTATAGACGCTGTTGTCTGAGCGGCCTCAAGTAATGATAAGAACTCTGTTCTAAATGAACCACGCCTAGCATTATCCAAAATATTAAAGACATTGGTACTTGCCACTAATGCTAATACAGCTAAAATAACTATAACTGCCAATAATTCAATCAATGTAAAACCTTTTTTATTCATAATTTATTCCTACTTTCTAATACAATTATACAAAATCATGAGATAATTAGTCAAGTTAATAATTGCAAATTACAAATTAAACAAATCCCTATTAATTAAAATACTTATTCTAACTTTCTTCTTTTGTTACATTAACAAATCTAACACTTAGCATTTTTTCTGGTTTAACTGGTTTATCACTGCTATCAGTAGAAACTTTTGATATTCTTTCTACTGCATCTAACCCCGCAATAACACGCCCAAAAGCAGCATATTCACCATCTAAATATGATACATTATCACTCACACAAATGAAAAACTGACTACTTGCTGAATTATAATCACTAGAACGAGCCATTGAAACAACCCCAGTTTTATGTTGCAAATTATTTTCTACCCCATTACTAGCAAATTCACCTTTTATCTTTTTCTCACTGCCACCTGTACCATTACCAAGCGGATCACCTGTTTGAATCATAAAGTTTTCAATAACACGATGAAACATTAAATTATCATAAAATTTTTCTTTTACTAAATCCTTAAAATTTTGAACTGTAATAGGAGCCGTATCAGGTAATAACTGAATTAAAACTACCTCATTTTTACTAGTTAATATTTTTACATAATTAGTTTCTTCTTCTGTTTCTGAATAACTATATCCCTCTAACACGCCATTACTATAATCTTTCTTTTCACATCCAGTTGTCAAAACAAGTAATATAGCCAAAACTAACAAACATAGGCATATTCTTTTTGATGCTTTTTTCTTTTCCATATTTCTAACCTACCTTTCCTAATCATTCTAACATATTTACTCATCAAAATAAAAGTCCTATACAATCTTTCTTTTTAGTTTACGTTCCATATACTTACCCTTATAAAAATATTTATTTAACTTTTCTTTATCTTTAAGATATTTCTGCTCTTTAGCATTTAATATTTTCTCGATCTTAGTAATTTCTTTAACAAACTCTTCATCATTCATTAAATGGGGATACTTAAGACTAATCTCTTCTTTTAATTTATAAAAAGAATTTTGATTTATTTTTAGATAATCACCATAACTATTTAAAGCATCCATACCTGTTTTAATAGTCGTTAAATCTAAAGGATTATTCATATTTCTTGGTCCCCCTAAAAGAGACTTCATAAAATGAAAACTATTATGTAAAAACACACCACCAGTAAACAAACGAAAATACTTATTTTTAATAAAAGGAAATGTGAGTATTAAAGGTGTCGTTAACTTATTTAAAGTATGACTTATTTCCTGTCTTATTAAATACTCTTTATAATTATCTAAATATGCATTTATCTTAGGTATTTCTTCATCTAACTCTAAAGATTTTATCTTTTCTTCATTATTCTTCTTAATATTATTTAATTCATCTAAAACCATTTCTTTTTCCCTAATAGTAACTTCATATTCAATATCTTTTCTAATTGTCTCTAATTCTTCATCTTTTAAAAATTCTATTTCTTTCTTAGTATTTTGTAACTTTTTTATTTCCTTTTCTTTTTGAATAACTGTTTCCTTTGGCAAGGAC
Source organism: uncultured Mycoplasmatota bacterium (assembly GCA_900549625.1). Taxonomy (GTDB): domain Bacteria; phylum Bacillota_I; class Bacilli_A; order RF39; family UBA660; genus Ventrenecus. The sequence goes on from URPE01000011.1 coordinate 4,599, forward strand.
TTACTTTTTATTTCGCTAGTTAAAACCTCAATCTTTTTTTCGGTATACACATCTATTTTTTCATAATCTTTATTAAATAAAGTATCATCATTAAAAACATTAGGTATAAAAGTTAACTTCTCTTCTAAATTACTTTTTTCATAATCATCAATAACTTCTACAACTGGTTTAATTGCCTCACTTTCTAATACCTGAATTTCTTTTTCTTCTTGACCCATTAAGTTTATTTTTTTAATCTCTTCTACCTGTTTAGTATTTTCTTCTTTAGAAATTGTAAAACTTTCTTTTTCTTCATTAAACACTAACTCGTCATTCTCTTTAACTGGCAAGTTTTCTTCTTTTAAACTAGTATCTAAATCAGGCTCTTTTAAAGTCTCTACTCTCTTTTCTAAAATTTCTTTTTTTATAAGTTTAGTAATCTCTTTTTTAACATCGTCTTTATTTTTTATAACCTCTTCTTGACACTTTTTAGTTATTTCTTTATTCACTTTAGATATTAACTCTTTCTTATCCTTAATAAATACTACTTTTTCATTCTTTAAAACAACTTCTAATATTTCTTTTACTTCTTCTTTAGCTATAGTAAATAATTTAGTATTATTAGTATTTGGTGATATTACTACGGTACTTTTGAAATTCTTTTCTTTTTCTGGGTCTTTTTTGGATATATGTTTTTCTTCTCTTACTAAGTTCGTTTTATTATCAGTTGTAAACAAAGACAAAAACCATTTAATAATAGTTAAAATAATTCCTAATATAAACTTTAAAATTTCTAATAAAAAATTTTTCATTTCTTCACCAAAACTTTCAAACAACATTTTACCACAAGTTACCAATTGCAGTCTTTATTTTTCTTTGTTATAATTTTATCAAACAAATGTTTAGGAGGCTATTATGAGAATAAAAAGAAATATCTTATGTATTGATTTAAAAAGTTTTTTTGCTTCAGTTGAATGTGTTGATTTAGGTCTTGATGCTTTTACGACTCCTCTTGTAGTAGCAAATAAAAGTCAAGGTCAAGGAGCAATTACGCTTGCTGTTAGCCCTTATTTAAAAAGCTTAGGCATTAAAGGAAGAACAAGACTTTATAATATTCCTAAAAATATTCATTATAAAATAGTTAATCCTCGTATGAAAAGATACATTGAAATGTCTAAAAAAGTAGTTGAAATATATTTAGATTTTGTAGCTAGTGAAGATTTACACATTTATTCTATTGATGAGTGTTTTTTAGATGTTACTAATTATCTATCGTATTATAAAATGAGTGATGAAAAGTTAGGTGAAACCATTTTAAATGCTATTGAACAAAGAACAGGCCTAACCGCTACCTGTGGCATTGGTCCTAATATGCTTTTAGCTAAAATTGCTATGGACACCGAAGCTAAAAAACATAAAAACGGCATTGCCAAATGGGGGTATGAAGATATTCCTAAAAAACTTTGGCCCATTAGTCCTTTATCAAGCATCTGGGGTATTGGTACCAGAATGGAAAAACGCCTAAATAATCTAGGTATCTTCTCTGTTTATGATCTTGCTCATTATGACAAAGATAAACTCCAAAATAAATTTGGTATTTTAGGACTAGAGTTATGGGACCATGCGAATGGTATTGATAATTCCGTTATTAAAGACTTTAAACAAGAAGCCAAAGAAAAATCTTACAGTCATAGCCAAGTCTTAATGCGTGATTACTTTAACGAAGAAATTTATTTAATTATTGAAGAAATGCTTAGTGTTTTAACTAAAAGATTACGTCTTAAAGGTGAGTCTACAAGTTTAGTAGGTTTTGGCATAAAATATTCCAAAGCTATAGGTGGTGGTTTTTATCATCAAATAAAACTTAGTAATCCAACCGATAATATAGATAATATCTTGCCTCTTTGCTACTCATTATTTGATAAATATTACATTGAAAATAACCCCATTAGAAGTGTCTCTATTTCATTAGGTAAACTATCTATTAAAGGAGGTACCCAACTAGATTTATTTACGAACCCCAAGAAAATTGCCTCTGATAATAATTTATTAAAGGCTTTAGATGAAATTCAAGCAAAATATGGTAAAAATAGTATTTTAAAAAGTACTAGTTTACTTAGTAATTCAACGATTAAAGAAAGAAACAAGAAAATAGGTGGCCATCATGAGTAGACGTGGTGAATATATATGGGCTCCATTTCAGTCTCTTTTTAATACAAATAAAGTTTTAGAAGAAATAAAAACCCAAAAAAAAATTCATCCCAAACCTATTTTAAGTGAGGATGAAATTAATTTACTTGAAAAAGCCTTAATAAGTGCCTATCACACCAAAGCAAAAGTTATCGTTAACTACTATTATAAAGGGCTTCAGTATAACAAAACTAGTATCATAATAAATATTACTAATAACAAAATTTATTTTCAAGATAAAACATCTTTATATTTTGAACAAATCCTAAAAATCACTATTGTCTAACTTATTAACCTCTAATACATCACCATTAGAAAGCAAAAAAGCACTGCCTTCATCACGATCAACATGAAACTCTAAAACACCATTTTGACTAGCTTTAATATGAGCATAAAATATGCCCTTTCTTTCCTTATCAATTTGTACTTTAACTACTTCATTATCTAAAACATTATAAGTTTTTAAATCTTCCATACTCATATGAATATGATTTTCAGCTAAAATACAAGCATGTGGTAAATAAACACTTCCTTTATTAGTTTTAAGAGTAATACCTACGGCCTCAGTTAATACACCACTTTTTCTTACCGGTGGATTTAATCCTAATCTATAAGCATCCGTACTAGATATTTCAACTTGACTATATGCTCTTATAGGTCCAAGTACTCTAACATTTTCAATAATGCCTTTTTCTGTTTCTAAAGTTACAAATAAATTACTTGCAAACTCTCCTCTTTGCTTTAATGGCTTTACACTAACCATATCATCATCAAATAATTGTTCATAAACTTCTTGTGTTAAATGAACATGATGATTACTAATCCCAACTGGAACAAAAAAACTCATAAAAAAACCTCTTTCTATTTAAATATACATATATTTTCTTTTTTAGGCCATTATAATAATGGGTGATAAAAATGAAAAACAATAATTGCAGTGATTGCAGTAGTAAAACTACTGAAGGAAGAGCCGTGATTGATAAAGATACAGGTCTTTTATGTATTGATTTATCAAGACATGACTATCCAACGGACAAAGACATTCTAGTGCCTTACGTTTGTACCTCTTGTGGGGAAACAACTTGGAAAACCAAAAGTAAAACCGAAAAGGAAAGTTAAATTTCCTTTTTTTAATTGATTAAATTACCTAATACCCCATAAGACAAGATTAACATAATAATACCTGCTAATACTACACCAAGAATAGCCGCTAGCATACTTTTCTTTTTATCAAGTCCAAGTAAAGCCGCAATTAAACAACCCGTCCAAGCACCCGTACCAGGAAGAGGTATACCAACAAACAAAAATAAACCTAAATATTTTAAATTTTCAATTTGTCCCTTTTTCTTATCAGCCGTTTTCTCTAACTTTACAATAAGTTTATGAAAATACTTAGTCTTCTTTAACTTATCAAATAAAGGGGTAATAAACCATAAAATAAAAGGTATCGGAATAATATTACCTATAAAACAAACAATAAAACTATAAAGCATAGGTAATCCCAAAATACTTGATGCAATAAGCCCTCCTCTAAGTTCTAAAATTGGTAATAACGAAATAACAAACACGATAAAATACTTACCTATCACCGTCCCGGCCCAAGCTCCAAAAATAGAAACCATAAATTTTGCTACTTTTTCTGTCATATATTTATCCTCCTAAAATTCATTTTAACAAAAATAGACCTAAAAAAAAAGAATAAATATTCACTCTTCTAATTTTTTTCTATTTTCACTAGGTTCATTAAAAAAGAAATCAGCATCCATTCCATAAACAATTATTGCTTTATGGAGCATATTAATAGACATATTATTACGATCATTTATAGCCTCTATTCTTTTTAAATGCTCTGGTGTTATTCCAAATATTTCCGCCGCATCCTCAAGTCTTATCCCGGCAATATTTCTTGCAATTTTCATATTCTGACAAATCTTAGCTTTTATATTAGGATCAAATACATAACTTTTTAACATTTCACATCACTCATATAGATATTCTCATAATTATTTTAGTTTTTTAGTAACCTTTTATACCAAATACAATTATTCTTTGTTATAATATTATTGGTGATCTAATGAAACTTATAAATTTTAATTACTTGAAAGGTCAAGAAAAAAATAAAAACCAAAGTGTAATTTTAAATGAAGGTGAAATTATACATATTCTTGTCAATAAAAGACCTCAAACTGAAAAAATATTTATTTGTGAAAATGAAAAAATTATAGAACTTTCTAAAGAAGCATACAAAGACAAAATCAAAAAATACTACTCTAATAAATAGAATCATTTATATACAAATTAAACACCAAGTTTAATTTTTTTCTTTTTTAAAATAACTTTCCGTAAAAGATCAATTGGTACAACACTAAAAGACAAAACAATAACCAGCATAAGTTCAAAAGGTGTAAGTCCAAATGTTCTAAAAACACTCCCACCCTTATATATAAGAATAATTTGTACACTGACAATAAACAAAATAGTTAATACAAAAACAATATTTTCTTTTATATGTGATAATAAATTAAGTCTATGTGTTCTGGCATTAAAAGCATTAAAAATACCAATAAATATAAATAAAGCAAAATAAGCTGTCATTAAATATTTATTATTAACATCATATCTTATTAAATTTTTTATAAATGGACTTTTCAAAAACATCACACAAAGTAAAGCCGAATAAAACCCAGTAAATATAATCTCTGAATACATATATCTATTTAATATTGGTTCATCTTTTTTCTTTGGTGCATCGCCCATCGTTTCTGCAAGCGCAGGTTCAAAAGAAAAAGCAATTCCCGCAAAAGTATCCATAATCATATTAATCCATAACATCTGAATAATAGTAATAGGTGTCGTAACACCAATAAAAGGACCTATAATAGATAGAAAAAGAGCACAAAAATTACATGTTAACTGATAAATAATAAACTTTCTAATACTCTTAAAAATAGTTCTACCATATAAAATAGCCTCTTTAATAGATAATATATTATCATCTAAAATAACAATATCACTGGCTTCTTTTGCAACCTCTGTTCCACTACCCATTGCAAAACCAACATTGGCTTTTTTTAAGGCTGGTGCATCATTTACCCCATCCCCTGTCATACCAACTATCAAGTCTTTATTTAACGCTAAATTAACTAGTCTACTTTTATCCGTTGGTAAAGCTCTTGCTATTACTTTAATATTCGGTAACTTTTTCTCTATTTCATAATCACTTAAATTATTTAATTCCAGGCTAGTAAGAATAATATCTTTCTCATTACGTACGATTCCCACTTCTTTTGCAATTGATACAGCCGTTTCCTTAGCATCACCTGTTATCATTACAACATCAATTCCAGCATTTTGAATACAAGAAACAGCTTCACGGGCTTCCTTTCTTATTTCATCTTTTAAAAGGACAAAACCAACAAAGACTTGTGAATCTTTAGTTTCATAACTCATACTTATTACTCGGCAACCCTTTTTAGTTAGCCTATCTATTTCTCGTAAAGTATTTTCTTTATTTAAAAATGGTTTTTCTTCCCCTAAGAAACTCAAATACTTATAACACTTTGGAATAATTACTTCACTAGCTCCCTTATAATATGTTATTTCCCTATTATTTTCTAAAACTGTAATACTAGAATATTTTTGTTCACTATTAAAAGGACTTTTATGAGTCACTTCATAAGGACAAGGATAATTTTCTAAAAAAAATGAGTACATGGCGCGATCGGTAGAATTACCCCCTAATACTTCTTTTTTATCATTCAAAAAACTTTGATTATTCCAAATAAAACTTTTTTTAACAACACTTTGATAATTAGGATAAAGCTTTAAATCATTAACACTCTTAAAGTGTTTAGCCTCGCCATTAACAATTTCTAATACTTCTAATACCCCTTTGGTAAGTGTCCCTGTTTTATCAGTAAAGAGCATATTCATTGACCCCGTAGTTTCAATACCAACTAACTTTCTTACTAAAACATTACTCTTAAGCATTCGTTTCATATTACTTGATAAAACAATTGTAATCATCATTGGTAACCCCTCAGGCACCGCGACAACTATAATTGTAACTGATAAAGTAAGAGCATAAATTAAATAATCAAACATTAATCTTGTATTTGTAACTGTAGCTATTATTCTTGGTACTTCAAAATTATTTTCCATAACAATAACCGAAAAAAGATAAGATAAAGTTACTAAAAAAGCTCCAATATAACCTAGGCGACTTATTGTTTTAGCAAGACCTCTTAACCGCAACTTAAGTGGACTTACAGGCTCACCTTCTTGTACCTCATGGGCCATCATGCCATACATAGTTTTATCACCAACTAAAGTAACTTCCATAACCCCTTGTCCTTCATAAACTACGCTCCCTCGGTAAAGCATAGCCTGTTTTATATTATTACATGTTTTCTTCTGTTCTTTACTCTCACCATTTAGCCTTGATTCATCCACACTTAAACTACCACTTATAAGCCTACCATCTGCCGGTAATAAATCCCCACTTTCAAGTATTACTAAATCCCCAACTACTACATCATCTAAAGGTATTTCTACAACACTTCCATTTCTTTTTACTTTAACTTTTACACTTTCACTTTCTTCTTGTAATCTTTTAAATGTTTCTTCACTACCATACTCACTAATTGTTGAAATAAAAGAAGAAAGCAAAATTGCTATTAAAATACCAATCGTTTCAAACCAATCAAAATCTTTAAATAAAAAAACTATTTTAATAACTAAAGCAAGCATTAAAATTTTGATAATTGGATCCCCCAAGGATTCTAGTAACAACCCAAAAAACGTTTTTCTTTTAATTTCTGTTAACTTATTAGAACCATTAACTTTTCTTGATATTTCCACTTCCTTACTAGTTAGTCCTGTTTTAATCATACAAAGTATCACCTAAAAAAGCATATGAAAAAAAAAGAAAGATATTACTTTCTCTTAAATTGCATCAAAATTAATTTTAACTTTACCTAAGTTATTTATATAAGCATAAGTTTCAATAAGTGTTCTTATGGCTTTTGCATTACGACCAGATTTACCAATCACAAATTTCATAGAAGACTCTGGAACTACTATATCAACAATAGTCGTCTTATCTTCACACTCGTACACACTTACACTTACATTTTCATCATTTATTAAACCAATAACTAAATTTTTAGCATACTCTAAAATAGTATTCATTATTTACCTACTTTTTTTTGTTCAGCATATTTTTTCATAATGCCTTGTTTACTTAAAATACTACGTACAGTATCAGTTGGAATAGCACCATTGTTTAACCAATACATTGCTTTTTCTTCATCAACCATAACAGGAGCATCTTTTTTAATAGGATCATATGTTCCAACTGTTTCTAAGAATCTTCCATCTCTTGGACTTCTTGCATCAGCTGCAACAATACGATAGAAAGGTTTTGCTTTTGAACCCATTCTTTTAAGTCTTAATTTAACTGCCATAATATCCCTCCTTCATTAATTCATAAATAGTTTAACAAAAAAAAAGACTAGTGTCAACAAAAATATGTTGACTAGTCCTCATCATTAGATTCATCTAAATAGTTTTCTTTAACATCATCAATAGAATCAATTTCTTCTTCATCTAATATTTCTTCATAATCATCAAAATCATCTTCTACTGGTACTTTTATTTTAGTATCACCTACTATTTCCACACCTATTTCTTTTTGAATATTTAAATCAATATCACCATTTTTAACACTAACACCCGTAACAGTAGGCTCAGTTAAACTACGAACAATAATTTCTGAATTATTAGTTAAAGTTGCATTTTCTTTTAAAGGAACCCCTAATAACTCATGATAACTAAATTTTTTAGTATTTACTTTAGTTTTAGTATCATTATCATACGCATACCAAACATTAACATCAAACGATCCATTAACACCTACTTTACTACCTTCTTTAATACCAGAAAAATTATGATTAATAACCCAACAACCTAAAATAGTATTAACACTTTCATCAGGTGTAAAAGAAAAATGCATAGTATTAGTTCTTTTGGCTTTCCCAATCACGGCTTTAGTAACTATTTCTTTAAACCCAGCCATATTATCACCTCTAATTTAATCTATGCAAAACACTCTAGTTTTGTGCCTATAATTTGACATAACAATAATTTTGTGTTAGAGTATGAGCCATAAATAAAAAAAGGGGGTTTTATTTATGACATGGCAAGATTCAGTTTTGTTATTATTTATTCCAGTTTTACTTTTAATTTACTATGTTCACCATTATGTAAGTAGCCTTGAAAAAGAAGTTGCACATTTATGGGACTACGTAACTGAATTAGAAACAGAATTAGAAAAAGAGGATTAAACCTCTTTTCTTTTTGCTAAAAAAACGATAAAATTAACTAGAGGTGATATAATGGATTGTTTATTTTGTAAAATTAAAAATAAAGAGATTGAAGCCAAGATTCTTTATGAAGATGATGATTTTTTAGTCTTCTTAGATATGGATCAATCTTATGGTGGACACACATTAATTATTCCTAAAAAGCATTTTACTACTTATAAAGATTTAGATAATATAACACTTAATAAAATGTTTTTACTAGCAAGCAGCATTAGTGACGAGATTATGCAAAAACTAAACAAAAAAGGTATTTCCCTTCAATTTAATTATGGCGATACCCAAGTAGTAAAACATGTCCATTTACATTTAATTCCTAACTATGAATTAGAAAAAGATAATATGGATATAAACGAAGTTTACCATTTATTAAAAAACTGAAGATTTTTATTTGTCTTCAGTTTTTTTAGGTTCAACAATCAAAGTAGATATTTCTTCAAAAGAAACTTTAGAGATAATTTCTTTTATTTTTTCGATTGTCATATTTTCAATTATTTCTTTTTCATTATCCCATATTTTATTAAATTTAGATAAAGTATAAGATAAGTAATCATTTACTGATTCTACATCTTCATACCCTAAAACTAAGTTAGCAATCTCTGAATTTTTCTTTCTCTTAATATCACTAGCAATAATTTCTAAATTTAATAGTTTATCTTTTAAAATTGGTAAAACTTTACTTGGATATTTTGTTTTAGAAACAACCTGTATTATTAAATAATCTCTTTCTATATAGGCATAAGCTCCTATAGTAGTAACTAGCTTTTTATTAATTAAATCTTCTCTTAATAAAGAGGTAGCCCCAAAGTTAACATTTAAAACAATGTTTACTGCATCAAGCATTTCCATAATATCATAGTTTTTAAGTGGTGTAAGCGGTGTTTTTAAAGATACATAAACCTTAGGTGTTTCAACATTTATTTTAATAACTGCCTCTTTTTTAACAACTTTCTTAGGCTCTTTATAATTAGTCTTCTTAGGATTTTTATATTTTGTAAAAGTAATACAACTTTCATGATTTTTAACAAATTCAATTGTACTATCTGGATTAATATTACCCGTTATTATTAAGAGACAATTTTCAGGATGATAAAATGATTTGTAAAGTAACTCTAAATCACTAAGTTTAATATTAGAAATATCATCTAAAGTACCAACCCCAGGCATACGATTAGGATAAGTAGAAAATAATCCCTTATTAATCTCCTCACTAATTAATCTTGGTGCACTATCAAGCCCTCGTCTTGCTTCTTCTTTAATTGGTCCTTTTTCACTTAAAAAATGTTCTAAAACAAAGTTTTTCTTTTCAATATTATTTAAAAGTAACTCCAAAGCCTCATAAAAATTATCTGACCCCATAAATTCATAAACAGTTTTATAGCCATAAGTAGCCGCATTACTATAACAGCCTAATCTATTAAAATCTGTTAAAAGACTTGTACCATCATCTTTTTTACAAAGAATATGTTCCAAAAAATGAGCCGTACCATATGGTACATGATAGTTTTTGTTATCTACTTTAAAAGACACATCTTCACTACCAACATTATAAGTAAGAGTTCCCTTAAATGTTTTTTTAGTAGTAGTTCTCCAAATATAAACCCTTAAACCATTAACAAGTTTTTCATAATAAATGGTTTCATCTAAACCCTTTAATTTAATTTCTTGCATCAGCATCCTCCTTTAAAACATATAACAAAGTTAAGTGCATTTTCTTAGTTAAAGAGCTTATGTCTTTTTTAGTTATAGCCATAACATTTTTTCTTAGCTCTTCATAAGTAGGTGTCCCAAAAACATAATGAAAGTACATATGATTAGCAATACCATAAATACTATCTTGTTCTAAATCTAACTCACTTAAAAACTGTTTCTTTTTAATAAGTAACTCACTTTCTGTAAAATATGCCCTTTGCATTTCTTTAAATGCCTTTTTAATACAAGCAACTGCCACATCTATATTCTCTTTTTTAATACCAGTATAAATATAAAAAGCAGAATTACTAACTGAAAACTCACTATAATATGTATAGCACAAAGAATTATCCATTCTTAAATATTTACCAAGTTTATCACTAAGCCCACTTGCCCCAAAAATACGATTAAAAATTGGCACTATATAAAATCTTTCTTTATAAGTAAATTCATCTAACAAATAACCCATAAATACTTGTGTTTGTTTGTATTTACCATATCTTTGTATTTCATAGTATTTCTCTAGTTCACTTTTAATACAATTAGGAATTTTTTTTGTCACAACTTTTGGTCTTATAAAACAAGTAGTAATCTTTTTAACTATTTTATCCATATCAAGATTACCAACAATAGAAACATCACAATAAGAATTTTCAAGCATCTCATAATAAGATTTAACAAGACTTTCTCTTGTCACCTCATTAATTTGCTCATGTGAATTTAATAGCCTATCACTTGCCACACCACCATGAAATAGCTCTTTTGAAAATTCTACTTTAGCATAGGAACTTGGGTTTTCCTTATAGTTATCCACTGCCACATGAAGACGTTCTTTAATAACTTCATAAGAACCTATTTCCCAACTTGACCCATCAATACTAGGATTAGAAATATTAGTAAATAAAAAATCTAAGCAATTATCTAAATAATGTGTATCTTTTATAAATTTAGGATCTATTAGATCAATTTGAAATGATGTTATAACATTATACCCATTTCTTTCACAAGTACTACCAAATTCTATATTATATAACTCTTCTTGTTTAATTTTTAGTTCCCTTCTAGTTTTATAAATATTAGAATTGTAAGTCAGCAAAGAACTTAAAAAAACTCTTGATGCTGGATTCATCTTTCTTATGTCTTCCCGAAAATTAACTTCTATATAAACATTTTTAAATTTATCTGTTTTAGCTGTCATAATTTGCATAGAAGGATATTCATAATTTTGATATATCATAAGCCACCTCTCTTTTTTATTATATCAAAAACCTAAATTTTTAATCTATCAAAACATTCATTAAAATAATCATCTGTCATACCCGCGATAAAATCAATAACTTTTCTATTATTAGTCGTGTTATCTAAATAATCACTATTTTTATAATTCAAAAAATGAAGATATATTAACGATTCTTGGGTTTTGTTTTTTAAGTCCGCAAGATAAGTATTAAATAAAATATAAAATTTATTTTTAACTTGTTCTTGTTCTGTAGTAGACATAGCTAAACTATAAATATGATTATAATTAAATTTCTTAAGAGCAAGAACAGCTTTATAAACCGGATCACTTAACATAATGTATGGTTTATCTAAACTATTGTTTATAATATCCATGATAATAGTATTCACAATACTTTTATTAGTTGTCCCAAGTACTTCTGTTATTTCTTTAGGTATTTCACTTTTTTTAAATTTCTTTAACATACAAGCATCTTCAATATCTTTACCTAAGTAGGCAATAATATCACTTATACGCACAACACAGCCTTCCATTGTCATAGGAATTAATCCTTTTGTAACCTTTTTATCATGATAACTATTATTATATTCCCACAAAAAGTCTTCAACAGTCTTCTTTTTAGGCGTATATTTACCACTTACAAACTCTCCATTATGGCACATAATTGCGTCCATTACCTGCAAAGTTATATTTAGACCAGCACCCTTATTTTCAAGATCTTTTAACAATCTTACACTCATGATATTATGATTAAAATATCCCTCACCAACACTTAAACTAATCTCATTTAAAACACTTTCCCCAAAATGACCATATGGCGTATGACCAAGGTCATGACCAAGACTTGCCGCTTCAATTAAGTCTTCATTTAAAGCTAAAGCCCGACCTATAGTTCTAGCTATTTTACTAACATATAAAACATGTTGCATTCTTTTAGTTACATGATCATTAAAAGTACATGAAAATACTTGAGTCTTTTTCATATATCTATTAAAAGCATAAGAATATATTATTCTATCAATATCATGAAAAAAACTTGTTCTAATATCTTCTGTTTCTTTTAAAAGTCTAATAGCCTCTTCATCACGTGTCGCATAAACACTTAAATTAGCTTCATGTTTTAACATATTTTCCTTTAATTTTTGCATAACTACCACCTTTAAAGTTATATTAACATATCCCTTTTTTTTAAACAAGGAGTAAACAAAAAAGAAAGAATAAATCTTTCTATTTGTCCCAATGCCAATTAGTTACAACATCCATATCACGCCCATTTTGAGTAATAAATTTTTGGTGTTCTATAAGCATATTATGGCAATAACTTTCTAAAGCTTCAGTATCAAAGTTTTGTAAGTGACTAGCGGCTAATAAACATAAATGGAAGCGATCAAGCTTGTTTTGAACTCGCATATCAAAAGGTGTTGTAATAGTTCCTTCTTCAATATAGCCTCTGACATGTAAATTTTGGTTTTTTCTTTTATAAGTAAGTTCATGAATGACATTAGGATAACCATGAAAAGCAAACACAATTGATTTATTTTCAGTAAAAATATAGTTATATTCTTCATCACTTATACCATGTGGATGAGTTTTATCAAGTCGCATTAAATCAACAACATTAACTACTCTAATATGTAAGTTAGGAACAAACTTTCTTAGTATTGTCGTAGCAGCCATAACCTCAAGAGTTGGTGTATCCCCAGCACAAGCAAGAACTATATCTGGGTTATTATCAGTATCATTACTAGCAAAAGCCCATATACCAAGACCGTGTTCACAGTGTCTTTTAGCAGCATCCATACTAAGCCACTGTGGTCTTTCGTGTTTACTTGCCACAACAACATTAACATAATTCATGCTTTTCAAAACATGTTCCATAACACAAAGAAGTGTATTTGCATCACTTGGTAAATAAATACGAGAAATACTTTTCTTTTTCATAATAACATGATTAATAATTCCAGGGTCTTGATGAGTAAACCCATTATGATCTTGTTGCCAGCAATGACTAGTTATTAATAAGTTTAAACTAGATATTGGTTTACGCCATGGTATTTCTTTTGCTACCTTAATCCATTTAGCATGTTGACTAATCATAGAATCTACTATTCTTATAAAAGACTCATAACTATGAAACAAACCATGTCTACCGGTTAATAAATATCCTTCTAACCAGCCTTCACACATATGTTCAGATAAAAATGAATCTAATACTCTACCATCTGTACTTAAAAATTCATCGGTTGCAAGTGTATCTTCTTCCCATTGTCTATTTGTAACTTGAAAAACATTATTTAAACGATTTGACAAAGCTTCATCAGGTCCAAAGATACGGAAATTTCTTGCCTTAGCATTTAATTTAACCACATCCTTTAAGTATGAACCTAATACACGCATATCTTCTTTATTAATAGACCCTGGATACGTAAGTTTTACCTCATAATTTATAATATCTGGTAAAACTAATGGTTTTAATAAAGTACCTCCATTAGTATGAGGATTTAACCCCATAACATGACTCTCATCCGGAATAAACATTTTATATTTATCTTTTAAAGCACCAGAGTCAGTAAACAACTCTTCTGGATGATAACTTTTTAGCCAACTTTCTAGTCTCATTAAACTTTCTTTATGTTCACGCGTTACTTCAATTGGTATTTGGTGTGATCTAAAACTACCTTCGATTGGTTTACCATCAATTTCTTTTGGACCAGTCCACCCTTTTGGTGTTCTTAAAATAATCATTGGCCAAATTGGTCTTTTTTCAATATTTTTTTCCCTTGCTAATTCTTGTATTTTTTTAATTCGTAAAATAACTTCATCCATCGTACTAGCCATTTTTTCATGCATAATCTTAGGGTCATCACCACATACAAAATATGGAGCCCAACCAAGACCTTCAAAATAGCTTTTTAATTCAGTATCAGATATTCTTGCTAAAACAGTAGGATTTGCGATTTTATAACCATTTAAATGTAAGATTGGTAAAACGGCTCCATCTGTTTTGGCATTTAAAAATTTATTCCCATGCCAACTAGTAGCTAAGGGTCCAGTTTCTGCTTCCCCATCCCCAACACAGACAGTCACGATTAAATCTGGATTATCAAATGCCGCTCCAAAGGCATGAGCAAGACTATAACCTAATTCACCACCTTCATGAATACTACCAGGAACCTCAGGTGCAACGTGAGAACTAGTGCCTCCAGGAACACTAAAGTGCCGCATAAATTTAGTAAGCCCTTCTTCATTTTGTGTGAACTCTTGATAATACTTTTGGTAACTACCTTCAAAATAAGTATTAGTCATTACCGATTGTCCAGCATGTCCAGGACCACTTATATACATCATATTTAAATCATATTTTTTGATAACCCTATCACAATGAGCATAGATAAAATTTTGGCCCGGAGCACTTCCCCAGTGTCCAACAAGCTTTGGTTTTATATCATCAAAAGTTAAAGGTCTTTTAAGTAAAGCATTATCCTTTAAATAAAGTGATGATGCTGATACATAATTACAAGCATTAAAATAACCATTTATACTTTCATATTCTTCTTTAGTTAATACACTTTTCATATTTACCCTCTCTATTCTTTCCTATATTTTATCATGTAAAGATAAAAAAAGAAATTACTTATTACTTAAAATAATCAAAATCATTACGATTAATAAATGACTTACAAGAGCAATTTTTAAAATAACCATTATAACTAGCAAAAGTATTCTCTTTATTTGGTAAATCTTTTTTAATAACTCTCTTAATATTTTTCCTAATTTTTTTCTTAGTTTTAGGATTCATAAGAGTAATAAGATGGTTATTTTTAATAATAAGATGATATCCTAAAAAAGTAAGACCTTCTTTAATACTAAATATCTTAGTTTTTTTCGGATGCAATTTAAGCTTACAATCAGTACGTAGTTTTTCTTCTATTTCTTTTAATACATATTTTAAATACTCTTTATCTTCATGAAAAATAATAAAATCATCCATATATCTAACGTAATATTTACAGTGCAATTTTTCCTTAATATAATGATCAATATCATTTAAATAAAAAACAGCCAATATTTGACTAGATAGATTACCTATAGGAAGACCTTTGTTATATTCATAAAGAGGAATATTATCAAGTTCTTTAAATTTATCTTTAATATGCTTATTATTAGTTTTTAAAAGACGTTTTTTCTCACCTTCAATAGCTTTTTTAATTTCAGTATTAGTTTCTTCATTATTAGTAGTATTTAATATATTTCTTACGATATCTAATGCTTCATCATCTTTAATTATTTTAGTTAATTTAGTAAAAAGTATTTCATGATCAATATTATAAAAGTATTTTTGAATATCACATTTTAATATATAGAAATTTTCATGTTTAGCTCGTATTGTATTTAAGTATTTCTTAGTGTAATAAAGACCCTGTTTAGTCCCCTTATTTTTTCTAGTAGCAACATTCATTTCTATTAGTCTTGGTTCAATATTAGGTAGTAATATCTCATTACTTATTAAGTGATTAATAATTTTATCAGAAATGTTTTCACTCATAATTAACCGATATTTATATTCTTTTACAAGAAAGATATTATATTTACCATGTCTATATTTTCTTTGTTCTAATACTTCATATATTTGCATTATATTAGTTATATAAAATGTTTCAAAATTAACAATTTTTTCTTTATGCTTAGTATTACATTTTACTTTATGATAAACACTTTCGATCTTTTTAATATCAAGCATACTATTGTACAGCATTTTGATTACTCCTAATAATGCCATAAGCAATTTTACGCATTTCCATAAGCATTCTAGTAATGCATTTCAATTTATGGTTATTGATATATTTTTTATGATAACTTATTTCCACATAGTAATTATACATTGAAAGATTTATTAAAATATCTTTCATGTATTTTTCTTTAATTCTAACAGAGTTATTAATATTATAGGCAAAGATATTTTCAATTAGTTGAAATTCATTCTTTTCAATATTTTGTTTTAAGATGATTTCTTTTTTAGGAAAATTAGGTAATATATCATTTACATAATTATTTAATTGTTCAGCAACTACTAAAAGTCTGAACTTACTTTTTCCTTCGTTCATAGTAAACCTCCAAATTTACAGAAAAAAAAAGATATAGTTATAGTTTTTAAAAATATGTAACATAGTCTTAAAAACATCTATATCATATATTTAGACAAAATGTCTTGGGATAGACTTGTTTCCAATCTGATTAGATTATGATTACTCATTATTTCTTCACGGTAAAAGCCTTAGCCGTTACCTCTCAGTGCATTAGTACTATACTAATCGTAATAGGAATCTGGACGCAGCCCATTGGTATTATTAGTATTATTGTCATCGATATTGCCCGACGTGTTTACATTGAATACATTAGAATTCCAGTTAGTATTGCCGAACGGGTCCCTGGAACAAAGAACGTCGTCTTAATAGAATACCCCATAAAATTATTTTAGCATTTTTATTATTTAATTTAGATTGTCAGTAAGTAGCATGTTAATCCCCTACTAAGCAATAATTATATTTTGATATTTTTTATGTTTTTATTTATGACTTTTTTAATTGGAAACCCAAAAAACATAGATTTAGGCCCGCTCCTTTGCGAAGAGTCGCACGGAGCGAATAACGATTCGCCTAAGATACTACATATGGCGAAGATTTAGTGCCGTTACCAGATACTTTCACAGTAGATTTCAGATTGATAACTGGACGCAGCCCATTGGTATCACGAGTATTATAGTCATCGATAAAGCCCGACGCGTGCACATAGAATACAAGAGAATTCCAGTAAGTAAAGCCGAACGGGTTATAATAACCAGCTGGTGTCATGGTCCAGAAATGTTGACCTATTGTTAAATAAGCATTAGGAGTAGATTTCTGATAATTATAAGCACCATCAAAGACTCCACCACTTGAACCAGCAAGTAATACCTCATCTGCGGTTATTAGGCCTATTGGATAAGTTAGAGCTTTATTGCCGCTCGTTGCACTACTAACGGTGTAATAGTCACTAGAATTTTCACATTTTAAGCTTGGTGTGTTAGTACTTACTCTTAAATAGCCTTTATCATAAGTTGAAACGGTGCCTGTTCCGACTCCACTTTGATTATTTAAAGTACTTCTGTCCCCACAAAAGCCAGAAGATGTGTCGATATAGCTTGAGTAACTAGCAAGCTTGGATGTATAAAAATTGTCATTAGCTGTTTTAATAGTTGAGCTTGTACCTAAGCCATGAGCATTACCACTTGTATACATATATCCTACATACATATTATTGTTGTTATTAGGATTAAACTTGCTTGTGCCATATTCTCTATCAGTACTAGATTCGCCATTATCATGGGCTACTGTTCCATCATAAATCATACGAATACTACCATTGCCATTTATTCTAATTATTCTCCAGTAGTATCCGGCAAATTTAACATAATTATTTTCAACAGAACCTCGGTAATAATAACTTGTGCCATCGCTATCTTCAATGGCAAATATACCCTTTTCATGCGTTTCACAGGTTGTACTATCACAAGCACTTTTACTGTAATCTGGTGTAAAGGTGTTAACAGTTAATGTACCAAGTACAGTGTTAACTGTCGTTTCTTTAACAAAATACAAGTTACACCTAGTCCTTGTATAATCAGTTGCGTTGTAGCCTGTATAATCAGCAGTAAACTTCCAATTAGCATAATCCCACCCTGGAATAACACCATTAGTACATTCACTTTTTTCAGTATCTAATTTATAACCGGTATTTTGACTAGGCATACTACGCGTTATTTCACCATCTACATAATACGCAAAATATATGTCACCAGGGTCAGCTATTTCGCCATTTATCACGTTAAAATGTTTTTCTTCGGTAAATACAGCATATGTTTGATAAAAGTAAAGGCTCGCTAAGGCTATTACCCCTGCTATTGCTAAACCACAAATAATTTTTTTCTTTTTATTTGACCCTTTGAATTTCTGTAGTTTTAGAGAGTTATGTTTATTTAATAACCCCCCCCCCAGCGAATTTGTGCTTCATAATTTATCTCTCCTATTCTTCTTCAATTTTACAAAATTTACTCTTTTATTTCAAGCACTTTTATGTTAATAAGGTATAGGAATTGTTATAGTACATTCAAAAAAATGTAACCAATAATAGATAAAATCAATTCAAAAAATTTGACAACAATCCTTAAAGTAGTATAATCAAGTTACATTCAATTAGTGCATAAATGTGTTTACATATGTGGAAGATTGTGTTTCAAAAACTAGCACTTGCTAGTTTTTGCCTTTATATAGAATAATAATAAAAATTTTGCATATAATATTAATACATTTAATTGGTGCACAGAAATGTGGATTTTCACTTACCTAAGTGCGTCTCCTTTATGGAGGCTTTTTTCTTTTTTAAGTATCCTTAATTTTTAATTATGATATTTAAGTTATAAAATTAAATTTAATTACTTGTTTGTTCCATGAAATAAATTGTCGTAAATGGTAGTACATAAAAAGATAATGTATATGATTATTTCTATTCTTTATAAATAACCCAAATATATATTTTTTTCCAAAAACAAAAGTACATACTTTTAACTAATCAAAAATTTCTTTTAAATAACTATCCATTTTATCTTTATTATACATTAGAGAGGTTTTGTTTCCCTCCTTAATAATGTTTTCTTTTTCCTCTTTACTCATACTTTGATATTTCAAAATGTCCTCTACTAATCCCTTTTGATCTTTAAAAGTCAAAGAATTAACATTATTAACTAAATAAGAACGTGGTCCATATAAATCACAACCAATAACAAACGTATTTGTAGCCATAGCCTCTAACCCAACTAAACCAAGTGATTCACTTTTTCTTCTTGTTGGAAATATAAATAAATCCATTGCATTATAGTAAAGCGCTAAAGTACTCTGATTAACAAATTTAATTTGTATTATAATGTCTTCTAGTTTATATTCTTGTACTAACTTATCAAACTTATCTTGCTCATCACCAGTCCCAATATATAATACCTTGATATTTTTAAGTTTGTTTTTTCGGAAGAGCACTTGTAATGCCCCAAGGAAAGTATCATATCCCTTATCTTTTTCTATTCTACTAACCATACCATAATAATGATAATTTTTATCTAAAGAAAGTTTATCTAAACATTCATCTCTATCCATATCATGAAAAACATCTTTATTTACACCACCTGATGGAAAAACAATAATCTTATCACTATTAATATTATATTCATTACATAAAATATCTTTAAAATAACTAGAAGGACATACTACCTTTCTTGCATACTTTAAAACTAACTTACTCCTACTAATGTTTTTAATATCACGTTCACTATCGGGTACAATGTCATTCCCATGTACATTACAAATAAGTTTACTGTCTCCTGTAATCGTACCAAGAATAACTGGTAATCCAGAATGTGAAGTAAAATGTACATAATAATAATCATAAGAACTAATTATACTTTTGAAGATTGCCATACCATAAAATCTTAAATAAGCAAATATCTTAAATATCTTATTATCATGTTTCTTTAAAACTACTATTCCTGTTTCAAATCCAAGATTATCTAAACTATCCCGTGTATTTCTAACAAACGTTCCATAATGGGGATATTTCTTTGAAGGATACATATTAGAAACTATTAAAATTCTTTTCTTATGATCCCTACTTAACAAAACTATTAAAAGTCCTAAAATCATTGTATTACCATAATTAATTACATTAAAGCCATAAATAAAACTAAGTAAAATATAATACATTACATAATATACATCCTGTTTTCTATTAACATAATAAAGGGCAAAAACTAAAACTAATAAGTAACTTATAAAACCAAAATAACCAAATTGAATTAGCATATCCACAATAAAAACTAAACTATGATTCATATTAAGAACATTAAGTTCAAATAAGCCAAAAATCTGTTCTTCTAAATTAACCCCATCAAAAACCATCAACCCATTTTGAATATTATTAATTCTCTTATCAAATAAAGTACTTAACTTAATATCTTTAAATAAATATATACTAATACCAACCATCACTAGTAAAAATATACCGATAATTATTTTGTTATTATCCTTCTTTTTATAATTTTTAAAACCATAAAACATAAATATAATAAGTACTAAAAATGTATAACCAAAAGAAGCAAAACTAATAGTTGAAATAATTATTAAAAGACATAACCAAGTCTTCATAATATAATTTTTATGTTCAAAAATAATCTTTCCCATAAAAGGCATCATCATAAGCATTTTACTAAGTATTATATATTTATCATAATAGAAATTAATATCCCCCACATGGTTAAAATAAAATATTGAAAAAACTACCCCATATAAACTAAAAAGTAATAAGAAAAATGTCTCATAATTATTATTAACTTTCTTCTCACTAAGATAAGCTAAACTAAGTGGTAATAAATATATATTAAGTAAAACACCTACTACATTTAAAACAGTATTATCAAGTACATAAACATACATACTTTGAATTACTATAAGTATTAAAAGCATTAAACCAAATAATACTCTTTTTTTAAGAAAAACATTAACTAATAAAAAGATAAATAATAAACTTTTAATTATAAGAAAAATATAGTAAGGATCTTGATAGTTAAAAATACTAAGCATCATATCAATTACAAATAAAGAAATAAACATAATATATATTATAATTGAATATTCTTTTCTTTCTTTTTTAATTTTCTTTTCTTTTCTTTTCCCAAAAACTAAAAACTTACCAATAATATAATTTAAAACAATAATAACTACCTGACTAAAAATCTTTACAAATTTATCACTATATGCTAAAACACTAACACCCACAAACATAATAGCCATATCTAAAATTAAGGTCAATATTCTAGAAAAGATAAAACTAGATGCTTCTTTAATTTTATTTGCATTTTCACTCTTAAAAACATATTTTCTATTCGTAATATAAGCAAATATTACTGAAACAATCCAACTAATTATATTAGCAACCTGTAACATTAAAGGATTTTTTGGGTCTATAATAGTATAAACTAAGCCATAATATGTAATAAGACTTACCAGAGTAGTTAAAACACCTACAATACCATATCTAATTAACTCTTTAATCTTCTCTTTCACTATTATCACTCTTTCTTTTCGGAAATAAGATATCAGTTTTTAAAACAATAAATAAAAATACGATCATCAAAGCCACATAAAGAATAACAGCATAACTAATATCACCTAAGGCATACAAAATTGATACAGCTGAAAATAATAAATTAATGATATATATTAAGAATACCGATACTCTTGTTGAGAATTTCATTTTTAATAATTGATGATGCAAATGTTCTTTATCAGGTGTTGTAAAAGGATTTTTCTTTTTAAGTCCTCTTCTTATAATTGAAAACAAGACATCAATAATTGGTGATCCAAGAATAGCAAGGGGAATTAATAAACTAGTAAATGTAGCAAGTTTAAAACCATATAAAGCTGTCACAGCAATCATAAGCCCAACAAAATTACTACCCGTATCGCCCATATAAACTTTGGCTGGTGGAAAATTATATACTAAAAATCCTAGTATAGCCCCGATCATTAAAATCGAAATAGTTGTATCAATATTACCAGCCATACCAAGTAATACTGCAATAACAGTTACCGTAATAAAATATATAACACTTATTCCCCCACATAAACCATCCATACCATCAGATAAGTCAATTGCATTTATTATTCCTAACATAAATATTATTGTCACTAAATAATTAAGTGGTGCTGGAAATATTAAATGCACACCTAAAATTGTAAAGTTATCAATCGTTACCTGACCATAAAAGATAATTGTACATATGGCAAGTATTTGCCCAACTAATTGATACTTAGCCGAAATTGGTTTTATATCATCAATTAATCCTGTTAAGATAATAATAAAACTAGCTATTAAAATAGATATCATAGTTGTGCTACCACGTCCAAAAAACATATAGCCAATTAGAAAAGATAAAAATATCCCTAGTCCCCCAATCGTAGGCATTGGTACTTTGTTTAATCTTCTTTGATTTGGATAATCAACAGCCCCAATATGAAAAGCAATTTTTTTACATACAGGTACAAAAATCAAACTTAAAAAAAACGTTACTCCTATCATTAATAAAATATTTGTTAATGTTACTTCTAATTTCATAGTTTAAAATTCACTCCTTATAAGATTATTATACAAGAAATTATAAAAGAAAACACCAAAAAGCACCAATAAGACATTAAATTTAACAAGAAAAAACAAGTTATCGACCACTTTTATCGCTTTGAACCTCAAAAGTGGTCGATAACTCCTATATTTTATCACTTTTCTGATAAAATATATGGATTGGCTTTTGAACCATCACCTTGTTTTAATAATATATTTTTCTTTAAATAAACCACAGGTCTTGTTTCTATTGTACCATTTGTGCCAAACATAAGAACCATCCCTGAAGTATGTATAACAAAAATACCATGATTATACTTATCAGAAGCACTTGGTGTCATTGTCCATTGGTAACCAGTATCAAGATGTAACCAATTTTGTTGATAGCAAGAAGACCCCCATGAAGTCATAACATCATTTAAACAAGCCTTATCACTAGTAGCATAACCATAATCACTTGGGTATAACAAGCCAACATAACCTAGCCATTTAGTTGTTCTAGTTATCGTATCAGTACAGTAATCACTCACAGAACAAATTTTACCAGTATTATCACTTCTTTCATATGTATAAAAATGCTTTACTAATCCATTTGTTGTCTTATCATATGAATTTTGTCCATTACTGCCTAAAGGCCAATAAACTTTACTTATCATTTTTTTTAAATTTTCTTTCATGCCACTTTCAACAAAACTACAACTTGTTGAACCCATAGAAATAGAAGTATAACATGACCCCATTTTACTATTCCAATATAGTGAACCTCCTACTGACTCGCTTTCATATCCAGGATTTAATAGTTTCATTAAATCAGCTTGACTCCATTCATTTACTCCATAACCATTATTGACACTTGACACACTTGTATCCCATGAATAACTACCTATACTACTATCTTTAATTATTTTTACTAACTGCTGTTCATTGTTTTGATCATCCATAATCTTTTCAATTCCAATAATACGCCAATAATCATTATCAACTAAAATATAATTATTAGGATTGCTTCCCATATATCTCAAGTTTCCATAATCATCATAGAAAATATCATTATTTGTTAAAGATTCTACAATAAGGTCCCTAATAAACGTTTTCTTAAAAAATAGTGTACATCTCGTTCTTGTGTTATCAATAGCTTTATAGTTTTTATAATTAAGGTTTACTTGCCAATTAGAATCATCAAAATTAATTGATACTCCATTTGTACAATTGCTTTTTTCAATATCTAAAGTGTAACCCGAATTAACGCCTGGAAATTCTCTTGTAATCTCATTATCAACATAGTAAGCAAAATATATGTCTCCTGGATCACTCACAGTTCCATTAATTACATTAAAATGTTTCTCTTCCGTAAACACAGCATAACTCTGAAACAAAAGTAGTCCTAATAAAACTAGTATCATAATAAAACTACTAAAAACAATATATATCATTTTCTTTTTATTATTTTTAAGTCTCACTAGCCGCACTATAACCACCCATTTTCTAAAACGATTATATCTTTTATGGGGCATACTTGTCAATGTTTTCATGGGGCAAGGTTGCTATAATTTTGATAGGTGAATAACATGTTAAAAGAATATCGTTTAAAACAAAAACTATCCCAAGAAAAACTAGAGGAACTTACAAGTATTGAGTGAAAAACTATTTTTAGAATTGAAAATAATCTTAATATGCCCTTACTAGATACATTTGCTAAAATAGTTATAGCCTTAAATTTAACTGATGAAGAAATAGCTAAAGAGGTCAAAAAAGGAATTAAAAATAAAAATAGTCATTAAAAAAAGACATGCAATTTGTCTTTTTTCTTTTATTCGTTAGCCTTTAAACTACTAACCATATCAATTGTATTAACTTTCTTACTAAGTAATCGTGATACCACTAAAGATACTAAATATGTTCCAATAGCCGCAATTATAAAAGTAGTAACTTCAATATGTACTCCAAAATCATAAGTTTCATCCAAACATACCCTAAACAAATAACTTGTTAAATAATAACCTACTGGTAAACCAATTATAATTGAAATAACACATATAATACTATTTTGTAAACTAAATATCTTTCTTATCTTCTTATCACTAAATCCTAATACTTTTAAAGTAGCAAATTGATACTCTTTCTCCGTAAATGATAAAATACTCATATTATAAATTATTACTACTCCTAAAATAACCGCGAATAATACTATAATAATTATCATCTTTTGCATCATACTAAGCATATTTTTAATCGCGTTTTTAAGTTCATTTTTACTTTGGATAATCTCTACTCCTTTTAAATTCTTAACCTCACTCAAATCAGTGTTTGTATATAAAGAATCAGGTTTATAAGAAACATTTAAAGACTCTAAATACTCTTTAGTACAACTAAGTCCTTGTACTTGAGGGTCCCTATAAAAACCAACTACTCGTGAAACATAATAATCTTTACTACCATAAATATGCCATTTTATTTCATCACCAATCTTAATATTATTCGTATCTGCATATTTCTGTGTCACATAAACTCCATCATTATTATCTAATTCAATATAATCATATTTATTATTTATAAATCTCATATAACCATTACTATCATTAACAAATAATGTATTTGTATTACGATTATCATCACTATCTTTAATTTCAATTGTTAAAGTGCTACTAGTATTATCGCCATAAGTATCCTTTAAATCTTTTAAAGTAGCATTATCTATATCACTTTTCAAAGTTAACTTATAATCAAAATTATCTAAAATATCAAACTGTAACTTAATAAAATAATTCATACTATTAAGCATACCTAAAGCACAAACAATTAAAGTTGAACAACCAGCAATACCAATTATTCCGGTTATTGTTCTTATCTTATTTCTTAAAATATCCCTGATATTCCATTTAGTTGCAAAATTAAGTTTTTTTAGTATTCCTTTTGTCGTAATATCAAAACTACCATTTTTAACATTAGGGATCTCTTTCCTTAAAGAATCAGCAGGTTTCTTTTTTAACTCTTGATAACAGGTAATAAATACAACTAAAGATACAATTACAATAACAAGTATTGCCATTAAATAAATTTTAGGTTCAATAATAACCTTCCCATTTGGTATTTCAAAGAAAGCCATTTCCATTCCTAAAAAAGTACTACCTAAGAAAAATCTTCCTAGAAAAATTCCAAGTACAGAACCGACTAAAGCAGTAAACACTCCATAACTAACATAATGATTCGTTATTTTAGCATTAGAAAAACCTAACGCTTTTAAAGTACCAATTTGTAATTTTTGTTTACTAACAACTCTTCGCATTGTCGTAATAACTGATAATAATGCAATAAACAAAAATAAACCCGAAAAAATACCTACATAAGCTTTTCCCTCATCAATCTCTCCTTGATACATTGCATAACTTGGTGTATCTTCTATTGACACTGATGCAATAGTATTACTAAGTTTAGTTTCAATATCATCTTTCACTTGATTATTATTAGCCTTATCATTAACATCAACCATTATATAATTATAAGGAATAAAATCTTCATAATTAAAATTAGAATAATATTTTTTTAATGTTTCATCATTAACACTCATATTTAACTTATTACTCAAAGTATTCTTAACATTATCTTTAATAAAATCTTCTAAAAAAGCACTACTCATATAAAGAATTCCATAATCTTTATGATTAGGCATCAGTTGTGAAGCATCCTTAACGTCATACACATGATCTGGTACATAAATAATACCTAATACCTCTTTATCAAAAATATAATCATCATACTTAAACTTAATATGATCACCAACTATAATCTTATTTTCTTTTGCATAAAAATAATCAAGCCAAACACCATCTTTATTCTTATCGAAAGATATACCATCTTTAACATAAAATTTACTAATATTATTGCTTTCAATAACTGAAACCAAATAAGACTTATCATCATCACTAGCATCATTCATATTTAATACTAGTTTAAGCTCTGCATCTAAAACATTATCTAATTTTTTAACTTGTTCCAAATCCGTCTTTTTAAAATTGCTACCTAAAACATTTAAATCTTGTAAATTATAATCAGTATAAAAATTATCAGCCGTTGTTTGCATACCCTTCATATAAGCATTAATACCAGCATAAACCATAACCCCTATAGAAACCATCAAGATAATAGTTATAAATTGACTTTTATTTTTCCTAATATCTCTTAACATTTTCTTTATTAGCATATTACCACACCACTTCATCGATACTTTTTGGTTTACTATTTATTTCATTAGAGCATACTTTACCATTTTTTAAACGTATTACTCTATCGGCTATCTCAGCTATCAAAGAATTATGTGTAACTATTATAACTGTATTCATCCCGTTATTCGCATCGCATTGTTTTTTTAGAAGTTTTAAAACCTCTACCCCTGTTTTAGAGTCTAACGCACCAGTAGGCTCATCCGCTAAAATAATACTTGGATCCTTAGCAATAGCCCTAGCAATAGAAACTCTTTGTTGTTCACCACCACTAAGTTGATTCGGAAATTTGTTTATTTGTGATCCTAATCCTACTTCTTTTAAAACATTTTTAGGTGATTTACTTTTTTTCACAATGTCTTTAACAATAGCCACATTTTCTAAAACAGTTAACGTTGGTAATATATTATAAAATTGAAATATAAATCCAACCTTACGTGCCCTATAATCAGTAAGTTTATGTGGTGTATAATTAGAAATTATCTCACCATCTACGATAATCTCACCATTACTTGGACTATCCATTCCACCAAGTAAATTTAAAAGTGTACTTTTACCTGCCCCACTAGGTCCAAGTATAACAACAAACTCGCCTTTCTTAATTGAAAAATCTACTCCATCTAAAGCATTAAATGTCTCTTCCCCAACTTGATACGTCTTGTAAACATTTTTAAAAGTAATTAAATTATGCATATACAATTGCCTCCCACAAATATGAAACATAGTTCACATAATTGAATTATACTATTCTCTAATTTATCAGTCAATACATAATATGAACTTTTTTTCACATAATTTGCAATTACTAAAAACAGAGTGTATAATTTAATTGGATGTGATTATTATGCCAACTACTAGAATACCAACTCAAAAAAGAGGAATAGAAAAAAAAGAACAAATTATCAAAAAAGGTTTTGAATTAATGTGCAACAATGGATACTACAACACAAGTACCCCAGAAATAGCCAAATACACAGGTGTTTCAACTGGCATAATTTATCAGTATTTTAAAGATAAAAAAGAAATTTTTATTGAAGGCGCTAAACTTTATTCCAATGATATAATGTTTCCAATATTTGCTATTATTGATGAACATGAAAAGTTACCAAAGGACTTAAGGCCTATGTTAAAAAAAATAATTGAAACAAATAAAAAAAGACACACCTATTCTAAACGTGCTCATCAAGAACTAACAGCAATGGAACATTTAGATGATGATATTGGTAATATTTTTAAAGAGCAAGAACTAATATTTTGTGATAAATTATATAATCTTTTTCTTAACAACAATATTCCTAAAGAAGGCTTAGAAGAGAAAACTCATTTAATAGTGGGTATTATAGATAATCTTGCTCACGAAGAAGCCTATCATAAGCATAAAAATTTAGACTATGAAAAAATGGATGATATAGTTATCAACTCCATTATTGCTATTTTAAAGTAAAGGCCCAGTAAACACAGGGCTTTTTTAATCAATTTTTTAATAAATATTATCAGGGATCTCTGATAATTCATCATGTAATCTTTTAATACTTTATTTGCCCATTTTCTAAAAATAACACCATTTTGACTTTTAACACGATATCCAACACTTATTGTCATATCTAAATTGTAATATTCTACTTGATAAGTTTTACCATCGTTTGCAGTTGTCGCAAATTTTGCGACAACTGAATTATCTAGTTCTTCATTTAAAGCATTATTAATATGTTTGCCTATTGTTTTAATATCTTTAGCAAACAACATAGCTAACTGTTCACGATTTAAGCATACTATTTCATCTTTCATATTAACTTCTAATTTTGCGTTTTGATTTTCAAATAATATAATTTCTTTTTTCATGAATCTTTACTTCCTTTATTTTTGTATTTGGAATTAGAAAAGTATTTTTCATATTAAAAATTTCATTTAATTTGTATATCCCTGCTTTTTGTTTCAACATTAAACTTTCCAATATAGATTTTATCTATAAATTATTGGACAATAACTCCATTTAATTCTGTTAGTTCTTGGTATTTAATAAATATCTCTTTATTATTTTTTGAAGATTCATCTTTCATTTTACAATAAGCTATTTTCTTAGTAATAGATTTTATTTGGTTTTAATAGTATGATAATATCATCTCGTTAGGTAGGAAGTGATGGGATAAGAGCCCAGTAAGCCACTTCTTTTTTATATCTTATTTTAAATTCTAATTATTCTTCAGTCAATATTTTTAACATTAAAAAACATATACCTTAATTAGCACATATCTTTTCTATGTAAAATAATTCGTCATTCTAGTTTAATTTCAAGTACCTAAACAATCATTTTATTAATTCTCTGATAAAGTATACGGATTACTTTTTGAACCATCACCTGAAACAATTTTGACAGAAGATAAAAGATAAACCGATGGATAAACATCATTACTAAAAAAGCCATCACTAGTAGCATTAACATACCCATCAGGACTTATAATAAACTCACGAAAAGCATCAGTAAAAAACTCTATTATAGATAATGTCCATTGCCAATTAATACTATTAAATAACCAGTTATTAAGATAACAATCAGGATAATCAGCCCAATTATATAATTCCTTATTTAAACATGTTCCTCTGGACGTTTTAACACCACCACTCGTTGCATACCCATAATCGCTAACATACATTAAGCCAACTTTCCCTTTCCATGTCGTTGTTCTTTCTACTGTGTCATTACACCAAGACCCGCTTGAGCAAATTTTACCAGTATTTTTGCTTCTTTCAAATTCATAAAACCTAGGAACTGAGATATTTTCATTAGTATATGTTTTAGCATCATTTGTACCTGTATTCCATACAGCATCACTTATTAATGCCTTTAATTTGTTTTTCATTCCTATACTTGTAAAATTGCAACTTGTTGTACCATTATTTAAGTTATTATAACATAATCCCAACCCACTACTCCAATATAATGAGCCACCAACTGACTCACTTTCATATCCAGGATTTAACAATTTCATCAAATCAGCTTGACTCCACTCATTAATACCATAACCAGAGTTTACTGAACTATCACTTGTATCCCACGAATATTTACCAATAGAGTTGGCTCTTATAAGCTTTATTCTATCTTCTTTTAAGCCTGCACCATTATCAATGTCTTTCATAACACCTATGATTCGCCATAATTCCCCATCGACGCTAACGTAATTATTTGGATTAGCGCCAATATATCTAATGTTATTACCAGATTCATCAGTAGCAATAGTTTCTATATCATATTTGGCTAAGCCTTTAATGTATTCTACAGCAGTTATATCAATTTTTTTAAAATATAAATTGCATCTCGTTCTAGTATAATCAGTAACATTGTAACCACTATAATCACCTATGAATTTCCAACCGCCATTGTCCCAATTTGGAATGACACCATTAGTACAATTGCTTTTTTCCGTATCTAATGTATAACCAGAACCTTTCTTAGGCATTTCTCTTGTAATATTGTTATCAACATAATAAGCAAAATATATGTCACCTGGATCACTTACTATTCCATTTATT
>URPE01000012.1 GCA_900549625.1 uncultured Mycoplasmatota bacterium
TGCAACAAGTGGCGGCAGTACAACAGACCGAGCAACATGTTTAAACACTGTTTTATATAGTTGGGATGGCAGTAGTGTAAGTGATTGCAAAAAAAATGACTGGTTATTTAATAGTGATGATCAATGGACAATATCGCCGATTGCTTCCTCTTCCTTTGCGTTCCGTGCGTTCTATGTGTCCTCAGTCGGCAGCGTCAGCTACGGCTATGCGTCCAACAACAACCACTACGTTGCGGTGTTGCCCGTCGTTTATCTGATATCGAATGTTAAAATCGCAACTGGTACGGGTTCGGAAAGTGACCCATTTACACTTTCTTTATAGAATAATGGTAAATTAGATGTCAAAAGTAAAAGTAATCTTTGACATCTTTTTTAATATTTCGTATACTAGTTATAAGAAGACTAGATGGGGATGGTGGCAATGCAAAAAAAATATAAAGTGATTTTAATAATTATTGTGTTATTATTTGCTTTTTCTTGCTCCATTTTAGTTAATTATCGTAGTTATTTACAAAAGAAAAAAGATTTAGTTGCTTTAGTAGATGTTAGAGAAGGCTTATCTGTTAATTATGGAGAAGGTAAATATGTTGTTGTTAATAGTTTAGAAAGAGAAGTTAGTTTTTCGGTAACTAATTTGACTACTGAAAAAAAGATTTATACAATAACTCTTGATAATTACACAGGTTCAAGTGATAATGTTAATTATGAGCTTATGGAGTCTGGTGTACAAATTAATAATAAATTAGATAGTACTGGTGGTTCTATTTCTAATGTTACAGTAAATGCTAATGAGACTAAAAGATATACATTAAAAATAAATAATCCATTAGATAAAACTTTTTCATTTTATATTAATGTTTCTGTTGATAATGCTGATGAAAGTTTTTATAGTACAATATTAAAAAATAATGATATTAAAGAAGCTAATATTACTGGGTTTGATAGTAGTGCTACTAATAATGAAGGGTTAATAAAAAAAGAAGAAGAAAATGGAACTAGTTATTATTTTAGAGGTAGTGTAAATAATAATTATGTGTCTTTAGGTGATTCTTTGTGGCGGATCGTAAAAATTAATGCTGATGGAACAGTTAAAATGGTTTTAAATAGTACTACTGAAGAGATGGTTACATTTAATACTAGTGATAATAAAGGAAATACTAGTTTTGAAAATAGTAATGTATATGCTTCTTTAATTAATTGGTATAATAGTCATTTAAATGCTTATGAAAATTTTATTGCTAGTCCTAATTATTGCTATGATAATAGTGTACTAGAAGATAATGGCGAAAATGTTACATACTTATCTTCTATTCGTTTATTTACTGATTATATTCCTACAAATACTTGTGGTGGTGATTCACTTTCTTTGAAGGTTGGGTTACTAACTGCTGATGAAGTTAATTTTGCAGGTGGTAGTAAAAATGAAAATAAGAATTATTATTTATATTTAGATGGAATAGAATCATCTTGGTGGACAATGACACCTAGTAAGAAAGATAATGGTGAATTAAAATTGATGAGTGTTAGTAGTGTGGGGGCCTTAGAAGAGGCTACACCTGAAACTAGTTCATTGTTCTTAAGACCAGTAATTTCTTTAAATCGTAAAGTATCTGTTACTGGTAGTGGAACACAGGAAAATCCATATCAAGTTATTGAATAATGTAAAATGCTGTCAATTAAAAATGTAAACTAGTCAAATCTATTGACTAGTTTTTAATCTTTTTATAAACTAGATGTAGGTGAGTAATTATGAATATTTTAAAAGACATTTTGACAATTTTAACAAGTTTAAATATAGTAGACTATATCTTATATTTTGGGGTAATACTTTTAATGTGTTTGGTTGTTTCTTTAATATATGTTTTAAAGAATGAAAAAGAAGATAATAAAGATGTTGTTAGTAATACAAGTGATGAACTGGATTTAAAGGATATTGTTAAAGAAATAGATGAAAAGCCAGCACCAATTGTAGATATGACTCGTTATGAAGAAGAACAAGAACAAAAAGCTATTATTAGTTATGATGAGTTAGTAAAAAGTACCCAGAATACTTTAAGTTATCAAAAAGAGGAAATGGTTGATGATGTTATACCTGTTAAACAAATTCAAGTAATGCCTATGGAGTTACCAAAGATTAAAGATGGGGATAATATCTTAGATAGTTTAAATATTACACAGAAAGAACCTAAGTTTGAAGTTGATTCAAATCCGATAGAAACACAGGAATTTAAATTGTTTTCTTATGAAAAAGAAGAAGCATTTTTAAAAGCTTTAAAAGAATTAAATGAATTATTAAATTGAATAGATAATAAAATAATGGTACAATAAATGTACTATTTTTTTGTTTGGAGTGATTATGATGAAGTTTCAGATATATACACTTGGTTGTAAAGTTAATGCTTATGAATCAGAAGTAATGAAAGAAAAACTATTAAAAAATGGTTATACTTATGATGATGTTATACCAGATATAGTAATTGTAAATACATGTTCTGTAACAAATATAGCTGATCAAAAGTCAAGAAAGATGGTAAGACATTTTAAAAAAAATAATGATAAAGCTATTTTAGTTGTAGTAGGGTGTTCTTCATTTAATAAACAAAGTGAATATGAAAGTATGGGTATAGATATATTACTTGGTAATAAAGATAAGAGTCATATTGTAGAAATACTAGATAATTATTTAAAAGAACATAAAAGTATTGTGTCTTTTGAAACAACAAGAAATTTACCTTTTGAAAATATGGAAGTTGATAAGTTTACGACTCATACAAGGGCTTATATGAAAATTCAAGATGGATGTGATAATTTTTGCTCTTACTGTATCATTCCTTATGTAAGAGGAAGTATTAGAAGTAAAAATTTTGATGATTGTTTATTAGAGGCTAGGTCTTTAGTGGCAAATGGACATAAAGAAATTGTTTTAACTGGTATTCATACAGGTTCATATGGGACGGGTACTAATCATGATCTAACAGATTTAATTCATGAGATGAGTAAGATAAAAGGGCTTTTAAGAATAAGAATATCATCAATTGAAATTACAGAGTTAAATGATAAGTTTTTAAAAGAATTAAAAGAAAATACTAAGATATGTAATCATTTGCATATTCCTTTACAAGCTGGTTCTGATGAAATATTAAAGCTAATGCGTAGGAAGTATACTTTAAGTGAGTTTAAAGAAAAAATTAAAGAGATAAGAAGTATTAGACCTAATATATCAATAAGTACAGATGTTATTGTGGGGCATCCTTTTGAAACAGAAGAACTTTTTTTAACAACCTTAGAAACAGTTAAAGAAATTAAGTTTAGTAAAGTACATGTTTTTCCATATTCAAAAAGAGAGGGGACACTCGCTGCTAGAATGGACATGCAAATACCTAAAAGTGAAAAAACTAAAAGAAGTCATTTATTAGGAGAATTATCACTTAGTTTAGAACAAGATTATAATAAAAAATTTATAGGTTGTATTTTAAGTGTTTTAATAGAACTAGATAATACTGGTTTATCTAGTGAACATATTAAAGTTCATGTTGATGAAGATATTCCTAATAATACTTTAGTAAAAGTGTTAGTTACGGATGTAACTTTAGATGGTGTAGTAGGACATGTACAAAAATTTTAGTGAAAATAAATTGACAATGCTTAAAAATATGTCTATACTAAAGTAGTAAAAACTTTTAAGACACGTTTTATGAAGGGATTTTTTAGAGAGTCTAGGGTTGGTGTAACTAGATAATGAATTTTATAAAATATCACTTAAAATATAGGTTTTCGGATTACTAACGTTATAAGTAATAAAAAGTTAAATTAAGGATGGTACCGTCTATATGACTCCTTTGGTGCTATCCTTTTTATTTTGGGAAGGAATGATTAGATGAAAAATTTTAAAGAACTTGATAAAAGAAAATCTAGTGAGGTTGAAAAATCTATTTTAGAAACTTGGAAAAAACAAAATATTTTAGATTTAACTATTAAAAATAGAGAAGGAAAAAAAGATTTTGTTTTTTATGATGGCCCAATATATGCAAATGCTAAACCAGGTATCCATCATGTTCTTGCAAAGACTATTAAAGACACTTTTTGTAAATATAAAACGATGCAAGGATATAGGGTGTTAAGAAAAATAGGACTAGATACGCATGGGTTACCAATTGAGGTTAATGTTGAGAAGAAATTAGGTTTTAAAAGTAAAGCGGATATTGAAGCTTTTGGTATTGAAAACTTTTGCCGTGAATGTAATAAAGCTACTGCCTTAAATATTGATGAGGTAAATCTTGTTACTGATAAAATGGGACAATTTATTGATTGTGAGCATCCATATGTTACTTGTAGCAATGAATACATTGAATCAGAATGGTGGCTTCTTAAAGAAATGGATAAAAAAGGCGTAATATACCATGGGGATAAAGTTTTACCATACTGTCCAAGGTGTGGTACTGAACTTTCGGCTAACGAGGTTTCGCAAGGATATCAAAGTGATTCAGTAAATACGGTAATAGTGCCATTTAAAAGAAAAGATACTGATGAATATTTCTTGGTATGGACAACAACTCCTTGGACTTTAATGGCTAATGTTGCTTTATGCGTAAACCCTAATTTAACATACTTAACTGTTATGTCTGAAGGATATAAATTTATCGTTTGTGAAACACTAGCGGATAAAGTGTTAGGTGATGGTTATGAAATTCTAAGTAAATGTCAAGGTAAAGATTTAGTTGGCGTCAAATACGAACAGTTAATGCCTTTTGTAAAGGTGAGTGGTAAATCATTTGTTCTTTTAGCCGATAATTATGTTACTGATAGTGATGGTACTGGTATTGTCCATATTGCTCCTGCCTTTGGTGAAGATGATAATCGTGTTTGTCGTGAAAATGATATTGCTTTTGTTAATCCAGTGGGTAAAGATGGTAAATACATTACTGGTCCATGGGAGGGTACATTAGTAACTGATAAAGACTTAGAAATTACTATTATAAAATGGTTAAAAGAAAATGATAAATTATTTAAAAAGATTAAAATAACCCATGATTACCCACATTGCTGGCGTTGTAAACAACCATTAATCTATTATGCTAAGCCTGCTTGGTATATAAAAACTACAGCTTATAAGGATGAGATTATCGCGGCTAATAAAAGTGTTAATTGGTATCCAGAGTATGTTGGAACAAAAAGGTTTAATAATTGGCTTTCTAATATGGTTGACTGGGGTATTAGTCGTAATCGTTACTGGGGATGCCCAATGCCTATTTGGATTTGTGATGAATGTGGTGCTAAAGAGGTTATTGGTAGTAGAGAAGAGTTGCAAAGTAAGATTATTGAAGATAAAGACGTTTTTGCCTTAGAACTACACCGTCCTTATATTGATGAGTTACATTTAACTTGCTCACATTGTGGTGGCAAAATGACAAGAGTAAAAGATGTTTTAGACGTTTGGTTTGATTCAGGGGCTATGCCTTATGCTCAACTTCATTATCCATTTGAAAATCAAGAATTATTTAAAACACAATTTCCAGCCGACTTTATTGCTGAAGGCGTTGATCAAACACGTGGTTGGTTTAACTCTTTAATTTGTATTTCCACGATTGTATCGGGTGTATCTAGCTTTAAAAATGTTGTCGTAAATGATATGGTTCTAGATCCAGAAGGTAAAAAGATGAGTAAATCAGTTGGTAATATAGTTGATCCTATTAAAGAATTAGACGAGTATGGGGCCGATATAGTTAGGTTTTATATGTTAAGTGCGTCTCCTGTATGGACACCACTTCGTTATGATTCTAAGGGTTGTAAAGACGTTTATTCTAAGTTTATCAATCCTTTAAAAAATACATATAGTTTCTTTCAAATGTACGCTAATACGGATGGAATAGATACAGATGAATGTAATATTTCTTATGAACAAAGAGAAGAAATTGATAAATGGCTTCTTTCTAAATATAATAATTTAGTTAAATATGTGACTGCTTCTTTTGAAGAGTATGATTTAAATAAAGTAGTTAAGGCTATTGCTAGTTTTGTTTCGGAAGACTTATCAAACTGGTATATTAGAAGAAATAGAAAAAGATTCTGGGGTAGTGAACTTGATAATTCTAAAAAAAGTGTTTATATTACTACTTATGAGGTATTAGTGGGATTATGTAAGTTAATCGCGCCAATTACACCATTTATATCAGAAGAAATTTATAGAGACTTAACAGGGGAAGTAAGTGTTCATTTAGCTGATTATCCAAAATGTAATGAAGAATTAATCGATGATAAATTAGAAGAGAAAATGGATTTAGTAAGAGAATTAATAAGTATTGGTAGAAATATTCGGGAAAGTAAAAAAATAAAGGTTCGTGAACCACTTGCCAGGGTATATTTAGATGGTAAGAAAGAATCTTTGATTACTGATTTAACACCTCTTATTAAAGAAGAATTAAATGTTAAAGAGGTTGTGTTTATTAATGATTTAAGTGAATACTTGAATTTCCAAGTAAAACCTAACTTTAAAGAAGTTGGTAAAATATTTGGATCTAAAATAAAGGATTTTCAAAGTGC
This sequence comes from uncultured Mycoplasmatota bacterium, assembly GCA_900549625.1. Classification (GTDB taxonomy): domain Bacteria; phylum Bacillota_I; class Bacilli_A; order RF39; family UBA660; genus Ventrenecus. Next base: position 6,541 of record URPE01000012.1, read on the forward strand.
TTTAGCAAATATTACAAGTGCTGAGGTAGCAGCTTTAGAAAATAATGAAGAAGTTAGTATAACACTAGATAATGAACTTGTAACTGTTACTAAGAATATGGTTGATATTCGAGTAGAAGCAAAAGATGATATGGCAGTAGAAGTATTAAATAATAATTTTGTTATCTTAGATATTAAGAGGGATACTTGCCTTATTAATGAGGGTATTGCAAGAGAATTTGTTAGTAAGATTCAAAATTTAAGAAAAGAAAAAGATTATGAAATAACAGATCGCATTAATATCTATTATGATGGTAGTGAAAACTTTATAGATATAGTAAAACAATTTAAAGATTATATTATGAAAGAAACACTAGCTAAAGAAATAACTATTAAAAATAATTTAACAACTGTATATGATTTAAATGGTGAAAGTGTTAAATTTGATATAGAGAAGGCTTAAAGTAAGCTTTCTTTTTATTTGACAAAGTGTATTTTATATTATAGAATAACTTTCGCTAGGGGGGAACTTAATTGACTGTAAGATATACACTTGGGGTAAATTCATATACTAATATAATTAGAGATTACCAAGGTTTATTAAATAAACAGATTAATTTATCATTACCATTAATTACTGGGGCATTAATATATAAAAAAAATAAACAAGAGCAAAAGATATTTGTTGGTAAAGAAATTGATTTACGTTGTTTACAGAAAGATAATTATTGGATAAAAAAATATGACTTGATTTTAGATGATTTAATAGAACTTGTTTTAAATGGTTATGAAAGAGCATGTTTACTTAATTATAAAAAATATGATCAAGTAATAGTAGGGGTTTGTAATGATGATATTATTGTTCCGGATTATTATGCTTTACGTAGTAAATTAAATAATGAAATAAAAGAAAGGGAGATTTAAAATATGACTGAAGATAAACAAGAAAAAATAATTGTAGAAAGAAATAAAAAAATAGCTGAGTTAAAGTTAAATGCTGAAAATTTAAAAAAAATTAAAAAAGAGTTTCAAAACCATCTTTGTTGGAATTGTCAAAATGGTTATCCTGATAAATGTGTAAAGGTTGCGATGCCAGAAAAAGTAGAAATAGGTAAGTATCCTTTTATTAATAGTGGTTATCAAGAATATATGTTAAATACTTTTACTAATCGTTTGGTAGTTGAAACATTTGTTGTAACAGATTGTGATAATTTTGTAACTACAAATGAAAAAATTTTTACTAAAAATTCAGTTAAGGAAAATAGAGAAGCTATTAAATTAGCAAGAAAAATTAATAAATAACATAATTTAACAAAAATGTATCAAAATAATTTGACTAGGGATTGTTTTTATAATATACTATTCCAGTAAGAAGTTTTTCTGTGGATATTATGGACCTCTTTCATATACCTATGGATAGACGGATAATTAAAATAAAGGAGGATTTATTATGGCAATGACTAAAGAAAGAAAAACTGAAATTATTAAAGAATTTCAAAAAGACAAGAATGATGTTGGATCAACACAAGTTCAAGTTGCTCTTTTAACAGAAGAAATTAATAATTTAACAGAACACTTTAGAACACATATTCATGATTATCATTCAAAACGTGGTTTACAAAAAATGGTAGGTAGAAGAAAAAAACTTTTAGCTTACTTAAAAAGAACTGATGTTGTTGAATATCGTGAATTAATTAAAAAATTAAATTTAAGAAAATAATTAAAAGGCACGTTGTTTTTAGTGTCTTTTTTTCTATTAGTAGGAGGAAGTATGAAAAAAGAGTTTACATTAGAGTTTTATGGAAGAAAAATTGTTGTTGAAACTGGTTGGCTTGCTAAACAAGCAAATGGGTCTTGTTTAGTACGTTATGGAGATACGGTTGTTTTAACAGCTTCTGTTATGGGTAAAACAGAGATTACACAAGATTTTTTTCCTTTACAAGTTTTATATCAAGAAAAATTATATTCTGTAGGTAAGATACCTGGGGGATTTATTAAAAGAGAGGGAAGACCTGCAGATGAAGCTACCCTTGCGGCTCGTATTATTGATAGACCTTTAAGACCAATGTTTGATGAAAATTTAAGACAAGAAATACAAGTAGTTAATACGGTTTTATCAGTTGATCAAGATAATTCACCGGTAATGACAGCTTTACTTGGTTCATCACTATCACTTGGAATATCTGAAATTCCATTTGATGGGCCAGTTTCTGGTGTTGTTGTTGGTAAGGTTGGTAAAGAGTTTATTATTAATCCAACTGTCGAAGAATTAGAAAATTCATGCCTTAATTTAACAGTTGCGGGTACTAAAGACGCTATTTGTATGGTTGAAGCAGGAGCACATGAATGTAGTGAAAAACAAATGCTTGATGCGATTATGTTTGGGCATGAAGCAATTAAAAAGTTGTGTGCTTTTCAAGAAGAAATAATTAAAGAAATAGGTAAAGAAAAAGTATTAGTTTACAGTGCAACGCTTGATGAAGAGTTAGTAAATTTAGTAAAAGAATATGCTTATGATAACTTAGTTAAGGCTATTCAAATTAAAGATAAGTTAGCTAGTTATGAAAAAGTAGAAGAAATTAAAAATGAGACGATGAGTCATTTTGAAGAATTGTTTGCTAATGAAGAAAAAGATTTAAGTGAATTTAAAAATGTAGCTAAGATTTTACATAACTTAGAAGCAGATGCTGTAAGAGATTTAATAACAGATAAACATATTCGCCCTGATGGCCGTAAAATGGATGAGATAAGACCACTTGATGCAATGGTAGATTTATTACCAAGAACACATGGGTCAGCTGTATTTACAAGGGGTCAAACACAAAGTCTTGCTACTACAACACTTGGAGCAATTGGAGAACATCAAATACTTGATGGCTTAGGTATTGAAGATGCTAAAAGGTTTATGTTGCATTATAATTTTCCAGCTTTTAGTGTAGGAGAAACGGGTCGTTATGGATCACCTGGAAGAAGAGAAATTGGTCATGGTGCTTTAGGAGAAAGAGCTTTATCGGCTGTTATACCTAGTGAAGAAGAATTTCCATATACCATTCGAGTTGTATCAGAAATACTAGAAAGTAATGGTTCTTCAAGTCAAGCAACTATTTGTGCTGGGTGTCTATCACTTATGGCTGCTGGTGTGCCAATAAAAGCTCCAGTTGCGGGAATTGCAATGGGCCTTATTACAAGCCGTGATGGTAAAAAACATACTATTTTAACTGATATTCAAGGGCTAGAAGATCACATGGGAGATATGGACTTTAAAGTAGCTGGTACGCGTGATGGTATTACAGCTTTACAAATGGATATCAAAATTAAGGGTATTACTAAAGAAATATTAAAAGAAGCATTAGCCCAAGCTAAGAAAGCTCGTCTAGAAATATTAGATGTTATGAATGATTGCATAAGTAAGCCTCGTGCTACTTTAAGTCCATATGCACCAAAAATAGAAACATTCCAAATTAATCCAGAAAAAATTAAAGATGTTATTGGTCGTGGTGGCGAAATGATTACGAAAATCATATTAGAAGCAAGTAATGTTAAAACAGTAAATGATAAAGATGCTGTCAAGGTTGATTTAGAAGATGATGGCCGCGTTATAATTTATCATACCGATGCTTCCATTATTGCTAAAACAAAAGAAATGATTTTAAATGTTGTAAGAGAAGTAGAAGAAGACCATATTTATACTGGTCGTGTTACAAAAGTAGAAAACTTTGGCTGCTTTGTCGAATTATGGCCAGGATGTGAGGGTATGGTTCATGTTTCTGAACTTGCACATGAAAGAGTAAATAAACCTAGTGATATTGTAAGTGTTGGTGATGAAATAATAGTTAAAAGTAAAGGGTATGATAACCGAGGAAGACTAAATTTATCAAGAAAAGATGCTTTACCAAAACCACTAAAAAAAGATGCTAAATAAAAAGAACTTTTATAATAGTTCTTTTTTTGTATTTAAGAAAACTTTAAGCATTTTATATAATTCATAAATATCTATTAGTGATGCTACTTCTAGGGAAGAGTGCATAGCAAGTTCACCTATACCTACTTCTAGTGATGGGATACTTACATGTCTTAGAGTTAAGGCACTTAAGGTAGAACCACCAGTTATATCATTTTTTAAAGTTGAATCTTGATACATTATATGTTCTTTATCACAAAGCATTTTAATTAAAGAAGAAAAGTAAGCATCAGTAGTAGAAGTTGCTTCTTTTATAATAGCAAATCCTTTGTTTAAATAGACTTTACCTGTTTCATCGGCTAGTTCTGGGTGGTTTGGGTGAACTGCATGAGTATTATCCGCACTTATTAATAAAGAATTAGATAAAGTGGAGGCAAGGGGTAAATTTAGGGAAGTACATATTCTTTTTAAAGTAGAAATTAAAAAATCACTTTCTGCTCCTTCTCTTGTTAGACTGCCAATTTCTTCGTTATTAAAAGCACAGAAAACCAAAGCCTCTTTACTATCACTTTCTAAAAAACTTTGCATGCTAGTAAAGACACTTGTTTGATTATCTATTCTAGGTGATAATAAGATCTCTTTTTTAAGACCTATTCTTTTAGGAGAAAAAGTTGAGTATAAGAAAAGTTCATAGTCACGGATTTTATCAGTCTTAGTTAGATTTAATTTTTCTTTTAATAACTTATCAAAATCACTTGTTTTATCACTTATTAAAAAGAATGGTGTTAAATCGTTTTGAGCATTTAAATCTAAATTAGTATTGGCTTTATCATTTAGGTGAATGGCAACACTTGGGATAATGGCTATTTCTTCTTTTATATCAATAATTTTCTTTAATAACTTATTATTTTTTTCAATAAAAATGCGACCGGCTAGAGAAAAAGGGGTATCTAAAAATCCGTAGTTTAAAATGCCACCATAAGGCATAACGTTATGTTTTAAGTAATTATCTTTAATATAGACACCATTATTTTTTAAAAGAAGACTTGGTGTATCAGAGTGGGTTGTAATTATTTGGAAACTAGAGACTCTATTCTTTACTTTAAAGGCTATAATACTAGCATCATTTCTGATTACAAAATAATTACCACTTAGGTCATTCCAAGTATCTGTTTCTTTTAGTTCTTGGAAGTTTGCTTCTAATAACTTTTCTTTAATTTTTTTAATACAAGTAAAAGCACAAGTAGAGTTTTTGATAAAATCAATTAAGTTTTCATTAAATTTTTCTTTATTCATAAGCATCACATGTATATTTTAACCAAAAGTTTTCGCTTTATACTTGATTTTTCTCTTAAAAAAGTGTAAAATTTTTCTTGTTTTAGAAGGAGTAGATATATATGAAAAAGACAAAAATAATCTGTAGTATTGGACCTGCTAGTAATGAAGCCGATGTTATGGAACAAATGGTATTAGCCGGTATGAATGTGGCACGTATTAATTTTTCTCATGCCACTTTAGAAGAAAGACAAAAGGCTTTAGATTCAGTTCGTGAAGTAAGAAAAAGAACTGGTATGAATGTAGCTATTTTATGGGATACTAAAGGACCTGAATTTAGATGTGGTGTGATGGAAAATGATGGTATTGATTTAGTAGAAGGTAATACAGTTCGTTTAGTAAAAGAAAGTGTTACTGGTACTAGTGAAAGATTTTCTGTTAATCATCCAGAAGCAATTGATTCATTAGAAGTTGGTAATACTGTTTTACTTGAAAATGCTAAAATGCGTTTAGAAGTTATTAGTAAAGAAAGTGATGGTGTTACTTGTAAGATCATTAGTGGGGGTCATTTAGGAAATCGTAAGAGTATGAGTGCTCCTGGTGTTAAATTAGATATTCCATTTATTGGTAAAGAAGATGAAGAAGATTTAATTTATGCTTGTGAACATGGAGGAGAATTTGTTGCTTTATCTTTTGTTAATACACGAGAAGACGTTTTAGAAGCAAAAGAATTATTAAAAGCCCATGGTAGAGAAGATTTACAAATCATTTGTAAAATTGAAAGTGCTCTTGGTATTGAAAATTTAGATAGCATTTTAGATGTTGCTGATGGGGTTATGGTTGCTCGTGGGGACTTAGGTACAGAAATTCCTAGTGAAATTGTTCCTATTGAACAAAAGAAGATGATTAAAGCATGTCGTCATAGAAATAAGATTTGTGTTGTTGCAACTGAAATGCTTGAAACTATGATGGAAAATGCTCGTCCAAAAAGAGCTGAAACAAGTGATATTGCTAATGCTGTTTTAGATGGTACAGACGCTGTTATGTTATCAGGAGAGACAACAATGGGTAAACACCCTATTGAAACAGTAGCTGCTATGGCACGTATTTGTGAAGTCACTGAAAAATATGCAGATTACAATTATATTGAAGAAATGCGTTTTGTTGCTAATGCTCGTGATGCTATTGCTACGGCTGTAGTTGATACGGCAAATAGATTAAATGCTAAGTTAATTACTACTGCTACTGTACATGGTAGAACTGCTAAACTTATTTCTAATTTTAGACCAAAAGCACCAATTTTAGCTTTAACACCAAATGAAAAAGATGGTCGTAAGTTAATGCTTAATTATGGTATTTATCCAGTACTTATGCCTTTAATGAATTCAACTGATGAGGTTTTAGCTCATAGTGTTGATGCTGCTAAAAAGTTTGCTAAATTAGAAAAAGATGATATTGTTGTTATTACAGGTGGTTTTCCAAATAATGATGAAAATAGAACAACTAATTTAATGAAAATTGAAATTATTTAATTTGTTTTACACATAAATGACACTTTGCCTTGACTTGAAAAGTAATTTTATATAAAATAATATTAGATAAAAAAGAAATGAGGTTATTTTATGGGAGATATTGTTATTGGAACAGAGACTGCTGGTTTTTGTGCTAATACTGCTAATATTTGGCAAGTAATTGGTTATGCTTTACTAGTATTTAAAATTGTTATTCCGATTATTTTAATTGTTTGGGGTATGTTAGATTTAGGAAGAGCTGTTGTTGCTGCTAAAGATGACGAGATTAAGAAAGCGACAAAGTCACTTGCTATGCGTGCTGTAGCGGCTGTTGCAATATTTTTCTTGCCAACACTTATTGGCATAGTACTTGGACTTGTTTCTAACTTTGCTTCATCTGGAGCTAAAGAAGATTTTGATACTTGTCGTACATGTATGACTAGTCCTAATGATAGTACTTGTCAAAGTCTTGCTGAAGATGCATGGAATGGTAATTAAAAAAAGAAAGAAAAACTTTCTTTTTTTTCTTGACTTTTTATTAGTTATGGTTTAGGATAACTACTGTTTACACAGAGGGGGAGTGTGTGTTCATGGTAAGTAGAGAAATAAATGTTCCAAATTTTATGCAGAGTAATAGTGATATGCCTGATATTCATGAAATTTTAGGTAAGGCTTATTTGAAGAGATTAGAAAGTATTAAGAGAGAGTTTGTAAAAAAATATAATCATGTAAATGTTTCACAAGCTATTTCATTGTCTCACTCATCTTTTAGCGAAGATGCAATACAGAAAATGAATAGACTAGATAAAGTTTTTATTAATGTGTATGGTAATGATGCTTTAGATAAAGTAAAACAACAAGAAAATGTTTTTACAGATTTATTTTATTTTAATGTTTTTCTTAAAGGGTTAGATATGAAATGGGATAAGTTTCTTAGTAGTAAAGTTAAAAATGGTAGTATGGATAATTTTGACTTTTTAAATTCGGCTGTAAATAAAGTTAAAGTTTATTGGCATTTAAAAAGTAGTAAGTTTATTAAAGAGATTGAAAATGAAGTTGAAAGTTATGGTGTTGATGAAAAAGTAGTTAATGCCAATGTAATGAATACTCTTTTAGAAAAAATTAATGTAGTAAAAGAAAAAAATAAAAGTAAACTAGAAAATACAAAATGTATGGTTACTAAACATTTTTGTGATGCAAAAAGAAAGTCTTGTGAATTATTTAAAACAATATCTTTTAAATTTGATGATATTAAGAAAAATAATGATGAAAAGACTATGAAAACTATAAATACTTTGCAAGAGAAAACGTTAGAAGCTAAAAAGCAATTTAGTGTTAAAAAAGAAGGATTTAAAAGTAATATAGCAAGTAGTAAGCAAAAAGTAGTTAGTTATTGCAATAATGCTTTAGAAAAGGGTAAAACGAAAATAAAACTTGCAAAATCAAAAGTTACTAGTTTAGTTAGTAGTAAAAAAGAAGATAATAGTAAAGTAGATAATAATATTAAGAAAAAAATTAGAAATTCGGCTGTGGCTTTTGGTGTAGCAGTTGTGGGAATGTTAGCTTTTGTTGGGGCTAAGCGCGAATATGATAAGAATAAAGCTGAGAATGCTGTATCTGATTTTATAATTAAAACGGGTGAAGACAGCTTTACTACTATAAATGATATAGAAGAAGAACAAAATATTGTTAATGATACTGATGAGTTAGAAACAAATAATAATATAGATGAAAAAACGGCAAGTGTTGTTACAGAAGATATAAGTATGAGTAATACTACTGACAGTGCATTAGAAGAAAATAGTAATACAAATACAGTAGAAGATGTTATTGTTGATGAAAATACAACATTTACACTTACAGATGATGCAGTTATATATAGTAAGGCTTCAGATATAGGTACTAGTGATAAAGGTTATCAACCAAAGTATAAAGATGTAGAGAAAAGTGTTTATAAAATCATTTTTGATCTTGATGGCGAAACAATTTCAGTTTTAGCTAGTGATATAGACAGATGTTTAGAATTAAAAAAACAAGGAGCTACTGTGATAGGTGTTGGAGCTATTAATGATTCTTCTAAAACTAAAGATGGTGATTATGTTTTGGAAGGTTATTATAGTGTTGATGAAATGGAAATTACTAATAATACTTTGACAAGAGTAAAATAATTAAATCTACAGAAATGTAGTTTTTTTTCTTGACAATCTTTTGCTTTATTTGGATATGCAGAACAAGTTATGCATGCAACTGCAAATAAGACTATGTCTAGTACAGGGACTTCAAAGGCGTTATATGTTAGACCAACAATTTATTTAAAAAGCAATGTCCAAATATTAAGTGGAGAAGGTAGTAGTACGGATCCTTATTTTTTGGAATAAGTATATGGTTATTTGGTATTTTTTAAGAGAATTAGTTTGAAAAAATAATTAATGTGATTTATAATTATGTTGTTAGAAAGAAGGAATATATTATGTCAAGAATAATTGATGTACAAGCACGGGAAGTGTTAGATTCAAGAGGAAACCCGACGGTTGAAGTTGAAGTATATACAGAATGTGGAGACTTTGGTCGTGCGATTGTTCCTAGTGGAGCTTCAACAGGTAGTAAAGAAGCTTTAGAGTTAAGAGATAATGATAAATCTCGTTATATGGGAAAAGGAGTACTTAAGGCTGTAGAAAATGTTAATGAAATACTAAGTAAAGTAGTTATTGGTATGGATGTGACTGATCAAGTAGGTATAGATCATGCTTTAATAGAGGCTGATGGTACAAAAGATAAAAGTAAGTATGGGGCTAATGCTATATTGGGTATTAGTTTAGCGGTTGCACGTTGTGCGGCTAATCATTATGGCATGCCTTTATATCGTTATTTAGGTGGAGTTAATGCTAAAAAATTACCAGTACCAATGATGAATGTATTAAATGGTGGGTCGCATGCTGATTCATCAGTTGATTTTCAAGAATTTATGATTATGCCAGTTGGGGCTAGTAGTATACACGAGGCTATTCGAATGGGTAGTGAAGTATTTCATTCTTTAAAAAATGTTTTAAAAGAAATGGGTCAAGTTACTGCTGTTGGTGATGAAGGTGGATTTGCACCAAACCTAGAGGATAATGAAGCACCTCTTAAATGTATTGTTAAGGCTATTACTAAAGCAGGATATGAGCCTGGCAAAGATATCTTTATTGCCATGGATGTAGCGGCTAGTGAATTTTACAATACTGAAACAAAAAAATATGAGCTTAAAAAAAGTAATGGTGGCGAAAAGACCACTAGTGAGATGATTGATTGGTTAGAAGAACTTGTTAATAAATATCCAATTATTTCTATTGAAGATGGTTTAAGCGAGGATGATTGGGATGGATGGAGTGAATTAACTCGTCGTCTTGGTAAAAAAATTCAGTTAGTTGGTGATGATTTATTTGTTACTAATGCTTCTATTTTACAAGAAGGTATTAATAAAGATACTGCTAATGCAATTTTAATTAAAGTTAATCAAATAGGTACTTTAACTGAAACATTTGATGCAATGGAACTTGCAAGAAGCCATGGGTATACAGCAATTGTTTCACATCGTTCTGGTGAGACTGAAGATACTACAATTGCTGATATTGCGGTTGCCTTTAATGCAGGTCAAATTAAAACTGGTTCTATGAGTCGTACAGATAGAATTGCAAAATATAATCAATTAATGCGTATTGAAGAAGAACTTGGTGATGAAGCAATTTATCCTGGTATACATGCTTTTTATAATATTTATAAAAATTAAAAATCTACGTGGAGTAGATTTTTTTTTGAAACACTAAAATCTTATTGCTTAATTTGTTTTGGTAATAGAAATGCTTTAAAGTCTTTTGAAGAAAAGATTGCTGATATTACAAGTGATATAGTATATCTGAGATACTTAATCTTTATGAAATTTATAAATACCTTTAATATGCTTTACTTAGTAGATTAAATAGGGTTTAAAAAATATAAATTTGATGATTCTTAGGATAAATAATTTAGTGAATTTTATAAGGGATGATTTTGTACTTACAGAGAAAACAGAGGGGAATTTATTAGAAATATTGTCTTCTTTTGGTAATGATATGTATGAGTTTTTTTCAATAGTTAATTGTGAAGAACTTGTAAAACTAAAAGAATTAGTTAAAGTAATTAATAGTAAGTTACATGCTTGTTTAGAAAATATGGCAATAGGCGATATTAAGAGATTAAAAGAAATAAAAGAAAAAGGTTATACAACTATTATTAATGATATATTTTTATTAGATGGTAAATATTTAAAAAAGAATATTAGTGCTTCTTTGTTTTCTTAGGTAGGGTTCTTTCTTTATAAAGATAATGATAAATATAAATTGATTGTTTCTAAAGAGATTAAAGAAGTAGTAAGTGATGCTACAGAAGAATCTTCCCATTTTGATGTTTAGAAACGCTTACATGGGCGCTTTTTTGGGCATTTTGACGATTATTTGACGGTTCTTTCTTTACGCACCAATAAAACTTTGTTATACTTTGGTAGGTGAGGATTATGGCAAAACAAAATACTTATGATGAACATTCGATTAAAATATTAGAAGGACTTGAGGCAGTTAGAAAAAGACCTGGTATGTATATTGGTTCAACTGATAAAAAAGGAATGCACCATTTAGTTTGGGAAATTGTAGATAATTCAATAGATGAGATTATAAATGGTTATGGTAATTATATAAAGATTCTTTTACATAAAGATGGTTCTATTACAGTTGCTGATAATGGACGAGGTGTGCCAATTGGTATGCATGAAAGTGGTAAAAGTACACCGGAAGTTATTTACACTATTTTACATGCAGGCGGTAAATTTGAAGAAGCTGGTTATAAAGTAAGTGGTGGTTTACATGGCGTTGGTGGTAGTGTTGTAAATGCTTTATCAACAAAGATGGAAGTTACTATTTATAGGGAAGGCAAGATAAGTCAAATTAAATTTGCTGATGGGGGACATGTGGTAAGTCCTTTAAAAACGATTGGTGAATCTAAAAAGACAGGAACAATTGTAACATTCTTACCAGATAAAGAAATATTTCATAATGCAAATTTCTCTTTTACAACTATTTGTGAAAGAATGCAAGAAAGTGCATTTTTACTTTCTAATGTTACAATTGAGGTTATTGATGAAGAAGATAATTTAAGTGCTAAATATCATTATGAAAAGGGAATTGTTTCATTTGTTGAATATATTAATGAAAATAAAAATACAATAAGTAATGTTATTCATTTTAAAAATACGAAAAATAAAATAGAAGTTGAAATAGCTATGCAATATACCGATTCTTATAATGAACAGATTTTGTCATTTGTAAATAACGTTAAGACAAGTGATGGTGGATCACATGAGGTTGGTTTTAAAACAGGTTTAACTAAGGCTTTTAATGATTATGCTAAAAATAATAATTTATTTAAAGGTAAAGATACTTCTTTAGATGGTAGTGATGTTCGTGAAGGCTTGTCAGCTATTATATCAGTTAAAATACCAGAAGAATTATTACAATTTGAAGGTCAGACAAAAGGAAAACTAGGAACACCAGAAGCCCGTAGTACAACAGAAAGTATTACTTATGAAAATTTAAAGTTTTATTTAGAAGAAAATAAAGAGATGGCTCTTGCAATACTTGAAAAAGCACAGAAAAGTAAGATGGCCCGTGAGGCTGCTCGTAAAGCTCGTGAAAGTGTTCGTAAAGGAACTGGTAAAAATAATAAAGAACGGGTTTTAAGCGAGAAACTTGCTAAAGCAACTGGTAAAAATTATATGTTAAATGAACTATTCTTAGTCGAGGGTGATAGTGCAGGTGGTTCTGCTAAAAGTCATAGAAATAGAGAAACACAAGCTATTTTACCTTTACGTGGTAAGGTTTTAAATTGTGAGAAAGCAAGTAGTAAAGATATTGAAGGTAATGCTGAGTTAAGACAACTTGAGTATGCAATAGGAGCAGGTCTTGGGGCTGATTTCGACTATAAAGAAAGTAACTATGGTAAAGTTATTATCATGACTGATGCCGATGTTGATGGGTCACATATTCAAATCCTTTTAATAACTTTCTTTTACCGTTTTATGAGACCTTTAATTGAACAAGGTATGCTTTATATTGCTACACCACCTTTATATTCTATTGAAACTAGTAAAGGTAAAGAGTATATAGCTACAGATGAAGAATTAGAAGAACGAAAGAAAGATTTAAAAGGTAATTATAAGATACAACGTTTTAAAGGACTTGGAGAAATGGATGCTGATGAGTTATATGAAACAACTATGGATAAGAAAAATCGTCGTCTTTTAAGAGTTACTTTAAATGATGCGGCTATTGCTGAGAAAAGAATTCATGTTTTGATGGGTGATGAAGTAGTACCACGAAAAGAATGGATTAATGAAAACGTTGACTTTACCTTAGAAGATGATTTTAGAAAGTAGGGTATGATGGCAAAGAGTAAAGAAACAGAAGCTATAATAGAGAAAATATATGATTATAGTTTAGAAGAAATAATGGAAACGGGATTTGGTCGTTACTCAAAAGAAATTATTCAAGAAAGGGCCTTGCCAGATGTCCGTGATGGTTTAAAACCAGTTCAAAGAAGAATTTTATATGCAATGTATTTATCAGGATTTACACATAATAAGCCTTATAGAAAAAGTGCTAAGGCAGTTGGGGATATTATGGGTAATTTCCATCCACATGGTGATTCCTCTATATATGATGCGTTAATTCGTTTAAGTCAACCTTGGAAAATGCGAGAAACTTTAATTGATATTCATGGAAATAATGGTTCAATTGATGGTGATGGACCAGCCGCGATGCGTTATACAGAAGCAAGACTTTCAAAATTTGCTGAGGTTATGTTAGAAGGTATTAAGAAAAATACTGTAGAAATGACTTGGAACTTTGATGATACTGAAAAAGAACCAACTGTATTACCGGCTTATTTTCCTAATCTTTTAGTAAATGGGTCAACTGGTATATCAGCAGGTTATGCGACAAATATTCCAACACATAACTTAGGAGAAGTAATAGATGCAACAATTAAACGAATAGAAGCGTCAAATTGTACTTTAGAGACTATTATGAGTATTATGCCAGGACCTGACTTTCCAACGGCAGGTGTTATTGAAGGAAAAGAAGGGTTAGTAGAAGCTTATAAAAAAGGTAAGGGTAAAGTAATATTAAAGGCTAAAACGGAAATAGTAGAAAAGGGTAGTAAAAAGCAAATTATTATTCATTCAATACCATATGACGTTATTAAAGAGCAATTAGTTAAAAAAATGATTGATATTAAACTTGATAAAAAAATAGAAGGTATTAATGATGTGATTGATGAATCTAGTCATGAACATATGGCAAGGATTGTTGTTGATTTAAAACAAAATGCTAATGCTGAATTAGTACTTAATTATTTGCTTAAAAATACTGATTTACAAGTTAATTATAACTTTAATATGGTTGCTATTGTAAATAGAAGACCTAAGCTTGTTGGTGTACTTGATATACTAGATGCTTTTATTAATCATCAAAAAGAGGTTATTACAAGAAGAACGGCTTTTGATTTAGAAGTGGCTAAAAAAAATTATCATATTTTAGAAGGCCTTTTAAAGGCTATAAGTATATTAGATGAAGTTATCGCTTTAATTCGTAGTAGTAAAAATAAAACTGATGCTAAAGAAAATTTAGTAGAAAAGTTTGATTTTACAATGGAGCAAGCGGAAGCAATTGTAACGTTACAATTATATCGTTTAACTAATACTGATATTGTAGCTTTACAAAGTGAGATGGAAAAATTACAAAAAGATATGTATATTTGGGGAGAAATACTTAATAATGAAAGTGCTTTAAAACATGTTATGAAACAAGAACTTAAAGCTATTAAAAAAGAATATGATGACCCAAGAAGAACAGAAATAAAAGATGAAATAACCGATATTAAAATTGACTTAAAGAGTATGATACCTGATGAAAATGTTGTAGTTATGATTACTAATGAAGGATATGTTAAAAGAGTTAGTATGAAATCTTTCCAAAGTAATAATGAAGAACCACCAATGAAACCAGGGGATTACATTAAAAATATGTTTGATGTTTCAACAAGAGATCACTTAGTATTATTTACTAATTTAGGTAATTACTTGTTTATTCCTGTTTATAAAATACCTGATTCAAAATGGCGTGAACTTGGAAAACACATTAATAACTTAATTACTTTAAGTCCAAATGAGACTATAATTGCTTCATTTATATATCATGAAAAGAAAGAACTTATAATGGTAAGTTTAAATGGTATGATAAAAAGAATTAAAATGAGTGATTTATTTGTTACAAGAACAAGTAAGGCTATGATTGCTATGAAACTAAAAGATGGTGATATGGTATGTGGTGTTACAGAAGCATTTAAAAATGTTTTAGTTGTTACACGTAATGGCTACTATGTAAACTTTAATAAATTAGAAGTTCCTTTAGTAGGTGTGCGTGGTAGTGGGGTTAAAGCAATTAACTTAAAAGATGATAATGTCGTTTCATTAAATTCTTATATGGATGCCGATTACTTAACTTTATTTACTAGTCAAAATACGGCCAAAAGAGTAAAGATGAGTGATATATATGAAACTGGTAGAGCTAAAAGAGGACTTACTCTTATTAAGAAAGTTAAGAGTACAAACTATGAAATTTTAAAAGTTTTAGTTGTTCCTTCTAAAGAAGAATTATCTTATATAACAGAAGATGGCAGTGTAAATATAAGAATTACTGAAGTACCTATTATGGATACATCTAGTACTGGTAGTGTAGTTACTAAAAAGACTATATTAGATGTTTTACCTAAGCTTAGTTTAGAAAAAGTAGAAGAACCAGTAATAATAGAAGAAGAAAAAGAGCCGGAAATAACTGATGAACAAATAAGTTTTAACTTAGATGAATTTAAACTTTAAGAGGCTTTTATGGCTTCTTTTTTTAATAGTTAAAATTCACTTGCATATACTTTATTAGGTGACTATGTATGGATAAAAAAGAAGAATTTAAAATATTTGCTCGTAAGCATCCTGAACTTGTTTCTTTTGTTAAAGATAAGAGTATGACATGGCAAAAGTTTTATGAAATATATGATATATATGGGGAAGATAATAAAGCATGGGAAAGTTATTTAAATAGCAATAATAATACAACTGCTGATACTTTAAATGACTTTTCTAATAAATTAAAAAATATTGATATAAATTCTATTCAAGAACATATTAAAACGGCTGAGAAAGCATTAGGTCTTATTAGTGAATTAACTAATAAGAGTTCTGTTACGAGTCCATTAAGTGCTAGTGTACCTAAAGTTCCTAGACCAATTAACAAGTTTTTTGAGGATTAATAATGGAATTATTCTTGATTAATAAGTTTTTAGATAACCCTAAAATGTATGAATATTTAAAACAAAATTCTATTTGGTATAAAGCATTAAATCGTGATGCTTCTTTATATAAAGAGTTTGAAAATAAAATGAAAGAGTTATATCATGAAAGAACTACTGATAAAATAAGCGATGTTATAGATAATATTGATTTAATTGAAAGTGTTATTATGTCTTTGAAATAATAAAATTATTTGATAAAATGAATTTAGAAGGTGAGTGAATGAAAAAAGTTTTGAAGTCTTATAAAAAGACAATTGTTTTACTTGTAATGGTAATACTTGGTGTTATATGTGGTCTTATATTTAAAGAAAAGATGAATATTATTAAACCACTTGGAGATTTGTTTTTAAATTTATTATTAGTTAGTATAGTTCCATTATTATTTTTTACATTAGCTAGTAGTATTGCAAATACTAAGAATACAAATAGACTTAAAAAGATTGTTAAAGTTTCTTTATTATTATTTTTAGTTTATAGTGTAATAGGAGTAGTAATGAGTTTCTTAGTACTTATAAAAGTTCCATTAATAAATGGAAGTGATATTCCTTTAGTAAAAGAATTATTTGCAAGTACAGAAACAATTAATGAAATGTCTTTCTTAGAAAGATTAGTTACAACTATTTCTACTAATGATTTTGTTAATTTATTATCAACTAAGAATTTAGTGGCTTTAATGATTGTATCATTATTATTTGGTCTTGCTACTTTAAAAAGTAGAGAATCTGGTAAGGCTATTAAAGAGTTTTTAAACTCTGGTACTAGTGTTATATATAAGTTTATTGAAATTATTTCTTATTATGCACCTATAGGGTTATTTGCTTATATGGCTAGTTTAGTTGGTTCTTTAGGTAGTGTTATTTTAGTTGGTTTTTTAAAGATAACTATTCTTTATTTTGTAGTTAGTATAATGTTTATGGTGATTGTTTATAGTGGATTTGCTATTATAGCAAGTGGTATTAAAGGATTAAAGATGTTTTGGCGTGAAGTAATACCTGCAATGCTTACAAGTCTTGCTACTTGTTCTTCAGCTGCTAGTGTACCTATTAATATGAGTTGTACGAAGAAAATGGGTGTACCAAGTGATGTTGGGGAAGTTACAATTAGTCTAGGAACAAGTTTTCATAAAGATGGTTCAGCAATAGGTAGTGTCTTTAAAATTATGGCTTTAGTTTCTTTATTTGGTATAAATATGAGTACTGGTTTAGCTTTTAAAGTATTATTTGTTTCTGTTATAGCTACTTTACTTGTTAGTGCAGTTCCTATTGGTGGTGGCTCAATAAGTGAAATGTTAATATTAAATTTAATGGGTATGCCAGTTGAGGCTTTACCAATACTTACAGTAATTGCTACAGTTATAGATGCACCAGCTACAGTATTAAATGTTATAGGTGATACTTCTGTTTCTATGGTAACGGCTAAAGTTATAGAAAAAAATAAATAGTGCATGTCATAATGATATGTGCTTTTTATATATCTTTTTTTAAAATTAATTTATTAAATGGTAATTCTAATATCTTGTTATAATATTAAAGATATGCTATTATTTTTATAGTAAGGGGTTGTATGAAAGAGGCAAATTATGAAAAATAAAAAGAAAGTGAACAATAATAAATTAGGGTATAAGATATTTTTTCTTGGTTTGATATTTATATTAATAATATCTTTGATATGTATTAGTTTTTCTTACTGGCGTTTTGAAAGTAAGCAAAATGATCAAAATATAGCTAGTAGTAAATGTTTTAAAGTAATTATTACTAATGAAAGTGACGCTATTACATTAAGTAATATGCATCCTATAAGTGATGAAGAAGGATTAAAGAGTAGTAGTTATTCTTTTACTATAAAAAATACATGTGATACTTATGCAATGTATCAAGTAAACTTAGAAGATATATTAGATGATACAATAACAAAAAGATTAAATAATAAATATATAAAAATATCTTTAAATGATGGAACACCAAAAGTTTTAAATACATATCAAAGTGTTACACCAACAATTAATAATGCGGATGCCTCATTTAAATTAACAAGTGGGTCATTAAGTCCAAAAGGTAGTAGTAATGATTCAGTAAGTTATAGTTTAAAATTATGGATGGATTATGATACACCAGCCATAGATGAAGTTATGAGTGCAACCTTTAAAAGTAAGATAAGTGTAGTATCTGTATATACAGAAGAAGATAAATTAACAAATGATATAACAATTACTTATAATACTAAGGCAACTGATTATACAAAGGATAGTGAAACAATAGATATAAATGCCACTAGTACTAATTATAATTTAATAGAATATAGTACTGACAATATAACTTATACAAGTATTGATACACCTAGTAAAAATGTTAAAATAACTAAGACATATACAGAAGACAAAGATGAAACTATTTATTTTCGTGATGAAATAGGTAATTTAAAGAGTGAGAAAGTTGTTTTATCTAAGTTAGATAAAACAGGACCTGTTATAACAGTTTCTGCTTCAAGCGATTGGGGTTCTAGTAATACAATTAGTATTACTTTAGAAGATGAGAAATCAGGACTTGCTGGCTACGCTTTAACAGAAACTGAAACAGAACCTAGTGAATGGACAAGTGTTACTGGAAAAAGTACTACTATAACTAAAGATGTTACTAGTAATAAAACATATTATGTATATGCAAAAGATGCTTTAGGTAATATTAGTCATAAAGAAGTTGTAGTGAGTCATGTTGATACTACTTCACCAACAATTGTTAGCTTAACAGAACAAAGTAGTTATGGGGCAGCAAGCACTATAACCGCCGTAGCTAAAGACACAGAGTCTGGTATAACAGGCTATGCATTTACTGAATCTAGCAGTGAACCTACTAGTTGGACAAGTGTAGATAATGTTATAACTGAAAGTACTTATACTTATAAAGCAACAAAGAATAGCACAATATACTTCTGGGTAAAAGATGGGGCAGGACATATAGTAAATAAAACAATAACTGTTACTAAAGTGGACGCCACAGCACCAACTGTAACACTTAGTTTAAGTGATGAAACAACATGGACTAAATCAAAAACATTAACAATGAATTTTAGTGATAATGAATCAGGCCTTTCTGGTTACGCACTTACAACAACTGAAACAACACCAACGACATGGACAAGTATAAGTGGAACAAGTATAAGTAAAACACAAACAATAACCACTAATGGTACGTATTATGTATGGGTAAAAGACAATGCTGGCTTAGTAAGTCATGTTTCAAAGGTTGTTTCCTATGCTGATTCAACAGCTCCAAAAGCAAGTATGACATTAACTAATACTGATAATTCGATTACGGTTGATGCGAGTTCATCTAGCGATACCGAAAGTAGTATAGCAAAATATGAATATAGTATAGATGGTACAACATATTATTCATCAACTAGTTCTACATATACATTTACTGATCTTGCAGAAGGAAAATACACTGTTTATTTAAGAGTTACAGATAAAGCTGGTAATTTTAATAATTTTGAAAGTACTACTAATATATTTATACCAGTTAATTTAATTACAAAAATAAAAATGTTGTCTAATACAGATACAACAAACTTAGCAACAGATAACTATGGTAATATAAGATACATTGGAGTAAATCCAAATAACTATGTAAGTTTTGATGATGAAGTATATACAAATGATGTAGTCTATGGATATAAAAGCAATTTTTTGCAGATTAATTACAAAGAGTACTCTAGTATGGATGAGTGTAAAAAAGCTACTTCATATAATAAAAAATGTACACTTATTTATTCGGCTTGAGAACCAATATTATGGCGAATCATAGGTGATATGAAAAATGTTTATGATGGTACAGGTAAAAAGGAGGATCGCGTAAAAATAATAAGAAGTACATCAATAGGTGGTTACTCATGGGATACAAGTGATAGTACAGTAAATGGTGGTTCCGGCGTTAGCGAATGGAGCCAAGCAGACCTAATGAAATTATTAAATCCAGGATATGATAGTGAGTCAGTTGGTGGATCATTATATTGGAATAATAAATCGGGAACGTGTTATAGTGATGATAAAAATGGAACCAAATCCTGCAATTTCACAAGTACAGGCATAAAAGATAGTTTAAAAAATATGATAGGAAACGCTGTATGGAATATAGGTGCATCAACTACAGATAATCAAATAACAAGCAAGTGGTATACAGAAGAAAGAGGAACAAGAAACGGCAAAATTTGTACGAGTGGACCTTACTGTACAGACACTATATCAAGAACCACAACATGGACAGGTAAATTAGGCTTAATGTATCCGTCAGATTATGGCTATGCAACGAGTGGTGGAAGCACAACAGACCGAGCAACATGTTTAAACACTGCTTTATATAATTGGTCTGACAGTAATGTAAGTGATTGTAAAAATAATGACTGGATATATAATATCAGTATCCAATGGACATTAACGCCTTATGCTTCCACTACTTCAAGTGACTATGTGAGTGTATTGTTTGGCGAGTATATTAGAGGTATAAGTGCTGGGAATGACAATGATATTAGACCATCAGCATATCTAAAATCTTCTGTCAAAATTATTTCAGGAGATGGTAGTAAGACTAATCCATTCGTGTTATCTAATTAGTGTACACTTAAAAAATTATGGTACATAAAGAAAAAAATCACAGGCTATTATTTACTTGTTTCATTTGCAAAAATGGATAAAAATAGAAAGTTTTGCAAGTTTGCTTGCAAAACTTTGTAAAATAAATAATTTGCTATACAATGTCAATAGGTGATTGAATTGATAATAAGAGATAAATATTTAAAAAGAATGATGAGTTAGTTTTGTCTTATTTAAATGATATATATAATACTATTGTAAAAAAAGATATGATTGCTAGAAATGATATTAAAGATACAGCTCTTTTAGAAAATATAATAAGATATATATCAAGTAATATTGGTAGTCCTATATCATCTTTAAAAATTAGTGATTATTTAAATAGTAATAAAATAATTAAAAAGTTAAATCATCAAACAATAGATAATTATTTAAATATGCTTGAAAAGTCATTTATTATTTATAAAGCAGATAGAACAGATATAAGAAGTAAAGCTGTTTTAAAAACATTAGGAAAGTATTATTTCGGCTCTACACGAATGTGTGGGAAGAAATTGATATAACTCTCCACGATTAAGTGGGAAAAGAAAAATAGCAAAACTCCATGATTTAATGGGAAAATAGTAAAAATAACTTCACGTTTTAGTAGGGTTATTTTTTATAAAAACTACAAGTTTTAATGGGAAGCCTTATAAGTGATAGTCTACAAGATTGTGTGGGATAAAATTAGCGTGTTGATTTTGTAAAGCTCCATGTTTTAGTGGGAAAATAAACTGTTAAAATGATAAAGAAAAAGACGAGGATATACTCGCCTTTTAAAATGTATTTTGATATCTTTAAATTGCTATATAAAAGGTATTCAAAATACATTGAAATTATATCACATAAAAAATCGTTTTGATACTTTTTTAGGTAGTAGAAAGAGGTATTAAATGAAAAAAGATTATTTAAAAAAATTACTTTCACTAGAAAGTAGCATCAACATAATTAAAGTTGAAAAAGTTAAAAGTAAAAATTCAGAAGAATTGAATATTTACATATTGAGCAGTAAAAAGAAGGTAAAGTGTCCAAAATGTTCAAAATATACTGATAAAATACATGATAAATTAAAGCCGTCAAAGATATTATATTTAGATAACTCAGGAATAAAGACATATTTAATAATCACTAAAAGAAGATTTAAATGTTCAATATGTAATAAAAGAATAACAGAGAATTTAAACCTTACAACTAGTAAGTCGACTATATCATTAAAAGTTAAACAAAAAGTTTTGAAAGATTTTATGGAGGCTGATAAAACAATTAAGAGAATAGCAATAGATAATCATATTTCAGAAGATAGTGTAAGACAGATATTTCTAGATGCAACGTCTAATTTTCCTGCAATGATATCAAATTTACCAGAGATTATTTCACTAGATGAGAAGGCTACATATACAAATGAAGGGTTGTATTCAAATATAATAAATGATCCCATTCGTCGAGTGACATTGGATATTCTTCCAAATAGAACTAAAGAATACTTAATAAAATATTTTATACAGATAGAAAACAGAAAGAATGTTAAAGTTGTTATAACAGATTTATATGAACCATATAGACAAGTGGTAAAAAGATGCTTTCCAAATGCAATTTTAGTTGCTGATCCGTTTCATGTTGTAAAAATAATAGTAAAGGCTTTAGATGACATTAGGTTAAGAAATGTAAAAAAGTATGAATTTAATAAAAAATCAAATGAATATAACATGTTTAAAAATAGAATAAATAAGGCATTATTATTAAAATCATTTGATGAGACTAGATATGAATTAAAAATGAAAAAAGAACAAGAAAGATTATATTTAGAAGGAAGAACTAATAAAGAGCCTAGAGATAAATATTTAGATTATTGGTATGGAAATATAAAAATAAAAAGAAATAACAAATTTATTGAAATAACTAGGATATCAAGATTACATGAAATGTTAGAATTGGATGATGAATTATATAAAGCGTATAATTTAAAAGAAGATTTTTTTAGAATAATCAATTACGTGAAAATTGAAGATATAAAAAGAGAATTACATAAGTTTATAAAAGAATGTAAAGAATCAAATATAACAGAAATGATAAAGGTTGCTAAGACATTAAATAATTGGTTAGAAGAGATTATAAATTCTCAAAAAGAGGAAAAATATAACAATGGTTTCACTGAAGCAAATAATAATAAAATAGATAAAATAATAAGTGCATCTTATGGATATAAAAATTTTGATTTTTTCAGAAAAAGGACATTAGTAATTTTGCAAAAAGGTTATTCTGGTAGTCCAAAAAACAATAAAAAGGAAGGTCAAAAATTAAGTTCAAAAAAAAGGTAAAGTTGTAAAAAAAGGTGATAAAAAAGAGATAATATTTTGCTAACTAAAAAAATTATCTCTTATTCCTTTATTTATCGTGTATTAATGCAATTTTCTTTCCCACTTGTTCGCGGAGAGCCAAACTATCTTGCTTTTTTTGGTTCTTCATGATTGAGTGGGAAGAAATTGTATAATTTTATTTAAAAAATATTAAAGAGTGATTCTGATTCTTTGAAAGATATAATATATATATTAAAAAAGAATTAATATTATTTCACTATTGCTTGATTATTTTAAGATTTATTTATATAATTGGGGTAGAAAGAAGGAGTTTTATGGATTATTGGGTTATATGGTTAGTTGTTGTTATTTTATTAACTATAGTAGAATTGGCTACAATTAATCTGGTATCTATATGGTTTGTTATTAGTGGTTGTATTGCATTAATTATTTCATTATTTACACAGAATTTTTATATTCAATTTGCATCATTTGTAGTACTCGGAATAATCTTTTTAGTACTTACTAAACCAATACTTAATAAATTAAAAAAAGCTAAAGAAGATAGTTTATATCTTGAACGTATTGTTGGTATGGAAGGGTTAGTGACAGTCGAAATAAAAAAAGATAAGATTGGTGAAGTTAAAGTAGATGGTAAGTTATGGAGTGCTACTAGTGATACAAATATACCAGTTGAAAATATGATTAAAGTTATAAGGGTTGATGGAATAAAATTGATTGTTAAAGATATTGAACCTGTTAGTGAAACGAAAAAGACACCAAAAAGTGAATTACCTAAGCCTAAAAAGCAAAATAATAAAAGTGAGTCTAAGAAGACTACTAATAAAAATAAAAATAAAAAAGAAAGTAAAGGAGGCAAAAAATAATGCCAGTGTTATTATTAATTTTAATATTAGTTTTAATTATTGTTATACCATCAATTAAGATAGTGCCACAGTCTAAAGTTTATGTAATAGAAAGAATAGGTTCATACTTTACTACTTGGCATAATGGATTACATGTTAAAATACCATTTATTGATAGAGTGGCTAATGTTGTAACACAAAAAGAAATGGTACGTGATTTTGCACCACAGCCAGTTATTACTAAAGATAATGTTACAATGCAAATAGATACAGTTGTGTATTTTCAAATTTTAGATGCAAAACTTTATACTTATGGGGTTGAATATCCTATTAGCGCTATTGAAACATTAACGGCAACTACATTAAGAAATATTATTGGAGAATTAGAGCTTGATCAAACACTTACTTCACGTGATATTATTAATTCAAAGATGCGTGCTATTTTGGATGAGGCTACTGACCCTTGGGGTATTAAAGTTAACAGAGTTGAAGTTAAAAATATTATTCCACCTAGGGATATTCAAGAAGCAATGGAAAAACAAATGCGTGCTGAAAGAGAAAGAAGAGAAAAAATATTACAAGCTGAAGGAGAAAAGAAGTCATCTGTTTTAATTGCTGAAGGTGAAAAAGAAAGTGCTATTTTACGTGCTGAAGCTGATAAAGAAGCACAAATAAAAAGAGCTGAAGGAGAAGCTGAGGCTTTACTTAAAATTAAAAAAGCAGAAGCTGATGGTATTAAACTATTGAAAGATGCTGGTGCTGATGAGGCTGTGCTTAGATTAAAATCTTATGAGACATTAAGTCAAATGGCTGATGGAAAGTCTTCTAAGATAATTATTCCAGCAGAATTATCTGGTTTAGCAACATTTGGCTCTGTTTTGAAAGATGAACTAAAACCACATGATAAAAAATAATTAAGATCTACAGTAATGTAGGTTTTTTCTTTTCATATGATAAGTATTTAAGAGTATTCGACAATACTCTACAGTATGTGATTTGAATAGACAAAACTTCCTAAAATATCCCCCTTGTCTAAACTACAAACATTGTTTAGGATAACTTATCAAGGAGGACAACTATGAATAAAACAATCACGAAACCTAA
>URPE01000013.1 GCA_900549625.1 uncultured Mycoplasmatota bacterium
GTGCCTGTTCCAACACCACTTTGATTATTTAAAGTACTCCTGTCACCACAAAAACCTGGTGATGTGTCAATATAATTCGAGTAACCAGTAAGTTTATTTTTATAAAAGTTATCATTAGCTGTTTTGATTGTTGAATTTGTACCTAAGCCATGCACATTACCACTTGTATACATATATCCTACATACATATTATTGTTATTATTGGGATTAAACTGACTTGTACCATATTCTCTATCAGTACTAGACTCGCCATTGTCATGAGCACTTGTGCCATCATAAATCATTCTAACACTACCATTACCATTAATTCTAATTATTCGCCAGTAGTATCCTGCAAACTTGACATAGTTGTTTTCTACACTACCTCGGTAATAATAAGTAGTCCCGTCATCATCTTTTGTTTCATATATTCCTTTTTCATGTGATTCACAAGTAGAGTCATCACACGCACTCTTAGTAAAATCAGGCGTATAACTATTAACAGTTAAATCACCTAGTACGGTACTAATAGTACTTTCTTTTGCAAAATATAAGTTACATCTGGTTCTTGTATAATCAGTAGCATTGTAACCACTGTAATCAATATCAGCGTGCCAAATACTATAATTCCAACCTACTTTTACACCATTAGTACAATTACTTTTTTCTGTATCTAATTTATAACCGGTATTTTGACTAGGCATATTACGTGTAATATTCCCATCCACATAATAAGCAAAATATATGTCGCCTGGATCACTTACTGTTCCATTGATCACATTAAAGTTTTTTTCTTCACTAAACACTGCAAAAGAACTATATAAATATACACATGATAATAACAAAACACTTATAATTATTGCTATTACTATTACTTTCCTTTTATTATCATTTTCTTTAAATTTCTGTAGTTTTAGAGAGTTACGTTTATTTAATAACCCCCCCCCCCAAGGAATTTCTGCTTCATAATTTATCTCCCCTATTCTCATTCAATTTTACAAAATTTATTTCTTTATTTCAAGCGTTTTTAGTGATTTAAAAAAGAAACACTAGACTTTATTCTGTATCTATTGTTTCTATTTTTCTATTTTCATATTTGTTCATTATTTGATTCATTTCATACATTTTTCGATCTAATTCTTGAATATCTGTTGCATATTCTTCCATTTTCTCTTGAACTTCAAGAGGGATACTTTCATGGAACTTATAACGAATCTTATGATCTAGACTTGCCCAGAAATCCATGGCAACAGTTCTAACTTGGATTTCTGCTGGAATATACTCAACATAATCCTGTAGATAAATTGGTACTAGTACTTTTAAATGATAACTAGTATAACCAGATGTTTTTGGCTTTAATATATAATCTTTTCGTTCTTTAATTATTATATTAGTTGATTTGGCAATACCGGATATAATATCATAAACATCACTTAAAAATGATACAACAATTCTTACACCAACAATATCATCAATATAACGATAAACATTTTTTTCAGTAACCTCGTAACCTCTTAACTCTAATTTTTTACAAATACTATCTATTGATTTCATACGTGATTTAACATGTTCAACTGGAGTGTAGCCATGATGACGTTCAAATTCTTTTAATAATATTTTTAGTTCTGTTTCTAACATTTCTTTAGCGTATTCATATTTATATAAATCTTTTAAATCCATTAAAATTTTCGTCCTTTCATGATAAATATAATATATATTACTTAAAAAGTGAAAAGATTATACCATATTATAAGTATGAATGCAAATTTTGAAAAAAAATAACCCACTTGGATTATTTTTCTTTTTTTTCGTTTTTTTCTAGTTTATCTAAAACACTTTTAGTAACTTCAATAGCTTTAGTACGTACAGATTCAGCTGACGCAGTTAAAACTGGTTCACCTTTTGCCTTTACGTAATTTACTAAATCAGTTGCTGACTTTTGAATTTCTTTAGATTTTTGTTTAGCGATTTTAACCACTTTTTCCTTGTCTAAATCTTTTAGAGCATCTTCTATTTCTTGTGATTTTTGAACCACATATTCTCTTACATCATCAATATCAATGTCTTTTGCTGTGTTAACAAGTTCATCTAGTTTAGCTTTTAAATCTTCCCTAGTTTCTTTACCTGTCTTAGGCGCAAATAAAATTCCTAGTCCAGCGCCAATAGCGGCTCCACCTAAAAGAGCACCAATAGTTTTTTTCTTCATAATATATCCATCCTTTCAATACCATTATTATACACGAACTCATTTAAATTTAATACAATAATTACTAAAAATTTTTTGACTTTTTACTTTCACTTGACAACATAACAAAAAAATTTTAGGTTTATGAAACATAATTTTGAAATATGTATTTTATCTTTTCTTTACAAAATTAAATATTTCAAGTTATAATATGGACAAGAAAGGATATTGGTATGGAAGTTATATGTAACTATATTTTATTATTTTTTATTTACTCTTTTTTAGGATGGTGTTTAGAAGTTGGCTGCAAATTAGTAAGTGATCATAAATTTGTAAATAGAGGTTTTTTAATTGGTCCTTATTGTCCTATTTACGGGTATGGGGCTCTTATAATGACAATTTTACTTCATAAATATTTAAACGACCCTGTTACTCTTTTTATAATGATTATTTTGGTCTGTTCTATTTTGGAATATTTTACTAGTTATTTTTTAGAGAAAATATTTCATACAAGATGGTGGGATTATACACATTATAAATTTAATATTAATGGTAGGATTTGCTTAGAAACAATGGTTCCATTTGGGGCATTTGGCTTGTTCATTATGTATGTAACTAATCCATTTTTTATGGGTATTATTACAAGTATAGTATCTGGCTTACGTTATTTTATATGTGTTATTTTGATAATTGTCTACGTAGTTGATAATATTTTATCATTCAAGATTATTAAAAATATTCAAAATGTTAGTCGTAATGTTCAGAAAAAGCAAATTATTAAGAAAGATGATACTGAAAGAATTACTGAGTTAGTTAGAAAACAAGTAGAATCATCTATGAAAATGCTTGAAAAACGTATTATTCATGCGTTTCCACATTTACAAGTACTTAAAGATATTAAGCGGAAAAAAAAGTGATAAATCATTAAGACCTTATATGGTCTTTTTTTAAAATCTAATTAATCTAGAAAGTAATTTGATAAAGCGGAAAAAATAAAAATACATAATGAGTCTCCCTTCTAAGAGATACTTTTGTACCTCTACTATTAATATTCAAGAAGAACTAGTCATTTTCTTTTTTTTTGTACATTTTTTTATTAAAACAGAAAAAAAAGTGTCTTTTCTTGACACTTCTTTACAAATTAACATTATGATAGATGTCTGTAACATCATCAATTTCATCAAGCATTTTATATAGTTTTTGGAATGTTTCTAAGTCTTCACCATCTAAAGTAATTTTATCTTTGGCATACATACCTTCTTCATCTATTTCATAAGTAGCGCTTGGTATCACACTTTCAATAACGTCTTTTGACTTATTATGATCAGCTGGTTTTAAAGATATAACAACTTCGCCATCTTCAACTTCAAAATCAATTGGTTCAATCCCACTTTCTAATAAAGCATTAAATAGTTCCTCATCTTTATTAGTTTTAATACTTATAATTGCTAAGTAATCATAATTATAAGATACAGAGTTAGTAACACCTAGGCTTTTATGAACCTTGTTAAATGCAGCTCTTACCATACCAACAGTACGATTGACATTATCAGTAAGAGTTCTAATAATTAAAGTTGATGCACCAGGACCAAAACCTTCATAGTAAATAACTTCGTAGTCTTCACCACCTGTGCCTTTTGCTTTATCAATTGCCCGGTTAATAATATCACTTGGCACTTGTTCTTTTTTGGCTTTTTCAACTAGTCTTTTTAAAGAAACGTTGCTATCTAAATCTGGTGTACCTTTTTTGGCAACTAGATATATTTCTTTTGCATAGTTTGTATATAATTTGGCTTTAGCAGCCCCGGTTTTTTGAATGCTTGCTTTTCTAACTTCATATGCTCTTCCCATAAAACACCTCTTTCTTTCTAAAGTATTATACTAAATTAATTAAAGATTGTCATTATTACTAATAGTAAAATACCTATAAGCATACCTAAGTATACTTTTTTTTCTTTTTTGTAATTAAAAATTTCTTGTAATAATTCAAATAAAGTAATATATAAAATCATACCACTAGCAAGGGATATTAAAATTAGTTCTGTAAGTTTTGGTAAATCACCTATAATTAAAACTAATAAAGCCCCAATAAAAGATGAAATCGTAAGTAAAGTAAAAGTTATAATCTTTTGCTTTTTTTTATCACTTGACATACTACTAGATATTTCCATACCAAGTGGCAAATTATGAGCACCGATGGCAAGGGACGTTAATAAACCTGTTGTAAAATCAGTCATACCTAAAATATAAATTGACATACCTTCTAATATATTATGAAGAATAAGTGATACAGTTGTCATAAGGCCAATGTGTGACATGTGTTTTTCATGAATAGTCTCATCTTCATGTTCATGATGTTCATGGTGGTGATGAGGCATAAATATATCCATTATTTTCAATAAAACAACACCTATTAAAATAAATACAAAAATATATATTAACTTGGTTGTTTTTTCTAGAGATATTTCATTACTTAAAGTAATAATTTCTGGTATTAAGTCAAGTAATAGCATACCTAACATAACAACAAATCCCATACCAATACTTAGAATACTGACACCCTTTTTATCTTTAGCAAAACGAACTATAATATTTCCTAGTAAAAAGAATATTCCAGCAAATATTGCAAGCATTAAAACACTTAATTTATTAAACATTTAAATCACTCCTTAATAAAATATAGTACAAGCCTTATCTTGGCGTTGTTCTTCTAATTTTTTATCTGTTTTTTTAATACTCTTTATTTCATTATGAAAAAATAAATCTTCTATATCGTCATCAATATAGGCTTGATACGTTAAAAAAGTAAATTCATAATAATTTTTTTCCTCAATATCTTTAGCAATACTTCTTTTTACTTGAACTGTTTTAAATGATTCATCTGTATCATCAAGTAAAACTAAAGATATTTTGTCTTTATCTTTCATTTCTTTTTCCATAACTACATAATAGGTTCTTACAAACTCACAACTAGTATAATTCTTTTCAGATTGATAAAATTTTTGCCTATTTTCTTTAATACGCTTAATATTTTTTTCATTAGATGTAATAACTATCGTGGGTTCAATGTAATAATTATAAACCTTTTTTTGACTTAAGTCTGCAACAAAATGATTGATAAATTCACTTTTTAAATAAATATTTTTCATATTCCAATTCAAATATACATATTCATCTTTTTTAGTAACATTAGTAGACATAGTCGTTGTAAGAGGATAATATATGTAATCAACATTTACATTTACCATATTTTCATCTATTTTAAAATCAGATATATTTCCAATAAATACTGTATCTTTATTCATAGTAAGTTCGACACTTAATTTATCTGTTTGTAAGTCACTTGGGGGTGAGTTAATGTATTCTGTATCTTTTATTTCAATACCTGCAATACCACAGCCCACGCCTAATAAAACAAAGTTAAAGATTATTGTAAATAACATCTTTCTTATTTTACTATCACGGTCTAATACAAAATTAAATAAAACCCAGAAAAATAAAACACCTAAAAAGAAAAGCGATATCATAACTATGTAAAAGCCAAAATAAGTAACATTATGTAAAAGTAAATAGCAACAGATAACCAAAATAATGGCTAAGAATATTAGATAAATACTTATTAAGAATAAAACAATGATGGCAAATAACTTAATAAAGAATACTATGAATTGAATAATTTTTAAAGAATAAAAAGATATTTTGTCTTTTTTTAATGACTTACTTTCTTTTTTAGTCTTAGTTTCTTTAGATAAATAACGGATTTTAAAGAAACGAATAAATGATAAAATGGCTAGAAGAAAATATGCAAATTCTAAAACAAAACGCCAAATAAAGAAGAAAAATCTGTTTATTGGATTGGATAGAATGTTAAAAACATCTTTGCCAAGATTAACTATTATTTTTACAGGGACATGAGCTACAGAAATCAGAAAAACAAAAATAAAAATTTCTGCAAAGAACTTAAGTAACTCTCTTGGACTTTTCCGGCTTATCATTACAATGATATCATTCATATTACTTACTAATTTATTGGTAAAGTTTTCAATTGGATCTTCTTCCATCTTTGTATGTTTTTTTATTATCCTTTGTGTTAAGGCATCAATATCACCAAATTCTTTTATAATATCATTTTCTTTCATACCTTTTATTTTCTTATCTTCAATAATAGCGTCATAGTTATCTATTATTTCTTCGACTAAAAATGGGTCAAGTGAAGATAACTTTTGTTTCAATTTTTTCAAGAATGTTTTTTTATACATTTTATCGCCTCATTTAATTATCACATATATTTTAACAAAGGAAAGTTAAAATGTACAGAATTTTAAAAGGCACCAGATGGTGCCTTTTCGTGAATTCTTTTTCCAATTTTAGAAGTGTGATTTTAAAAACGTATTTGTATAGGGTAGTGTATTTGATTTGATTTTAATAATTTGTTTAAAAAAGAATTCACATACCAAACAATTTTTGCTTGGTGATACCTATATTAACACAAGTTTTCAATAACGCAAGGGGGAGATTTTAGGAAGTTTTGTCGCATTAAATTGTATTTTATCGAAGTATGTCGAAAACGTTATAAAATGACTTATTATTCACCAACTATAGCATCAACTTTGCTTTTTAAATCATCATAATTTTGCTTAATTTCATTACTCTCTTTAACATATTTTTCATACTTAGGAACAATGAAAACGGATACGCCAATAATCCAAAGCACATTAATAATTATGACAATAATAAAAACTTGCAAGTAAGATAAAGATTTACTTTGGTGTCTCAATTTATATTCTAAGGCTCTTACTTCCTTTTCTAATTCAGTTGTTTCTTTATTATTATTATTTGCTTGTTCATAATTTTTTAAAAGTTCACTTTGTTGTTCTTTTACTTCCTCTATTGGTTTAAAAAATGTTTTGGGAATATCTTGATATTTTTTTTCATCATTATTCATGTGGTCACCTTCTTATTTATTACTTATAAAGTATAGCATTTTTTTCATGATTAATAAAGACACAAATATATAACGAATTTTTGACTACTTGAAAAAATTTATAATTTTCATAATTTTTTTGTTGACAAAACGTAAATAGATATTATATAATTTGATTGTACTGCTCAATTAGCTCAGTCGGTAGAGCAAACGGCTGTTAACCGTTGGGTCGTAGGTCCGAGTCCTACATTGAGCGCCATTAAGTATACTAACTCTCTTTATGAGAGTTTTTTATTTATATATTTAAAAAACACTGTTCTATAAACGGACAGTGTTTTATTTTCTTTTTTTCTTTTTCTTCTTTTTATCTTCACTAAAAATGTCATACATAGTTGGCTCTAAGTCATTCTCATTAGAATGGTCTTTTTTAGGTTCTTTTTCAAAAGTATCAATAATCTTTGTTGCGTCATCAATTTCTTTAGTAATTTCTCTTTCTGGAGAATTTTTCTCTTTAGGAGATGATTCTTTTAAAATCTCTTCTTTAGCAATTTTATTTATTTTTATGTTTTCTTTTGGTTCATTTACTTTTTTATTAATTTGTTTCTTTCTCTTTGGTTTATGTAAGATAATTAATATTAAAACAAATATAACAATTATTGAGCCACCACCTAAATATAATAATACTTGTTTATATTTAGTTATTTCGTCTTTGTAACTATCAAATAAATTAGTATTATATTTTACATAGCTATTTAGTTCTTTATCATATATATAGTAATCTTCTTTACCGGTTACAATATTCATTGCTTTTACTATAACTAAATTATCTTTCTTTATACAGTCGTAGTCTATATCATTTATTTTAACTGTACCTTTAGTAAATCCTTCTAATTCTTTATCCATAGGCATAATATACAAAAGTAATTGATCACTTTTATTTTCGTTATATAATGTGTAACTATTATTATCTTTATTATATATAGCAAAAGATAAGTCACCTTTACCATTTTTAATAGCTACTAAAGTAAAGTTTGATACCTCGGAGTAAAAAGCTGGAACCTCGATATCATTAATTTTAATAGTTGTTGCTTCATAAGTTGAAGGTGCTTCTATTTTTTTGACATTTTTAACAATAGTATAATCAGAATTACTAATATTAAGTTTGATAGGATTTTCATCTTTTACATTAACATTTATTTTATATTCTTTGGTATTACCGGTTTCACTAGTTACAATGACACTAAAAGCATTAGCGCCTTCTGATACCTCAAATTCTCCGGTACCAGTGATGTTTGCATAAGAGCTTGCCTTTTCCCCTTCAATTGTCACTTTATTAACTGTGTTTGGTACATCAACACTATACTCTAAAGTATCAGCATTAAATTCAGGACTTAACTTATAACCTTTAACGCTCAAAGATTTCAAGTTGTTATTAGCATCCCTCTGTCTTGGAGCTGTTACGGTAACAACTCTTACAGCACTAATGTTGTTTGTGCTACCATCACTACTAGTTGCATCCCCTGTTGCTCGAAAACTAATCTGACCAATTCCGGTTGATCGGCATGTTACTGTTAAATACTTAGTTGTGTTTCCTCCATTACTTGTTGCATCGGCGTACTTTTGACTACAACCACTAGTAGAGCCATTTCCTTCTAAAGAAACATTCCAAGCTGCTACCCCACTAATAGTAAGAGTTGCCGTTACAGAACTACCTTGTTCAATCCTAGTAGCACTTAAACTCATACTATAAGATGGAGCCGCATGCACGACACTTATAAGCGATATTGATGCCAATATACCAAAAATTCCTCTTTTTATTCTTTTCATTTTTTCCTCCTTTAAGCTTGACTTATATTTTTTTGCCCAAGTAGATACTGGCGCATTCTTAGTAAGTCAGCTGAATTAACATTACCACTTGTATTAACAAGCCTTGCGGCTTCTAAATAAGCCCCACTAAGTTTTACTTGACCAAGTAAATGTTGACGCATTCTTAGTAAATCGGCTGAGTTAATTACACCATCACCTGTTAAATCACCATAAACGACAATTGTTTTTGTTTCACCGGTTTTAAAGCCAATTGTTATACCAGTTCCAACTTTTTGTGAATCGCCTACTACACTACCACTTGCATTTTTAAAGGTAAGTTCACTAGATGTCGTCTTTGATTTTAATGTAGAAATTGTTGTATTTAAAGTTGTATTAGTTAGATAACTACCCTTAATATTTAAATTCATTCTACTAACATGGGTACTAACTGGTGTAACTTGTGGTTTATTATCATTATTATTGTTATTATTTCCATTATTATTGTTATTACTATTACTATTACCATTGAAATTACCAACATACTTACCAGAACTATCTTTACTAGAACCAGTTGCCGCATACACAAGGCCTGCTTTAGCCGGATTACTTTCTGATGAATAAGCCCCTATATTATAGAAATTATAAAATCCGACATAAGTATTACCATTATAACTAAATTCTTCACCACTTGTTACAAGCCCTATAGTAGTTCCAACTTCTTGTCTTGATAAACTTGCTAAATAAATAGGACTAACATTGGCTTCTTTGGCTGCAGTCATAAACATACTTGAATAACTTATTTTATCAATATTGTCACAACCACTCATAAAAGTACCTTGTAAAACACTTTTTACCATATCTTCCGTATAAAAAGAATTATTACCTAAATCTTCAAACATTAAAATACTATCTTCTTCTAAGAAATTTCTAGGATCTAGAAAATAGGCCGTTACCTCAGTTGACCCAACATACCAACTACCTTCTGTGTTAGTATTAGAAGCATCAACACACTTAGCACAACTATTTTTATTGATGGAACTAACCCATTTTTCTCTTTCTACCGATGTATTAAAATCTAAATTAGTTTTTATGGCTTCAAAAGTCCAATTAGGTCTATTCTTATGTATTACTCGTAACCATTTTTTATAAGTTTCTGGAAATCCTTGTGCATCTAATTTCTTTTCAAAGTCAGTATCGCTAACCGTACTAGTTCCACCCTCTTCCCTGCCGGTTACTGGGTGAGTCGTATATTCAGGCATATTATTGTATACGGGAATTTGAAAATGCAGAGCTAAACTAAGTAAGCCATTATTTTTATAGGAATGATAACTTGTACTTGCCTCATTATAAGGTGCTGCTAAATTAGCCATATATTGATGATTATATGTACCATAATAGCTACTTGGATTAACATTAAACTTTTTTAAATAACTTGTATTTTGGCCCATGGCAATATACGAAGAAGAAATAAACTTAGCCCCGCCAACAATAGCTTTTTTAGGACTAGTCCAAGGTCTATCATATGGGTCAATAAATTCTTCACCATCGACATTTAAATAAGTACTACAAACATAACCGCTTTTGCCATTATAATATATGTTATACCAGCCGGCACTACAACCAGTACCACTACTCTTATTAGAACTTTTTAAAACAACTTTATAGCCTTGATATAAATATCCTAAAGAAGAATAACCAGTACCAGGACCACTTCTAAATCTTACCTCATCAGCATTAACAACCGCGTTAATCTCATCAGTCGCATAAACAGTACTAGGAACTAACACACATACTAGAATATTTAAACATAATAAAATATTTAAAAATTTATAAAACTTCTTCATATCATCCTAGCCTCCTATTTACATCAGAATTATATCAAATAAAAGGCTTTTTTTAAAGTCTTCTAAAATTTTTTTTGTAAATAAACTATCAAATGTTGTTAATTATTAAATTTTAAGGTATAATTTGATAGTATAATAAAGAAATAAATAGATAGGGGTTGTTTTATGAGAGTCTTCTTAAAAAAACTAAAAAACACTAAAAAAGGTATGAAATTTACGTATTTTTTTGCTTTAATAACTTATATAGTAACACTAGTACTCTTTACTAAAAGTATATTAAGTCTAGTTGGTATTGAAACAGTTATTAGAACAATATTGATAATTGTCTTCATCTTGTATGGCTTAATATATATGATTTTTGCTCTTGCTAAAATGTTTCAAAATAAAAGACTTGGGTTTACTATTATAAGTATTATAACACTTTTACTAGCGCTTATATTTGGCTTTGGTTCTTATTACATAGACAAATTATATGGTAAACTTGAGAACTTAACAACAAAAGAAACTAGTACTTATACAACTGTCTTACTTGGTTTAAATGGCACAAGTTATGATAGTGATATAACAATTGGTTTAATAAGTGATGAAAAAGACCGAACTGGTTATATTTTACCACTTGAATTTATGAAAAAAGAAAAGATGAACAATGAAACTAAATATTATAGTAATTATACTGAATTAATTGAAGCCTTGTATAATAAAGAGGTTGATGCAATATTTATTACTAAAGATTATAAGACAATATATGGAAATGAAGATAAGTATCAAAATATTGGTACTGAAACAACTATTTTAAAAGAATATCAAAAAGAAATGAAAACTGAAGAAAGTGAATTACTAACTTCTACTAAAAGTTTAACTGAACCATTTACCGTTTTAGTTATGGGTGTAGATTCTGATGAAAAAGATGGACTTGATGCCAATGCCGCATTTAATGGTGATACACTTATCCTTGTAACATTTAATCCGAAAACTTTAACTGCTACGATGTTTAGTATTCCAAGGGATTTATATGTTCCTATTATAAGTAGTTATGGTTCTCAAATAACAACTAATAA
Organism: uncultured Mycoplasmatota bacterium; assembly: GCA_900549625.1. GTDB lineage: Bacteria > Bacillota_I > Bacilli_A > RF39 > UBA660 > Ventrenecus. The sequence continues at coordinate 11,797 of URPE01000013.1, forward strand.
AGTAAATTCATCTGCTGCTTATGGTACAGCAAGTACCGTTAATACAATTAAAAACTTAACTGGTATTGATATTGATTATTTTGTTAAAGTTAATTTCCAAGGTGTAATTGACTTAGTAAATACTTTAGGTGGTATTGATGTTGATGTTGAAGCACCTGATTATGACTATTATATTTCACAATGGGGAGAAGGAAATCTTTGTGAAAGTGACGCTAATAGAACTTATATTCACCCAGTCTGTATGAAAACTGGTTGGCAACATTTAAACGGTGAACAAGCTCTAGCTTATGCTAGAAATAGACATGGATTTTTAATGAGTGACTTAGCTCGTAATAAACACCAACAACAAATTATCGAAGCTGTGGCTAAAAAACTTGTTAAAACCTCAAACTTTAGTGAATTTGAAAAATTACTTGATACAGTAAGTAACAATATTGCTACCAACATGAAAACTAGTCAAATATTATCATTCTATCAAAGCTTAAAAGGTATGTTAGTTCAAGCCTTAAATGGCGAAGATTTTATAACAATTGAAAAAACACAAATACAAACATTTAGTTTTAAAAATGTTTATGGCCTTGATTGCTTGGGATATTATTCAGGTTCACTTGATGCGATCACTACTTTAATGAAAGAAAACTTAGGTCTAACAAGTATTAAGACAGTTAAGACATTTAGTTATGATTATTCAGAAGATTATGAACTTGATAGTGAAACAACTGGTAAAGGTATTTACAGTGGTGCAAAAAAGCCAGATCAAAGTATTTATGGTAACTATAATAATACAACTAAAAATGATAAAACTGAATCTAATAGCAGTGATAATGATAATGATAGTGATGATGATTTAGATAATTCAAATAGTTCAAATAATAACTCTAATAATAGTAGTAATAGTAGTAGTAACAATAATACTAATGATACTGATAATAATAATTCTAATAACAACAATAATAGTAGTTCTAATACTAATGACAATTCAAGTAAAAATGATGATACAAAAAATGATAACAGTAATAGTTCTAGTTCAAGTGATAATACTGGTTCTGATAATAGTACTAGTGATACTCTACCTACTATTCCTGGTAATCCTGAATAAACGAGTTAAGGCTCGTTTTTTTAATGCTTTTTATATAAATTAAAAAAGAAACCTATTATGGTTTCCTGGTAGTTTTTTATATTTCAGAGACATACTCCATAAGACGCATGAACATCTTGATGAATTTACTTTCAAGTCCCCTACTTTTTAATTTTTTAATCATAATTCTTTTCTTTTTGATATCTAATTTATCATCAAAGATGATATCAGCAAGCATGATTTTTAAATTAGTTTTAATTTGTAAATCATTTATAATGGAGTCTATATCTTCATTAATAAGACGGGCAGCATCTATTTCAATATCTTTTCCTTTACAATTAATAGAAAGTTGACTCGTTGTTTTAACATTACTTACTTCGACTATAAAGTCATTATCCATCACATAAGAAACAGAATCTACTATATCTTTATCAATATAAGTAATTACTTCATCTGCTTTTCTGGTATTTCTAAATCTAACAACATAATCTCTTGTTTCTGGGATAATACCACTTTTACCCTCAGTTGGTCTAATAATAACCGTATAGTTATTTTGTAAGTAGTTATAATCAATAGATGTCTTTATATAATAACCATTTTCATACATTGATGATTCACCATCATCTTCATATAATTCATAAATATTACTTTTACCGGGAAAAATATGGATTTCCATTTTTTTAGGTGCCTTAGTATCATTAATGTTCTCATCAATAATAGATTCAGGAATAATAGATCCACTACGAGCAAAAACTGGATAATCCTCGTCTTTATAAAAGGCAACATAACGTTTATTACCAATAAACTTTTTACCAGTTTTAAAGTCATACCAAATACCATCTGGTAAAAATACTCTATGTACAGTTCTGTTCATTAAAGTATCTTTGCTATGAATAATTGGACTTACTAAAAGTTCACTACCAAACTTATATTCATTTTTATAGTCTGGTTCATCATATATTTCTGGATTATCATAATATAATGGCATAATAAGTGGTATACCGTTTTGATGATACTTATAAGATTCAGTATATATATAGGGAATCAACTCATGTCTTAGTCTTGCGTAATCTTCTGTAATTTTAAGGGTTTTAACATCCCATTTCCAAGGTTCACGTTTATAGTATTTACCACCTAAAGAAGCTAGTCTAAATATTGGACTAAAGACGCCAAGTTCAATATATCTAATATAAAGGTTTGCATCTTCAACGCCACCCATGTATCCCCCAATATCATGGCTCCAAAAACTAAGACCTTTATTACTACCTAAAGCATTGAAATAAGGAATATTTTTTAAAGTATCCCAAGAAACAAGAGTATTGCCACTATATAAAACAGGATATCTATGACTAGCAATATTTGTATTACGAGCAAGAATCATGCCTCTTTTATAAGGATTAGTATTTTCTTTATCAAAGTGATAATGAACCAATGCTCGGTTTAGGTATGGGTTTTTAGTGTCTTTTAAGTCTAGGAAAAAGAAATCAACACCCATATTTTCCAAAGGCTTTATCAAAATATTTAAGTAATTGTCAATAATTGTTCTATCTAAAACATTAAAAGGAATAACGCTTCTATCACTTATCCCTAAGTTACGCGCAACTGTTTCATAGTTATCTTCATGGGGCATTATGCCTTCACTAGGGTCCATCATAAGACCAAGTTTAATATTATGTTCATGTAGATATTTAACTAAAAAACTAGGGTCACTAAATAAATTACGATTAAAAGTAAAACCAGTATGATATAAGCTTAAATCTTTAGCATCTTTTAAATGCCAATACTCAGGAAGAAGTAAAACACTTATTGGTATTTTATATTTATTAAAATTACTTATTAACTCATCTATATTAGCAAAGTTATAAATTTCACTTTTATTCCACCATATACCTAGAGCATAACGTGGTATCATTGGTGGGTAACCTGTAAGTGTATAATAATCTGTTAAACAAAGACCAAAGTCTCTACGATACATGAATACATAAGTATCTATTCTTTTGGTAGAAGAAGGCATTAAAAAGCCATCACTACTAAGGATCATGCTGTTACTATCATCTAGTGATACAAAGCCATCAGTTGAATATAAGCCCTTTTTGATATCGATTTTATCAAGATTAAAACCATCCCCACTAGTGCCAAAATTACGAACTTCTTTATTTTTGAAATACCATGATTTATCAGTATTTAAAAGCATTATCTCTAAATTAAGGCCTTCAAATGGTTTACCCTTTTGATACTTTAACATGAAATACTTAGTTGTAATTTCTAAGTATCTATCATCTTGAACAACCTTGAAATTAGGAATAGGAAAATCTCTATTAATAACTTGTTCTGTTAAATCATCACAAAAAATACCTTCTCTTGAATATTCTAATCTTACTAGTCTTTCTGTTAAAACTGTAATTCGGTAATTACTACCTGTAAATACCGCCCCAGACTTGCTTTTTGCCTTTTCATAGTCAATACCAAAGTTCACATTATCACCCCTATATCATCAAAATTATATAATATTTTTAAATAAAATACTAGAGGGTTTTCTGATGCAATATTTTAATAGCAATTATTATAAAGAAAAAAGAATAAACTTTCTATAAAAAATTTATTCTTTTTCAACTATTTATTTTATTTCAATTACTTCATATCCTTCTTTTTCTAAAGATTCTTTTTGAAATTTAAAGTTTTTAGTCTTATATAAGATTTTAACTATTTCCCCCTTACTACGTAAGTCTTTAGCGCGATGTAAAGTGTTTGCAAGTAAATTTTCATCACTTATAACATAAGCCTTTTTTGTCTCATTAGTAGGGATTTTAAATCCTCTTTCTTGTAAAAGTAAAAGCAATCTTTCAAAGCCAACAGAAAAGCCAACAGCTGGGACAGATGTATTTACGTATTTTTCAATCATCTTGTCATAACGGCCCCCGCCACCAATGCTACTAGATAAGCCTTCTGCTTCAATTTCAAATATAGTACCAGTGTAATAACCCATACCTCTTACAAGTGTTGGATCAAAAACTAATGTTGCGTTCGTATTATTACTAACTGTATTCATAATAAAATGCATATTAGAGACAACTTCTTCATCCATTTTAAATTGGGCACAAAAATCCTTTAAATCCATATCTTGTTTATCAAATAAATTTAAGTAAGCATCTACTTTTTCTTTATCTAAAGAAAGTTTAATTAATTCTTCTCTTACACCATCTAACCCTATTTTATCCATCTTATCTAAACTAATTAAAATAGAATCTAATTTATCTTCTGGTAACCCGACAAAAGAAACCATTTTAAGAAGAATTCTTCGATCATTTATTCTAATTTTAAATTCTTTAAAATTAAGTTTTTCTAAAAATGCTGTTACTGCCATCATAAGTTCTATTTCGGCTAAATTAGTCTTTTCCCCTAAAATATCTAAATCACATTGCATAAGTTCTCTATATCTGCCTCTTTGGGGACGTTCTGCTCTATAAGAATAACCTATTTGTAAAGCCCTAAATGGATGTGGTAACTCATTCATATTATTGGCATAAAGTCTTGTAAGAGGAACGGTTAAATCATATCTTAAACCAGAATCAACTAAATCATTTTCATTAGTAATATTATCTAAATTTAACTTTTCGCCTCTTTTCATAATTTTGAATATTAGTTTTTCATTCTCACCACCTTGTTTACTAGTTAAATTTTCAATATGTTCAACTACTGGTGTCCCAATTAAAGAAAAGCCATATGCTTTATATGTTTCTTTCATAACATTTAAAACGTATTCTCTAAGTGCCATTTCTTCTGGCAAAAAATCTCGCATGCCCTTTGTAGGTGTTTTTATTATCATAATTCTACTCCCTTCAAAATGTTATATATAAATTCATTTTAATACTAACATAACCATATAAATATTACAATATTTTTTTCACTACCCAATTTTCAAGCGTTTTACTACCCAATTTTCAGAAACTAGTTTAAATCAATTTTACCAAATGTTACTTTTTTAACGATCTTATTTAAATAATCTTTACCAAATACAAGGGTTAATATCCCCATTTTATAGGTGGTAAATAAATATACAAGAGACCCTATAATACTAATAACAGCAACATATATAATAGAAGATAATCTACTCATATAATTAATTGGTAAAATAAGTTTTAAAAGAACTACTACTAAGACCATCATAATTGTTGGTAATAAAATTTTAAACATTACTTTAAATGTTTCATTATACTTTAATTTATGTTCTTTATTTAATAAAACAAGGGTTGAAATAGCCGATAATGAATATCCTAGTATAGAGGCTAGAACAGCGCCTATAAAAGGTTCTAGGCCTAAAGCATGACATAAAAGCATTAAAGGTACATCTAAAAAAGCATTTGTTACGTAACCTAATAATGTTGTTAAGTATACAGCTTTAAATTTGTTTAGGCTTTGTAAAGTAGAAGATGTTACCATGTAAATATTAAAGAATAAGGCGATAAAAATGTAAACACTAAGAACAAGACCACCTAAGCTAAGTTCTTCTGTTCCATAAAATATACCCCATATTGGCTTTGATAATAAAGATATTCCTAAAACCATTGGCACACATGTTACAATAATAATTTGTAAAGCTTTGTTAAGCCTACTTTCTACTAAATGCCATTTTTTTAAAGTGAATGCTTCCACTATATTAGGAATAAGACTTACAGTAAGTCCCATAGCAATGGCATTGACAACCATGTTTATCTTACCAGCCCAAGCCGAAACAGAAGATGTGATAAATTCAGTAGTTGCTGCATCAAAACCTAAATGTACCATTGTTCTTGAAATTAAAACCATATCGACAAAGTTATAAACAGATACACCAACATCTATTATAATAAAGGGAATTGCGTAACTAAGTATTTTTTTAATTATTTCTGAATCGCTTATATCATCTTTTTTTATATCGCCTGTAAATGATAATTCTTTTTTATGCTTATGCATATTTTTAACGATATATAAGATAGCTGCAATACCGCCACAAAAAGCACCAAATACGGCTATACCAACTGAGGTTGTCAAAGATAAATGGAATATATTTAAAGCAATATAACTACCACCTAGTATAACCGCTATTCTAACTACTTGTTCTATTACTTGACTAATACTTGAAACATTTATTATATTATGCCCCTGTAAATAACCTTTAGAGATACTTAAGAATGGTATTACTAAAATAGCAAATGATACACACCTTATAACAAATGCAACATCATTTATTGTATTACCACCTTGTAAGTCCCCAAGTATTAAACTTGCTATATTACCCGCAAATAAGAATAAACAAATAAAGGCCGCTACTGATACAAAGTTAACTACTCTTTTACCAAGTTTATAGGCTCTTACTTTGGCATCTAGCATACCAAGAGTATTATATTCTTTAATTATTTTACTCATGGCAACAGGAAGCCCTGCTGAAGATATATCTAAGAATATTACATAAATATTGTAAGCATAAGCATATAAAGCACTACCTTGAACGCCAACCATCGCGTAAAAAGGTATTACATAAAGCATACCAAGAATCTTTGTAATTATTATTGCTATAGTTGCTATAACTGTTCCTTCTATAAAAGAGCTTTTTTTCATAATCCACCACTTATTCCTTTTCACAATATATCACCATTGCAGAAAAACAATAAATTTGATCTTCACCTTGAACCGCAACAGCAACATTGAACTTAATATCCATTATATCACCATTTAGTGTACAAAGAAAAGCATTAACCCTTCCTTCAAGTTCAGATTCTGTGTTTTCATCAAAACATTTAACCTTCATTTTTTCTACCCTTTCGTAAGTTAATAATAACATTTTCAAATTTAAAAAAATGTCGAAAATTGACATTACAAGCTAAAATAATTATAATAATTGATATTTTAGGAGTGTGAATTAAATTGAAGGAACTAATGGATTTCAAAGATAAATTTAATGGTATTACTACAAGTAACGAAGATATTACTAAGCTTATACTTAGTCTGTATGATGTTTATCAAACATTCTTTTATGAATATCAAATATTTAAGGGTAATCTTCAAAATATTAATCCCCAACTTTTATCTATAATTAACAATCTTGTTTCTATAACATGTTATAAAGCAGATAATTTTGAAGTTTTGACAATCAAAGATGGTTTTGATAAAAGCCAGACCATAACTTTTACTAAAGAAAATATTTTGTTACAGAACAATTTAATTATTACTAATGAAAAACTCGCATTAGATGCGATAGATTTCTATCATAATAATCAGTTATTTTTAATAGCCTATCAAAAGTTAATGAACGGATTTATCTTTGGAAAATTGTTCACTACATTGTTTATTACTATTTCTAAATCTTCCTTCACTGAATTAGAAAAAATAAATTTTTTATTTGGAATTGAAAACCATTATGATAAAGATTTTTTTGAACTAGTATTATCATTAGAAAAGAAAGACTTAATGAGAGTTAAAAAAGTTATTGTAAATTCACAGAAATATGTTTTATGTAAGGATGAGGCTTTACTATTAATGAAAGAGTGTTATATTAGTAATGGGTATTTACCTGATTTATTTACAGATTTTAAATTAGAAAGGAAATAATTGTTATGGATGAGTTATTTAAAAGGCTTTCGCACTCTAAGTTTAGAAATAGTTTTCATCTAAGTGATAAAGATAAGGCTTATGTTTTAAGTAAAGGCTTGGATACAATAGAACAACATGCAAAGTATTTTGTAGCTAAAAGACTTGCACCAAAAGATATTAAAAATGATGGGAAACAAACCCCTTTTAAGGGACACCCTGTTTTTGTGGCTCAACATGCTTGTGCTTGTTGTTGTAGAGGATGCTTGTATAAATGGCATCATATAAAACAGAACAAAGAACTTTCCCCTACAGAACAAGAATATATTGTTAGTGTGCTAATGCATTATATTAAAAAAGAAATAAGTATATAATTGGAACTTATTTCTTATTTTTTTATTTATCCCTAAGTTTCGCATTTAACTTACTTTCAACAGTAGTGATTATATTATTAAAACTATTCATTACTTCTTCATCAGTAAGGGTCTTACTTGGATTTACAAAAGTTAATTTAAAAGCTAACGATTTTTCATTTGCTGAAACATTATCGCCAACATAAATATCAAATAACGTGCAATCTTTTAAATTCTCGCCACCAGATGATATTATAACACTTTTAACCTCGTCACTCGTGATATTCTTTGAAACGATGAAAGCCATATCTTTAGTTATACTTGGATATTTAGGTGGTTCAGTATAAGTTATTTTTTCTATGTCTTGCATTAGTTTATTCATTGATAATTCAAATAAATAAATTTCATCTTTATTGGTACTTGGATGAATTCTTCCTATAACACCAACTACCTCATTATCAAGTAAGATGCTTGCCGTTATACCAGGATGGAAATTAGGTGCCGTACTAGCTACTATTTGGTAGCGATTATTAAAACCTAGATAGTTAAGTAAGTTTTCAACAATACCTTTAACATAGTAAAAGTCAACATTTTTACTACCTTGCCATGGATTATTTAAGAATGTTCCTTTTAATAAACCGGCAACTTTATATTCTTCTTTGTAATTTTCATCATAGGTTTTACTTATTTCGTAAAGGAAGATATTTTCAACTTTACGAGCTTTATTGTATTCATAGATATTTAATAGAGATGGAAGAATGCTTGTTCTTATTACAGACTTATCAGTGCTCATAGGATTTGGTAAAGTCTTTTGTTTTTTATTATCATAGTTAAATAGACTAGCCATGACTGGTGAAGTTAAGGTATAAGTTTTTGTTTCATTTAATCCTAGACTTCTTAGTCTTTTACTAATTAATCTTTTATAGAGAATGTCTTTTTGATATTTACCTTGTCTAATACTTACAACCGGCATAGTTTCAGTTAGATTTTGATAACCATAAAGACGTCCTATTTCTTCAGCTAAGTCATTAACATATGGATCAATATCTAATCTTCTTTTAGGAATGGTAACTGTAAATTCATCTTTATCTAAAGTGTATGGAAAGTATAATCTATTTAGTTCATATTCCATATCTTTGGTACTAATATTTATACCTAGTAAGTTATTTATTTCGTCTGCTTTAAATTTAACTATTTTAGGTGTTTTATCTATCTTATCATGGACTATGGTTCCACTTATGATTGTGGCATCGGCATACTTTTCTAATAGATGGCACGCTCTTTGGATAGCAAGACAAGTATATTCGTAAGAAAGACCTTTACCATATCTTATAGAGGCTTCACTTTTTAGATTTAGTTTTTGGGCTGTATTTCTAATACTTACAGAATCAAATATAGCACTTTCAATAAATATATTTTTAGTATTAGTAGTAACCTCAGTATTAAGTCCACCCATAACACCAGCGACACAGACAGGACCCGCGTTATTTGCAATTACTATATCACTGTTATTTAGGACTCTTTTGGTGTTATCAAGTGTAGTTAGTTCTTCATATTCAGTAGCGTCTCTTACGATGACGTTATCGCCTAGTAAATCTTTATCAAAGAAATGAAGAGGCTGTCCAAATTCAAGCATAACATAGTTAGAAATATCTACGACATTGTTAATGGAACGCATACCAACTGCATGTAATCTTTTTTTGATAAAATCAGGTGATTCTTTAACTTTAATATTAGTAGCCATTTTGCCTAAATAGTAAGGACATTTAGTAGTTTTTACATTTAATTTGATATGATTATTTACATCATCTTCTACTTCTTTATAAGTTACACTTGGTAAAGTTACTTTTTTATTTAGGATAGATGCGATTTCATAAGCAAAACCAATGTGATAGTAACAATCGTTATTACGATGCTTATGGATATCTAATTCATAAACGGTACTTAATAGGTTTAGGGATTCCATAGCAGGAGCTCCTACTTGGGCAGTATTTGGAACCTCATATATTCCTTTAGCTATGGTACTTTCATTTTTTTCTTCTAAGCCTAATTCAAATAAGGCACATAGCATACCATTAGATTCTGTATTATGAATAATACTTTTTTTAATCTCTATACCACCTGGTAAGATAGCCCCATCTTTGGCTACGATTACTTTCATTTGTTCTCTTATATTTGGAGCACCGCAGACAATTTGTAATTTTTCAGTTTTAATATCAACAAGACAAACATGTAAATGCGTATTTGGAATACTTTCACATTTTGTGACTTCACCTATTACTAAATTATCAATTTTATTAGTGATTACTTTTTCAATATTAATACCAGCTTCAGTTATTTTTTTTGCAAGTTCGTGGTAATCAAGGCCTGATATATCTATATAATCACTTACCCATTCTAAACTAATCATTGTCTTTATCCTTTCTATCAAATTCACTACTGCATCTTAAGTCGGTTAAGTAAAAAGCTCTTATATCCGTGATGCCATATTTTAACATAGCAAGCCTATCAGCCCCAAAGCCAAAGGCAAAACCACTCCATTCTTTAGGATCAAACCCACCATTTTTTAAGACATTTGGATGAACCATACCCCCACCGGCAACAGTAATCCAACCGGTATTTTTACAAATATTACAACCTTTTCCACCACATTTAAAGCAACTCATATCAAGTTCAACAGATGGCTCGGTAAATTGATAGTAACTTGGTCTTACTCTTACTTTAGTATTGTTACCAAATAGGTGTCTTGCAACAACAGCAAATGTTCCTTTTAAATCGGTTAAATGAATATTTTTATCAACTAATAAACCTTCTATTTGGGTAAACTGATGAGAGTGGGTCGCATCATCATCATCACGGCGGTAGGTTTTACCTGGACAAATCATACGTACTGGTTTTTCACCATGGTATTTTTCCATTGTTCTTATTTGCATAGGAGATGTTTGACTACGTAAAAGAATTTCTTCTCCTTCTAAGTAAAATGTGTCTTGGGCATCTCTCGCTGCATGACCTTTGGGTATATTTAATAATTCAAAGTTATATTTATCTTCTTCTATTTCAGGGCCATCAACAATATCATAACCCATACTAATGAAAAGACTTTCAACCTCTTCGATTAATTTCTCTAGGATATTAGGTGAACCTTCTATAATAGTTGTCGCTGGCATGGTAACGTCTATAGCCTCATTATTTAGTTTTTCATTTAACAGTTGTTCTTCAAAGAAAGATTTTTTAGTATTATAGAGATTATTAAATAACTCTTTAACTTCATTTACTTCTTTACCATAGTTTTTTCTTTCTTCTATAGGAATGTCTTTTATTTTACTAGATAGTTCACTTATAGAGCCTTTTTTGCCCATATATTTTATTTTTAATTCTTCTAGATCACTTATTGATGATGCCTCATTAAGTGAAGAAGTTATTTCTTTTTTTAATTCATTCATATTTCTTTTCTCAACTTTCTATACATGTAATGTCTATTTTCATCAGTTACTTGAACCGCGTCTAAGCCAAATGCCTTTGGGCCTTCAATATCTTTTTGGTAATTATCACCAATAAATAAACATTGTTCTTTAGGGGTATACATTAGGGCTTTTTCATAAGCCTCTTTGTTTGGCTTTAAAGCCGTATCACCAAAGACAAATGTGTCAATATAACTTAGAAGTCCAGCTTTTTCTAGTCTTTTATACTGACACTTTCTGAACCAATCACTAACAACTGATATTTGTTTGTTATGACTTTTTAAAGCAACTAATAGTTCTCTTACTCCTTCATAAACCATAGTCATATTTTGATTTTTAATAAGCCAACCATCTAGTATATCTTCAGTCATAGGTATACCTTTTTGATTAAAATAATTAACTAGGCCATCAGGTGTTAAAAAGGGAACTTTTTCTTCATATTCTGTTATATAGGAATATATTTTCTTTAATGATTCTTTATCTATATTTAGATTTTGTTTTAAGTATTCGTTACCAGGTGTCCAATTAGGGCATAAAAGAGTATAATCAATATCAAATATGTATCGTGTATAAATTTTTCGCATAAAACCTCCTAAAACATAAAAAAATCCTAAAATATGGGACGGACTAGTCCGCGGTACCACCCAAATTCTAGGATTACTAGCACTTTTTTCTTTAACGCATGAATTACGAATTGAAACTCCCATATTGAAATTCGTTTTTAAATGTTCTTAAGAGTACTTGCAGCATATTGTACTCTCTCTCTAAAAGGTAACTCAAAAACTACTTAGATATGTTCTTCGTTTCTTAAGGTTAATTTTAGCACTTATAAAAGCTAATAGTCAAGGGAATTTCAATGTTTTTCCTTATTACATTTGTTCTTTTTATTAATATGATATTAATTGCAAACTAGGTTTTGATAATATTCGTTAATAAATTGAATATATTTTATTAAATCTTTTTCTTTAGCAATATTTATATCAAATAACTTAAAGATTTCAATTAAACTGCTATTAGAGTTAAAGCCTAGTTTTTGTTTTAAAGTTTCTTTTGAATATTTGTTAGCAACAATTTTCTTACTAAGTATATTGCCAGCAATAAAGCCAATAAAATAATAGTAATCATAAAAATTATCTAATATAAATCGATAATAGTTTTTGTAATCTTTAAATTTTTCTTTTAACATTGTTTCAGTTAATTCTTTTTGGTGTTCTTCAATATAAAGTGCCATTTTAAGGCTATATAAGGCATCGCAGTAAAAGTTATTGTAATCTCTAATAATTGCATTTTTCAATCTTAAATTGTCCGCGACTATTAACTGAGTAGCAATGGCGAATGCTTCACTAAAATCAGAACGACTGTCAAAATTTTCTATTTCATTTTCTTCGTTACAATAGTAGTGGTATGCGTGCCCTAATTCATGGGCCAAAACTATTATATCTACGGATTTATTATCGCTATAAATATTAATTATTGGTATTTCACCATATGCAACAACAGTACCACTTCTTGTAGTTGAAATGTAAATGCTATCTAATAGTTTAGTTAATATATTGATATCGTAGTAGTCTTTTAATATTTCGTATATAATGTTTTTAGCAGCACTCAAATTATATTCAATTTTTTCTTCACTTATTGTTACTATTTTTAAAGGAACTATATTATCTTTGATTATGGTATCTATGAAATCATTATTTATACCTATTTTCTTTTTAATATAATTACTATATGATATGTACTCTGTATTCTTAAGTGTATTTTTTCTTTCATTTAGATAGTCTAATATTTTAGAAAATGGAAATTCGTGCTCGTTTGTACACTTACTAAATTCATAATAAATTTTTGCCATTTTGTCTGTATTAATAATGCCTTTTTGATAGTTTTTTAATAATTGATAATATTTTGCATTAATAAATTTTTCTGGATTATAGGAATTTAAAATTGATAATATTAATGTTGCAAACTTACTTTCAAATTCGTTATAAGTTTTATCACAATACAAAATATCCTCACTATTTCCTAATTTATTTGTAGTTATACCATATTTATTAAAATCATTGTATATGTAAAAGTATTCGTTTATTTTATTAATCGCTTCTTCTAAAGATTTAACTTTTGGGCTAAAGTTAGAAAAGTATTCTTTAACAATAAATCGGATATTATTTTTGTAGTCATAATAGAGAATATTGTTTTTTGATAGAATCATTTGGAGTCTCCTTTGTTATTCAAGCTCTATTTTAGAAAGAACTAACTTATCATTATTTTTAGTATAGCGATAAGTATATGTATCTCCTGAATTTAGAAGACTTTCTAATTCGCTATTTTTACTACCTACGTAGTGGTCTTTTAAATCATAGTAACCATCTTGCATAGAATTTAGTACTTTTACTTTAATAATTAAATCATCATTATAGTCATAGTATTGTTCAGTTACTTTTTTTATTTTAGAATTTGTCTTGCATAGTAAAGGCAAAAATACCTCACTTTCTTTTATAGAAGAACCAACTACTACTTTGTCACTTATGAAATTTGGACAAGTCGTAAGTCTAGTACTTGTCTTATTTTCCTTTGGTAAAAATAGTATTAATGCTCCACCTAGTATAACGATACTTAATAATAATGTACCAATAATTATAACAAACGCTTTTCTACTTTCTAGTTTAGTCATTTTATCCCTACTCTCTTTTACAAGTATAACAAATATTTAGAGTAGAAAAAAGAGAAAATGTTAATAATTTTCTGCTTTTAATTCCATAAAACTTTGTGGGTGAGCACATACTGGGCAAATACTTGGAGCAGACTTACCAACAGTGATATGACCACAGTTACGACAAATCCAAACTTTATCCTCACCTCTTTGGAATACTAAATTATCTTCAATATTACCAACTAGTTTTAAATAACGTTCTTCATGATGATGTTCAATTTCGCCTACACCTTCAAAAAGACGAGCAATTTCATCAAAACCTTCAGCACGGGCAGTTTCGGCAAATTCTTTATACATATCTGTCCATTCATAGTTTTCGCCATTAGCAGCATCACGTAAATTAGTTAGAGTGTCAGGAATAACCCCACCATTTAGCTCTTTAAACCACATTTTAGCATGTTCACGTTCATTATTAGCTGTTTCTTCAAAGATAGCGGCTATTTGTTCATAGCCTTCTTTACGAGCTTTACTTGCATAAAAAGTGTATTTGTTTCGTGCTTGGCTTTCTCCTGCAAAAGCAGTCATTAAATTTTTTTCTGTTTTGCTTCCTTTTAGTTCCATAAAATCAATCCTTTCTTAAACAATCCTTACATATACCATGAAACATTAAAGTATATGAAGTCACATTACCAACCTTTAGACTATTTGGTAATTCAATAGACAAAAATACATCACTTATTTGATGACATTTATCACAGTAAAAGTGTTGATGAACTTTTCTTTTGTTATCGTAATGAACAATGCCATCCGCGGTATTTAGGGCGATTATTTTGTTTTCCATTGTTAGTTTTTCTAAGTTTCTGTAAACAGTTCCTAGACTAATATTTGGAATAGTTTTTTTAACACTCTCATAAACACCTTTGCTGGTTAAGTGACTAGTTGATTCATCAATAATTTTTAAAATAGTTTCTTTTTGTACTGATTTACGCATATAATCTCCTAACTAGTAATGATTACTATTTAATTATAACATTTATTTTTTTATTTGCAAGAAAAAAAACTAAATTTGTTCTTTTAGTTTTTTTGTAAGTTCCATTATTAAGTCACTATCTTTAATTATTTCAATATATATTTCATTATTTTTATTTATTTCTTTAAAGATATTTACTTTACCAGGAATAATATTTTTTTCTTCATCAACACCCATTACTAGAAAATAATGACTTTCTGTGTACGTTACTTCATTTAAGGTTAAGTATTTTTCATTATTTTCAAGGGTAATAATATTGTTACATTTCATCTTTTTCACCATCACTTAATAAATCATTAAAACTTATGTAGTCACCAGAAGAAAAGTCATTAATCATAAAGTCATCTAAGTTTTCAAAATCACTTTTTGGTTCTTCTTTTTTTGGTGGTGCAGCTTTAAAAGAGGTCTTTTTTTCAAGTGGTTCAATGTCTATTACTTTTAATATTTCGGGTTCAGTAGTATTTTTGGGTTCACGAGGTGGGAATGTTTTAGTTTGTTCTTCACTACTTTCTAACGCTACTGTTGGGGTTGTTAATGGGACTGTATCTGGAAATAATTCAGGTGTCTTTGTTTCAGTACTTGTTTCACTATCATTAAAAGAGTCGATGCGATACTTATCTAAAGAGTTAGAACTTGGACTTTCTAAAATGGTTTTAGATGCACCTAAATTCATTTCAATTTCATCATATATTTCACTGGCTGTTTTTGGATATTTCTTTCGTTCTTTTAATACTTCTGTTTCATCATTTAAAGCTTTTAATAAGTCTTTATCTTTTTGCATTTCTAATATATCAACTGTATTATCTCTTAAAAGAAGATTTTTTTCTAATGATTCTTTTTCTTTAGTAAGACTAGACATTTTATTATTTAATGCTGTTAGTGTTCCTGCTTCAATGTTTTTAGAAGCGATTACTAAGTCTTCTAATTCACGCATGAATTTATTATATATTTCTTTAGTTTGGTCTAAGTCTTGGCCCTTTTTTACTAAAGCACTTTTTAACATAGCTTGTTTTTTAGGCGTTTTGTATTCTTGATTTTTAGTTAGGCACGTTTGGTAAGTAGCAATTTCTTCTTCTAAAGTTTTTTTAGCATTTTTGATAGTTTCTAACATAGTAACTAAATTAGGAATTTTCTTTTCATCAATGTTTTTAATTTCTTTTTTAGCATCATTAATTTTATTAGTTGTATCAGTTATTTCACTTTTTAAAAGAGAAAGACATTGTTGAATAGCAACTGGTGTTTTGGTTTCATAATTTTTCTTATCAATCGTAGTAGCAAACTCATCACGTTCTTTTTCTTTAGTTTTTAGTAGTTCATCAACGTTATTTAAAGACATTGTCATATATGGCATATTGTTTATAGTTTCCACTAATTCTTTTACTATTTCTAAAGCCTTATCTTCTTTACCATCTATAATGTAGTTACTAGCTTCATGAGCAAGATAAGCAGGGTCTTGTAAAAGATTTAATTTATGAGTTTCTAAAGCTTCTAAGTTTGATGCATATTCATCTATTAATTTTTCATCTTGTTTTTTACGTGTGGTATCTTCATAAGAAAGTTTATTTAAAAGACTGTTGCTTACTTTTTCTAGTTCTTTGTTATTTTCTTCTAACTTACTTAAAAGAGAAGCTTTTTTAGTACCAAGACTTTCTATTTCTTTTAATAGGTTATGATAAAGTTCTTCTTCATGAGTAATTTTAGATAGTAACTCTTCTTTATCAGCACAAGCCTTAGTTAGCATTTCATCATAAAAAGAGTAAGTCGAATCACTTTTTGATATGGTTTTAGCCTTTGTTTCAATGGAAAATGTAAATTCTTCTAAGTGACTTTTTTCTAGTTTTAGATTTTCTATTTCTTGGTGCATAGAACTTTCTTTTTCTGTGTATTTTACTATTTGTTCTTCTAAAGTATTTAGTTCTTCTTTTAGAGATCTGATACGATTTTCAACACCTAATTTGATATTTTCATCTATAACTCTTTCATTTTGAAGAAAATAGTCATTTAAAGAGTTTTCTTTTTTTAATCTTTTTAGTGTTTCTTTTAAACCATCTATTTCCATATCTAGAGAACTTAGTTCTTCTTTAATTGTTTCATAGGTATTACTGGTACCAGACATTTCTAATAGTAGTTCGATTTGATTCATTATTTTATTTTTCATAAAAGGTCAACCTCTCTTTTATTCTTTTTATTCTTATGTAGTAATTTTACCAAAATATTAGAGTAAAGTAAATTTATTTTGCAAAGTTTTTTTAAATTGCTATAATACTAGTAAATATTTAAGAAAGAAGGAATATAAGAATATGTTTTTATATACGATGGATAATAAACGTTATCAGACACTTAATTATTTTTATAAGAAGAAATTTGGTAAGAAAGTTTTTAAAGTTAGTCTTAATTTAGGGCTAGATTGCCCTAATAAGGTGAATGGTCAAGGTTGTATTTTTTGCTCGAATGGCAGTGGGGACTTTGCTGGTAATAAGGAAGATGATTTGATAACACAGTTTAACGAGGTTAAAGAAAGAATGGAAAAGAAATGGCCTGATGCTTATTATATTGGATATTTTCAAGCCGGGACTAATACTTATGCACCTTTAGATTTTTTAAAGAAAAGTTATGAATGTATACTTAGTTTACCTAATGTGGTTGGGCTTAATATTGCTACTAGAAGTGATGCGATTAGTCCAAAGGTTATGGATTATTTAGAAGAGTTAAATAAGAAGACTTTTTTAACAATTGAGTTAGGACTACAATCTATTCATGAGGATACTTTAAAGTTTATTAGAAGAGGACATAGTTTGGATAATTTTAGGGATTGTGTTTTAGAATTAAAAAAAAGACATATAAATGTCGTTGTACATATTATAAATGGACTTCCTAATGAAACTAAAGAGATGATGGTAGAAACGGTTCGTTATTTAAATGATTTGGGTATAGATGGTATTAAAATACATATGCTACACATTCTTATGGATACGCCTTTAGCTAAGTATTATGAGAAAAATAAGTTTCATGTTCTAACTAAAGAGGAGTATATCGATGTTGTTTGTGAGCAACTAGCTAATCTAGATAGTCACGTGGTTATTCACCGAATTACGGGAGACCCTAAAAAGGAGGACCTTATTGAGCCTACATGGTTATTAAAGAAATTTTGTGTTTTAAATGATATAGATAAAGAAATGAAGATGCGAGATATTTATCAAGGTTGTAAGTTAAGTAAATAGTTCTATTTTAGTGATAGGAAAACCTTTTACTCTAGCTTCAATAGCGGATTCTTCATTTTTTTCTTTGGCAATGTATGTAAGGGCTTTTTCTTTAAAGATAGCAATAGCCCGCGTAGTATTGGTACTTCTTAGGTAATCACAGTAGTCGTAAGTACATATTTTTTTGATATTAACGAGGTTATGATCATTTATGTAGTTTAAAAGTTCGTTACTGGTGGTTATGATGTTTTCTTCTTGATATGTTAGGCCATAGGTTTTAGGAATGGAGATAACTAGAAGAGCTAGCATAATAAAACCTAGGCATAAAAGATATTTTTTCATGATATCACCTAGGTTTAGTTTGAGTGGTACTAGAAATAGTATGCTGGTAGATATTGGTAAATGATGGTGGTTAGGTTTTTGGTAATATTTCTTGCATGTCTTTTGTTAGCTCTTCTTCATAAACATTAAATGAATTTATTATGGTATAGCTTCTTACGCTTGAATCAAAGATGTTAGTCATTGAGACTATTAATTCTATTTTCTGCTTATACCAGTTTTTTAACAAATCTTGATAAAATACTGTTATGAAAATTTTATATGTTCCTTCTTGAACATTTGGAATTATTATTTCCTTTTTTATAATTTGATCTTTTTCGATACTGCTTTGATTAAACATTTCGAATATTTCTTTTTGATTAAATAATAACGACTCCATTGTTAAATTTACATTTCTAGCTGTATTTAAACCAATATTACCTATTGATATAACAAATTCCAATGCATCTTTGTGCTGATTTATGTCATTTTGGTTAATTAATATCCATTTTTGATTTTCGGTAACTACTCCTTCAAGATGTTCTAAAGTAAAATTGTATTTTAAAAGAGGTGCATTTTGAATTCTATGATTTTCATTATTTAATTCAATATTATCCTTACGTGTTTCTTCAAGTTGTTTAAAGGTAATTTTTAATAGAATTATAGAACTAAGCATAGTTGAAATTATCGTAATGAAAGAATTTGTTAATATATTAATCCAGTCAGAAGAATTAGTATTTTTGGTGTAGCCTAACATACTTGGAACATTAAATCTATCTAAGTAGTAAACTATTAACAAAAATATTATTGAATTTAGTAGTAAACAATATAAAAGCTTTGAAAATTCATCTTTGTAACTTTTATATCCCTTTTTATAAAGAAATATAATAAATACAATTAAGATTAAATATAATAAAATTCCAATAATTACTTTAGCCATTTTTACCTCCTCGTATAATGTAGTTAAGATATTTTTTAACTACTTTTTCTTTTATTTAGATTTT
>URPE01000014.1 GCA_900549625.1 uncultured Mycoplasmatota bacterium
ATAACAATATACTAAGTAATATGTAGTTTTAGATAATGTACTATTATCAAAGTCTGCTTGTTCTAATATTATTTTATCTTTATTTTGTAAAGCTTTTGTTCCATATATTTTCTCTGGTGCACCATTTAAGACTACACTATCTTCTTTGTAGTATTGCTTTGTGGTATCACCACTAATAGTACTATTACCTTCTTTAATAGTAACGTTGTTAGTAGTTGGATCAGTTGATTTATAAAGCGTTATTTCAACGTCACTTCCAAAAGATTCATCAAGTATTCCTTTTAAATCTATTTCATAGATGCCTTTACCTGATGCACTATTCTTTTCAATAGTAAAAGTTTGGATACCACATTCACCTGGTAATAAGTCACCACTTGTGTAGACTTTTGTCCCTTCCCACTTAATGTTACCTAAATCTTCTGTTACGATATTTAAGTTTTTATCATTACCTGTTGTTTTTGTTACTGTAGCAAAGTACGCGTAACTAGCACCAACAGTTGCTATAATAGCTAATAACAAAATTACTACAGCTATTATTATTGTTTTCTTATCTTTCATATTTAACCTCTTTTCTACAATAAAATTGTAGCATTAAATTATACTTTATTCAATCAAAATTCAACCAAAAAACTACAGATTTACTGTAGCTTCATAGTTTCGTCTTTTCTTGTACCATCAATATTATATTCATGTTTAAGCCAATGGTAAGTATTTAATAATTCTGGGTTGACTTGAACTAACTTTTCAATTGCCTCATCTACCCTAACTGGCACGGAAAGTTCAAATGTTTTTTTATTTGTTATTATTTCATTATATTCTTTTTCATTTTGCTTTTTATAATAGAAAATAGCATTTTGCATATAAGGAAAATAAATTTCTAATAAATTAATTAGTTCTTCATTACCCGTTATTCTTGCATCTTTTTCACAATAAGTACCACGATAATTATTAGTATAATATCCTTCTAAAGAGTTCATTAAAATTTCTTCTTTATACATTTCATATACATTTTCATCAAAATTACTTGTCATCATTGTTTTTTGCTTTAGATGTCTACATTCATGATAAAGAGTGGTAATAATATGTAAGACTTCTGGTTGTTCATTTAAATTATTTTTCTCAAGTAAATCTTTAATATTATAAACATTTAAAACAATACTTTTACTTTCTTGGTAAGCTCTGCCATAGATATTATTATCTTCTGTTAAATAAATATAAATTTCTTCACCCATAAATGTTTTAGCAAGGCTTTTTAATGCTCCAAAAACCATCATATAATCAATATCTTTTTTATCATCTTTAAATACTTTATCAAGTATTTCTATTGACTTTGTAAATGAATAGTTATAATCATTTATCCATTTTGTTTCTTTTTGGATTCGTTTTTTTTCTTCTTCAGTAAAAATATTTTGTTTTAATTTTTCCTTTAAATTAATCAAAAGAGTTATGGAAAAAGTTTTATCTAAAAGAAACATACAAGTTTTAGAATCAAGATTATTTAGATCGTAATTTGCAGCCATATAAATTATTTCATCATAATCATTTTTTTCTATATAACTTTTAGCTCTTTCATCATTCATTATGAAATTAAGTAAATAACGATTATTTTCTATCATACCTAGTTTACCTAAAAATGTATTAAAAACAATTTTTCTTTCATAAGGGTCTTTTAATACTTTATTAACTATATCTAAAAAAGAAGATATACCTTGTTTTTCATCGTTTAGTAAATACTCAATAGGACACTTTTTAGTTATTTTAAGTAACGTTTCATAATCAGTTATTTTACCCTCTTTTAAAGATATCATTAATTCATCATTATTGATATTTTCTTTATTCATAAATTCAGCAGTAAATAAAAATCTATTTAAATAATCATGAATATACTCTAGATCAAGCATTTTTTTATTCATTGTGCCCTTTTTAATAATATCTTGCAAATATATATTGTTTTTAATTAGTAAAAACATTTGTTGAATCATATCCACTGGTAACTCAAAGAAACTAGCATTTAAAGTAATCATCATGCTTCCAGTATAATCTCTTGTAAAATTAAGTTCATCAATAAGTTTGGTAAGTGTAGCATTTTCGGCATACTTTCTAAAAGAGTAATAATCATTAATTAAAGAAAATAGGCTTTTAACATATTCACTATTAAGATTAGCATCTTTTAAATAGCAATACTGGGTTAACATCATTTCATAATCATTAAAACTTTTAAAAATTTTGGAAATCAAATAAGGCATTGGTTCAAAGTCATCTGTTAAATCAAGACTTAATAAATACTTAAATATTGTCATTACTCCAGGGCCATCTAAACTAATGCTCATACTAGAATAATAGAACTCCTGAAATAATTCTATATTATCATCTAAAGTTTTCTTACTATAATCTTTTTCTATTAGTGAAACAAGTTTACTCACCTTATCCATAGATTATTATTCTTCACTTTCTAAACTTTTGACAATACTTTTAAACTCATCCCCACGTACTTCAAAAGAAGGATACATATCCCATGAAGCACAGGCAGGGCTAAGTAAAATGGTATCGTATGCGACAGCCTTAGCATAACTTGCCATAACGGCTTCTTTTAAAGTGTTATACGTTTCACACGCAATATGTTCTTGATCACAAAATTTTTTTATTCTTTCTTTTGTTTCACCAATGGCTGCAATAAACTTAACATTATTTAAATATGGCTTTAAAGGTTCAAAACTATGTCCTCTATCTAAACCACCTAATATTAATATAACTGGTGTTTTGAAAGATGACAAAGCCGTGATAGTTGCTTCACAATTAGTTGATTTACTATCGTTATAAAAGGCCACATTATAAAAATCCGTTACATATTCTATGCGATGAGGAACACCTTTAAAACTTGATAGAACTCTTCTAATTGCTTCATCACTCACTCCATACTCTTTAACAGCGCATATCGCGGCCAAAATATTTTCGAGGTTATGATTACCAATTAGTTTTATATCTTTGGTAGCCATAATTTCATTACCATTATAATATAAGACACCATTTTCATAATAAGCATCACTTTTACTTTGGAGCGAAAAATACTTTTTGATGCCTTTAATATCTTTTGTTAGATTTACTGCCTCTTCATTATCCTTGTTAATAATAGCAACATCATACTTACCTTGATTCATAAAGATTTTTTTCTTTGTATTTTTATAAGTTTCATAATCGCCATGGAAATCTAAATGAACAGGAAAAATATTAGTTAAAACGGTTACATGACTATTAAATTCCAAGGTGTTTTTTAATTGATGATCACTTACTTCTAAAACAACAAAATCACCAGGCTTACAATCTTTTACAAAACTAGCTAGTGGAATACCGATATTTCCACCTACAAATGTTCTTAGATTATCTTTTTTTAGCATTTCATAAATTAATGTTGTTGTTGTCGTTTTGCCATTAGAGCCCG
The DNA here is from genome assembly GCA_900549625.1 of uncultured Mycoplasmatota bacterium. Classification (GTDB taxonomy): domain Bacteria; phylum Bacillota_I; class Bacilli_A; order RF39; family UBA660; genus Ventrenecus. Next base: position 3,440 of record URPE01000014.1, read on the forward strand.
TTACACTAATAAGATTTACAGAGTTAGGCAAGTAATGAAAACTTACTTCTAACTCATTTAAAACAGGAATGCCTAGTGTTTTGGCTTTTTTAATAACTTCAACATCTTCACTAATACCCGGATTTTTTATCACTAAATCAAATGTCTCATCTAATAGCTCTTCTTGATTACTAGAGCACACAAACGTAACGTTTAATTCGTTTAATACTTTTAAATCACTACCAGACGCTTCTTTCATATCAGTTATTAAAATGGTATTATCAGGGGCAACTAACTTTGCTACTTCAAAGCCACTTCTTGCCATACCTAATATAAAAATCTTTTTATTATGTAACATTTAAAGAATCACCATCTTCTAATTTAACTTTAACTATTTTGGATACACCTTGTTCTTGCATAGTTATACCATATAGAGTTTTCGCATATTCCATAGTTCTTTTTTTATGGGTTATTAAAATGAATTCACTTTTGTCTTCTTGTTCTTGTAAATATTTACCAAAAGTATCAACGTTTGCTTCATCTAGGGCCGCTTCAACCTCATCTAAAACACAGAAAGGTACAGGATAAACATTTAAAATAGCAAATAATAGGGATATAGCTGTAAGTGTTTTTTCGCCACCTGATAGTAAAGCAATATGATTAAGTTTTTTACCAGGAGGTTCAGCAATAATATCAATACCGGTTTCTAATATATTATCTGGGTCAGTAAGTTTTATTTTACCACTGCCACCTTTAAACATTTTCTTAAATATCCGTTCAAACTCATCGGAAATTTTTTCATAAGCCTCGGTTAAACGGTTAATCATGATTTCATCCATTTCTTTAATTATTTCTAATAAATCAGCAATAGACGTATCTAAATCATTTTTTTGACTTGTTAAAAAGGTATATCTTTCATTAACACGTTCATATTCTTTAATACTACCTATATTAACGTCACCTAAGCGATTCATGGCCTTTCTTAAGCTACTAACACTTTCTCTTGCAATATCACTAGCAATATCAAGTGTATATTCTCTTTTAGCGTGTTCATACGTCATATGATAAGTTTCATTTAAAAGATTTAATAAGTAATCCATTTTTGTATCCATCTTACTAGTCTCAAGTTCATACTCATGGATCTCATTTAATATCTTATGGTATTCACTATTTTTTTCACTTATCTCTTTATCTAACGCATTAATCTCACTTGATATATCACTTCTTGTACTTTTTAACTCACTTAACTTATTATTTAAATTTTCTTTAATAATTTCTTTATCTTTAATACTATTTAATAAGCTAAGCATTTGTTTTTCAGTATCATTAGTAATGATAGACTGGGCTCCATCTAAACGAATACTTATATTTTCTTCTTCTTTCTTAATATCATTAACAAGTATTTTCTTTTGACTAATCTTTTCATTTAAAGAAATAATTTCTCTTGTAAGATTTTCATTTATAGTATTATTATCTTCTTGTTCTTTTAAGAAATCTATATTTTTCTTTTGGAGAATAGTCATATTTTCTTTTACTAATTCTAAGTCTTTTTCTGTTTTTCTTAAATCGCTTTTTAATTTTAATGTACTAGTTTGTTTTTTTAAAGAACCACCGGTTAAGGAACCGCCTGTATGCATAATTTCGCCATCAAGAGTTACAACCCGATACCGATACCCCGTACTTTTACCAATTCTATTCATGGCATCAATATCTTTAGCAACTAAAACATTACCAAGTTGATTTTCAATGATATCCTTATATGTTGGCTCAAATTCCACTAAATGACTAGCAACATCAATAAATCCTGTTTCATTCTTTAAGCTATCAATAACACTTTTAGGTACTTCCTTACCTTTAATAACATTTAAAGGGAAAAATGTTGCCCGACCTAGTCCTTGTTCTTTTAAATATTTAATTGCCTCTTTAGCACAGGATTCATTATCAACAACAATAAAGTTACTAGAAGCCCCCATGGTAACATCAATAGCATTTAAATAAATATCTTTAGTATTAATAAGTTTACCAATTGTATTATGAATGCCTTTTAGTCTTGGATGGGATAAAACATTTTTCACGGCATACGGCACACTGGCATCTTCTAAAATATTATTTTCTAAAATATCCTTTTTATTTTGTAAACTATAAATATCTCTATTCAAACGTTCCATTTCGTTTTTGTGTCTGTTAAATTTGACATTAAAGATACTTATTTTTTCTTCTATATCCCGTTTTTTATTTTCTAAGTTATTTAAAGTACTAGTAAGGGTAGTAAGTTCACTCTCTAAAGTTTCTTTCCTTTTTAAAATATTTAGTTTTTCTTCTTGTAGTTTTAAGTATTCGTTATTAACTTTTTCATGGGATACTTCATAACTTTGTCTTTCTTGAAGCATCATTTTTTCACCATTTAACTTAGCTAACTCTTCATTTACTAAAATTAAATCATTACTATATTTATTAATGTCATCTTCCACATGAATCATACGTGTTTTTAATTGTTCCACCAAAGTTATTTCTTTAGTATTTTTTAGTTCACTTTGTTCTTTTTTCTCATTTAAAGAAGCCTTTATCTTATCTATTTCTTCGTAACGTTTATTTAAATTAGTAATATCATAAGTAGTAAGAGCTATTTCTTTATTTTCTAGATCAGACTTATATTCTAGATATTTTTTAGCAACTTCACTTTGTTCTTTTAAGGGTATGACTTGCGTTTTTAATTCTTCAATAACAAGTTCTACTTTTTCTAAGTTATCACGTGTTTTTTCTAGTTTTCTTAAACTTTCATTTTTTCTAGTACGATATTTTAAAACACCAGCTGCACTTTCTAGGATGTATCTTCTTTCTACAGGTTTTGCATTAACAATAGCCTCAATATTACCTTGACTAATAATATTAAAAGAATCCATTCCAAGACCACTATCTAAAAAAAGATTAGTAATATCTTTTAATCTTACTTTGGTATTATTAATATAGTATTCATTTTCACCTGTATAATATAAAACTCTTTTTACTTCAACTTCGGTAAGACTGGTATTTAAAAACATGGATGTATTATCAAATGTTAAAGAAACCTCTGCTCTTTTAAAAGGGGCTCTTGTTTCACTACCAGCAAATATAACGTCACTCATAGCTCCACCACCACGTAAACTTTTAACAGATTGTTCACCTAAAACCCATCTTATCGCATCAACTATATTACTTTTACCAGAACCATTTGGTCCAACTATCGCTGTTATTGGTGTTTTAAATTCCATTTCCATTTTATCAGCAAAGGATTTAAAACCTAACGCTCTAATACTTTTTAATTTCATAATTACCTCGCTCTTTTTTGATACGCATCAAATGCGGCTTTTTGTTCCGCTTCCTTTTTACTTTTACCAATACCAGTACCATAGACAATACCATCAATTGTTACATTAACGGTAAATGTTTTATCATGACTTGGTCCCTCTTCACCCACAACTACGTAAGAAAGGCTTTCTTTATCTGTTTGGACTAATTCTTGTAAAAGGGATTTGTAATCGCCTAAAAATGACACACCTTTTTTAATATAAGGAATGATTATTTCTTCCGCATACTTTTTAGCTACTGCAAAACCACAGTCTAAATATATTGACCCTAAAGTACTTTCAAATACATCAGCAATAATCGTGTCATTTATATTGTTTTGTTGGCCATGACCAACTCGAATATATTTATTTAAACCTATTTCTTTACTATATGTTGCAAGAGCATGTTCACATACAAAACTCGCTCTTTTCTTACTCATCTCGCCTTCTTTTAAATTAGTGTTTAAATAAAAATATTCACTTGTTACTAACTCTAAAACAGCATCACCTAAAAATTCAAGACGCTCATAATCAACGGCCTTATGTTCATTAGCATAAGATGAATGAGTAAAAGCCATAGTCATACGATCTCTATTTTTAATCGTAATACCTCTTTTTAAAAAAAATTCTTCAAAATCCATAGTATCCCTCCTAGATAATTATACAAAAGAAAGTATTGTTTTACAAGCAAACATTTTTGTAGTAGAATACTCTTAGGGTGAGTTATGAAAAAAGTAATCATATTTTTTATTAATCTCTATCAAGTAACACCAATGCATGCCCATTACATGTGTCGTTTTACACCAACATGTAGTGAATATATGAAAGAATCTATTAACGAATATGGGGTTTGCAAAGGAGTTATGCTTGGTTTAAAAAGAATAAAAAGGTGTATCCCTTTTGGTGAATATGGATATGATCCCGTAAGAAAGAAGGAAAATTATGAAAAAAATTAGTAAGATTTTAGTACTTTTTAGTATGGTATGTTTATTAAGTGGTTGTAACAAAACAGAAAATTTAGAGATATATGCTACTTCCTATCCTATTGAATATCTTGTATCTAGTCTTTATAAAGAACATTCTACTGTTACCTCTATTTACCCAGATGGGACCAATGTAAATGAATATACTTTAACAGATAAACAAAAAGATACTTATAGTAAAGGTGATATTTTTGTTTATAATGGTACAACTAATGAAAAACAAATTGCTAAAGACTTGTTTAATACTAATAAAAGATTAAAAGTTATGGACGCAGCTCTTAGTTTAAAATACACCAATAGAACCGAAGAACTTTGGCTTAGTCCAAGTAATTATTTGATGCTTGCTACTAATATAAGAGATAACTTGATTGAACAAATTGGTACTAAATATATTAACGAAGAAATAAATAATAATTATAAAAAGCTAGAAGAAGAGTTATCTATCATGGACGCAACTATAAGAAGTATTGCTACTAGTGCTTCTAAAAAAGGTAGAAATACAATTGTTGTTTCATCTAATGTATTTAAATTCTTAGAAAATTATGGTTTTCAAGTAATATCGCTAGAAGATTATCAAGCAAATACAACCGGACTTAATAGTTTAAAAAATAATTTTAAGAATGGCACTTATAAATATTTATTAGTAGAAAGCGATGAAAAAACAAATGACGCAATTAATGAGATTACCTCGAATGGTGGTAAAAGTATTGTTGTAAATATGATGAATACACTTAGTGAAAATGATAGAAAAAATAATGAAACATATTTTACTTTAATGAATGATTTTGTAGCTAACTTAAAAACAATTACTAATTAAGACCAAAAATGGTCTTTTTTTCATATTCTTTAAAATTTAGGTCTTCCATTTTTCATTTTTTTATGCTAAACTTAGTTAGTAATTGAAAATTATTGGGCTGTTAGCTCAGTTGGTAGAGCAACTGACTCTTAATCAGTGGGTCTGGGGTTCGAGCCCCCAACAGCCCACCATAATTTGATTATTAAAAGACTAGTAGAAATAAAGGCTTGCTAGTCTTTTTGTTTTTTTGATATATATTATGGTTTAGTATTTTATACTACACCCCTAATTTGTGTTATAAGGCATTAAAAAGCAAATTATGATAATTATCAAAGTATCTTAAAATACCATATAACGGCACACTATGGCATACTTATCGGCATATATTTGGCACAATTCTATTTACTATTAAAGTTCTATCTATAAAAATTAAATAAGGCACATTAGTTTTAGAATTAAAAATTAGATAAGAGGCCAAAGATAAATAAGATTAAAGATTTACGGCTTAATTTTAATAATGAAATAAAAAAGTCATCTATAAAGTCAATCACAATCAAAAAGATATAATGAAGCTCTTAAATCTTGGTTATGAATTTGAACTTTTGGTAAATAAAAAAAGAGCTAAGCATGTTATTAATTAACACTACTTATCTCTTTTGTTTTGACTTTCCGTATTTTTTTGACAAGTTCATACTAATACAATTAAAGCATTTTCATCACTATTACTTGAGGTATAACTAGTATCACTTACACTAGTATCTTCCGTTATTTCATTAGATGCCGTATAATTTACATTTTCTTTATTGGCATTCATGGTCTTATTACCAGCCCTTATATACGTATTAGTAACTTTATAACTTGTAAAAGTAAATAATCCACTTAAAATAATAGTTGCTAAGACATAAATAACAATTTTATCTTTATTTTTATATGTTTCTTTTAAAGATAAAGCATTGAATTTAGACATTATTAAATTCATAACAATTAAAGATAATACTATTGCTTCAACATAGAAAATTATAATATAAATATTGTCAATCTTAGATTCTTTTACTATTTCATTTGGCATAGAGGGCATAGCATTAAAATTATTTGCATGTTTGAATTATCACTTGGTGCTTCACCTAAATGATACTCATCTTCTACTACTAATATTTTCATAGTTATCCCTAAGTTATAGTTAATTTTAGCATCAGATCCATAAAAAAACAAGAATGCATGAATGCTCTTGCCTTTGTATTAAATAATAAAACACTAAGATTTTTTATGTATTTCATTAATTAAAGTTTCTAAAATATTATTTCTTGTTTCACCTATGGTTGTATCAACATATTTATAACCATATTGTTTACATTGTCCTAAAACAATTTTGTTTCTTTCATAAAACCTATCGACACATTCATTCAAATAGTTTTCATTTACCTGGGCTATCCAATCAGTACTTTTGGCATAATGGACAACGCCATATTTTATTTCTTCCTTTGAACTATTAGGATAAATTAAAAAGTAAACATTACTCTTATCAATACCATCAATTTTTTCAAGATCACATGGCAAATAATCATACATATCAATAACAATATTAGTATCATAATTTTTACTTTCTCCATATGCATTTTCAACAATTGTTTTGAAAAAATTTAATTTTGTTTCAGCAGTGTATGAATCAAAATCAATATTTAACCCATTAGTTATATAAGTTTCTAAATTATCCAAAGAAATTCTGCTATACCCTTTTTTTACTAATTTAAACGCTAAGGTGGTTTTGCCACTTCTAGCATTACCACCTAGTATTACTACTTTTCCCATAATTTCCCTCTTTTCGTTTTATTTAATTCATCTACGATTTCATAATGTTTACCACTAGAATCTATGATTTTTATAGGTATGTTTGCCGCATCAAAAGCTTGTATAACTCTCTTTTCATGGCTTTTATTCTTACGTTCCATAAGCATTTTTTTCATAATAAAATCTTGTTCTTTAAAATCTTGAAACCATTTCTTACTAACAATTCTTTTCTTCCAAACCTCATCATCTAAAACAGATAATATAAAAACTTCCATTTCAATATCTTGTAAACAAATGTTCCGTAAAAAGTTTTTAACAATATCACCTCTATTGGGCCAAATATCATTATCTTGACCCTTAATTAATAAAACGTCAGCATCTTTATCATTAATAAATCTTACAGTATCAGTCATTATACAAGATCTTCTATTAATGGCTTTTCTTTGGTTAAAATAGGCGTTATCTTTTTCAAGATTCACGTCGTTATATAAAAAAACATCATTAATTTTTGGCGTTATTTTTTTATCATCATTAATCGTGGCTTCACAAGCCCAAATATTAGAGCCAGAAAGTCCTAAATCCACAAGTGTACTTTCATCATGCTTTAAAAGTTTATTTATTAAAGTTTTCTTACCAGTCGCAGACTGACCAAATATCCATATTATTTTTTTCAATATTATTCACCTCATTTTCTATTTTCCTTTGTTTTTTGAAACAAATCATTAGTAATGTTAGCATTATATCACAAATTTTTATAATAATTTAATATTATTGTAGTAAATTGGTATCACCAATAACCTTCATAGATAAACATATACCTATACCAAATTCTAAACTTATAATAACTCCATTTGAATAGGCAAATGTTTAGTCCGTATTCATTTTAAACGCTATTTCTTTCTTTAACGTTATTACTTTAAAATATTTATAATATTTGTAATAGCCTTAGCACGGTCAAATCTACGTAAATTAATTAAAATTAGTGTTTTATTTCTATTACAAATAATAAATTTTTTATACTTATCACTTAATTTATTCTATATAAGATTAAAAGCTAATGTTTAAACACTAGCTTTTGTAAAAATTACTTGTTATTTAAATTACTTAATACTTGTTCAATATAGTCATCGGTTAAATTTAAGCTTTCATTAATAAGACCAATTAATGGCACTATTCCATCATCATAATGAAAGTCTGATCCAACTGTTGTAAACAAATTGTGTTCTCCTGCAAATTTTAGCCATTTTTTAGTGTCATCAATCTTTTTATCATTATCACTTCTATGAATATAAATATAATTAGCCTCAATACCATCGGCATTCATTTCATTAACTAAGCTTAACATATCATCTTCTGTTAAACCATCTTCATAGGTGTATGCAACAGGATGAGCAAGTACTACTTTACCGCCAGCATTTCTTATCATTTTTGCAGCCATAACAGGTGTAACAGTTTCTTTTTTTACATAAGCTGGGCATCCTTCATTCATTATCGTTTCAATATATTCTCCTCTATTTGGAATATAACCAAACGTTTCTTTTAATAGCTTTTCATTTAAAGGATTTAGGACGACATTTGAGGCAATATGAGCCTTTGTAACGGCATCAATTTTATCAAGGCTTTCTATATCAATCACATAACCTAAAGCACTTATTTTTTCGGCTACATTATGTAAATAATCGTGTCGGGCATTTCTTAGTTTAAATAAACTTTTTCTAAACTCTTCATTGTTTATATCAATGTTATAACCAAGAACATGAATGCCACATTTTTTAGCCTTTGTAGATATTTCAACGGCTTTGATAAGGTTAATATTTTTTTCTTTGGCATAACTAAATAATTCATCAGTATATGCTTCAACCGTATCATGATCTGCTATTGCTATTGTTGAAACCTTATTTTTTACAGCCTCATCAATAACACCCTTTGGACTTAATTTTCCATCTGACTTATTTGTATGAATATGTAAATCTATTTTTTTTGCCATGTTTATATCCTTTCATTAAATACTCTTCTTAAACTTTTAGATTCAAATCTTCTTTTATTAGCCTCTGTTGTGGCATAAAGAAATTTAAAGAGTTCATCATTTGTAAAATCTCTAGCAACTTTTTCTCTACTATCCCCTAGCACACTCATTATATCACTATCACAGAAAAATGGCGTGAAGGAGGATAAAAAATCATAAATAAAGTTATATACCATCATAAATATCATCGCCAAATATTCATTAATTATTTTATTTTTCCTTTTTATTTTCAGTAGATTTTCTTAATACACAAACACATTCAACACTACTAGTGTAGCAAAACATATCAAAAAGACGAATACTATCAATTATATATTTTTCTTCTAATAATTTTAAATCTCTTATAAGTGTTAGTTTATTGCAAGATATATAGATTATGGCGTCATAGTCTTCTTGTAAAAATGTTTTAATAACATTTTTATTTAAACCGGCTCTTGGTGGGTCAACTATAACTTTATTTGCATGACCATTTATTTTATCAATTACATCCTCTACTTTACCAACATGAAAAGATAAATTGTTTAAGTTATTTAAATCAGCGTTATATTTAGCGTCTATAATTGCTTTTGGGTTAATCTCAATACCATAAACCTTGTTTACAAGTCTTGCTAGTTTCAAAGAAAAATATCCTACCCCACAGTACAAATCGTATACAATGTCTTCTTTATTAAAATAAGGTTTAATATATTCACCAATCTTATAAGAAATATCATTATTAACTTGAAAAAAAGCATTATAATGAACTTTATATATTAAATTATCTGTTCTTTCTAGAAAGAATGGTGATCCATATAGACACTTATCATTCCAAATAATACCAACTATTTTATGTTTATGTATCACTTCTTCTTTTGGTATTGGTTCGGTAATAGACTCAATAATTATTAATAATTCATCGTTATAATTACTCCTGATAGTTATATTACCATTTAAAACATTAAATTCTTTTAAATCTTTTAGTAGAGTATTAATATTATCTTTAGCTAATAAGCACTTATTAATATTAACTAATGTATGACTTTCTTCTTCATAGTAACCAAATGAGCCATTTTCTACTTTTAAAGTTATTTTATTGCGATAACCTAGGGGTTTACTAGAACCAATAATATCTAAGTCTTTTATAGCAATATTATTTCTTTTTAACAGATCCATAAAAATATCTTTTTTATACATGAGTGAATCATTATAAGAAACATTTTGAAATATACAGCCCCCACAGTCATTAAAGTAGGGACATAAGCTTTCTATTCTTTTAGGACTTTTGAAAATAATTTTTAAACATTTGCCAATGTTATATCTTTTATCTTCTTTTAAAATCTTATATTCTATTTCTTCATCCGGTAAAACCTTAGAAATAAATGTAACAATACCTTTATTACGAGTAATACCTTTGCCATCATAATTTAGCTTTTCTATTGTTGTTTTCACAAAATCACCTACTAATAAATTATCACGAATGTTTTAATAATTCAATATTATATTTCTTCTAAACAAGTAAGCTTTAGTTTTAGTGTTTCTCTTTCAAAAGTAGTTATAGGTAAACCGTATTTAAATCTAGTCTCTAAGGGATATTGTAATATCTTTTTTAGCATAATTTTTTTATCTGCATCATAAAACTCTAGGGCTTCAAAGTCTAGAAACTCTTTTTTTATTATATCGTTTTTAATTGCATCACTAGAATATGTCTCATAGTTATAAAGTTGCATTACTATTTCAAATGGTGAAATACCATTATCATATGTATTTATTAATATGTCATAATAATCATTATAGAAGAAAGAAAAAATATCGTTATAACCAAGACCTTTAAGCATTTTTAATGTTTGTCCTAAAGAATAGTAAAAATTGCTTCTATTTACAGGATGTAAAGCGTAGATATTATTATAAAATTCTTGAAAATCCTCTTTGATAAATGCGTCTACTTTTAAATCATTAACCTGAGTATTTAAGCTACGAAAGATATTAGTATTTAGATTACTTAGGCCTTTTTCTAGTTCATAAAATGATTTCATTTCTTGAAATTTAAAAAATAGAATGTCGGCGATATAAGCATATAAAAAAGGATATAATTCATTACTCTTTATTTCGATGGAACGCATACAATTTATGGCATTATCAATTATAAGTTCATGATTAAATAGGATCTTTCTTCTTTGATAATCATAAGCTATTTCTTCATTCTTAGCATATAGTTTACCAAAACCCTCAAAGTAACTAGTTAATTGATTAGTTTTTAATATTATTTTAGTAATATTTAAAATAAAGGCTTTAATGTCTTTTTCTTTATGAGCATAAGTATTAAAAATATTGCGTATTTCTTCCATTATTAAACAGATTCCTTTCTATTTGTTAAAATGATTTACAGGTTGTTTTGGCGCTTTTTGACATATTTTTCTAATGGTGTTAAATAAAGACCCCATCTATATCTTTCATCGGTACTATATGATAAACTTAAAATACTCCTTTGGGACTCTTTTTTAGCATAGAAAGGTAATGTCGTATATTTAAACATAGTTTCATATTTACTATTTTGATTAACACCTGTTATTAATCTTTCAATAGGGCTTTTTTTATTATCATAACCCTTTAGACAACGACAAATATCCTCTTTTAAACTTAATAATATATATTTATTATCAATCAAAGGGATACATTCTAAAATCATTTTTTGACTACTTAGTATAGCGTCTCGTTCAAAAGGGAAAAAGTCATGATACATTTCATAGAAAAAACGTAATTCTTCTCTTTTAGGATGATCTAGGTAAGTATCATCTAAAACAAATAATGAGTTTTTAAGCATTTGATACTCTAAAGTATTATCAGGAGTATTTAATATATAGTTTTGTTTGGCATGAATAAGTTCATGGATAACACTCTTCATGATAGTAACATAAAATTTAGTTGTATTAAAATCTTGATTAGAATTTTTCTTATAAGATAGTAAACAAGATTTAGCATTGAGACTTATTACTTTAGTTATATAATTATATGTTGCTATGTTATTTATGCTTGCTTCTGATGATATAACTTTTACATCACTAATCATTGAAGATATATCATTATATTTTAAAAATATTTTAACTATTTCATTAGCAAATTTATTGGCGTTACCTACATCATTTATATATTTTTCTAAAAGATCCGCTAATTCATATAACATAATACCCCCCATTTCGTAAAAATATTCTATTACTAAAATACATGATTGTCAAATCAAGAATAATTATTTTTTTATATTCCATATTATAAATGGTGAGGTTATGGAAAATAAGATAGTTAATAAGATAAAAAAAGAATTTATAGATAATACAGACTTAGTAATTAAAAAGGTTAATATTACTAAATTTAAAGATATTTATGTTATTTACTTAGAAAGTGTTACTGGTAGTGATAAAGTAAATGAATATGTTTTAAAGAATATTACTCTTTTAAATGCTTTAAAAAGGGCTAGTTTAAGTAAACTTCAAAGTACTATTCCGGCACCACATACTGTTATTTTAAAAAATGAAGATGACATAGAGTTTTATATTACTAATGGGTTTACAATAATTATTAGAAATAATGAGATTTTAGCCGTTGAAACTAAAGCTGATATTAACCGGGGAATCCCAGAACCAACAACACAACAAGCCGTGTTTGGTCCTAAAGATGCTTTTACTGAAAATATTCAAATTAATCTTGGCTTAGTAAAAAGACGGATTAAAAGCCATACTCTAAAAGTCAAAAGTAAAGTCTTGGGGCGTAAAACCCTTACTATGACTAACATTTTATATTTTGAGGATATTGCCGATGATGAATTAATCCAAAGTGTTTTAAATGAACTTGATAAAATTGATATAGATGGTATTTTAGATTCAGGAGAACTTGCCCTTTTCTTAGAAAGTAACAATAAATCCCATTTTCCAACTGTTTTAAAGACAGAAAGACCTGATCATACTTGTAACGCTTTATTAGAAGGTAAAATAGTTATTTTAGTAGATACGTCTCCTTTTGCTTTAATTGTGCCTGCTTTTTTTGCTGACTTTGTTAATCCTATAACTGATAACTATGTTAAAGAACAAAATATTAACTTTTTAAAAATAGTAAGATTTATTTGTTTTTTTATTACGATGATGACACCAGCTATTTATATTGCTTTAATTAATTATAATCCTGAGACAATCCCTACATCCCTTTTAATAAACTTTAGTAGACAACGAGCAAGTGTACCTTTTCCAAGTATTATTGAAGCTATTATTATGTTATTTATTTATGAAATATTAAGGGAAAGTGATATAAGGTTTCCTAACTCTTATGGTAGTGCGATTTCGATACTTGGCGCTTTAATACTAGGAGAAGCCGCGGTAAACGCAGGATTTGTAAGCCCTATTATGATTATTGTTGTGGCTTTTACATTTATTACTAGTCTTTTATTTACTGAACAAGAATTAGTGCAAGCAGCTAGACACTTTAGAATTATCTTTCTTTTTCTTGCCACTATCTACGGTTTATATGGGATAGTTCTTGCTTTTATATATTTTATTATTCATATAACTAATATTAAAACTTTTTCAATGCCTTATTTTTATCCTCTTTCTCCTTTTAAAAAAGATTATTTATTTAAGGGATTATTAAAGAAGAATATTACTAAAGACACTAAGAGAAGTAAATTACTTGCTAGTAAAAATATAACACGAGAAAGAAGGTTTAATTAATGATAAAAACAATTATTTTGCTAATCATCATCTTATTATCAACTGGTTGTTATGATTATTCAGAGTTAAACGAATTAGCAATTATTACAGGTATTAGTATTGATTATAAAGATGATTATGAAGTAACTTATGAGATATTGTCTACTAAAAAGTCTAGTGAAGAAGAAAGTGATAATAAAAGTTATTATATAAGTGGCAGGGGTAATAGTCTTGGTGAGGCTGTTATAGACACTAATGAAAAGTTAAGTCTTGTTCCTAATATGTCACATATTAAAACTATTATTATTGATGAAAAAATAGCTAATGAGAAATTGCAAGAAACAGTTGATTATATAATAAGAGATCCAGAGATTCATAATGCTTTTTATTTATGTGTTGCCGAAGGTGCTACTGCTAATGAAATACTTTCTTCAAGTAATAAAGAAGAGGCTATTATTTCTGAGGTTATTGAAAATATGGTTAAAACTGGTAATAAAAATTATAGTCTATCTAATACTGATACTTTTGAAGAATTTATTAGTAAATTAATGGATGAACATATAGATGGTGTGTTAAATATTGTTACTAAAGATAATGAAAACATCTATTTAAATGGGGTTGCATTATTTGAAAAAGATAAACTTGTTGCAAAAATTAACAAAGAAGAAACCGGACTATTAAATATTTTAAATAATAATTCTAATAACTACCTTATCAAAACTAAATGTGATGAAGAAAACTATATCACTATTTCTTTATATGCAAATAAAGGAACAAAAATTAAAATAGATAATGAAATAGATATTACCTCTAACTTAACAGGAAGAATCATTGAAGATAACTGTAACATTGATTTTAAAAACCCTGATAACTATCAAAGAATAAGTGATTTATTTATTCCAGAAATAACTACAAAATATAATGATTTTTTAAATAAAATTAAACGTTATGAAGTAGATCCACTAGGTATCCAAAACATTTATTACAAACAAACTAGACAAACACTTAGTAATTGGTATACTTACGATAATAAAATACACATTAATTTGAATGTAAATAAAAATGGTTTAGTATTTGAGGTGAAAACAAATGGATAATACAAAAACATGGGCAGTATCTTTATTTATTGGGATAAGCTTTTATTTAGGGTTTGGGTACTCACTTTTACTATCTATAACAAACACTGATGCTTTAATTAGTTTAATATTGGGTGGTACAGTAGGTTTTGGTATTATTTGGGGGTTAGAATATTTAAAAGAAAAATGGGTTAGTAATAATGTCTTAAATAGAATATTAATAACTATCTTTAGTTTATTTTTATATAGTCAAATAGTCTTTATCTTTCAAACGTTTGCTTCTAGTTTCTTTTTACTTAAAACACCTATTTGGTTTTTAGGACTACCTATTCCCTTTTTAATATATAAAATAAGTAAACATGGGGTTAAAACTATTGGTTTACTAGCCGAATCTTTAGTCCCTATCGCTCTATTTTTAATATTATTAACTTACTTTGGTCTACTTAAAAACATTAAATTAGATTATTTAACACCTATATTTAAAACAAATACAATTGATATATTAAAAGGGAGTCTTTTAGTTGCCATGTATTCTAGTGCTCCTTACTTTCTTCTTTTAAATATTCCTTTAGATAAAAATAAGTTAAAAGTTAAGTTTTTAGTATGTCAAATTCTTTTAACTATTACTTGTTTCTTTATTATAACTACTCTTGGACCTAACTTAATAAGTATCTATCGTTACCCAGAATATATGCTCTTAAAGGAAATAGATATTTTTAATTTTATGGAAAAAGTTGAAAATATAATATCTATTACTTGGCTTTTTAGTTTATTTATTCTATTGTCTTTATGCGGTTATAATTTAAAAGAAAATCTACAATTTAAAAATAAGGACTATTTATTTATTATTAGTCTAATTCTTCTTTATTTATTCTCTCTTTTGGAAAGTACTCACTATATCGAAGAATTAAAAATATATTATATTTTAATGTATATTTTTTTAGGATTTATTAGTTTATTTTTTATTATTAATTTATTAACAAGAAAAAAGATATCTTAAACAACTTGTTTATTGATATCTTTTCTAATGCTTTTTAAATAGGCAAACATTTCTTTATTTTCTTTAATTTCTTTAATCATAGATAATTCATATAAAAATTTTTTATTTTCTTCTTTAATACCAATTTTAATATTTTCTTTAGTAATTATTTTTTTTATGTCTTTCGTACTTGTAGGCCATTTAACCCGTTTATATTTTTGCTCTAAGAAATCTATTTCATTTTTACTAAGTTCATCTTCTTTATCATAAAAAAGGGCTAGTTTATATAATGCATATGCTACCTTTACTTTACCAAGTATTTGATAATATAACCCATAGTACATATAGTATCTTCTTAGGTCAAAAGCATTATATATAAAATCATAAGTATATTTTATAGTATTTAACATTTTACTATAATCACCCATTAGTTTATGAGTTTCAGCTTTTTCAAATAAGGTGTTAGTATTAAAAGGATTATAACTATACGCATTATTAATATTTATAAGGGCTTCTTTAAATTCGCCATTTTCATTGTTAATATAGGCTTTCATTAAATATGCCCTATCAAGGACTCTTGGACTCCAAATAACATCTTCCTTAGTAATCAAAAAATCTTTCCTAAAATAAGCGTAGTATTCGATAAAATCTCTAAAACATAGAAAAGGCTGATTATTTTCAGTGTCTTTTAAAGCTTCTTTTATGTATTCGTCTAATAGAGCATTAGATTTCTCATATTCATGAATTTCGATTAAATCATCAGCTTCTTCAACCCATACTTCTAAATCTCTATTATTCATTTATTTTACCATCTAAACTGAAACTTTTAGCCTCGGTTATTAAAACTGGTACTATCTTGCCAATAGAATCTTCTCTTGCTACAACATTAACAAGTTTCATCGTATCAGTATAACCATATACTTTTTCTTTATCTTTGTCACTTTTACCAAGTATTAAAACCGGTACTATTTTACCAACATATTCTTCATTATGTATTTTGGAATATTTATTAATTTTTTCATTTAGAATATGTAATCTTTCTTCTTTAACACTTAAAGGTGTATCATCACGCATCTTACTAGCAGGAGTTCCTTCTCTTGGACTAAAGATAAATGTGTAAGCTCCATCAAATTTGCATTCGTCTACTACTTCTAATGTTTCTTTAAAGTCTTCTTCTGTTTCACCAGGAAAACCAACAATTATATCAGTTGTAATAGCAACACCTGGAATACGACTCTTCATTTTCTTATAAAGACTTAAATATTCTTCCTTAGTATAACGTCTACCCATTAATCTTAAAATTCTTGAAGAACCGCTTTGTAAAGGTAAATGAATATAAGGCATAACATTATCATATTTACTTATCACATCAATCATCTTATCTGTAAAGTTCCATGGATGACTAGTTACAAACCTAACTCTTGGTATACCAGTAAGAGCTACTTGTTCTAGTAAATCGCCAAATTCAATGTTTTCATCTAAATCATGGCCATAGGCATTAACGTTTTGACCAAGTAAGGTAACCTCTTGATAGCCTTTATTTTTTAAATCAGTTATTTCGTTTAAGATAGCTTCCATTTTTCTTGAACGTTCTTTTCCTCTTGTATAAGGAACAATGCAATATGTACAGAACTTATCACAGCCATATATAATGTTTACCCAAGCTGTTATTTTAGAATCTCTTTCATAGTGGGTATTTTCTAAGACTACTCCTTCTATACTTTCAACCTCAATATCTTGTGAATCATTACTAGCATTAACTAGATAATTAGCAAGTTCATGAATATTATGGGTACCAAACACTATATTAACATAAGGGTGTTTCTTAAGTATCTCTTCGGCCACATTTTCTTCTTGACTCATGCAACCGCCAATAGCCACGATGATATCAGGTTTTTCTCTTTTTAAATGTTTAATTCTGCCTAAATAGCCAAACACTTTATCATGAACATTTTCTCTTATAGCACATGTATTTAAAACAATAACATCTGCTTCTTCCAAAGTACTTGTCTCTTCCATCTTAAAGTTTTTTAATATAGCTACGATTTGTTCTGAATCATGTGTATTCATCTGACAACCATAAGTTCTAATAAAATATTTTTTACCGGCAAACTTATCACTATCAAAATACTTAATCTCTTCGGTTTTTGTTTTACTATTTGTTCTTATTTTTGCTTTTTCTAAATTAGGTAATTTCATACAACCACTCCATCTAACAAACTATATTTTACCAATTCTTTATCTTTAAAACAAGCCAAAATATTTCATTTACATATTATCACTAATCTCTAAATATTTAATATTACAAGTATCCCATTTTAAAAAAACTCCAAAGTGGAGTTTTTTTGGAATGAAACATTGATTAATAACATAAAAAAAGAATATAAAGTATAAAATACCAATTATATTCTTTTACTTATTATTTAAACTTTTTCTGCAAAAAGCACATACACCAGTTGTACTAGTTAAAGTGTTATCAGCGCCACAATAAGGACACTTAATAACTTTTATGTTTTTGGCTTTTTCTCTTTTCTCTTGCATTACTAAATCATTTTCTTTTCTTATTTCATTATCCCTATTAATTTGCTTAGTCATATATTTATTTAAAGCACTATAACTCTTAATACTTATATAAGATATTATATAACTTACAATGTAGAAAATAACACCTAATATTATTAGCCTTTTGCCATATGGTACTAAACCATTTAAGTATATATCATGATTTAAAAATAATTCTAAATCAGGAATAGTACTCTTTAAATTAGGAATTAAATAAATAATTCTTGGAACAAAGATAAATATGCCAAGTACTATAAAACAAACAGACATTATTTTCTTGTTTTTAGAGTAATCTGTAAACAACTTTAAAATACAAAGGCAAACTCCTAGAAAAGGAATAAAGTACAAAGTTATCAAAATAACTGGTAAACTTATTAAAAATCTAATAAACAAATTGCTACGCATAACACCACTCCTTTCTTTTTGGACATATCATATAAACCTCTCCTCTCAAGCATATAACATTAATCTTCGAAATATTTCAAATCATCTTCTAATGAAAAATTAATCATAATTGGTTGATTACTTTTTGAATAGTATTTATTAGCCATTGTAACACAAGAATTTTTATTGCATTTTATATCAACATATCTTTTTTCGCCTGGAGCATTATTATCATAAACACCAAGATAGTAATGGTTGGCATCATCTATATCTTGAACAAGACTAATTGCATTTATAGCATGTGCTCCCCCATTAAAATCAGAAGCAATAACTGGCGCATCCCCATCATTTAATCTTTCTTTTAACATTTCAATAAAAGCATTTGAATCCAATTTTACAGTCATTTGCACTTTCAAAACATTTCTAAGCCATGATAAGAAATTAGAAGACGATGAATAAAATTCTGTTTCAAATTGTTTAACAAAGGAAGAATAAATAGCATTTAAGATTTGTTTATCTTGATTATTAATTACACTACTAGATTGCATTTTATCTTCATTTAACAAAACTCTTTCAGCAGTTGTGTAATTAACGCCCCATCTTTCTAATTGAGTTTTTTTATCTAAAGTACTTTTATAAGTAATAAAATCGTATAATTTAGAATCATTAAGTTCATTTTTATACGTTTTGCTATACGCTAAAGTATCGCCAGAAAGACTATATAAATCACTTGGTTGTTCTTCATCAAAAGTCTCATAACCAAAAGTATATTTTAAAATATTTGTTTTAAGCTTATAATCATATAAATTATTGTAGTTTTTAAAATAAGTTTTACTTAAATCATAGCCATAAACATTATAATCTTCTTCTAAGTGTTTTATAGTTTTAGCTTCCATTTGCAATGGCAATTTTTTAGTATAATAAAGTTCAGCTACTGTAGCCATCCCATAACAATGACCACCGTCTGATAAATTAGTGCCATAATTACTAAAAGAAAAACCATCTCTAGAAACAACAAACCCACTATCAGCAATATTAGTTCCATCAATAGTACCATCACCATCAACGTCTTCTAAATTATAATTAATATTCTTCCCAACAATCGCATAAATTTCATCTAAAGCTTTATCATCAGTAGCATTATAATACGCACACCCACTATTATTAGCAATATACTCTAATGCATCTGTATCAATATTGTCGCCTAAACCAATTGCACATACTTTAACATTGCTTTTTTTGGCATTCTTTAAAATATCTTCCTTAGCTAGTGCTAGCGAACCTTCAGTATTTTTTCCGTCAGTAAGGATTATTAAGTAATTGTTATCATCAACTTTTGTAAATTTAGAAATACCACTATTTAAAGCCGTTATAATATCCGTCCCACGAGAATTACTATGCCAATAACTTTTCATACTGTTAACCGCGTCTATTGCCACATCTGATGCAGTTGTAAACGTATTTATTTGCACAAAATTGCCTGAAAATTCAGCTACACTAAATTTATAACCACCATTAAACATACCTATCATTTTATTAGTAAGAGTAAGTCTTTTAAAGTTTTTATCATTACCTAAAGCTCCAGTAGATAAGCTATACCCAGCCTCAGTCATTTGTTCTGTTGTATACATTGATATAGAATTATCTATGGCAAACATAATATTAGTATCATTATTTACTTGATTAAGATTTTTATTGCCAAGTACATACTTAGAAAAGTGGTTCAAAGCTGCTTTAACTACTTTTTTTTCTTTATCTACCGAAGAACTAACAAGTTCTAATTTCTTTGTTTCATCATTAAAATAAAATAAGGCTAATTCATCTTCACTGATACTTTTTTCTTCTAGACTGGCTAGATCATACGATATTTCTACCACTGCTTCATCTAAAACTCCATCAGTATAAAAATTATAAACATTATTTAATACAGCCAATTTATCAAAAGCATTAGTTTTATAAATAGTAACCGAGGTATCTGCTATATTTTTTTTGCCAGTCAAACTCATTTTAACATTTTTTTCAGTAAGATTGTAACTTAAAGTTCTCTCATCATCTTTTACATTATCGGCAAAAGAACATTCTTTTAAAGGGTCTAGTCCAAGTTGTATTTCATCATAATCATTAACTCCATCACCATCAGTGTCTGCTTGTAATGGGTCAGTTTTATAAACTTTTGTTTCGTCATAATCACTTAGTCCATCCATATCACTATCACTAAGTAAAGGATTTGTTCCTAATTCTTTTTCTAAAATATTAGATAAGCCATCTTCATCACTGTCTATCCCATCTTCATACTTTATTTCATCGGCATCTAAATAAAGTTCATGGTCTTCTGCATATGGGTCAACTACATTATACCTTTTTGTTATTTTCCTTAATTTATAAGAAATATTAATGGAACATTTTCCTAAAGAATCAGTTAAATTCCAACTAATTTCTTTATTTTTAAGTTCATAATCCCCACAGGTACTTTCAATTTTTAATTTGTTTATGCTTTTATCATCATCGAATAAAAAACCTAACTTAACATTACTTTGTGTTACTAAATCAAGTGATAAATCTTTATATTCATCATTCCATTTTAATTTAGTATAACCAAATAATAATCCATAAGCTACATATATAAATGCTAAACAAATTAAAATACCACTACCAAATGTTAATTGTTTTTTATATTTAGAAATTAAAGCTTTAACTGAGGCAGTCGCTTTAAATATTTTTTGATTAATTTCTTCTGTGAAATTACTATTATTTTCATTTATTATATCAATATTATTATTTTCTAATTTATATCCACAATTATTGCAAAAGCATTGATTTTCTTGCAATTTATTACCACATTTTGGACAATACACACTACTCACTCCCTTTTTAATAAATAGCAACGGAACCGTTGCTATTTATTCATTATTTAAAATAATTACTTATATCTTTATAATCGTTAATAACCTTTAAAGGATTGTTTAAATTACTAGCAATTAATTTAGTAAAAACAAAGTAACCAATTACCATTATTACACCATAGCATACTATATTAAAGTATACTTTTTGATCACTATCTAACTTTAATTCATCATTAATAAGTTCATATAAAATTATTATTGAATAAACAATTGATAAAGCAATTATAAGTACACTAAGTGGTGTATAAATAAAACTTAGTAATGGACCAACAATCATTCCGCCAATTACCCCAGGAATGAAAGCTGAGACTACAATTGCTAAAGATTTTAAGTAAGGTAAAGTCTTTTTAAATATCAAACTAACTAAATAAAAGACTCCAGCAATTATCAAAAATGCACACAAATAAATTAAAAAATTCTTACCAATTACACTAAACCATTTAAAATCTTTTAAATTATCCCAATTCCAAGAATAAGTTCTTTTAAAATAATTATATTCTCTAACGGTATTAATAACCGTTTTAGCTAAATTAGCAATCATCATAACTATTGCAAGTACAATTGTTAAGACAACAGAATTTTTTTGCTTTTCTAACTTTTGTACTGACCCTTTAAAGCTACTGATTGGTTTCAAAATAATCGCTATTATAAAAGCAAATATATTTAAAGTGCCAATTTGGTCACTTTTTGTTTGAGTAACTGTTGCATTAACATTATTTGACACGACATTAGTATTATAATTCATTCCTTGATTTATATTAGAATTATAAGAATTATTTATATTTTGATTAGCCATATTAGTATTTTGATTAATTGTATTTTCAAATTGAGCATTTTGGTTTATTCCATTATAACTAGGATTAACGCCCATATTAGTAGTATTCATATTACTAACATTATTATCATTTAAGCTTTGATTAGCATTTACATTTGTAAAAACATTACCACATTTCATACAGAATTTTGATCCCTCTGGGTTCTGTGTCCCACACGTATTACATAACATATATTTCTAAACTCCTCTTTTTATTTTTTTAACGTTTCATCAATACTATCTTTTACTATTTTAGTAAGTACACTTTGACTCGCAAAAGAATCAATTATATTAGACGTAACAGAATTATTAACTGTTTTATTATTGCACCCTTCTATATAAGGATTAGATAAACCAGTTCTTCTAGTTACATATTTATCACTTTTATTTAGATTTCTGACATTACTTTTGGTTTCTGTTTCATAAGAATGTCTGGCATCAGTATTACGATATCTTAAATATATTATAATAAAATAAATAATACCAGAAAGTAAAAACAACCAGTTATAATCAAAATCGATATTTAGCATTGCTAAGATACCAAGGATTTCTACCAAAAAAGATACTCCAAGTAATTTAGGCATATGAATCGGTACACTACCCATTGTTTCTTTTGTTCTTGCATTAACTACTACATAATGTGTTAGTGTATTACTTCCTTTGTGTTCAACATAACTATATAGCCAAACTGGTAAATAAGCGGCCTGCCAAAGTTCACCTGTAACTGTGAAATTTTCACTCTTCCAAGCCACACCTCGATCATAAGTGTTTAGCGTATCATTAACAGCAAATTTAGAAACGTCTTTTGCTTCTTTATAAGCAATTGGTTTAATTGTACTTATGTTAGCATCTCTTTTTTCAGAAGTATATCCTTTTAGAAAATTAGCATTAAATTTAACACAATTTTCAATATCAAAAGGCATAATAGCATTAATGATATTATTAGTTTTATTGCTATTTTTATTTAATTTATCTAAACTAGATTCAATAGTTAAACCATGAATAGATATATCAAAATCACGCATTACTTGATAAACGTCAGCATCATAATAATACTTAGCATTTTCACCACTACCACGGGTATATTTACGAGCTAAGTGTTCACCTTCACCAAAAAGTGTATCATGAGCATTCATGCTAACTAACAGATATGGAAAATAAACGCCCATAATATTATCAGTTTTAAATTCTTGTTTAAACTTAGGATGAGCATAAAACTTTCTTTTACCAACAAATTTAGTTATTAAGTTTTTAGCTTCTTCTTTTGGCACGTTAAATGGTAAAACGACATCAGGTATCATACCATTTGGAATCTGTTCATTTATACTTAAAACATTACGGCACCAGTGGCATCTTGCACTAGCCGCACTACTAGAATCTATTACAACCTCAGCCCCACAACTACTACACTTAAAAGTCAAAAATTCATTAGTACTAGCCTTTATATCACTAGTACCTGAACCCATAAACTCACCTTGTAAAGTATCAATATCTTTATCTAAAGCACTTACCTTTTCTGCTGCAAATTCATGTCTACAAAATTCACAACGTAACAAACCAGTATTTGGATTTAAAGCTATTTCGGTTGCCCCACACTTTGGACATTTATTTTGACCATTATGAGAGCCTACATCAGTTTGGATGATTGTAGGCTCATTAGTAGTCATGTTTGTTGTGGAAAGGTTTTCTTGACCTTCCTTCATCTTATAATCCTAATAGTTGTTTTTTCTTAGCATTAAAATCTTCTTCAGTAATAATACCATTATCTAAAAGGCCTTTTAATTTAGTAAGTTCAACATAAGGGTCATTTACAGAAGATTCTGGTTGGGCTGCTTGGGCCGTTACTTCATCAGAACTTTGGGCTACTGGTTCTGATGCAACAGATGCCGGTGCTACTGGAGCCGGATTTTGATTAACATTTATAAATGGATTGGTTGCAGATGAGCCATCGTTATTTACGCTTCCCATCATATTACTTGCTGCATTCATGCCCATTCCCATGAAAGCCATACCAGTACCACCATTTGACCCTGCTGCTTCCATACCACGAGCCACTGATTGTTGCATAAATGAGTTTCCTCTTGCTCCAGATAGAGCATCAGCTTTTTTAACGTCACTAAGTAATGCTTTAGTGTCTTCATCGTATTCAATAGCTAAGATAGCTGTCTTAACAATTTCAATACCACGAGTACTACGCCATTGATAAGCTTCTTCTACGGCACTACTCATAGCTTGGGCAAAGCCAATTTGATCAGCTTGAATTTTAGAAATTCTATTTCCTTTACTTGGATCATTTGTATAATTAGCGAATGCTGCAGATAATGTGCCAACTACTTCATTAAAAAGTTGTGTTCCTGCTTCATTATCTAAATCGCCTAAATCAAATACTGGAGCTCCTGCTACTAGATACTTAGTTGGTACAAAGTTTTTCAAAAATAACACTGGATCAACAATCTTTAAAGTATAAGTACCTCTTGTTATTGCGCCAACTTGTGTATTTAAAAAAGCATCATCCCAATAAATTTCTGATTGAGTCCCAAATTTATTATTAGGTATTTCTTTTAAATTAACATAAAAAGCAAGTTGTTCTGTACCTGGTTGACCACCAAATTTAAATCTATCAAAACTAGCTCCTAGGGATGCAAAAATACCATCTGAAAATATACTTTTTGAATTTGGATCATTACTTCTAAATTCATATCCACCAGGTTCTGCAATTAAACCAGTAATTTGGCCTTGCTCCATAGTAACAAGTGCTGTTCCTTCTGGCACAATAATCTTACTACCATTACTAATAATGTTTTCTGAACCTTTATAGTTCTCCCCACGACCATTATTTTGTGATTGTGGTACTGCACTAAAAACTGCAGCTGTTGCTGAAATATCAGTCCTTGGTTTATAAAAATCTACCCATTGATCAGCAAAAGTGCCACCAATAGCGCCTGAAAATGCTTTAATAAATCCCATATTATCTACCTCTTTCTAAATACAACATTTTCTCTTTACTAGAATAACTATCGTTACTCTTAAAATAAGTTTATCATATATTGGCAAACTTTGCCATTAATAAACACTTTCTTTACAAAAAAACATAACCAGCACATTAATCGGTTATGTTTAATTAAGAAAATATTAAAGATTAATTCCATCAATACTAGTCTCATAAAGCCATTCTTTTAAATCTTTGCTATCTTGCGTTTCATAATATTTAATTAATTTTTCAAAAAAAATTGGTTGATTAGCCCCAGAAATTGTAATAATTTCACATCCATTATCGATCATAATTTTACTTCTAACAGCATGCCAACTCGCTTATTTCCATCTATAAACATTTGTTTTCGCATAATATATAGCATTGCATCTAGGGCTATTTCTGTTTTAGATTTATCATTATTGCTAAGTATTTCACTTAATTCTTCCTTTATTTGGCTTTCAATCGGAAACATTGGTTTCCAACTAGTGCCACCAATATTAACAGGTGTCGTTCGTAAAACCCCTAAATTTTGATCCATTACTAATTTATCACATGCAAGTTTGTGCAAATGGCAAAGAGTTTTATAATCATAATCAGTACTATCATTTTCTAAAATAAATTGTCAAGCATAACTCAAATTATTAATAGCAATTATATTATCAACTGTTAAACCGTTAGCAACACCCCCATTGTATATAGCGTGCGTTTCTGCGTATGTTACTTTAATTCCTTCTAAATTAGCACTTTTCCATATATAATCGACAATATTTCTTTTAGCTACAAAGACATTTTGTTCTCGAGTTAAATTAAATTTATTTTCTATTTTTCATGCACCACCATACATAAAGCAATTTTTATCATGAGAGTTAATCACACCTATTGCCTGTAAATAAGAATATATAATAGTTGAACCAACAAATTTCATTCCCCTTTTTTTAAGATCAAGTGATATTTTATCTGATAAATAATTTGTAGTAAGGCCTGTTTCATATAAGATATTATTTTTAGTAAAAGTCATTAAGTAGGCTTTAAAACTACCATATTCGTTTTCTATTTCCTTAAATATTTTAGCATTATTTATACTAGCCTTTATTTTAAGTTTATTTCTTATAATATCTTTATTACTTAAAAGACTATTTATTTTATCTTCATCATATAAAATGACTTTTTCTATATCAAAATTATCATATGCCTTATAGAAAGCTTCTCTTTTATTTAAAACACATTCCCAGGAAAGACCAGCTTGAAAAGATTCAAGTATTAACATGGCAAATAAGTAACTTTCTTCTAAATTTAATTTACCCCATTCTTCATCATGATACTTTATATATAAGGGATTATTTAAATTACACCAACTACATCTGTGCATACTCTCCTCCTATAAGTTTTTTGCTTTCTTTTTAAACCTTCTTTACCTATCATATAAAGAATATCTTTCTTAAACTGTGAATAATCATTATTAATATATAATTCATAATTATGACTAGCAATAGCTGCACTTTTTTCTAACTTACCAGTAAAACCACTTTTAAAATATAAAAAGGCTTGTTTTAAGCAAGAAATTTCATGTTCACCTAAGTAAGATAAAACAAATCCTGAAGAGACATCATCACTTATGATATACATGTCTTTATCAGCATATTTTGAAAAGTAACTGGTTAATCCTTCTTTTTGAAATCTTAAAGCATAATCAATTGGAATATCTATAAAAGTAAAATTAGTATAATCCTTTAAAGTATTTATAAAATAGGCGTCTTTTCGATAAAAAACGTACAAAACAACTGCATCATTCATATTTTCACGTATAATCAATCTTATAGAAATATTAATTAATTTCTTATTGATTGATCCCTTTC
>URPE01000015.1 GCA_900549625.1 uncultured Mycoplasmatota bacterium
TATAACAATATACTAAGTAATATGTTGTTTTAGATAATGTACTATTATCAAAGTCTGCTTGTTCTAATATAATCTGTTCTTTATTTTGTAAAGCCTTAGTTCCATATACTTTCTCTGGTGTACCATTTAAAACTACACTATCTTCTTTATAGTATTGTTTGGTTGTGTCACCATTAATAGTACTATTACCTTCTTTTATAGTAACGTTATTAGTAGTTGTATCAGTTGACTTATAAAGAGTTATTTCAACGTCACTACCAAAAGACTCATCAAGTATTTCTTTTAAATCTATTTCATAGATGCCTTTTCCGGATGTACTATTCTTTTCAATTGTAAACGTTTGGATACCACATTCACCTGGTAATAAATCACCACTTGTGTAGACCTTTGTACCTTCCCACTTAATATCGCCTAAGTTTTCCGTTACAATATTTAAGTTCTTTTCATTACCACTTGTTTTTGTTGTTGTAGCAAAATAAGCATATGAAGCTCCAACTGCACCTACTAATACTAGTAATAAAATTACTACAGCTATTATTATTGTTTTCTTATCTTTCATCTCTATACCTCACTTCTATCATAAATACATTATAACCTATCAAAAATAAATATCAATACCAAAATCGCATTTTTACTCCAACTTGTCTAATACTATTTAAATTTATTAAAGTATTAAAAAGAAAGATATTTTCTATCTTTCTTACTTATTTGTTGAACCAAAGCCACCTGTACGAATGCCATCAGCTTCGTCGTTATCAGCGATTAAATATTTTTGAAATATTACTTGACCTATAATATCGCCTTTTTTAATAACTAATGGTTCAGTACCAAAATTCCAATATTGGAAATAAAAGTGTCCATCATTTGAAGCATTACCATAATAATCTTTATCAATGATGCCAATACTATTAGCCATAACAAAACCTTTTTTAGGTCCACTACTGCGATTTACTAACATATAAAATTCATCATCTTGGCAATAAGCCTTTAAACCTGTTGGTATAAGTGTTGGTTTAGCCCCATTTTCATAAGGCATAATTGTTATATCTTCTGCTGCTTCAATATCATAACCAGCCGAATACTTAGTTTTTCTAACTGGTAAATTAATACCTTTATCTTCATAGCCATGAGCTATTTCAAATCCTCGTAATTTCATAATTGTCCTACTTTCTTAAATTCTTTATCTCCCACAGGAATTTCAACTACTTTTTTTAGTTCTAAACTCTTTTTAACATCAATAACCCTTTGGTTACGGCTGCCCCTAAAAACGAGGCCCTTATCTGCCATACTTTCTACGAATCTACCATCAACTAAAACATCTATATATGATAGTATTTCTTTTGTAAATTCATATTTTGGCACCATGATATCCAATATTTCTTTGTCAAATAAGTAACCCGTATAACACCAAATATCTTTGTCTGGCAACGCATTTTTAACTGCCCTTAAAAGGGGTAATAAACCTTCTTGGTTTTTTGGATCCATTGGTTCTCCACCAAGTAAACTTAAACCTTTAATATATGATTTATCTAAAGACTCTACTATTTCATCTATTGTTTCTGTCGTAAATGGTTTACCATATTTATAATCCCACGCTACTTCATTAAAACAATTTTTACAGTGATGCGGGCACCCACTTACAAATAAGGATACCCTAACACCAAAGCCATTTGCTATATCATATTTTTTTAAATCAGCATAATACATAACTACCTCTATAAATGAGTAACACGATCTTTTATTTCTTTTGTTTTACCAACATTCCAGAAATTTTCCCCTAAATAACCACATGTACGTCTTGCAACATTCATTTTATTTTTATCTTTATTATGACAGTTTGGACATTCCCATTCTAAATCATCATTAACAATAATTTCCCCCGTATAACCACATTCATGACAATAATCACTCTTAGTATTAAATTCAGCATATTGGATATTGTCATATATAAATTTAACAACTTCTTCCATAGCCTCTAAGTTATGTTCCATATTAGGTACTTCAACATAAGAAATACATCCTCCAGAACTAATTGGTTGAAATTGACTTTCGAATTTGAATTTTGAGAAAGCATCTATGTGTTGTCTTACATCAACATGATAACTATTAGTATAATATCCCTTATCAGTAACATTTTTAATAGTGCCAAAACGTTCTTTATCAATTCTTGCAAAACGATAGCATAAACTTTCTGCCGGTGTACCATATAATGCAAACCCAAGTCCTGTTTCTTTTTTCCATTCATCTACTTTAGCTCTTAAGTGTTTCATTAATTTTAATACAAACTCTTCTCCTTTTGGTTCTGTTTGTGGCACACCACGCATAAGCATTGTTGTTTCATAAACACCTATATAACCTAAAGATATAGTTGAATATGGACAATTTAAGTATTTATCGATTTTTTCACCCTTTTTAAGTCTTGCGATAGCCCCATATTGCCAGTGAATTGGTGAAATATCACTAGTAGTACCTAGTAAAGCTTCATGACGACATAATAAAGCTTCTTTACATAGTTCTAGTCTTTCATCTAATATACGCCAGAAAGCTTCTTCATCACCTTCAGCAACAATTGCCACTTGAGGAAGATTAATAGAAACAACGCCTTGATTAAAACGACCTTCAAACTTATAGTTACCATTTTCATCTTTCCAAGGACTTAAGAAACTACGACATCCCATTGGACTAAAGACATTACCTTCATAATTCTTACGCATTTGTTTAGCACTAATATAATCAGGATACATTCTCTTAGCTGAACATTTAACAGCTAAATGGGTTAAATAATCATACTTACCACCCTTTAAACAGTTATTTTCATCTAAAACATAAACTAATTTTGGAAAAGCTGGTGTAACATAAACACCTTTTTCATTTTTTATACCTAATAGTCTTTGGTTAAGGATTTCTTCAAATACCATCGCGTTTTCTTCAATATACTCATCATCATCTTTTAAATGCATAAACAAAGTTACAAATGGTGATTGTCCATTAGTTGTCATAAGAGTATTAATTTGATATTGAATAATTTGTACTCCTGCTTTAATCTCATACTTAAGTTCATCATTAACTAATTCATCGACTTGTTTTTTAGTTAATTTTTCTTTAATATCATCTGGTATTTGTTTATAAAACTTCTCTTTAGATATACGTACAAACTTACCTAAATGGGAAATATCTACTGATTGACCACCATATTGGTTAGACGCTACTGCTGCAATAATCTGCGTTGTTAAAGTACAAGCAACTCTAAAACTTTTTGGCTTTTCACAAAGCTTACCATTCATAACAATGCCATTTTCAAGCATATCATCAATATTAATTAAACAACAATTAAATATTGGTTGAATAAAATAATCAGCATCATGAAAATGAAGTATCCCTTCTTCATGGGCTTTACTAATTTTTTCTGGTAACAAAATTCTTTTTGTTAAATCTCTTGATACCTCTCCTGCAATATAATCTCTTTGAGTACTAGCAAGAGTTGTACTTTTATTAGAGTTTTCTTCCGCAAGTTCTTTATTAGCATTTTTAATTAAACTTAATATTGATTCATCAGTTGTATTAGATTTTCTAACTAATGCTCTCGTATAACGATAAGTAATATATTCTTTAGCAAGAGCATACTTAGATAAACTCATTATTTTCTCTTCAATAATATCTTGAATATCTTCAACTAAAATTCTCTTTTTATTTAATTTTTCAATATATTTAATAATATTTTCAATTTGTCTATCCGTAATTCTATCTTCTTCAGCTACTTGTTCATTAGCTTTACCAATAGCAATACGAATCTTCTCACGATCAAAATCAACGCTTTTTCCATCTCTTTTAATAACCTTCATTTTTTTCTTCACTCCTTCTAAACTACAAATAAATCATAATAGATAGATTTTATTTTGTCTGTTGCAATTGCAACAATTTTACAATATAATAAAATTAAAGAAAATGAGGCGTTTATTTATGGAGAAAAAATATAATATATATCAAAATTTTGATGACAAGGCTTTACGTAAACTATCCTCTTTATTATCTGTAAAGACCATGGAATATAAACCTAATCAAACTATTAGTTACTCATTTGGTAAAAGATATATGCTTGGTGTCATGGAAAGTGGCAAAGCCTCTTTAGTCCGTTTTGATTATAATGGTGATAAAACAATTATTGAAGAACTTGAAAGTGGCGATATATTTTCCGATATGTTTGTTTCTAGTGATTCATCAGAACTATCTGTTATTTCCCTTACTAATTCCATTGTAACATTCTTTAGTTATCAAGAAATAGTAGCTAAAGCCGAAAATAGTAAATACGCTCTTAACTTACTTAATAATATTACATTAGTTATGAGTAAAAAATTAATTAAAAGAAATGAAAGAATAGAACTTCTAACTAAAAGAAGCATCCGTAATAAACTACTTGCCTACTTTGAATTACAAGCCAAAAAAAAGAATGCTAAAACATTCGATTTAAGTTATTCATATACTGATCTTGCCGATTACCTATGTGTTGATAGAAGCGCCCTAATGCGTGAACTAAAAAACTTAAAAGAAGACAAATTAATTAAAGACATTAATAAAAAGATAACTCTTCTATATTAATTTTGTGTAAAAGAAATATCTACTAGCCCTATATCACCATTTACTAAAATGCTATTACTGCCCCCACTTGTGGCATAACCATCTAAAACCGATACACCATTTACATTAATAGTTCCGACACCTTTGTTTACATGAAGATTGTAATCACTAGAAGGCCCTAATACATCAAGTTTTAACTCGCCAATATTAGAATTAATCTTACTATCACCAGTAAGTAATGCCGTAATTAAAGACTCACCTATTCCCATGTCAAATACTAAATTATTAATCGTACCATTTAAAATACTAAATTTTCCAGCCCCAGTAGAAACACTACAATTATCTTTAATATTCATATTATTAATAGTTGTAACACCAGCTCCTAAGTCTAGGGATAATACTTTTGCATTTAATGAATCAATCGTAATGCTACCAGATGCCGAATTTATTTTTACATCATCATAAATGATACTACTTGGAACTTCTAACGTAACAGTATTTCTCTTCTTTTTAAAAGAAAAAGGGTAATTATTTTCTTTAATTTTTAATACCCCATTATCTTCCTCAGTAACAATGGTGTTTTCTAAAGATGTTAGTTTTAATGTTTCACCATCTTTAATAATCAAATCAGCATAGTTTAATTCCACTGCAATTTTCGAGCTAGTAAATGTTTGACTTACCACATTACCAGTTGTTTCTTTTTTACTACCAAAAATATCCCCTATTACTACCAAGCATCCTATCACACCACTAGCAATACCAAATATAATTAAAAAAGAAAGAAACATAGCAAAATACTTTATAATTCTTTGGAAGTTAATCATTTAATATCAACCCCACCAAACATGCATGTTGCCTTAACATATATTGTATACTTTTTATCACCACTAACACTTACTTTATTGTCTACTCCCCCAAAAATAGGTAAAGATTTAACCTTAACTTGAGCACCAAGAGGAACATATATATCTATACCGCCAAAAATAGCACTAGCATTAATAACAATATCACTATCTAATACAGCATTTCTTAAATCACATTTAATACCACCAAATGTAGCATTTAAACTCATGTCTCTAAGTACTTCTTCATCAAATTTCAAATTTTGTTCCCCAAAAGTTGCATAATATATATTATCATCATTTAAAACACTTTTTCTAAAATTTTCTTTATCCCCAAAAACATTTTTTAATATTATAGATACCCCTATAACTATTAAAACAATTGGTAATAATAACTTCCATAAAAGTTCAAAATCAATTAAGTTTTGGCAAGCCATAAGTAAAGCCCCACCAACAATTAAGCCTATAATATTTCCTGTCTTATCATTATCATTAAATAATCCTATAAAAGAAGGAACAATAATAAATAAAGTCCACCAGCCATCAAAGAAAATATTAATATTAGTAATACCCATAGTATTTAAACCAATAATAACTCCAACTACTATTAAAACTAATCCCCATAAGATACTTTCAATTTTTTTCATAAACTCACTCTCTTTCTTTATTTAATTTTCTTTGACTCACCATGACTAACCAAGTAAACATTATCAGAAAAATCCATAAAAGGTTTATCATTATATGAATCAGTATAAAAGTTTTTTATCTTTTTATTTTTATATGCTTTTTTAAAACAAAGCACTTTATTTTTACCAAAATTAAGCCAAGTAATTTTCCCCTTATCAAAATCTATTTTAGTACATAGTATATGCTTAGTATTTAATCTGTTCTTTATTCCCATCATTAAAAACTCTGGACTTGCCGTTATAATAACATCATTAAACTTAACTTTCTCTAACATATTTAAATATAAATTTTTTTCATGACTAAGCCAAAATTCCTGTGTTAACTCTTTTAATAAATCTTTATTTTCCAAAAACACTTTCGTATACTTTTCTAATTCCCTTAAAAATTTATCTTCATCCCACAAACATAATTTATAAGCTCCTAAGGCCCTTAAAATACCTGGTAAATGTTTTATTAATCTTTTATTTTTCTTTATCACAAACAAAGCAAAATCAAATGTACTTTCCCCCTTATAAAGGGTATTATCAAAATCAAAAGCTTGCACTTATCTTCCCCTTCCTTTTTCTTTTACTTCTTCTTCCATTAATTGTCTTTCTATATACTTCTGAACACTTTTCTCTATCATTATTCTTTCTTTTAACTTATGTTCTAATAATTCCATCTTGACAAGCATCTTCTTATATTCTTCCTTGCTAACTACCTGCATATATTTATCTTTTAATACTTGTTTCATTCTTACTAATTCATCTAAAGACAACATTGTATCAGAAGATGAACTATCACTATCTAATCTTTCTAAAACACTTTTAAATAACTTACGATAACTAATCGAAAACTTCATAAGTAAATAATTATTTTTAAGTAAATCACTAGTAATAGTAATAGTATTTACTTTAACTATTTCTTTTTTTTCTTTCCATTTTGGATGTATAACATAACCATTAAAATTTATTCTTTTCTTTCTAGTAAGCGTAATAACATTATTTTTCTTTTCTATTACATACACTGCCATTATATCACTTCTCCAATAAATCTTGTCTTCTTTTCTGAGTATTTTTTATAGCTTCGCTTTCCCGCCACGCCCTTATTTTCGCGTGATCTCCAGACAACAAAATATCTGGCACTTTTTTACCTCGAAAATCATAAGGCTTTGTGTATGTTGGATAATCAAGTGTATTATTTGTAAATGAATCACTTAAGTATGATTCTTTATTTATAACGCCATCCAAAAGTCTTATAACAGAATCAGCAATTACCATCGCGGGGATCTCCCCCCCTGTCAAAACATAATCACCAATAGATATTTCTTCTGAAACATAATCTCTAATTCGTTCGTCAAACCCCTCATAATGACCACATACAATTATTAAGTGTTCAAAGTTTTTAAGTTCATAAGCATGACTTTGTTTATAAGGCTTTCCTTGAGGACACATAAGAATAACATGGCTTTTTGGTCCCTTTAACGCTTCAATCGCATCCACCAAAGGTTCACACATTAAAACCATA
The DNA here is from genome assembly GCA_900549625.1 of uncultured Mycoplasmatota bacterium. GTDB lineage: Bacteria > Bacillota_I > Bacilli_A > RF39 > UBA660 > Ventrenecus. The sequence goes on from URPE01000015.1 coordinate 7,611, forward strand.
CCAGCTCCCCCACCATAAGGTGTATCATCTACTTGTTTATGATTTAACTTAGAATAGTCCCTAAAATTAACTACATTTACTTCAACTAACCCCTTCTTAATAGCTCGGCTGATAATAGACTCTTCTAAAAATCCATCAAACATATGGGGAAAAAGTGTTAAAATATCAATTTTCATACCATCAGATCCTTTGCATGTTCCGTAATTATTAATGCTTCATTTTGTTTTACTTCTTTGACATAGTAATCATTTAAAGGAATATAAAAACTCTTACTACCAAGTACATAAAGAAGAATACCAACTTTATTATACATAATATCTTTAACAATGCCAATATTTTTTCCATCTTCTACTACTTTAAACCCCATTAAACTACTTACTAAGTACTCACCCTTACCTAGTTTTAAATCATCCATATCAATATATAGATCTTTATTCCTAAAATCTTCTACTAAATTAATATCATTTAAATTATCTAACTTAATTAAATAACAATTCTTACCATTTTTCACACTAGTTATATAATGAACATGTTCATTAATATAAATAGGAAAATTTACCTTTAAAAACTTATCTGTTTCATAAATGGTAGGATAAAATTTAATATCTCCCTTTAAACCATGTGTCATGGTTGTATAACCCACTAATACTTTATTCATGATTATCACACTCATACATTATAATACTAGCACTAACACCAGCATTTAAAGATTCACACTTATCACTCATTGGAATTTTAATAAAAGTATCACAAAACTCCCTACTAACACCCATGCCACTACCTTCACTACCAATTACTATCCCATAATTACTATTTAAAGATAAATCTCTTATATTAACCCCCTTGCGGACATCCGTACCAATTATCTGATAGCCTTTTTTTAAAGTAGGTAAAAACTCCCTTAAATTTCTTCTTACTACATTAACATGAAAAATCATGCCCTCTGTACTTCTAATAACTTTAGGATTATATAAATCAACTGCATCATCACTTATTATTATATTAGGCATCGAAAACGCTACTGCACTTCGAATGATAGTCCCTAAGTTACCTGGGTCTTGTATACCATCTAATATTAAAGCAGGCCCTAAAATATCTTTTTCTTCCATCTTTTTACATAAAGCAATAACTGGTGATATAGAAACTTGCATACTAACCCTTTTCATAACTGCTTCGGTAATTTTAAAACTTGGTACCCCATAATCTTCATCATTTAAAGAATATATTTCCATAACTAAATTCTTCTTTAAAGCCTCACGAACTAAATGATCTCCTTCCACAATAAAACTATTCGTTAAATCTCTATATTTCTTATCTTTTAATTTTATTAAATTCTTAATCTTTGGATTATTTACTGATTCTATTTTCATTAATCTCTTAACCTCTTTCTAGCACCCTTATAATCTGGATAATATAAAGCTACTTTTTCCCAAAACCTAGGACTATGATTAGCCTCATAAAAATGACATAACTCATGAATAATAACATAATCAATTAAATCTAAGTCTTTTTTTAATAACTCACTATTTAAAGTAATTGTATGCCTACTTAAATTATTAACACCCCATCTAGTCTTCATATATCTAATTTTTAAAGTAAAAAATGGTATATTATCAAAATACTTGGCTATTCTATCTAACTCCATATTAAATACTCTTACACACTCTTCTTTATAAAACTTCATTAAAGTAGTATTATTCTTTGTCGTTATAAAAGATGAACTAATACTAGTCTTAGTAACACCCTCGTCAAATATAACAGTATACGGTTTACCTAAATAATAGAAAAACTCATCTTTAGTACTTTCCATCTCTTTCTTATGAAGTAACTTAATAAGTGCATATTCATTTCTTTTTAACACTGATAATATATTATCTATAGAGACTCTCTTACTTACTCTAACTTCTAGTGTATCAGTATCAATAAATTGCATATATATATTCTTATTATTTTTTCTTGTAATCACCAAATTTATCTCTTTATTATCTAATGTAATAGTCATACCACACCTCACTATTTAAGTTTAATCTAGTTTATTAAAAAATGCAAATAAAAAAGTTAAGTAATATATACCTAACTAAAAGTCTTCATCAATCGAATCAATTGTTTCTAATTCCGTTTCAATAACACTTTTAAACCTTCTTTTAAAAACAACTATTCTCTTTCTTAAATTTTCTCCATCAGTTTCTAACTTTTCAGCTTTAATTAAAGCCTCATTAACTATTCTAGAAGCATTACGCCTTGCTTCTTCAATAACCCGTTTTGATTCTTCACTAGCCACTTTTTTAATTTGATTACTAGCATCCTCTGCCACAAGCAAGGCTTTATTAAGCGTGTTTTCCATATTTTGATATTTAATTAACTCTTCTTTTAATGATTTAATTTGTTCATCTCTATTCTTTAAATTATTAAGCATAGACTCATATTCTTTTGTAACATCATTAACGAAGGCATTAACTTCATTTATATTATAGCCCTTTAAACTAACACTAAACTTTTTCACGCTCCACCTTCTTTTTTATCTAATTATTACCAATCAATTTCTTCATCATTACTTTGATTATTCTTAGTTTGTCTTTCATTATCATCAGTTATCTTACCTTGAATATTAACATTCTTTGGTGTACACAAATATATTCCAACGCCTATTTTTTGCATCGTTCCACCTATAGCATACACGCATCCAGACAAAAAATCAATAATTCTTTTAGCCTGTGCTGATGTTACTCTTTTTAAATTAACAACAACACTATTACGATTCTTTAAGTGATCAGCAATCTGTTGTGATTCAGAGTAAGCCCTAGGCTCAAGTAATATCATTTTATTACCTGTTTTATCAGCCTCTTTTAAAGCTTCATTTTCACTTACATTATAATATTCATCTTCACTATAACCATTTTCATAATCTTCATCTTCTGCAAATAATTTTTTTATTTTCCCAAACGCCATGTTCTATTTTCTCCCTTCGACTCTTTACTCTTTCATTTTATCAAAAAACAATTACTATTTCAATGCTATTTTTATTAATCACTCATTTTAACCTCTATAACTGGTCTAATATAAGCCCCAGACTCAATTGTCTTGTTTTCTACCCCACTAGTAGTACAAACATAAATCTCATCATTACTAGGTTTATTTATAATATGTATTGGATAATCACTAGCTTGCCACCAAGATTTAATAAGTGCAGCCTCACTACTATTAGGAATCCTTACTAATTCATTACTATATTTAATAGTCCCATCACTAAAAGAAAGTACAGATAACTTCCCTTTTTCTACAGCTAACTTAAGCCCCGGATGACTTAAAAACCACTTACTTACAACATTACCTACTAACGATTGACCATACATAACATTTTGTAATTGTAATTCATACCCACTAACTTTCCATATAGGTGTATTATGTATATTAGGATGATTAGTTAATATATAACATTTATCATTACCCAGTAATTCATCTTTAACACAATTTCTTAAAAGACAACTACTACCTCTACACTCAAAATAAGAATCATTAGTCCCATATCCGCCTGCTAAAGCTATTTCTTCTGAACTTAAGCTTCTATTTAAAACTAATGTAACTATTTTCCCATTAATCCCTAATACTTTCCATGATTCATTAGCAAATTCAATCGTGTCACCTTGTCTATAATTTTTATATGGTATATCTAACTTAATAATAGATGAAGACCCCTCTATATCTTCCCTTATATCTTTTTTAATATTATTAACAAGTACTCTATTACTAACAGAAGCCGCTAATATACCCATCATAAGCATTAAAAACACAAAGAAAAATGAATATAACAAAGATGTAGCCATAAACCCTTTTCTATTCATACAATAAAACCTTTCTATATCCCTAGTAAGACCTAATACAAGCTGCAGACATTAGGTCTTACTAGAAAAAGAAAATAACTATTATTCTTTTTATAATTTTGTCAGACCATAAGGCATATATACTAAACACCTCGTGGACTAGCAACTACAGTTCAAGTTGATACGGTAATTCGCTTGTCCCTTCTCCTCCTTATATTTTCACATTATAGCCATGACTATAATGTCTTAATGAAGAAAGGGCTACCAAACGGGACTAACCACATTACCGTTGTACGCATTGTTGACGTGGCCGTTGTTGTTCACATTGAACGTACTGTTCACATCGGAAGAGTTAGCCACTGCCATTTACTGATACTTACCCAATATGTCACAAAGATAAAAATGTGGTTGGGATTTTTTTCTTTATAAAAGTATATCTACTTTTTAAGCTCATGATCTATTTTCTTTCTTTTTTCTAAATTTGAATTACCCTAGGCATTCGCCTAGGGGCTTCCTCGGGCGGATATACTCCCGCCAGCGATGTTTTATTACACCCTATCCAAGAATGAATGGATTACTTGAACTGCCATCTCCGCTTTTAATTGAAACATTGGATAATAAATATGTCGTTGGCTTTATGTCATATTTTTTATAAACAACTGTATCTCCACTATTGTTAAAAACTACACTTCCATAAATGAGATAATTTCCAAAAACTGCATAACTAGCTAATGCTACTGGATTTAAAAACCATTGAGTATTACCATCATATAACCAATCATTATTATAACATTCCGAATAGTTACCCCAAACACCCAAATCTGTGTTTAAACATGTTGCTCGATCAGTTGTACTGCCGCCACTTGTTGCATAACCATAATCGCTGGGATACATTATTGCCAATTTACCAGTCCACGTTGCTGTTCTTGTCACAGTGTCAGTACACCAAGTTGATCCAATAGTACATTTTTTTCCAGTATCATTTTCTCTTTCAGATTGATATAATTTTGCGGTTAAATAGCTAGAATTTGTAGCACCAGTATTCCACACGGCATCTCCTATTAACAATTTTAATTTATCATTTATTCCACTACTTGTAAAACTACAACTTGATGTTGTATCGCCATGACCAGTATAACATGTACCTGATTTTTTATTCCAATATAACGACCCGCCTACTGACTCACTTTCATAGCCTGGATTTAATAATTTCATTAAATCTGCTTGGCTCCACTCATTAACACCCATACCTGAATTAAGTGAACTATCACCACTAGCACTCGTATCCCATGAGTAACTTCCTATCGATGAAGCTCTTATTAATTTTACTCTGTCTTCTTTATTTCCTTTGCCATCATCAACACTCTTCATTGTACCTATGATTCGCCATATATCGCCATCGATATTTACGTAGTTATTTGGGTTAGCTCCGATATATCTTATATTCCCATAATCATCTATTGCTAGGTTTGTTTTATCTGTTTGGGCTAATTTTGTTATATATTCTGATATCATTGGTGGTTTAACTTTAAAATACAAATCACACTTTGTTCTTGTATTATTTGTAGCGTTATATTTTTGATAATTTACAAGGGCTGTCCAATTAGTTTGATCCCAGCCTACTGTAACACCATTAGTACAAGTGCTTTTAGTAGTATCTAATGTGTATCCACTATCTTGTGTAGGAATATCTCTTGTTATCTTATCATCAACATAATAAGCAAAATAAATGTCGCCTGGATCACTCACAGTTCCATTTATCACATTAAATTGTTTTTGTTCATTAAAGGCTGCAAAAGCTTTATATAAACACATACCACTAATTAGTAGAACACTAAATACTAAAGTAACAATAATCATCTTTCTTTTTAAATTAGTCTCTTTATATTTTAAAGGCTTTATTTTATCATTATTATTTAATATTTTCCTCATAAAACAATCCCTCTATCTTTCTTACTTAATTTTAACATAAACTAAAAATAAATAAAATACTTAAATTTAAGATATAGCCATATTTATTACTAAAACACCTTTTTTATCAATAACAGTATTCTCTAATATACTTTGACTAACTACTTTACCATTACCTTCTAATTTATAACTAAGCCCTACAAAATTACAATATCTTATAACCTCGTTTTCACTCCATCCAGTCATATTAGGCATTAAGGCTACATCATCATTTGTTTTAATAAATACTTTAGATCCTTTTATTACTCTTGTTTTATTTAATGGATATTGATTTGTCACATACTTGCCATTTCCTATTACAATAGGTGTTAAACCTATTTTTTTTAGTTCTTCTACCGTTGCAGTTGTTTCTTTAGAAATATATTGGGCTAAATCAATAATCATTGTTTTATCAATTGAACTTTCTTCATTAGTAACTTCTACTATATTTGCCACATCTTTAATTGTATTACTTACTGCACCATAAATTTTATTAGAATTACCTTTAAATTGTTTAGTAGCAAAATAAAATACATATTGCGGATTTTCATAAGGAAATAAACCTAGGAAAGACTTAATATAATCAGTAGTCCCAGTTAAATAACCACCACTTGGACTTGCTATTTGGGCAGTACCCGTTTTACCAGCAATTGTAACATTACTAGGTGCATAGTTTTTATTATAAAGAAAACTATTATATACAACGTTATACATAAGACTTTTCATTGCCTTAATGTTTTCTTTAGAACCTATTGTTCCTACTTCTGTTCTTTTACCTTCCATTACTACTTTACCACTAGCATCAACCATTTTAGAAACTATATACGGTTTTATCATAACCCCATCATTAGCAAAAGCACTCATTGCTTGTAAAAGTTGAATTGGTGTAACACTTATCCCTTGACCAAAAGAAGCATTAGCAAGTTCTGATTCATAAGTAAAATCAATACTGCCACTTGCTTCCCCTGGTAAAGTTATACCCGTTTTTTTACCAAAACCACATAAATCATAAAAATCACTTAGTTTTGCCGACCCAAGTTTTAAAGCTAAATTAGTAGCCGCAACATTAGATGAATATGCAAAACCTGTATCATAAGAAATATTACCCCATCCAACATTATTAAAGTCTTTTATTTTAGTTTGTCCATCTTGTAAGGTTATAGTACCAGATAAATAATCTTCCTTACCATTATAGACCCCATTTTCCATCGCCGCAAGCCAGGAAAATATCTTCATTGTACTACCTGGTTCATATTGATAAGCTACTAGTGGATTTAAATAATTAGTTAAATTATCTAATGTATTTGGATTAAAATTAGGATTTGTGGCACTTCCAACTATCGCCCCAGTTTTCGCATCCATCACCGTAAAAATAGTCCACTCTTGACTCTCATCTTTAGTAAAATTAGTTATGGCATTTTCTAATATATTTTGTACATCACTATTAATAGATAAATAAATATCACTACCGCTTACCGCATCTTCTTTTATTTCACTAGAAGTAGCCATCTTATAGCCATAAGCATCTTTTTGATACTCTACATAACCATTACTACCTGAAAGCTGTTCATCAAAATAAGATTCAATTCCCATTTCCCCTTTTATTTCGCCTTCATCATTTACTCTTGCATACCCTAAAATATAAGAAGCCCAAGAAGAATTAATATATTGTCTTTTCTTAGCTAAAGTTTCAAATATAATACCTGGTAAATCTAAAGCCAAAATAGCTTGTCTTTCATCTTCACTAATTTTACCCCAATTACCAAGTTCAACTTGATATAAATTCTGACTTAAATATTTAGTTATATCTTCTATACATTTTGTTTTATTCTCTTCACTTGCAAGAACACCACATAAGCTAGTGGCCGTTTTATCTTTATCAACGACATGCTTGGGACTTGTCATATCCGTTGTCCTAGAAGGTGATAAAATAGCCACGACTTTATATGAATTAGCGTTCTTAGCTAGTGGTTTTCCATCTTTATCATAAATAATCCCTCTTGAAGCATAAAGTGTTTCATGCGTTGTATTTCTATTACTTGCAAAACTAGCTAAATCAATACCATCTACACTAGGTGATAACACAACATAACATAGTTTAATTATTATTAGACAGAAAAAGAACCCAACAACAAGCATTGTAAGTTTTACATTAAGTTTAATTTTCCTGTTTTTTGGGTTCATTTTTTTCATACTCTCTCCTAAATTATTCGTTTATATTTTTAATATTGTTATTATTATAAGATAATCCTTTCTCTGTTGCAACTGATTCAATTTTATCAAGACTAGCAAGTTCATCTACTTGCATACTTAATGATTCATTAATACCTTCTTGGGTACTTACTTTATTTTTAATTTGTTCTAAAGCAATATTAGTTTCTGATAACTTAGCTTTTGTAAAAACTGTCGCGATTGGAAAAGATATAACAGCAAATAATATTAATGTATAAATCATCTTTTCCCCTTTTAATATTTTTACTCTTTTATTTCTTTTTTTCATATATTATATCCTTTCTACAATTCTTAATTTAGCACTAGCGCTACGTGAGTTTTCCCTTAATTCTTCTTCACTAGGTAAAATTGGTTTTTTATTTATAAGTTTTATAAGTGGTTTATACTCAAGAGGTATTTCTGGCAACCCTTTAAGTATTTCTAAGGTTTCACTATATTTTTTAAATATTTGTTTTACAATCCTATCTTCTAGAGAATGAAAAGTAACAACTACTATTCTTCCTCCTTTATTGAGCATCTTTATACATTCTGGTAAAACTGTTTCTATTTCTTTTAATTCAGCATTAACTTCTATTCTAATAGCTTGAAATATTTGTCTTTCAGGGTGATTTTTATAATAATAGTTAGCCCCGACCGCCTGCTTTATAATTTCACATAACTCAAATGTTGTTTCAATACTTTTAGTTTCTCTTATTCTTACTATTTCTTTAGCAATAAAAGGACTTTTCTTTTCTTCCCCATAACGATAAAATATATTTTTTAATTCAAGATAAGAATAGTTATTTACTACTTCGTAAGCACTTAGTGGTGCATCTTTATCCATACGCATATCTAGTCTTTCATCACGCATAAAAGAAAACCCTCTATTTTCATCTAACTGAGGTGAACTAACACCTAAGTCAAACAAGAATCCATCGACATGTGTTATTCCTTTTTCTTTTAAAATCTCTGGTATTTTAGAAAAAGATGAATGAACTATCTCATAGTTAGAGCCTATTTCTTCTAATACACCCCTAGAATAGGAAATTGCCTCCATATCACGATCAAAAGCATATAAAAACCCTTTATTTATTTTTTTTAATATGGCACTAGAATCTCCTGCATAACCAAGTGTCCCATCCACAATAACACTATTATCATGTAAATTAAGTCCATTAATTGACTCACTTTTTAAAACTGTATAATGTTTCATAAGACCCTCCTATTCTAGTAAATTTTCTGTAATATCTTCTAAGTGTTCTTCTGTTTTACGCATCTCATCGGCATAGTCTTTTGCATTCCAAATTTCTGCGTGATCATTAACACCTATAACAACACATTCTATATCTAAATTAGCATAACTAATAAGTGAACTACTAATCATTACTCTTCCTTGTTTATCTGTTACCCCCAAAATAGCATTAGCAAAAAAACTACGCATCATAGCTCTTGTATCTTTTTTAGTAAATGAAAGTGTCTTTAATTTATTAACAATTTCTTGCCAAGCATCTGCACTATAAACATACAAACACTTTTCAATACCCTTTGTAATGATAAAGTCAGAACCTAATAAATTTCGAAACTTAGATGGTATAACAATACGCCCTTTTTCATCAAGGTTATGATGATATTCCCCCATGAACATATTATCACCACTTTCTACCACATTCTACCACTTTCCATAATTATCTTATCTTTTTTTTCTCTTTTTGTAAAGTTCTACCCCTATATATAAAGATTAAAAAATCAACTTTACATTAAAGTTGACATTTTTTAATCTTTTTAACTAATACATAAATAAGTAATAATATTAATGTTGTAAGGGAAATGTACATACATATTCTATATGTATTAGTCCCTTTATATTTTAATTTATAACTGCCACTTGTAACATGACTAGCTAAGAAACCATTTCCATTAGAAAACAAAGGTATTGTCTCTCCATCCTCACGTACTAACTCATAACCAAAGTAAAATATTCTTGGCATTTCAATAGTTACTACATCATCACTTATAACTTTAAATTCTAAATCTGGCACTTTATTTAAAGTGGTTTCTACACTACCCTTACCATCTGTTATAACTACGTCTTGTCCTCTACTATTGTAATAATCTAAATTGCTTTCCATATCAACTGGCAAATACTCTCTTTGCCACCCCATACCATAAACATAATTTAAAGAATTAATATCCACTATATCATCACTAGCAAAATGAATAGCCGTAAACCCTGATATTATAAGACCTAAAATAACTACTAAATAAATAATTTTACTTTTACAATCTTTTAAAGCCATAGGCGCTATAAAAGAAACTCCCAGAATAACAAGCGTTACAAGTCGCCACCCAAATTGAATCATAAACATTGTATAAGGCATAATAATCCATGGAAAATAAACCGTTGAAAGCCACAAACTAAAACATGTAAATAAAAATACTAATTTAACTTTTTCATCTTTCAAACTATTACGATAATATTTAAAGAACGCTACTAATAAAGTAATTGTTATTATACTTAAATAAAAATATATCTTATCTTTAGCAAAAAACCAAAAATATTCAAATCCCCATAAAGCTGTATGTTGTACACCAAGTGACATCACCCATTTTTGATAAACGCGGTAATTACCAAACAACTTATGTTCAAATAAAGGTTCAAAGAAAAATAAAGTTAACAATAATACTAATATTGAAGCTTTTATAAATGGTATTAAAAATTCTTTTTTAAATACTTTCTTATAAAAGAACAACATACTTACGCCAAGTATTAAAGTAAAATATATCATCATTGTAAAATGTGATAATATACCCCCTACATAACCAATTATAAATAAAGGATAAAATAGTTTCTTATTACCCTCTAGTAACTCTTTAACACTAGTAATTATAAGAGGTAAGAACACAAACAATAAAGCCTCTGCTTCACTATCCCTTACATATATTTCATCAATATGATAACTACTACTAATATAAATTAAAGAAGATATAAAACTAAGTAATTTATTATTTGAAAACCTATATGCACTATAATACATACTTAACCCACTTAAAAATAGCACTAACAAATGCATAACTTTCATCGCATCTATTACTGATACATTAAAAAAACTAAGTCCATAAGCTAAATATGCGGTCAATATATGTATTAAAGGCGGGTAAAAAAGTCTTGTCCCATAACCAAAATTATTAGCAATATTAGGTACAATTTTCATTGTCATACCATTTAAAAAATTGGCTTTTATTTCCTCTACTATAACACTTATATTACTAACATGAAAAAGTGTATCATTATTTATATGATAAGGATTAATAAATAATGGTATACAAAATAATAATGAAACCAAAAGTATCCCTAATACCATCACATAATGTTTATTTAATTTTTCTATCATTAATACCACCTAACCCTTTAAATTATATAGAAAAAAGAGCCTAAGCTCTACTAGAATATTTCCCATCACTTGTAGAAATAATAATTCTTTCTCCTTGACTAATAAATAAAGGTACTTTAACAACATAACCAGTTTCAATAGTCGCATCTTTCATCGCATTATTAGTAGTATTTCCTTTAACAGCTGGTTCAGTCTCAATAATTTCATATTCAACTTTTTCAGGTAAAGTAACTCCTAATAATTCGCCATCATAATAATCCAACTTAATTTCCATTCCCTCTTTAATAAATTTCTTTTCATACTCTAATTTACTAACTGGAACTTCAACTTGATCATAAGTTTCTGTATTCATAAACACATAGTTATCACCATCTGCATATAAAAATTGCATTGGATTATGTTCTACTCTAGCTCTTTCAATCTTAATATTTGTATTATAAGAATTTTCAACAATAGCCCCTGTTCTTAAATTTTTAAGTTTCATTCTAACAAATGCACTACCTTTACCAGGTTTTACATGTTGAAACTCAACGATTTGACATAAATTACCATCAATAATAATTGTCATACCATTTTTAATATCATTAATATTAATATTCATAAACTCACCTCATTATTTTCCAAGTTTTGTTTCTTTAAATACTGTTACTTGATGACAAGTAGGACAATATTTTTTTATTTCCATTTTATCTGGAGTATTCTTTTTATTTTTAATAGTCGGGCGAATTTGTTTACCACAACGAGAACACTTTAATCCAAAAAATTGTCTGTTTTCATTTTTAGCCATAAATATAACCTCCTTACATCAAAACTATTAGTATTTTAGCATAGTTAAAACCTAAGTTCAAGTAAAAAATAACTAGTTTTTAGCCTAGTAAGATATTTCACTTTTAGAAATTTCTATTACTGGTCTAACTCCAAAAGTACTATTATTAATAACCTCTGCACTATGAACACGTCTTTCAGCCCCCATACAAACCAAGCATACTTAGGAAGACCAAAACGAGCTGATTCTAACCAATACCCATCAAAGGTAGAAGTATTACCATCAGCAAATGAAGTCTTTTCCACAAAGAATAAATAATTATTTAATTCCCCACTTTTCCAAGTTGGTATATAGGTATCAATACTGTTTTTTAGTTCTTGAAAAGTAAGTAACCTAGCCTCATAACTAAAAGCACTTGGAAAAGCATTACCTGCATTATTCTTATTAGTACCATACTCATTTTCAATAGCCCTAAATGAATTAGATAAAGTAATATTACTCCAAAGAGAAGTAGTAGGTAATTGTTTTATTGCCAACCTTGGTCCATCCCCATTTACATCACAATCAAAAGCATCACCTATACTAAGCGTTTTCTCTTTGCCTAGACTTCCATAAATAATCGTCTTTGTTTTGAATACCCAAGACTCTTACAATACCTTCCTATGTTAATGATTATGGGATGTAAACTACTATTTTCAAAATTTTTTTTGCTATTCAAAAGCGTCAATTATATTTTTTAAAAACAAAGCTATTTCATCATTCTCTGAATATTTAAAGAAATTTTCTTCAAAATAATCATTATGAACTATACTATATAAATAATCTTTATCCATCTCTTCTAATATACTTAATAGATCTCTATTAGTACATTCTTTTATTTTAACAAGATTATCTCTTTGCTTATCTTGTATTTCTTTTCTTTCACTAGGATACCCACTAGCCTCTTCTGTTTCAAAAAGAGTTGTAAATATTTCTTCTAAAATAATTTCAAAACCAACCCCAAATATTCTCCCATAAGGAATTGAAATAGCATTACCGGCATTAATTTTTCTAAATAATAAAGCATCAACTTTATCTTTTACATAGCCACAATAAACATTAGGCATCATATTAGAGGCAATACTAGCCCCACATCCAGTAGAACAACCAGTAATAACAAAGTCTACTGCCCCTGTATTAAGTAAAATACCCGTTAACACCCCAGTTCCTACATAATCAATACTTACTTTACTATTTTCACTTACACCATAACAAAATATTTCATGATTATATTTTTGTGCTACTCTTTCTAAAACACTTTTTACATATTCTACTTTCTTTTTTTGACTATTTTCTAATATTAAAGCTATTCGCATTTTCTTCACATCCATTCTTTATATTTTTTAATATATAATTTTTTTATAGCCATAACTAATACTGTATAAAAAGCAGTTACCAATAATATAACTAAATAATAATTAATTGGTAATATGACAAAATTAAATGACTTAATACTACTTAAAACAATTGGGGTTAAAATAGTACCAACTAGTGTTATAAGTGTCCCAATAATTAGTTTATTACTAGGTCTTGATTCTTTTAAAGATTTACTAGTTCGGACAAAATAAATAATAATCGTTTCACTTATAATACATTCAATAAACCATGCTGTTTGAAAGTACTCTGGTGTTCTATAACCAAGTACAAACCAAAACATAATAAAGGCAAGCACATCACATATACTACTTGTAATACCCATTGTATTCATAAATCTTCCCAGTCCATCAGCACTCCACTTACGTGGCTTACTTAAAAATTCTTTATCAACATTATCATAAGGTATCATTATTTGAGAAAAATCAAAAAGAAAATCTTGTATGAGCATCTGTATTGGTAAAAGTGGTAAGAAAGGTAAAAATATACTTGCTATTAAAATACTAAATACGTCCCCAAAATCCGCACTCAAAGCCATCTTCATATATTTAATAATATTACCGTAAACTCTTCTTCCTTCTACAACACCATCTAAAATAACATCTAAGCTTTTAACAAGTAATATAATATCACTTTTTTCTTTGGCTATATCCGTTGCCTTAGATACTGATATACCAACATCACTAGTACTTAGCGATAAAGCATCATTTACTCCATCACCCATATATCCAACTGTATGCCCAAGACTTTGATACAACTTTACTATTCTTTCTTTTTCACTTGGATTCATTCTTGCATAAACATAGGTTTTATCCATAACTTTTTTTAATTCATCATCACTCATTTTACTAACCATTTCCCCTGTTAAGATATTAGAGGTATCAATAAGACAAAGTTCACATATTGTTTTAGTAGCATAAACATTATCACCCGTGATTACTCTTGTTGTAACACCTAGGTCTTTTAATTTTGCAATTGTTTTAGAAACATCCTTTTTAGGTGGATCCAAAAACGCCATAAGTCCCTTAAATACTAAATTAGTTTCCTTTGCTTCTTGGGTTTTTTTATAGGCTAAAGCAATTACTTGCATTCCCTTTTTCTCAAATGTTTTACTAACTTCATTAATATTATCAACAATATCTTTGGTAATTTTTTTTATTTCACCATTTAAACTATAATACTCACAAACATTAATAACATTCTCTAAAGACCCTTTAGTTATTAAAATAGTTTCTTCATCATCTTTTAAAAGAACACTCATTAATCTTTTCTCATAATCAAAAGGTATTTCATCTATCTTAGTATAATTATTTTTAACCACAATTTTATTCATTTTTTCATAATCCATAATCGCGTGATCAATTAAATTCTTTACACCAGAACCATAATAACTATTTAAGTAAGATAATTTAAAAACATCCTCATCATACCCACCTAAACAATTAACATAATTCATAAGGGTGATATTATCCTTGGTAAGTGTCCCTGTTTTATCTGTACACAATGTATCCATACTACCTAAGTTTTCAATAGCATTAATATTTTTAACTAATGTATTCTTAGTTTCTAATGTTCTTACTCCTTTAGATAAATTAACATTAACAATCATTGGTAACATAGAAGGCGTAATACCTACTGCTACACTTAAAGAAAACAAAAATGCTTCTAAATAATCTTTTCTAATAAAGCCATATATAATAAAAACCATTATACTAGTTAGTAGCATATACTTAATTAAAAGTGCGGTAATATTTTGCATACCCCTATCAAAACTAGTTACTTTATTAGTACTTGCTAAATCTTTGTTCATCCCTCCTAAATAAGTATCCTTACCAATACTTGTTATAAGAAGCTTACCATACCCACTTACAACACTACTGCCAGCAAAACATACATTTTGGGCATTTATTAAATCTTTTTCTTTAGAGTCACAACTGGTTTTTTCAACTGGCCTACTTTCCCCGGTAAACGGTGCCATATTTAAAAATAAGTCTTTAGCATATATTAATGTGCCATCAGCTGGAATTATAGAACCAGCATTTATTATAACAATGTCCCCAACACATACATGATCACTTGGAATAATTATTTCTTTTTTGTTTCTTAAAACCATTGACTTACTAACAATTCTTTTTTTTAATTTTTGATTAAACAAATAACTATGATAATCTTCATAAAATCTTATCATCGCACTTATAAAAGCAATACCTAAAATAATTAGAAAACTTACCACATCACTTAAAAACAAATTAATAATAGCAAGCACGATTAATATTAAAATAAACTTATCTTTAAAAGATTTAAAAAGAAACGAAAAAACAGTTTTATGTTCTTCTTGCTCTATTTTATTTAAACCATACTTTCTTTGTCTAACAAGCGCCTCATTACTAGAAAGTCCATCTACTGAACTACAATATTTTTGAAGTATTTCCTGCGTATTTAAAGACATATTTACCACTCCCTTATTTTATAATAACAATTATAAAACAAAATTAATAAAATGTCTTATTTTTCTGATAAAGTTTACGGCATAAAGGCTCATTTCTTGTTCCATAACCCAAAATAGAAATATCTTCTAAGTTATCATATATATTTGGTAATTTAATACTCAAAGATTTAGCTTCTAAGGCATCTATCTCTTTAAAAGCCGGGCATGGTAAAACAGTTCCATCAAATTTAATATCTAATTTTTGTAGTCCTGCAGTACATTTATGTGAATTTTCTTCCATAAGAGGGATCCCAATTCTAACGTTTATGTCATATTTTTTAATATACTCTCGAAGTAAATTCAAAAACTTCATTAATTCTTCATCACTAAGTTTTAATTGTTCTTCGTTATCACGTCCTCTTCCTTGAGGCACAAATTTTAAAATATTAATTTGGTTAATATTAATTAAAGATAAAAGACTGATTAACTCTGGTAGTTCCTTAACATTCGGCCGCATTGGTACAAAATGAATATCTACTAAAATATCTGCTAAAGAAGCATTATAAATAGAATCTAAAACATTACACCGGTTCATATGATTTCTTCCCATTAAATAATTATCAACCTCACTTGTATATGCTTGCATATCAAAAACTATTTTAAAAAGACCCGCTTCTTTTAATAATTTAAAATCACTTTTACTAATAGAAGAAAAAGGTTGTAATTGTAATTTAATTAAACTATCATAATGTTTATTAATACTTTCTATTAAAAAACTATTGTCTGGCTCTCTCTTTAAAACCATTTCTAAATCTTTTTGTCTTTCCATTTCTATTGTTTTTAATATACTATCATTTACTATCATTTTTTTAAGACCACTAGTAAACAAAACTACCCGAATATTTTTTTGTTTAGCATACAAGATCATCTTATAAATATCTTTATGTAACATTGGTTCTCCACCACTTAAAGAAAGTTCTTCTATCCCACCATTACTAGAAAAATAATCAATAACCTCTTTAAACTTATTAAAAGAAATAATATTTTGTTTATCATAACTAGAACGTGAAGAACAAAATAAACACCTATTCGGACAACTTTCAATTATTTCAAAACATAAATCTTTAATCATGACTTCACCTCTTTTGTTAATATTTTACAATAAAAAAATCCCTTAATAAAGGGATTAATATGCAAAAATGATGACATGCTTGTCTCTTTAAATGAACTTTGAGTGTCATCAACACTAATCTTTATTTCTCATTTATCTTACGTATTACAAACAATTAAAACATAAACATCATATAAAACGCTTTGTATAAGTGTTTTTATTAGTGCTTTCTCATAAGTTATATCACATTTCTTATCTTTTTTCAACTGCATTAAAAAGAATATTGTATTTTTTACTATACTTTTCGCCATTTCTTTTGATGTATCTTCGACAAACTCTATATTTATATAAATGATTTTATCAATAACTTTAACTTCTGCACTATTAACGTATGAATTTGATTATATCTTCTTTTTTAACCTCTCTAATAATCAATATAATGCCTATAACGGCAAGTGTAAGATATACAATGCCAATAGTCAATAAATACTTTAACATACTTCAAACACTTCTTACTTCTTATATACCTTTGCCCTTATGTCGTGTAATATCTGTATAACCTCGGAAAGTGCTATGCAAGAAAGACAAGCACCACAGCCTAGTAGCCAAAAATTATCTCCACCAACATCATTTTGACTATTTGCCATACTTACTATTATAGATATACCTAGAACGATAAAGCCTATTATTCTTATAATATAAGCAACTATATTATTTGTTTGTGTAATTCTTTCATCACGTTTTCGTTGTTGTTCTTTCTCGTAACGTTGCCTTTCCATTTCATATTCTTGGTGAAATTTTTCCATTCCGTCATTTTCATTTTTCATTTTCTCATACTCCTTACTTCTTTCTTAAACTCTCAAAAGTCTTGTATTTTTCTATCTCATTAAGCCCACCTTTATTGTTAATCCCACCAAACAACTTAGATATAACTCATATAGAGATAATAACTAAACCTATAAACTCCAAACACATCACTCCTTTAATTATTATTATTATTATAACAGAAAAGATGCCGAAAGTACATAGATTAAGTACCTACTTTTTAATGTCTTTTTGGGATAATTATACAGGTGGTTTTTATGAATTTCGATAAGGAAAGCGACGATTATTGTTATACTGTCGCACGTATGAATATCAAGAAGTATCGTAAACAGTTAGGAATAACAAGTCAAGAGTTAGCAGACCGTTCGGGGTTAACTTATCAATTCTTGAAAAACTTACAATCCGAAAAGGCTGTTGTACGTCCACGACTTGATAGTTTATCACGTATAGCAAAAGCATTAAAAATTAATTTGAGACAATTATTTGATGATTTGGAAGAAAATTAAATTCTTCTTTTTTTTATATTCTAAAAAGATATTTTATATTTAAGAGTAGAATGCTGTCTTTATATCATGGCAAAAAAAAGTCCTTGTAATGTAAAAATACCCCCTAAACATAAAGTAGCGCGAAAAAAGCACCTTAATTTATAGGTGCTTTAATAACGAAACAACCCGCAAAACAACGTATTGTGTTCGTATAATACACAAAAATGGTGACCTGTACGAGGTTCGAACTCGTGAATGTAACCTTGAGAGGGTTATGTGTTAAGCCACTTCACCAACAGGCCATAAATAAATTCTAGCAAATATTTATATGTTTAGCAAGCCCTTTTTCAACATAAACATATTTTGACATCTTTTGTCGAAAGTGTTTAAAAAAATCTTATTTTGCTCTATATTAAAATAGGCAGGTGAATAATATGCTAATACTCACTTTAAGTATTAAAGCAAATACATTATATGCTACTTTAAAAGGCAAATTAACCGAAAAAGAAGTACGAGATTTTCATTTTTACTTCAAACCTTATATGCAATCTAAAGAAGTAAAAGAAGTAATTTGTAATTGTAAGGGTTTAAAAAAAATGGATTATCTAGGTCGTCTTGCCATGTTAAAATTAAAGTTAGATCTTAAAAGTGAGAAGAAAGGATTATCTTTAAGTGAAGTATCTAATGAATTAAGAAAAAAATTTATAGGATATCGTATGCGCATACTCTAACAAGGAGGAAATTTGACAACTGATCATTTTATAAATGAGTACTTACCTTTAATTAAACATATTGCTAAAGGTTTTTATCAGGTTCCATATGAAGATTTATTGCAAGCTGGCGCCGTTGGATTACTTAAGGCTTACAAAAACTATCGTCATAACAAAACAACCAAGTTCTCTAGTTATGCTTACGAATATATCTTTGGTGAAATGTATGATTTAGTAAACAAAAATAGAGAAATAAAAGTTAGTAAAGAAATCCTTAAATTAGCCAAAAAAATTGCACTTGTCCAAAATAATTTGAGTCTAAAACTTAATAGAACACCTACGTACGAGGAAATTGCTAAGTTCTTAGACATTGATCCATATTTGGTATGGGACACTATTTGTATGACTAAATCTTTTATTTATCTTGATAATAATAATGAAGAATCAAGAGATTTATATGAAACTATTCCAAGTTCAGAAATTATTTCATTAGATGATAAAATCATGCTTTTAGAAGGAATCAATACCCTACCAGAAGAAGATAAACAAATTATTAAATATCGTTATTTTGATGATTATACTCAAACGGAAGTGGCCAAACGTATGGGTCTAACACAAGTAATGGTATCTAGAAGAGAAACAAAATCTTTAGCAAAAATTAAAAAGTATTATGAAGTTGCATAGAAAAAGAAAGTTTATCACTTTCTTTTTCTTTATATATTTGCTAAAATAATATCATGTCCCATTAGTAAAATGGATATTACAAGACCCTCCTAAGGTTTAGTTGTAGGTTCGATTCCTACATGGGACACCATATTAATTAATACTTGAACTTTTAAATTCAAGAAAAATAACTTACTAACTAGAAATAGTTAGTTTTTTAATTAAAATAATTTAAAATACTAGAGGCAATATTATTTCCTATTTCATCAATATTATTTACTATCCAACTTGCATCTTCTATATTATCATGATAAGCAACTTCAATTAAAGATCCACAAGGCAAATAATTATCATTAGCTTCACCTAAAGAACCTCTTGCATATTTAACGCCTCTGTGATATGTATAATTTTTATTATCAGGATATATTTTCCATAAATTTTCATAAATATTTGCCGCTATACTAAAAGACTTAGAAGTTTCATTATCAACAAATATTTCTATTCCCCTTGCGGTATGAAAAGATGAAGCATTAGAATGAATAGCCAAATGAAAATCTGCTTTAACACTATTACTAACACTAGTCCAAGCATTAATATCACCACTAGGATTATTTCTATAAACTACTACACCACTTTCTTTTAGCTTTCTTTCAACAACATCAGCAATCTGATTCATCCGATACATTTCTGTTTGATAATTAACATCGGAAACACCATAATTACCATCTTGATTACTAGGACTTAAATATATTACAAGATTTTTATCTTTAACTTTAAAATCATATGTATTAATAACAGAATCAAATCGATTATTCGTATATGCATACGTTTTAATAGTCGTATCACCTGTAATTTTTATTGGCTCTTTATAAATACTACTAGAAGCATTAGGTATACTACCATCAGTTGTATAGTATATAGTAGCATTAGCAGTCATACTTTGTAAAGTTACCATAGTCCCTGCTCTAATAAATGTAGGATTATGACTAACATACACAGGATTTGTTGTTTCTTTTTTACCGATTTTAACATGCACTTTACTTGTTTTAGCAGTAAGTTCATCACCTTCATAACTTGCCTTTAAAACAATATCATACTCACTATTCTCTAAAAAATGTTCTGCCGTAATCAAATATTGTTTAGTATCCTTAGGAACAGGAATTTCTTCCATTAAAACATTATCTTTAATTAAACTTATATTAAAATCTGTTGCATTTTCACCACCAGAAAAACTAAGTAAAATATCATTCCATCTAGATTCAAAATTATCACTAGGGCTTAAAAGTTTAAGATTACCTATCAAAGGCATATTTAAATAAAAATTAAACGTACTTAAAACTCTATTAGACGTATTCTTTAATAAAGCCGTAATTCGTCCTGAATAACCTATAAGTTCACTACTAGGAATTACTACATTACTATCATTAACAATAATTTCAGTTATTTTATTTTTTTGATAATATAATTCCATATATAATGTTTCATTATTATTATATCCTAAAACATTTAAAACTAAATCTCTTCCCTCAGTATTAAAATGATTTTCTGTTTTATCAATTGATGGTTCTAAATTTTGATAATTAAAAGTATTTTGACTATCCTTCTTCTCATTATTTTTATTAACAGCTTGAACATTTATACTATAATCATTTGCATATTCTGGATAAAATTCATCCAAAGATATTTTCTCACTTTCACTTGTAGTTTGATACACTACTTCATCATTATGAGACACTTCAATTTCATACTTCATTGCATGTAAAGAAGGACTTACATTTAAAACCAATGTATCACCATTACTCTCAACATTAATTATATTAAATTCAGACAATCTAGGATATAAGTAATTTATATAACCAACTACAAAAAAAGTAAAATTAACTATTATTAATAGTACAATAAATAAAACTTTATGATTTATCTTTTTCATAACAACCTCACTACTTTAAAAAGTTTAGCATATTTTTCTAAAAAAAGATAGTCACACTAAGAATAAATAAAATAATTATTTAAAAGGCATTTAAGGAAAATCTACATATAATTAAAAAGAAGGTAAAAGCTTTCTCAATCAGATTTTTACCTACTTTTTTATACTTTATTGTAACTTCATTATTTCATTCAAAGACAAATTTGTTGCTTTAGCGATGGTATCAATATCTATTTGCATGGCAAGCATATTTTTGGCTATTTCGCATGATTTTCTTTGTTCGCCTTTTTTCTCACTCTCTCTTTTGATAGTGTTTCTAATATATCTTTCATCTTCTTCCGGTGTAAATACTTCCCAAAAGTTAGCATCAGTATTTAACTTAGTAATTTTTTCCA
>URPE01000016.1 GCA_900549625.1 uncultured Mycoplasmatota bacterium
TTAATACCAATCAAGAATTTGTTCAATTATTATCAAACGACGAAGAGTATGAAATCTATGTTAAATCTGAAATTAGTGAAGCCAGAGAGGATGCTCGTAAAGAAGGAATTGATATTGGCATTAAAGAAGGCTCAAAAGAATCTAAGTTAGAAATTGCTAAAGCCATGCTTAATGCTCATGAAGACTTAGAAAAAATAATGACTTATACTGGACTTACTGAAATTGAACTAAAAGCATTACAGGACTAACTTCTTGTAAAAAAGATCTCAAAAAACCTTTCTAGTTGTGAGGTCTTTTTTCTTTAAATGATTAATTTGAACTTATATTCAAAACGTAAAATAAATTATACTAGTTAAGCGATGAACTTTTTTTGGATTTTCCTTGGTTTTGGTTGAAATACTAAGAAAAAACAATTATAATAAATTTTAATGTTTAGGGGAGTGGGGCTTATGGCAAAAACGTTACCAGTAATGATGTTAAAAGATTTTATTCTTTTGCCCAATCAAGAAGTTAAATTAGAACTTAATAACCCTTTGTCCCATTCTATAATTGAGTTAAGTGAAAAAGAATATAATAATAAACTAGTAATAGTATCACCTAAAGATAGTCTAGAAGAAGTGCCTAAAGTAAGTGATTTACCCGAAATAGCCGTGATTGGTATTATCAAAAAAAGAATAGTTCTTGGCGATAATTTAGAAAGAATAACAATATTAGGTGAAAAAAGAATCAAAGTTAATCGTTACTATAACTTGCCATTAAAAGAAGAAATTTTACAATGTGATTATTTAAGTCCACAAATTGCTACTATTAGTGATAGTGAAAGTACAGCGATGAAACGTGAACTTATAAAACTCTTAAAACAGTATGTCAAAGCCTCTTTTACAACTGATAACTCTATTCTAGGCGAAATAAAAGAAGATATGAGTTTAAATGAAATAACCGATCGCTTATCATTTTTCTTGCCCATGACTCTTGAGAAAAAACTTAGTTACGTTGAAGAATTAAATCCTATGAATAGAGCTAACGCTTTACTAAATGACTTTGTTGTAGAATTACAAGTACTAAAACTTGATCAAAGAATAAGTGTTTCTGTTCAAAAAGAATTAGAAAAAAGTCAAAAGGAATTTGTTTTAAGAGAAAGGCTAAAAGAAATAGAAAAAGAACTTGGATCTGATGACAAGAAAAAAGAAGAAGCAGCGGCTTACTATGAAGAGTTAGAAAATCTAGAGTTACCTACTAAAACAAAAACCAAATTACAAAAAGAAATATTAAAATATGAACTTGCTAGTGATATGAGTCCTGATATTTCCTTCGTTCGTAATTACTTAGATACCTTCTTTTCCTTACCATGGAATGAAGAAACAATTGAAGCCTCTGATTTAAATTATATTAAGACAACATTAGACAAAAGTCATTATGGTCTAAAAGAAATTAAAACCAGAATTTTAGAGTATGCAGCGATGAAATCACGTAATCCAATGCTTAATAGTCCTATCATTTGCTTAGTAGGCCCTCCTGGTGTTGGTAAAAGTACCATTGCTATTTCTATTGCTAAGAGTCTTCATCGTAACTTTTATAAAATAAGTGTTGGTGGTCTTAATGATAGTGCCATGCTTATGGGGCATAGAAGAACATACCTAGGTGCTGCTCCAGGTAAGATTATCACCGCTTTGCAAAAATGTGGTAGTAAAAACCCTGTCTTACTAATTGATGAAGTTGATAAAATGGCCAAAGATTACAAAGGCGACCCTGCAAGCGTTCTACTTGATATACTAGATCCTACCTTAAATCAAACCTTCACTGATGCATACCTAGAAGAACCATTTGATTTAAGTCATACTATGTTTATTTTAACTGCTAATTATATTCAAGATATTCCCACCGAACTACGTGATCGTTTAGAAATAATTGAATTATCAAGTTATACAACCGAAGAAAAAATATCCCTTGCTAAAAACTATCTTCTTCCTAACATTTATCTAGAATATCACTTATCAAGTGAAGAAGTATCATTTACAGATGATGCCCTAAAAACTCTTATTCTTCTTTATACTAAAGAAGCGGGCGTTAGAGACTTAAAAAGAAAATTGGAAACAATCCTTAGAAAAGTAATTATGAGTTCAGTAAAAAAGTCTTATAACTTACAAATGGTTATTGATAAAAAAGACATAAAAAAATATTTAGATGATAAACTAGCCGTTAATAATTACCAGCCTCATCTTTGGAATTGTGGTTTAGTAAACGGTCTTGCTGTAACTACTACAGGTGGCATCGTTTTACCAATTGAATCTATACTATATGATGGAACAGGTAAAGTTATTATGACAGGTCTTTTAGGTGAAGTTATGAAAGAGTCATTAAGTGTTGTTATGAGCTATTTAAAGAGTAATGCTAAATATTTTCAAATTAATGAAAATTTCTTCTTACAAAAAGATGTTCATATTCATGTCCTAGAAGGGTCAATCCCTAAAAATGGCCCAAGTGCTGGTGTTGCTATCACAACAAGTTTAATTAGTTTATATACAAATTCTAAGGTTCCTAGTGATGTTGCAATGACAGGGGAGATGACCCTAAGAGGCGAAATACTTGCCGTAGGTGGTATCAAAGAAAAAGTGATAAGTGCTTATAACCAAAATATTACAACTATTTACTTACCTAAACAAAATGAAATGGATGTAAAAGAAGTGCCAAAAGAAATAAGAGACAACATGCATATCATTTTTGTAAAACAATATAAAGATATTTATAGATACTTATTTATATAGTAATATGCCCTAAATTTTGTTATAATTTATCTATGATTGGGGGAATTGTTTTATGCGAAATCCATTAAATGTTTGTACTGATTATTCTTTAATGCAAAGCTTAATAACTATCCCTAAACTTATGGATGCTCTCTCTAGTACAAATTCCTATGTATGCGGTATATGTGATGATAACTTATATGGCACGATGGAATTCTTTTTGGCATGTAAAAGCCATAATATAAAGCCTCTTATAGGCTTAAAAATAAAACTTAATGATACATACTTATATTTATATCCTAAAAATAATAAGGGGTATAAAAGACTCTTAAAAATTAATACTTTAAAAGAAGAAAATAATTTAGTACTAAGTGATATATTAAAGGACTCTCACGAACTATTAATTGTTGTACCAGTACTTTTTATGAGTATTTATGAAGATGTTATTAATCTTTCTAATACATTTGTTGCTTATACAAGTGATCTAGAAAAATATAAGGCTTTAGAGTTTACGAGTAGAGTTATATTCATGCCAGAAATTAATATTTTTAATAGTAGTGATTCTAGTTATTTAAGACTTTTAAAAGCAATAGACAGTAATACTTTATTTAAAAAATCACAAGAAGAAGATAACAAGCATCATGCTTGGGATTTTTATACCCCTACTACTGAGATAGAAGAAGAAATTGATTGTTTTGCTTCGTTAATTGAACTTGATTTAAGTAGTAAAGAAAGGTATATTCCAAGGTATAATGAAAATATTGATTCTAATAAGTTTTTACAAACGCTAGCCTTTAAGGGACTTCAAAAAAGACTTAATGGTAAAGAAATAAGTGTTTATAAGCAAAGACTTACATATGAACTTAATGTTATTGAAAGTATGGGTTTTAGTGATTATTTTTTAATCGTGTATGACTATGTTTTATATGCAAAGAAAAATGGTATTTTAGTAGGTCCAGGTCGTGGCAGTGCAGTAGGTAGTTTAGTTAGTTATTCCATTGGTATTACAGATGTTGACCCTTTAAAATATAATTTAATATTTGAAAGATTTTTAAATCCTTCTAGAGTAACGATGCCTGATATTGATATAGATTTTGAAGAGACAAGAAGAGGCGAGGTTGTCGAGTACGTTAAAAAAAGATATGGTTCCAAAAATGTTTCTGGCATTATCACCTTTGGAACTTTAAAAAGTAAACTTGTTTTAAGATGCGTATCTAAAGCCCTAGGACTTGATACTGAGATGGACAAATTTATCAATATGTTTTCACCTAACTTATCTTTAAAAGATAATTTAAAAGATGAAAGTATTAGAAATACCCTTAAAGAAAATGAATCATTTTTAGAAGTAGTTAAGTTATCCCTTAAATTAGAAGGCTTAAAAAAGCATACATCTAGTCATGCCGCCGGTATTGTTATATCAAGTGTGCCATTAGATGAACTAATACCAGTCCATGTTGATGGAAGTGATTTACTTGCTGGTTTTACAATGAACTATTTAGAAGATTTAGGTCTTTTAAAAATGGACTTTTTATCACTTCGTAATTTAACAACTTTAAAAAATATTCTTAGTCTTATAAAAAAAGACCTAGGCATAACTATTAATTTAAATAAAATACCTTTAGATGATAAAGATACTTATAAGGCTTTTTCACTTGGCAAAACAATGGGTGTTTTTCAGTTTGAAAGTGAAGGCATGAAAAACTTTTTAAAAAAGTTAAAACCAGATAGATTTTCACTTTTAGTCGCAGCTATTGCTTTATATAGACCAGGACCAATGGAAAATATTGATGAATTTATTAGAAGAAAAGAAGGTAAAGCAAGTGTTACTTATATAGATAAATCGTTAGAACCAATCTTAAAAGAAACATATGGTATTATTATCTATCAAGAACAAGTCATGCAAATACTTGTAAGTGTTGGGGGATTTTCTAATGCACAATCAGATACCATAAGAAGGGCTATGAGTAAAAAGAAAAAAGAAATTATTACAAGTTATGAAGAAAAATTTGTGTGTGGGGCTATAAACCAAGGTATAAGTGAAAATGTAGCAAAAGAAATCTTTTCTTTGATACTAAAGTTTGCCGGTTATGGCTTTAATAAATCACACTCAGTATCTTATTCTTTACTAGGATATCAAATGGCTTATTTAAAAGTACATTACTTTTTATACTTTATTACAAATGCTTTAAATAACGTTTCTACTAACCCTTTAAAAACTAAAGAATATTTAGCTATGGCTAAACAAAATAAAATTAAAATATATCCGCCAGATATTAATTCAAGTACTGATACTTGTCAAGTAGAAAATGGGGCTATTAGATTACCTCTTTCAGTAATAAAAGGCCTAGGAGCTATGGCGATTAAAGAAATAACAGAAGAAAGAAATAAAAAACTTTTTACGGACTTTTTTGATTTTACTAGTAGGGTATATGGCAAAAGCGTTAATAGTAATACTTTAAAACTTTTAATTATATCTTCTGCATTTGATACATTTAAGGTTAATCATAAAACCCTTCTTCAAGCTATTCCTGAGGCTATAAACTATGCCATTTTATCTAGTGGGATAGATGAATCATTACTAGAAAAACCAGATTTGATATACCAAGAAGATAGTACTGATAATGAGAAAAGAAATGAAGAAATGGAAGCATTTGGCTTTTATTTAAGTAATCATCCTGCTAGTAAGTATATTAGTAAAGATATTTTGAAATTAGAAAATGTTAGTAACTTTTTTCTTAAAAATGTGATATGTGTAGTTTTAATAGAAAATATAAGAGTTATTAAAACAAAAGATAATAAGGATATGGCTTTTCTTCGTGCCAGTGATGAGACAGGTGAGTTAGAATTTGTTGTTTTTCCAAATACTATTAAGGAGTTAGAAAATATAAGCGTATCTTCACTAGTCTTAATAAGAGGTAAAGTATCAAAGCGATTTGATGCTTATCAAATAACAGTTAATAAAATAGAAAAAATACAAAATTAAAAAATTTACTAGACAAATAAAGCCATACATGTTATAAAACAAAAGGAAGTGATTAAAGTGCAAAATGATGTGACAAGATTTTTAGATAGTATAAGTTATCCAAGTGAGCGTGAAGAACTTAAAAATATAGAAATAGAAAAAGTTTTATTGCACCGAAAAGACGGTTATTTTGAAGTTTACTTAAAAGAGGATGTACCACTTGCATATAATGCTGCCAAAGAACTACTTGCGTGTGCAAGTAATGGTATTCATGGGACAGAAAAGTGCTGCGTTGTTTTTCATTATCAGGCCGTCCTTGATAGTGATATCTCTTTATATATAGAAGGACTATTAAAAGATTTAATTATTAAAAAGCCATCTTTAAGTAGTGTTTTAGAAGTACCAGTTATAGTAAATGATGATATTATAACGATTAATTGTTTTAATAAGATGATTTTAAATGAACTAAAAAAAGAAACTAAAGAATTACAAAAAAGTATGCTTATGTATGGTTTAAAAGAAGTGGAATTTAACTTAGTATTAAATGAAGAAATGATGGCCAGCATAAAAGAAGAAATAAAAAGTGCTAAAGAAGAGGTTAAAAAGATAGAAGAGCCAAAAAAAGTAGTCAGTGACATTATCCTTGGCAAAGAAATAACGGGTGAGGTAAGTGCCATTGCAAGTACTACTGGGGAACAAAAAGGTGTTACTTTTGAGGCCTATATATTTGGTATTGATACTTTAGAAAGAGATAATATAAATATTATTACATTAAAAATTAGTGATAAAACTAATTCTATTATTGCAAAGATCTTTAAAAAGGATAAGGCTGAATATAAAGCAGTTTTAACTAGTTTAAAGGTTGGTAATTGGTATAAGTTTTATGGTAATGTTGAATTTGATAATTTTTCTAAGGATTTCGTAATGTCAGTTCGTTCTTTAATGAAAATAACTAGTAAAGATGAGGCTATGATAGATGATTCAGAAACCCCAAGAGTGGAGTTACACATGCATACGATGATGAGTGCGATGGACGGGGTAATACCAGCGGCTTCTTTAGTTAAAAGAGTCAGTGATATGGGTATGCATGCTTTGTGCGTTACTGATCATAACTGTGTTCAAGCATTTCCTGAGTTATTTCATGCCGTAGAAGATTATAACAAGAAAAAAGAAGGGGCCGATCGCTTTAAAGTTTTATATGGGGCGGAGATGAATGTTGTTAATGATGACGTTGATATTGTTTTTAATCCCAAAACTTATAACTTACTAGAAGACACATTTGTTGTATTTGATACAGAGACAACTGGTTTTTATGCTGGATCTGATCAAATGATTGAAATTGGTGCGGTAAAGATTCAAAATGGTAAAATTTTGGATCGCTTTGATGAGTTAATTGACCCACATAGACCAATTCCTAAGAAGATTACCGAACTTACTTTTATTACTGATGAAATGGTTCGTGGTTGTGATACCGAAGAAAATGTAACCAAAAGATTTTTAGAATGGGCTAGTGATAAC
Source organism: uncultured Mycoplasmatota bacterium (assembly GCA_900549625.1). Classification (GTDB taxonomy): domain Bacteria; phylum Bacillota_I; class Bacilli_A; order RF39; family UBA660; genus Ventrenecus. The sequence goes on from URPE01000016.1 coordinate 7,225, forward strand.
CCAATGGTGGCCCATAACGCTAAGTTTGACATATCTTTTATGAAGGCTGCTTGTCAAAAATATGATTTAGGTGAATTTAACTATACTGTTTTGGATACAATGAGTATTGCAAGAATGCTTCATCCTGAATGGCCTAATCATAAACTACAAACACTTACTAAAAAACTAGATGTCCCTTGGGATGAAGATAAACACCACCGGGCTGATTATGATGCGGAAGGAACGGCTATTGCTTTTTATAAGATGAGTACATCTTTATCTAATCAAAGTATTAATACAACTGATGAACTTTTAGATAATATTGATATGGAATCATTAGTTAGGTTTGCTTTTCCTTTTCATGCGACGATGATTGCCCAAAATAGAGAAGGATTAAAAAATCTCTTTAAAATTGTATCAATTGCTAATACAAAATATTTATATAAAAATGAGCAACCCAAAATACCAAGAAGAGACGTTTTAAAATTAAGGAATGGTCTTTTAATTGGATCTGGTTGTATTCATGGGGAAATTTTTGATAAAGCTACGGGTAAAGAAGATGAAGAACTAGTTAATATGATGAGTTTTTATGATTATATTGAAGTTCAACCTATTAGTTCATTTGCCCATTTGATAGGACCTGAGGCTAAGTTTTCTAATGTCTATGAAGCAGAAGAATATATAAAAAGAATTGTAAGAGTTGCTAAAGAAGCAGGAAAACCCGTAGTGGCAACAGGAGACGTGCATAACTTTAGTAAAGATGATTTGATTTACCGAGAAATAATTATTAATCAAAAATTCAATGGTAAGTTACATCCTTTAAATAGAAGAGGTTTAAAAGTACCTAATCAATATTTTAAAACAACTAAAGAAATGCTTGATGATTTTAAATTCTTAGGTGAAGATGTGGCCTATGAAATTGTCGTTACTAATACTAATAAAATTGCCGAGATGGTTGAAGAAATCGAGGTTATTATTGATACGGGTGGTATTCCTTTTGCGCCAAAGATTGAAAATTCCCAGATGATTGTAACGGATATGGTTTATAAAAAAGCCCGTGAGTGGTATGGCGAACCATTGCCTTTTCATATTGAAGAGCGAATTGCCCTTGAGTTATACGGGGCACCTTTCATTGAAGCCGTTAAGAAAAATGCCGGTGAGGAAGATGCGGTGATTTATAAAAGACTACATGACGTAGTAACAAAAGGACCAGATGCGGTCCAAGAAGAAATTGCCAAAGCAATTTTGGTAGATGAACCAGAGAAAGGTAAAGATGAGGCTTTAAAAGAAGCTAAGGATAAAATGACCGCGATAATCGGAGCTAATTTCGACGTTATTTACTTAATTGCTCAAAAGTTAGTTAAACACTCTAATGATGAAGGTTTCTTAGTTGGTAGCCGTGGTTCGGTTGGTTCTTCTTTTGTAGCCAACTTAATGGGTATCACTGAGGTTAATAGCCTTGCTCCACATTATCGTTGTCCGAAATGTCAATTTAGTATTTTTGATGGAGCTGATGGTGAGCCACTTGGTAATAACTATAAATGTGGTTTTGATTTGCCAGATAAGAAATGTCCTAAATGTGATACGCTTATGCATAAAGATGGCCATGATATACCATTTCAAACTTTCTTAGGTTTTAATGCTGATAAAGTACCAGATATCGATTTAAATTTTAGTGATTTAAACCAAGCTAGTGCTCATGAATATACTAAAGTATTGTTCGGTGTTGATAATGTTTACCGTGCAGGAACAATCGGAACAGTCGCTGAGAAAACAGCCTATGGTTATGTTAAAGGCTATTGTGAAAATAAAAATATTATTATGCGTAGTATTGAGATTGAACGTCTTGCTATTGGTTGTACTGGTGTTAAAAGAACAACTGGTCAACACCCAGGTGGTATTGTTGTAATACCAGGATATATGGAAGTTTTTGATTTTACACCATTTCAGTATCCCGCTGAAGACCCAACAAGTGCTTGGCGAACAACTCATTTTGATTACCATGCTATTGACCAAGACGTCTTAAAACTAGATATTTTAGGTCATACCGATCCAACTCAACTAAGAATGATTCAAGACTTAACAGGTGATGATATAACTAAAGTGCCACTTGATGATAAAGAAACAATGAGCATTTTTACAAGTACTAAAGCCTTAGGTGTTACAAAAGAACAAATTATGTGTGATACAGGAACACTTGGCGTACCAGAGTTTGGCACACCATTTACAATTCAGCTTGTTAAAGATACTAAACCAACAACGTTTGCCGAACTTGTAAAGATATCTGGTCTTGCCCATGGAACCGATGTATGGCTTGGTAACGCCCAAGAGTTAATTCAAAAAAATGTTGTCCCTTTTTCCAAGGTAATCGGTTGTCGTGATGACATTATGGTTGAGCTTATGTATGGCGGACTTGAACCTTTTAAGGCCTTCAAAATTATGGAATTTGTTCGTAAAGGAAAAGCTAGTAAGGACCCAGCTACTTGGGAAGGTTATGTCGAAACAATGAAAAAAGCAAATATTCCTGATTGGTTTATTACATCTTGTCATAAAATAAAGTACATGTTCCCAAAAGCCCATGCCGCGGCTTACGTTACTAGTGCCTTTAGAATTGCTTGGTATAAAGTACATAAACCACTTGTTTATTATTGTACGTATTTTTCCACACGTTTTCAGGATTTTGATATTGATGCCATGTGTAATGGTTATGACGCTATAAAGAAAAAGATGATTGAATTACAAAGTAAAGGTTATGATATGACTAATAAAGAATCATCTTTACTTGAAACTTTGAAACTTGCCTTAGAAGCCACTGCAAGAGGAGTATCATTTAAAACGATAGATATTGAAAGAAGCGATGGTAATAACTTTGTGATGGATGAAAGTTCTAATAGTTTAATAATGCCATTTCGTAGTTTAGATGGTCTAGGTGATTCAGTAGCTACAAAAATAATTGAAGAACGTAACCAAAAGGCTTTTTATAGCATTGAAGATTTTGCTAGTCGTGGTAAAGTTAATCAAACAACCATTGATAAAATGCGAACAATGGGTATTTTTGGTAGTATGCCAGAGACAAGCCAATTAAGTTTATTTTAAAATATCAAAAATATTTAACAAATAAAAAGGAATCAAATAGATTTCTTTTTTTACATAATTATGATATGCTTATGGTGCTTCTAATTATTTGTGGGAGAGTGTGTTAATGAAAAAAATTGTATTATTTTTCTTTTTTCTAATGATGCCAACCTTTGTTAGTGCATATAGTAATTATGATATCGTAAAAGAAAATATTGATATTAATATTCAGAGTAATGGTAATTTAAAAGTAAAGGAATATATTGTTTTAAGTGGTACAACTACCTACTTAGAAAAAGACATTATTTATAAAAATAGTAGACTAAGTTACCACTCACCAATGGACTTACAAAGTGATGCCTTATATAATGCAAGTGGGATAGATGACGATACTGTAAGTATTGCCTCTTATGTTGCTAATGATTCGTTAGATAAACTAAGTTACCAAAAACTTACCAAAGCCTATTACGATAACGATGCTGTTAATAAAGAATATACTACCAAAATGCTTCAAAATGGTAAATCATACCATATCTATAATGAAGTAAAAGATGAAACAGTAGTTTATTTATTTGAGTATACTATCTTAAACGCTATTGTTTATCACAATGACATAGCGGAATTACCAGGCTTCTTTATCGATGAAATTTTGCTTCCAAATACAAACGAAGTAACAATTAATATTACTTTACCAGGTAAGGATATGAGTGAAAAATTTCGCCTATGGGTTCATAGCCTAGGAACAACAGAGACCCATTATACTAATAATGACACTGTCCAAATTCATTCTTTAAATGGCAAACCAGTTTCTACTTTTGATTTTCGTCTAATATTTAGTAATAATTTAGTTAATAAAGTAATAGAAGATAAAAAAAGTCATATAGATGCCTATCAAAATATAGTTGATTTAGAACAAGAAGATTATCGTACTAAAAAAGAAGATTTAGAAGAAAGTAAAAAGCGCAAAAGTAAACTAGACAATATATGTTTAGGTGTCATTTTATTACTCTCTATAACATTTATTTACTTTCTATTAAAATTTAGAGAAAACCCTAAAAAAATAGTAGCTTCTAATACTTTCTTACCAAGTAAAAATATTGAATGCACTGAGTATTTAATAAATAAAAAAATTACTAAAGCATCTTTAATTGTTTCCCTTATTAATTTGATTTTTAAAGGTAATATTGTCGTTAACTATAACAAAAAAGATATTTCCTTAAACTTAGATAATTCTAAAAATACTACCATTAGTGAAGAAATGCTTCTTTCTTTCTTATTTGAACATATCGGTAAAAATAACACTTTTACTTTACAAAATTTAACTAATTATATAAATGATTTGCATACTAAGACTTCCTTTAATGCCTTCTTTACTTCTTGGCAACGTTGTGTTACTAACGAATCTATAAATGAAAACTTTTACGAAAAAACAGGCCTACCAATAATAACTGCAATATTTTATTTACTTATAACAATTTTTATTATGCTTGCTTCATTTTATTTTGCAATAGAAACATGGAGTGTGTGGTTATTATTAGTAGAAAGTATACTACTTTTAACATATACTTTAAAAATAAAAAAAAGAACGCCTAATGCCTTAGAAGCATATATATCCATAATAAATTTAAAAAAGAAAATGAAAGTAAGCGAAGAACTTAACTATTCACAAGAAGAAAGTGAAAAAGTTTTGCTTTATGCCTGTTTATTTAAAAATGCCAAAATAGTAGAAACCAAATTACTTGCTGCGAATAATCAAAATAAAATCATAAAATATCATCTAGCAAGTCAGCTAGAAGAAATGATTTTAAACCATAAAAATTGAATGCTTAGTTGTCATTCAATTTTTGATTATGTATAAATTCTTTTAATATCTTTGATAACGCTCTTTTTTCTATTCTTGAAACATATGATCTTGAAATACGCATTTCTTTTGCAATTTCTTGTTGTGTTTGCTCTTTTTGGTTCATTAATCCGTATCGTTTTAAAAGAATTTCTTTTTCACGATGCGATAAATGTTTCATATATTGGTTAACTAATAGTAAATTATCTTTTGTTTCAATAAAATGAACTAAATCTGGTTCATTATCTTTAATTACTTCGATTAAACTAATTTCATTACCATCTTTATCATATCCAATAGAATCATTTAAACTGATGTTCTTCTGATTTTCTCCTTTAATACTCCTAAAGTACATTAATATTTCATTTTGAATACACTTAGCAATATATGTTGTTAACTTAATATCCTTATCGAATTTATAAGTATCGACACCTTTAATTAAGCCAATAGTTCCAATACTTATTAAGTCATCTGTATCATAATCATGAGTTTCAAATTTTTTCACAATATGAGCTACTAATCTTAAGTTATGTTCAATTAGTTCATTTCGGCATTTTTCATCATGATTCTTTAAACCAATAAGACATTTTTGCTCTTCCTCTTTACTTAATGGCTCTGGAAAGACATTATTTGAGTAACTACCTGTAAAAAATAACATATTTTGTAATAATGATAATAAAAACATAACACACTTCCTCTTTCTAAAACATATGATTTAATACTTGAAAAAATGTATGAAAATGTTAAAATACATTTACACAAAGGGGACAATATTATGGAAGAGCTAACTAAAGAAGAATTAAGTCAAAAATTAATTGCTTTAAAAAAACTAAAAAAAACGGAGTGGCGTCATGCTATAGTGGATGGATTTTGGTGTATGAATGGGCTAATATTTCTAGCCAATTCATTTATAAATGATTATTTATCATTAGAAATATTTTTACTTTCCTTCCAATACTATATAGCCTTAGTTTCTATTGGTAGTGTAGCAATTGGCTATGTTTTTCAAAGAGACATTAATATAAGTATTGATAACTATATAAAATCATTAACAGAAAATGAAATTAACCAAGATAATACTCTAAAGTTAAAATAAAATATATTTACTTTATTCATAATTAATATTTTTAATCATAAACTTTAATGGGTGATACTAATGAGTGAAATAGAAGCTGCTATAAAAAGACATAAAAAAAGAGCATACAACATTTATGAAGAAGAGAAAGATGATAGAAAAATAAGTCAAATATTTAGTAAAATTCTAATTAGTATCATTATCATTTTAATATGTACGATTTATATCAAATTAAGCCCAGATAATTTAAGTGCTTTTAAATCAATCGTTTTCGAAAATAGTATGGCCTTTAATAAAATAAACAATCTTTATCATTCTTTGTTTGGTAGTGTTTTACCAAGTGTTAAAGATAATACAGTTGGTGTTAATAATACAGTTGGTGCTTATGAAAGGTATTTAGACGGCGTTAAAATTCATGTTGATAAAGGGTCTACTATATCATCTATTACAAGTGGCATTTTAGTTTATCAGGGTCAAAAAGAAGGCCTTGGTAACACTTTAATTGTTCAAGGTGTTGATGGCACTGATATTTGGTATAGTGGTCTTACAAACAGTAACTACAAATTATATGATTACATTGAAACTGGTACTATTTTAGGAGAATGTATAGATAACTATTATATATTAACCCTTTATAAAGATCGGAAACTATTAGATTATGAAGACTATATTAAAAGTGTTTAAAATTCATTTTACTAGCATTATATTTCTATTAATATCCTTTTTATGTGGTTACTTTAAACAATCTTTATTTATTTTTACTATTGTAATTATTCATGAGTTAGGTCATGTTTTTTTTATAAAACTATTTAATTATCCTATTATAAGTATTACAATTTATCCCTTTGGTGGTATTACAAAAGTAAACAAAAAGATTAATTCTTCCATATATGCCGATTTAATTATAAGTATGGGTGGCATTTTTTTTCAGATTATATTATATATCATTTTAACTAATCAAACTTACTTGTCAGTTTATGATACCAAATTTTTGCTTTTTTATAATAAAATAATTTTTTTCTTTAATTTAATCCCAATTATTCCTTTGGATGGGGCAATTTTTCTAAAAGGTATTTTAGAGCTACTTATGCCTTATGAAAAAACAGAAGTTGTTATACAAAGCATTTCGCATTTTATATTTCTTTTGTTTTTATTTTGTAATTATTACTATAAATTAAATAATTATTATATATGTGGTGTATTAATGTATCAAATGATCACCTATAAACAAAAAGTTAAATATTTATTAAACAGATTTTATTTAGAAAGATATCTTTATTCGTTTCATTACCAAAATATTATTAATGAATCTAATCTTAATTATCATTTATTAAGAAAGAATACTAAGCATTTTTTTTATAATGGTAAGTATTATATAGATGAAAAAGATGTACTTAAAAGTCACTTTTATGATTTTTCTTGTCAAAGCAAGTAAATACTTATATAATGAACCTAGGAGTGATTTATTTATGGAAGATTTAAAAGTTTTTCATTGCTATGATAGTGATGTATGTTGCAAATTATTAAAAGAATTGGAAACAAAAGGTGTTCATGCTACTAAGGTTAATAATGATATAGTAACTAATAAAGAAAATTATTTAGAAGTTCTATCAGTTGGTCAAAGTATTGTAAAAGATGGATATTTATCTTTAAGTACTAGTGTTTATGACATATATGGAAATCCAGCCATTTTAAATTTTCTTAAAGTTATGAAGTGTACTACGAATAGTAGTGTAAAAACAAGTTATACATGGGAACTATTAAATGATGATACAGTAGTGCCCAAAGAGGTCTTAGTATATGCTAAAGAACTAGAAAATGCCTTAAAAAGAAAAGTATGTTTTAAATTCAATAATTTGGATGGTAGTATAGATGTTTTTGTAAAAGGTGTAGTAAAAGACCAAAAAACAATTATAACAGATTATATGAACTTTCAAAAAAATAATAGGTTCGTTTGGGACAAAGTCTACTTTTATGATGAGTATGGTGTTTTAGAAACTAAAAGCTATACCGAAAAAGAAAGAGTAGATAATATGTTATCTTATTTTGAAAGAACATTTGCTACTGAGTATTTTTTGCTTAACGAAATTATGAGAAATAAAATTGGTAAACCAACACCTAATATATATAGACATTTAATACAATACGAACAAATAAGTGAGAATGAAAAAACTCTAAAAGTACTAGGAAAGTATTTAAGTATTACTGATAATAAAGAAATACCTTTTGTAAGCGTTATAAAAGAGTGTGATGGTATAGTTTTTGTTAAAACTAAAATAAAAGATAATGACAAAGAATTTAATGATAGTTTTGTTTGTAAAGACCAAATGCTTGTCCATACTAGTGATAAAGGTACCGAAAATTTCTTGGTTCCTAAAGATTTTACAACCAATGACGGTATTAGGAAATTAAGAATAAGTATTCCTTCAAGACCAAATTACCTTAATAATTATACTTTAACTAGAAAAAAAGTAAGAGAAATATAGAAAACAAATTGACTTACTCTTACTTTTTTGATAGAATTTTATTGTTTTATGGAAGATTAGCTTTTATAAAACCGCTCGAAAAAGGTTATAAACATATATGTGTACCTATTAGGCGTGTCTCAAAAAAGGTGAGGAGGTAAGAAATGAAAGCTATATTTGTAACAGGTGGAAAACAATATTATGTTTCTGAAGGAGATACTATTTATGTTGAAAAATTACCACAAGAAGCTGGTAGTGAAGTTACTTTTGATGAAGTGTTATATGTAGATGGTAAAACTGGAAACCCAACTGTAAAAGGTGCAAAAGTTGTAGGTACGATTGAAAAACATGGTAAACAAAAGAAAATTATCGTTTTCAAATATCGTCCTAAGAAAAAATATCGTAAGACACAAGGTCATAGACAACCTTATACAAAAGTTACGATTAAAAGTATTGTTGCTTAATGATAAGTATACAAATTACTAAAAATAATAATGTTATTGATAAAATTATTTTAAAAGGGCATGCAGGATATGCAGCATATGGCAAGGATATTGTTTGTGCTGGTGTTTCTGCTATTCTAACTACAAGTGTTAATGCAATATTAGCATTTGATAACAAGTCTTTAAAAATTGTTAGTGAAGAACCTTTTGAATTGCAAATTTTATCACATGATGCGATAACCTCTAAGTTACTTTTAAATATGATTTCTCTATTTAAAGAAATGGCAGAGTCTTATCCTAAAAATATTACAGTTAAGGAGGATGAAAACAATGTTTAAAATGATTTTAAATCTTCAACGTTTTGCACACGTTAAGGCTCAAGGTTCAACTGATAACGGCCGTGATTCTGCTGGACGTAGATTAGGTGCAAAAGCTGCTGATGGACAATTTGTTAGTGCTGGAAGCATTATCTATCGTCAAAGAGGAACTAAAATTTATCCTGGTACTAATGTTGGTATGGGTAAAGATCATACTCTATTTGCTAAAATTGACGGTGTTGTTCGTTTTGAAAGACTTGGAAGAGATAAGAAAAAGGCTAGTGTTTACGAAACAAAGTAGGCACAGCCTTTTTTGTCATTTATTGTCGAAAATTGGTACTAGTAATTTAAAAACAATTATGCTATCATAATATTGTAGTAAAGTAGAAGGAGGTAAATCATATGTGGAAATGGTTTTTTAGATGGTTCTAATTAAGAACTAATAAAGGAACTCAGTTGAGTTCCTTTTTTTTCATAAATTGTATGATAAATTTTTAACAGATTAGATGATGCTATAAATGAAAAAGTTATTTAAGCAAATTAAAGAGATATCTAAAAAGACTAAGTAGTTTTTAATAATATTGTGCCTTATAATTATTATGATTGGTATTTTAATATCACTTTTATTTTCTAAGTCAGAAAAAAGAAATAATAGTGCTGAGAATAAGGCTACTAATGTTACTAAAAATAAGGTTAGTGCCGATGAAGCTATAAATATGTATAATGATATTACCAAAGATTGTACAGGGGCTTTAGTTTTTAATTTAAAAGAAGGCGAACAAGTAGATATAGAAAATACTAATGATTATACAAGTGCTTGTAAAACTAATGATTATTACTCAAAGATGATTGGCTATACATATGACTTAAAAGATAATGAAGTAGCAGAATTTAGTGAAAACACAGTTAAAGAATCATTAAATAAAGGAACAACTTATGAATATATCTATAAAGAAGAAACTGGTAGCTATCGTTTAATCGAAGTAAAATTAATGAAATAAGATGTAAAGCGTCTTTTTTCTTTAGAAAGTAGGGTTAGTATGAAAAATGAAAAATAACAACATTATATATAGTAGTGAGTATTTTGGTATTAAGTACTATAGGTGTGTCTTTTGCCTATTTTGCTAGTATTATAAACACAGATAGATGAAAATACTATATCTGTTAATATAATGTCAGAAGATTATAATGCTGATTATAGTAGAGGATCTGGTATAATAGAATACCATTATTCTTTGTACGATTCATCTGGAAGCATGGTTGGTGATGAAACGTCTATGTCTTCTTGGCATATCTTTAGTGGACTATCAAAAGAAACTTATAGTATTAGAGTTATGGTTTATGACAAAATAGGAATGCCAAGCGAAGATACGACATCTATTACCTTAGTTTAATTAAAAAGCACGTATTAGTCGTACTTTATTGATGTTTTACTGTCAAACCAATGTCTAATTATTTTTAAAAGACAATATATTAAAAAAATAATGATATAATACTTACAGAAAGTAGGTAAAGTTTTATGTTAAAAAAAGAAGAAAGTCCTTTAAACAAAGTAATATTACTATATGTTGTATATTTTCTTTACACTATGCTAGGCAGCATGCTAGCATCGAAACTAAATATTTCTAATTCAGCATATATTATGATGCCAGCTGATATACTATTTTTAGTATTCTCAGTAGTTATGTATAAAAATAATCTAAAAAACGATTTTCAAAAATTTAAAAAAGCCAAAATATTAAAAACAATAGGAACTATAGTATTAGGTATTGTATCTATAATCCTTTTAAATGGTATAATGGGAATGCTTACTGATATTTTTTTACCAGATGTTAATATGGATTCTAATACTAGCGCTATGCTAACCCTTCTAAGAACATCACCCATTTATGCTTTCTTTAAAGTTTTGATTTTTGCTCCTATAGCTGAAGAAATACTTTTCCGTGAATCAATTAGTACATGTGTTAAAGATAATATTTTATTCATCATTTTTAGTGCCTTAATCTATACTATGATGAACTTCATTTTTAATTCTTCAACTCTTACTTTAGTTGATTTACTAGTGTACTTTGTACCAGCTTTATTATTCAGTTTTATTTATATCAAAAATGATCGGAATATTATAATTGTTATGATAATCAAATTTATAATGCAATTTATTCCATTTATTATGTTACTTGTTAAATAGAAAAGAGGAATGATTAATTATGAAGCAAAATATAAAGATTTTCATTTTTACTTTAATGATTATATCATTCTTTTTTTGTAAAAATGTTAATGCTTTAAGTACTCATATAACCAAAACTGAAACCAATGACTATTACTTATATGACGTTGTTGACAATGAAAGAAACTTAACATATTCATGGAAATTTCTAAAAGAAGAAAATAAGAATACTTCTGTTGAAGAAAATATGTATATTGATAATGACTTGCGTCTAAGCCTTGATGCTAGTACTAAAGATACAAAAAGAATTAATGAAAAAGTTAAAAATGATAAATTAATTATTACTTTTGATTATCATGGTATGCTTCCTTTAGAAGCTAAAGTGAAAATTGACGTATCTGACAAATTTAATGATGGTGAAAAATTATATCTTTACTATTATAATCCTGATAGTGATGAAATAGAGTATATGGATAATGTTGTCTTTGTTAAAAATGGCATGGCTGAATTTCATATTAAACATTGTTCTGACTATTTTCTAACCGCTGCGGTTGTAAATGACGCGGTTAACAATCCCCAAAGTGTTAACTATATCATTATTGGCTTAATAGTAGTCGTATTTATATTAATCGCGATTACGCTAAAACAATCAAAAAAATAAAATAAACAATAATTAATATGCTATAATATAACAGAAAAAAGAGAGGTATAAAATGAAAAAAAAGAAAAAACAAACTAATAGTAAACTTCAAAAATTTAGTTTATTACTATGGATTATATCCATTATATTTATGATTTTGCTAGGTTATTTAATTTATAAGGCCAATGTTTTACCATTAAAATATTTTTTAGTAATTGTAATATGTTTTGCTTTATTAATGTCTATTCATGGTATATTTGTCTTAAAAAAGAAAACAAAAACGTTCGTTTTAATATTCTTAAATCTTATGACCCTAGTATTTATGAGCTGTGAAGCTTTGGCTATTGTAAAAATTAATGAAACATTAGCTTTCCTAAAGGCTAATTTAGGGGCTCGTTATGAAACAAATATTTACTATGTTTTAAGTAGTAAAGACGCAACTTACGAAAACATTAATGATATTGCTGGTATGACTATTTATTCTTATAAAGACTTAGATGATATGTCTAAAGTAGAAAATGAATTACATAAAAAAGTAAATGCCACAATTGAATACAAAGATAATATTGTCGATTTACTAAATAATATTTTAGAAGACACCAAACTTGTTATTTTAGTAAATTCTGGTAACTATGATGCAATGGTGCAAAATGATGAAGATTACGAGAAAAAAGTAAAGATCATCGATACAATTGATGTTCAAACAGAAATAATAACTACTGATACAGGTATAAATGTTACTAAAGATCCGTTTGTTTTATATTTGAGTGGTATTGATACAAGAAGTGGCAAATTACCTAGCAGAAGCCTTAGTGATGTTAACATAGTTGTTGCCGTAAATCCAAAAGATAAAAAAATATTAATGGTACATATCCCAAGAGATTACTATGTTCAAGTTCATGGTACAACTGGTCTTAAAGATAAGTTAACCCACACTGGTACAATTGGGGGAGTTGACTTAACAATGCAAACCATTGAAGACTTACTAGAAATAAAAATTCCTTATTACGCTAGAGTAAACTTTAATTCAGTCGTTAACCTTGTTGATGCTATTGGTGGTATCACATTAAACTCTGATGTTGATTATTCTTTTAACTGTTGGACCGATAGAAGCTGTACTTTTAATCCTGGCTTAAATACTGTTACTGGTAAATGTGCCCTAGCGTTTGCAAGAGAAAGACACGCTTATTCAACTGGCGATCGCCATCGTGGAGAAAATCAAGAACAAGTAATTGAAAAAGTTATTAATAAAGTTACTTCATCTAGTACAATTATCTCTAATTATAGTGAAATACTAAATGCTTTAAATGGTACTTTTGAAACAAACTTGGCAACTGAAGAAATAACAAGTTTAGTAAAAATGCAATTAAATAATATGTCTTCTTGGCATATATCAAGTTATAATGTTGATGGCACAGGTGGCTTACAACCAACTTATAGCTATCCAAATCAAAATCTTTACGTTATGAATCCTAATATGGAAACAGTAAGTACAGCAGTTCAAAAACTAAATGAGGTTTTAGATGAAAATTAAGAAGCATATCTTTTGGCTACTATTCATTCTGTGGCTAGGAGTTATCTTCTTTTTTTCTAGCCAAAGTGGTAGTGCTAGTAGTAACTTATCAAATACTATTTTAATGCTTTTACCATTTAAAATTTCTTCTTTTGCTATTCGTAAGCTTGCTCATTTTACTGAATATTTTATACTAGGCTTACTAGGTATGAACGCTATCAATAAAAGTGGTGCGTTTCATAATAAAAATATAATTCTTTTAAGTTTGTTCATATTACTTTATGCTTTGAGTGATGAAATTCATCAGTATTTTGTTGGTGGCCGGGCGATGCGAGTCCTTGATGTATTTATTGATTATACTGGTGCTCTAGTAAGCCAAGTCACCTTTAAATTCATAAAAGATAAGAGAAAACATACACTTTTATAGGTGATTCTATGTTTTTTATCTTTTTTCTTTTTTTTATTTTATGCCTTATCATTGATATTTCTTGTGTCATTATATCATCTAGGATATCCAAAAAAGAAAATGATAAAAATAAGGTAGAATGGCAATAATAAGAAAGTACTCCAAATAAATGAGAAAATATATTTATTAGTGTAACTATATGAAATTATAAATCTAAGTTATATATCTAATCAATTTACTATTTAATGCCAACATATTTTCTAGTCCTCTAAGCATAGAATTATTTAGGTGATTCTATGTTTTTTTCTGATATCCATACAAGAATACGTTTTTTATTTTTATTTAGTTTATGTCTTTTTATAATTATTATTATACGTGTTTTCTATATTCAAGTTTTTGATTATCAAAAACTTAGTAATTTAGCAAGTAGTCTGTGGAGTAGAGAACTGCCTATCGGGGCTGACCGTGGTAAAATATTAGATCGTAACGGTAAAGTACTAGCTACTAACTTAACAACGACATCCCTAGTTTTAATACCTAATCAAATAAAAGATAAAGAAACAGTTTCTAAGTCTCTTAGTACAATTTTAAAATCCGATTACAAAGATATGTTAGCCCATGTTAGTAAAAAAACTAGTATTGAAAGAGTGCACCCAGAAGGAAGACAACTATCATATGAAATAGCAAGTGAAATAGCCGCGTTAAATTATGATGGGGTATACTTAGTAAAAGAAAGTAAAAGATACTATCCATATGGCTCTGTTTTATCCCATGTTTTAGGGTATGTTGGTATTGATAATCAAGGCCTGTCTGGTTTAGAGTTAAATTATGACTCATACTTAACGGGTAAGAATGGGGCTATTAAATACTTTTCCGATGGGAAAGGTAATCGTCTAAAATTATCTGAAATATATGAAGAACCTCAAAATGGTATCGATTTAACCCTTACTATTGATTTAGATATTCAATTGTCAGCTGAACGTGAACTTGATAATATCATGAGTAAGTATAACCCAGAACACGCAATGATTTTAGCCGCAAACCCTAGTACTGGGGAAATATACGCTATGAGTAGTCGTCCTAACTTTGACCCTAATAACTATAAAGATTATTCTACAGAAACTATCAACCAAAACTTACCCATCTGGATGACTTATGAACCAGGGTCGACTTTTAAAATCATGACTCTTGCAACCTCCTTAGAAAACAAAACAGTTAATTTATTCACTGATACATATTTTGATGGTGGTAGTGTAAATGTGGATGGAGCAACTATTCATTGTTGGAAACATGGTGGTCATGGTGCTCAAACAATATTACAAGTTGTTGAAAACTCATGCAATCCAGGATTTGTCTATTTAGGTGAAAAACTAGGCACAGAAACCCTTATGAATTCAATTAAAAACTTTGGCTTTGGCTCAAAAACTGGCATTGATTTAAATGGTGAGTCAAATGGTATTTTATTTAAGACTGCAAGTATGGGTCCAGTTGAACTTGCTACTACTAGTTTTGGCCAAGGCATAAGTGTTACGCCAATTCAGCAAGTTTCAGCGGTAAGTGCTGCGGTTAATGGGGGATTCTTATATGAGCCATTTCTTGTTAAAAATATGCTAGAACCAGAGACTAATCAAATAATTTATACTAAAGAACCAGTTATGAAAAGAAAAGTAATAAGTGAAGAAACAAGTAAGCTAGTAAGATATGCTCTAGAAAGCGTTGTAGCCAATGGGTCCGGCCGTAATGCTTATATTGAAAACTACCGTGTTGGTGGCAAAACCGGAACTGCCCAAAAAGTAAGTGATGGTCACTACTTAGATGGTAACTATATCTTATCGTTTATTGGGTTTATGCCTGCCGATAATCCTGAAATAGTTGTTTATGTTGCCATTGATAATCCTAAAGGTGTTACCCAGTATGGTGGAGTAGTTGCAGCCCCAATTGCCAAAAGCATTTTAGAAACAGCTATTTCCGTTTTAGATATTGATAGTAGTACAAAAGGCATGGAAAAAGAATATCGTTGGTTAGATACTAAATATGTTAAAGTTCCTTCTGTTTTAGGTGAAAATAAAGATGGTGCTACCAAAACACTAAAAGGCTTCAAAGTAGAATATTCAGGGGTAGGTGATAATGTTATCTATCAAAGTCCTAGTGCAGGCACTTTTATAAAAGAAGGCGGAACTGTCAAATTAATGTTAGGGTAGTGTATAAGTTTTGTAAAATATCTAAAAAATAAAGAAAGAATAAGATTTTTATTATATAATAAATAAAAAAGAGGTGGATTATATGCTAATTTTAGCTAAAACAGCCTTAGCAATGATGCTTGGTTTTATCTTTGCTATTATCTGTGGAATTATTTGTATCCCTTTTTTAAAGAAAATTAACTTCCGTCAACACGTCAGTGAAATGGTAGGAGAAAGACACTTGAAAAAGGAAGGTACACCAACAATGGGAGGTATAATATTTATCTTTCCAGTTATCATAACTCTATTACTATTATATATAAGAGGTTCTATATCATTAAATCATAATTTAATAATTGTCGTCTTTGTCTTCTTATCGTATGGTCTTTTAGGGTTTATCGATGACTGGTTAAAAGTAAGATATCATAATAACGAAGGTTTAAGAATATCAACTAAATTTCTTTTACAAATGTTAATTGCTATCGTTTTTTTCTATATCTTTATGAAAAATGGTGGAGAACCAGTTCTTGAAATTACTTCCTTAGGTCTTGTTTTACCTCTTGGTTGGACATTTGGCTTATTCATCTTATTCTTATTAGTAGGTACGAGTAATGCTGTAAATATTACAGATGGTTTAGATGGCTTATGTGGTGGTTTATGTGTAATCGCTTATTTAGCTTTTGGTATTCTGTCTTGGAATGCCACTTGGATGGAAGGCTATCAAGAAGTGGCAATATTCTGCTTTGTTTTAGTCGGTGCTTTACTAGGTTTCTTATTATTTAATAGTCACCCTGCCAAAGTATTCATGGGTGACTTAGGTAGTTTAGCCCTAGGTGCTGCAATGGCTTCTATTGCTATTGTTACTCGTCATGAATTATCACTTGCCTTAATTGGTGGCGTTTTCGTTGTTGAGACATTATCAAGTATGATTCAAATAATAGCTATTCGTAAATTTCATCGCAAAGTGTTTCTAATGGCTCCTCTACATCATCATTTTGAACAACTTGGATGGAGTGAGCAAGACATAGTTAAAGCTTTCTATGTAGTTGGTCTTTTACTTGCCATGGCGGCTATTACTTATGGTGTTTGGTTGTAACAATGTTACAATCTTTTTTTATAAAAAAACTATTTAATTAGTATTAAATTAAATAGTCAAAATACAGTAATAATTAATTTTTAAATGTTCTTTTGTAAACATATGGAATACTATTTTCTTGTTCGTTAGTCTCTGTAAGAAAAAAATCATCACCACAAATTTTCATGTATAATTCTAGCATAACTTCTAACTCTTTTCTTGACTTTTCCTCTAAAAACTTAGCAAATCCATCAGCATCATAGTTATCTATAAAAGTAAAATATT
Organism: uncultured Mycoplasmatota bacterium; assembly: GCA_900549625.1. Taxonomy (GTDB): domain Bacteria; phylum Bacillota_I; class Bacilli_A; order RF39; family UBA660; genus Ventrenecus. Next base: position 24,685 of record URPE01000016.1, read on the forward strand.
TATCTGTTTCACAACCACTTATAATTACTGGAGCTTTATTTTGTTTACATAAATTGTAATTAGTTAAAATACGGGCTGTTCTTTTATTACCATCTTCAAAAGGTTGAGCGCGCACAAGTTCTATATGAAACATTGCTTCTTTTAAATAAATAGGTAATTCATTCCAAACATTATAATAATTATTTATAATATTATACATTTGGGGTATAACCATATACGCGGGTATTGGGAAGAACTTTTTAGCTTTTCTAACTGTAACAGTGGTTCTTCTAAATCCATCGAATATATGATCATTTATTATATTAGCACATTTTTTTATATCGTCTGGTGTTAGTCTATCTATGTCACTATTAATTAAATTAGTAAATGCCTCCATATTATTAAGAATATCTATATATTTTTCGGATATAGTACCAGGAGGACTTTCCATTTCCATATTACCAATAGCCATTCTAGTTGCTAAAATTGACATGTACTTATCATAAAATTCATCACGGTTTAAAAATTCTGCAAACATTTACGTCACCTCTTTTAGAGGCTATTATACATTTTATTAGCTAAAAGTGCAATATTTTTTTCTTGACAGGGGTAGGGGGTATACCCTATACTGTTAACAGTGATATATATGGAGGAAAATTGTACTAACTGTATTAGAAAAAAACACAGGACGCCTGAAGAAAAAAAAGATTTAGATAGACGTCTTAAAATAATAGCGGGCCAAATAAATGGCATTAGCAAAATGATTGAAAGTGATAGATATTGTGATGATGTTCTTTTACAAGTTGCATCTACCATCAATGCTTTAAAAAGCTTAAGCAATGAAATACTAAAAAGCCATATGCAAACATGTATGGTTGAAGAAATAAAAAAAGGTAATATTACAGTTGTTGATGATATACTAAATCTTTTTGCTAAGTTAAAATAAAAATATATTTGAAAGTTAAAGGCATGCATTGTGGCCATTGCTATAATGAAATTACTAATCTTTTAAAGTCGTTTCAAAATATTAAAAATGTTTCATATACTAAAAATATCTTTTGCATGCCTTTATGCCATGTGGTCCTTTACAAAGTCTAGAGTTATATGCTCTTACAATCGGATTATTTATTAAAGGTGCTTTATCTATGTTTATGTTTTGCCTAGGAACAATTCTTCTTATGTTAACAATGGGCTTAGTTCTTAATCTAGTAACAGGCAAAACTAAAATCATCTTAAATAAAATAGAGGTCTCACAGGTCTTGGTATTAGCCTACCTAAAAAAGATTATGCTAATTTTCTTACAGCTAAAGTTGATAATGAATATCAAGTAGTAGACTTTAACTTAACTTATGATAACTACGCTAACATTATTTATTTTACACCAGATAAAGAAGGGTCTTATACTATTACTTGTTGGCTGAATATGCTAAAAAATACTATATTAGTAACAAGTGATGAAACGTATTTTAAAGGAGGTTCATAATGAAAAAAGTGATTTTAAGTATTGAAGGCATGAGTTGTAGTGCCTGTCAAAATAGTCTAGAAAAATATTTAAAAAAGCAACCACACATAATAGATGCAAGTGTAAATTTAATCCTAAAACAAGCTCTTATAACTTATGAAGAAGTTTTATCTATTAATGATTTAAATCAAATGGTTCATATGGCTGGGTTCAAAAGCCTTGGTATTTATGATGCTAAAAAAGAAAATAAAACTAAGAAAAATCCGTTCTCTTTAATTGTTTTTGGTCTTTTAGCTGTCCTTGTCTTATACATATCAATGGGACATATGGTGCATTTACCAGTCATTCCTTTTCTAAATATGATGACGCATCCTTTAAATTATGCCTTATGCTTATGTATTTTAGCCATTATTTACCTATTTTATGGTTTTGATATCTTAAAAAATGGTTTTAAAAATATAATATTAGGTCATCCTAATATGGATACATTAGTTACTATTGGTGTTTTATCAAGTTTCTTTTACAGTGTATATTCAACTATCATGATTATGAATGGTCATACCGAGTTTGTTGAAAGTCTTTATTATGAATCAGCAAGCTTAGTTTTATACTTTGTTAAACTTGGTCGTTATATTGATGACTTTAGTAAAGAAAAAACAAAAGATGCTATTAAGGATCTAGTAAAAATTACGCCCGAGAAAGCCATAGTAAAAGAGGGGACTAAAGAAAAAGATGTAACAATTGACATGATCCATGCGGGTGACATATTAATTTGTAAGCCTGGTATGAAAGTCGCGGTTGATGGAGTCATAGTAAAAGGTACTTCTCATATAAATGAAGCATTTATCACTGGTGAATCAGTACCAGAAAAAAAAGGTGTTGGCGCCTCTGTTTTAGCAGGTAGTTTAAATATCGATGGCTATATTGAATATAAAGCCTTAAAAATTGGTAAAGATTCAACTATTTCCGAAATTGTTAAACTAGTAGTAGAATCTACTAACACCAAAGCTCCAATTGCAAGACTTGCTGACCAAGTAAGTAGTATTTTTGTTCCTGCTATTATCGTTCTAGCTATTTTAACATTTCTAGGCTATTTAATATTAGGATATCCATTTAATTTAGCCATCACTCATTTTGTAACCGTTTTAGTTGTTGCCTGTCCTTGCGCCCTAGGACTAGCGACACCTCTTGCTATAGTTGTAAGTGAAGGTATATGCGCTAAAAATGGCATTTTAGTTAAATCAAGTACTATTTTAGAAAATGCCCATAAAATAGATACCTTTGTCTTTGATAAAACCGGAACACTTACATATGGTGATTTGAAAATATTTAAAATGTTTAATTATACTAAAAATACTAATAAAGAAATTCTATCTAATATTGCTTTAATTGAAAAAAATTCTACTCATCCAATAGCCGCATCATTTAAAGAATATGAACCCAAAAATAGTGTAGCTACTACTAACTATGTCGAATTACCTGGGTTAGGTGTTAAAGATCTTTTAAATGATTCAATGTATTTAATTGGCAATGCCAAAATATTAAAAGAATTTAATGTTCCTAACCATTATCAAGAAGATGAAAATATATTAACTAAGGAAGGGTGTAGTATTATCTATGTAGTAAAAGATAATAAAGTAATATCTTTAATTGGTGTTAAAGATATTATTAGGAGAGAAAGCCCTTATGTTATAGATACTTTAAAAAAGATGGGTAAAGAAGTTATTATGCTAACTGGTGATAATGAGTCTACTGCTCGCGTTATTGCTTCGTCCCTAAAAATTACTAAAGTAATCTCTAATGTCATGCCTAAAGATAAATCAAGTATTATAAAAAAATTATTAAATGAAAACAAAAAAGTTATGATGATAGGTGATGGTATAAACGATGCTCCAAGTCTTGCTCTTGCTTCAATTGGTGTTAGTCTAAAAAGTGGTACTGATATTGCTAGCAATGAAGCATCTGTAATTCTTATGAATAACAACTTAAAATCTATTTTAAATCTCTATACTATAAGTGAAAAAACAATTAAAAATATCAAACAAAACTTATTCTGGGCTTTCTTTTATAATATATGTATGTTACCAGTAGCCATGGGTTTATTTACTAAATTTGGTTTAAATATGAATCCAATGCTTGCATCTATTGCAATGATTCTAAGTAGTTTAACAGTTATATTAAATGCCCTAAGACTTAAAAAAATAAAATTGAAAAGAGATGAATAATATGTTTAGTAAAAATATTAAAACGATTGTCAAAATAGAAGGTATGCAATGCCTGCATTGTGCAAATTCGGTAAAATCATCATTATTAAGTATACCAAGTGTTAAAAAGGTGAGTGTTAATCTTTCTACTAAAGAAGTGACAATTATCAGTAAAGAAAGTTTAGATGAAAATCAAGTTAAAGACCTAATTACTGCTTTAGACTTCCAAGTAGTGGCTATAAAAGAGGTTAAATGAAACACTTTCTGGTTCTAGCCATCATAATTTTTAATGTTTTACTTTATACAGGTTGTACTAAAAATACTGAATATAAAACTGAATATGTTGATAATAACTATATAACTATCAATAAAACCAAAGATAATGAATTAGTAATAAAAAAGAAATTGTTACGAATGTCGCCACATTTATAAATTATGCTGTCGAAGATACCACTATCTAACTAATTACTATAAGAGGCACTGATGGTGAGGTAAGAGTTTCTTTTAATACTTGTAATATTTGTAGTCCTTCGCCTAATGCTTAATTTAAACAAGTAGGTGAGTACTTAGAATGTCAAAATTGTGGTAATCGATTCCATATTGATGAGTTAGGAAGCAATAGTACTGATTGTAATCCGATGCCTGTTAAAAAAATGAAACCGAAACAACTATAACTTTTAAAGAAGAATATATTACAAGTTTAAAAAGTAAATTCTTATACTGGCAAGGACCAACTAAAAAAGATATGCAAGTGAATGCTTATAATTAATAAGTCATATATTTTAATTAAAAATAATAATTAGAAAAAAAGGACAACAGACTCTTCCTTTTTCATTAGTTTAAGATTTCAACTTTTCAATCTCTTCAATAGATAATTTAGTTACTTTAGCGATTAAATTAATATCCATCTTTTCCTTTAGCATGGCCTTAGCAATCTCTAACTTAGATTCTTTTGAGCCTTCTTTAATGCCGATATCAATTCCTTCTTTGATGCCTTCTTTGTGAGCATACCCGCAGGCTTCACTAATTTCAGATTTAACATACATTTCATACTCTTCATCATTTGATAGTAATTGAACAAATTCTTGATTGGTATTAAGTTCCATAAGTTTATCATAGTACTTT
>URPE01000017.1 GCA_900549625.1 uncultured Mycoplasmatota bacterium
TTAGGTTTCGTGATTGTTTTATTCATAGTTGTCCTCCTTGATAAGTTATCCTAAAACAAGTTTGTAGTTTAGACAAGGGGGATATTTTAGGAAATTTTGTCTATTTAAATCACATACTGTAGAATATTGTCGAATACTCTTAAATACTTGATATTTTTACTTTTAGCTGACCCTAAAAAAGAACAGATTTATTATATCTATTCTTTGTTTTTCCCTTCTCTACGTGCTTTTAAATAATCACTTAAATTTTTAGCAATATCTTCTGGTACTACTCTTGCTAACTCTTCTATACTTGCTTCTTCCATTTTAGTAACACTACCAAAAGCCTTTATTAAATCTTTTCTTCTTTTTTCCCCAATACCAGCAATATTTTCTAAGACACTGGCAATAGAACCTTTATCTCTTATTTGTCTATGATAACTAATTGTAAACCTATGTACTTCATCTTGCATACGGGTTAAATAATGAAATAACTTACTATCTTTTTTAATATCTACTAATTCTAGTGTATCACCATCTACTAAATCATTAGTTCTATGTTTATCATTTTTCTTTAAGCCACATACCTTAATATTTAAATTTAAACTATCAAGTATTTCTTTACAAGCATGAATTTGTCCTACTCCTCCATCAACAATAATTAAATCCGGTAATTCTGTTTTTTCTACTAAAGCCCTTTGGTAACGGCGATAAATAACTTCTCTCATCATACCATAATCATCATTTTTATCAAAACTTATCTTATATTTACGATATTCATTTTTAGCAGGTTCCCCATCTTTAAATACAACCATACAAGAAACACTATAATCACCAAATAAATTAGAATTATCAAATAAATCTATTCTTTCTAAACTATCTAAATTTAAAAGACTCTTTAATTCTTCTAAAGCTTCCCTTTTACTATTTTCTTTCTTTAAAATCAAATCAAGTTCATTTTCTAAATTAATACAAGCATTTTTAATAGCCATATCAAGTAAACTTTTCTTTTGTCCTTTTTGAGGACTAAATAAAACATTACCCAAATAAGTATTTAAAGGTTCACTATAAATATCACTTGCTAAAATAATTTCTTTTGGTATTTCATGTCTTGTATAAAAGTTAGCTAAATAACTTTCCATATCTTCTTCTAAACTACTAACAACTGAAAATATATCCGTATGTCCTCCTACTATCTTCCCATTTCTTAAAAAAAGTATTTGTACTGATATAAACCCATTATTAAAACAATATCCTACTACATCCCGATTAGTTAAATCTTGAATAGTTATTTTTTGTTTATCTAATACTATATTAATATAATCTAACTCTTTTTTAAGTTCTAATGCCAGTTCATAGTTTAATGAATCACTATAAGCCTTTATTTTACTCATAATCTTATCTTTTAAAATTTTATCATTACCACTTAAAAAAGATAAAATATCCCTTTCCATAATCTCAAGTTCTTGTTCATCATAGTTTTTTTCACAATACCCAAGACACTCTCCTATATGATAATATAAACATACTTTCCGAGGATTACCATCACATTTTTTTAAAGGATATAATCTATTTAATAAGTCTACAATTTTTCTTGCTGCATATGCATTAGGATAAGGCCCAAATAACTTTTTATGATCTTTCTTTTTAATATTTAAATAACGTGATACCTTAAGTTTAGGATATGGTTTCCTAATATATTCAATATAAGGATAACTTTTATCATCTTTAAGTAAAATATTATATTTAGGATCATATTGTTTTATTAAGTTTATTTCAAGTAAGAAAGCCTCTAGTTCACTGGAAGTAACAATATAAGAAAAGTCTTTTATTTCACTTACTAATTTTGCTGTTTTCCCTGTTTGAGTACGATTAAAATAAGAATTTACTCTTTTATGTAAGTTCTTAGCTTTTCCAACATAAATAATTACCCCATCTTTATTTTTCATCTGATAACTTCCTGGTAAATTAGGAATATTCTTTAATTTATCTTTCATCTTTCATTTCCTTTATTCTTTTTAACCACATTAATATATCTTCATAGATTTTTCATAATCCCATTCTCATATGAAAAAAACTTATTTCCTGTTTTCATCATCATGACTAACGACAGTAATAAGTCCTTTTTCTAATTCTTCTAAGGCTCTTCCTATAGTTCTTTTATTATGATATTCACTCTCGTCCATTTGATAATGATTATTAAGAAGCATCTGTTTACTTCTTATTGAAGCAACATGAACAAGTTTATACTTTGAATCAACTATAGTAAGTAGCTTATCAATAGAAGGATACAACATGTAACCACATCCCCTTACACATATATAATACTAAATTATTTAAAATTCATACAACTATAAGTACCTTTTTTGACAAACTATTGACAACTATTTTCTTAAAATACGCTTAGTAGTAACATCATTATTAAAAATATCAGCATTTAATAACTCAAAAAAGGTTTGTTTTCTATCTAATACAACCTTACTAACATTCTTATCAGTTAATAAAGTTTTAAATATAACAGGCTTATAATATATATTTACCAAATAATTATTTAAACTTTCTTTCTCTGTCTTCGTTAAACCATAAGTAATATTTTCATAATTTTTATCATAGTCTTCATCTTCATCAGTACTAAAAAAATCTTCTTGAAAAACTAATTCTTCTCCAGTTTTATCAACATTATCTGTCCCTAGTAAAATTGAATTTTCACTATCTAAATCCATAAATAATGACATATAATAATTATCATCTAAAACATCAACTTCAAAACTAATATATTTATCATCATCCATTTTTTCAGCTAAAAGCCAATTTTCTCTAAAATTATAGTTTTCTGTCCCTAAAGACAAAGTAATATAATCATTACCATTAAAAGCCTCATAACCATTATCTATTAAATACGCTATTGCAACAACACTATCAATTAAAAATTTATTACTTAAATTATGCTTATTAATAATTGAAGTTGTAAGTTGATAGGCCTTTAATAAAGTCTCATTATTAATATGGGTATTATCACTAATAGATACAAAACTACTACTATAACCATTTATTAAAACAAAGTTACGTACTTCATCATAAGTTAAAATATTATTTTTAGTATTATCTATATCTTCATCACAATCACTAACATCTATAACTTTTGGTTCTTCTACATCCAAAGTATCAAGACCACATCCCATTACCAAGCTCATTGTCATTGCCACTTCTAAACATTTTAACTTTTTCTTTAAATAAACAATTTTTTCTTGCATATAACTTGCCCCCTAAAGTATTTCATATATTATCATTTTCAAATTTATTAGTCAACTAACTTTCTAATTTTATTTAATATTTCCACCATAGCCCATGTATCTTGTCTACAATATACTTTTAAGTATCCTAAAGTTTCTTCTAATTCTTCTTTACTCATATTTTTATAATTAGCATATGAAATAATAGCCTCTGTACCATTTTTAACTTCTAAATTATCATAACTTAAATTACTAAATAAAGGTAATGTCTTTTTTATAGAATAAGACCCACTTAACCTATAATCATAAAAGTTAACTGTATTAACATCTTCTTTTGTAAACCCATGCGTTCGATAAAATTCTTTATTATTATTCAAAATATAAAGTAAATCAAAAGTCCTTTTACTAAGCATAATTAACTTTTCCTTATACTTTGGAAACATATTAGCAAGTTCTAGTATTCTTCCTTTTTCAAAAGTAACATTTTGAGCAAGAAGTGTCCCCTTTCTAACATCTATATTACTTAGTAAGTATTTTATTAACTCTTCTCTTTCATCATCTATTGTTGTAGCAAGAAAAATATAATTATCTTTTATTTTATCACATACCCCTGGACTTCTTTCAATATGCAAACTAAATTCAAAAGGACTTTGCGTATAAGGACTTTCCCCCCTAAATCTAGGTATAGGACAAGGAAATGTCTCAAAATCCAAATGATATATTGGATACTCTAAAGAATTCATAATACATCGTATCTTTTCTTTATTAATATAAGGCTCTTTATTAATATAAGACTCTCTTTGTATAATATGGTTTTGATTAGTAATAACGTCTATTGGTATATCTAACATATCTATAAAACCCGCATTAATTAAATCAAGTCCTTTTAATCGCTTACCATCACTTATTTTAAAACCTTGAGCATTATTCATATAACTTAACACACTATTAGATTTTGGTAATAATGATGCACATACACTTTTAAAATAAGGACAAACAGTTGCTTTATTATAATTACACCAAGGCCCTAATAAACTATCATTTACATCTTTATTTTTAATTCTACTAATTAATTCTTTAGCGTCTTTTTCAATACTACTTTGTAAACTAAAACTAATATCATCCATTAAAAATAAAGATATCAAGTCTTCTCCATTCATATCTGTACGATAAACATTTTTTCCATTTTCTTTATACCCATCATAAACATACTTATGATTTAAAACGGCTAAATAATAATGTATCTTTTTATTACTAACCCCACTATGTTCCACAATATATCTTTGAACTGCTAAATCATATATATAAGATCCAACCAAGTACCTATCAAACAATTTATTTTTTTGCCTTTCATAATCCTCTATAGGCATCTCTTTTTCTATATCATAACCAGCTACTTCATCTTTAAGCTTATAAACACCATCAACATTACTAAAAATAGTATACTTATCTTTCCCTCTATAACCACCAGTTAAATCCAAATACTTTTTAGAAGTAGTAGCCTTAACTTCTATTATATTAATTTCCTCCTTGGACTCATTATATATGTCAACGTAACATAAAAACATGGTGCCATCTATATTAGCAGAGTAAGAAACCTGTTTACTCGTATCTAACGCATATATAGTATTACCACCAAACTTTTTATGTACTAATCGTCCTGCTTCTAATTCAACTTGCTTGTAATAGGGATTCATTGCTTCTAAATGTTTATTTACAGTAACGTCACTTTGCACCATATTATCTAAAAGTTCTTTAGTTTGTTCACTCATTTCTTCTTTTTTATAATCTTCATAAGTAATAGAATCAACAAACTTATTATCTAAACTAACAAATCTAGGACACCTTGTTAAATTTAAAAACCTTGTTTTTGTAATAACCATTATGACACTACTTCCACATCATAAGTTTCATCAATATTTTTAGTAACTTTTATCTTAGTCTTACTATAGTTAGTATTATCAGCTTCAAATAAAAAATTATTTTCAATTAATTCACTACCATAAATAAAAGTCTCTTTTTCCATAAACTTATCTTTATTATTATTAACATAAGCTAATGCTGCATTATACAAATTTTTATTTATTAAAGCCTCAGTTTCACTTGCATTTAAAGACACTTGATAAGCATAACTAACTTTACTAATACCTATTGCAAAAGCTATTGCTAAAACTGCACATAAAATAATCATTTCTTTAACAGTATAACCTTTATTATTTTGCATATCATCCACCATCCTTAAATAAAGTATAACAAAATTAAAGTTAAAAAAAAAGGACCTAAGTCCAATTATTTATTTTAAATCTTTAATTACAACATTATAGTTACCATTTGGACTAGTAACTTCAACTGTTTCCCCTTTTTTATGACCTATAACAGCACACCCAATAGGGCTTTCATTAGATATTTTGTTCTCAAAAGGATCTGCTTCTATTGAACCAACAATTTGGTATTCATCCTCTTCGCCATCATCATAAGCAATAACAACGGTAGACCCAACAGAAACACAGTCTTTATCATTTGCTTCAGCAATCATACTATGCTCTAATTTGAATTCTAATTCTTTAATTCTTGCTTCTACTTGAGCTTGTTCATCACGAGCAGCATCATAATCAGCATTTTCTGATAAATCCCCTTGCGCACGAGCATCTTTTAAATCTTTAATAACACGAGGTCTTACAACATTTTTAAGTTCATTTAATTCTGTTTCTAACTCTAAATATCCTTGTGGAGTTAAAATAATTTCTTGTTCATTATTCATTATTATCATTCACTTTCTTTTTCAAAACTTGCAACATTGTACTATAAATATCTTTATTTGTCAAACACTTTCAAACGCATCATATCATATTTATAAACTCTATTATTACATGGTATTTTTAACATATTATTAGGATGATTAGATACCTCTAAAGATTCACCATCAAGTGTTTTAATATCACTAATAACTAAAGAAAATGTATTCGTTTTAGGGCCAAAAAATTCCACTTTATCACCAACTTTAAAATAGTTTTTAGTTTCAATTGTAGCATAACCATCACTATAGTCTATTACAAGCCCTAAAAAATCTTGATTGCTTACTTCTTCCCTGCCTAAAAAATATTGTTCCGTCTCATGTGGTAAGCCATGAAAAAATTGTGGTGCACTTTCTCTATTGGCCACGCGATTTAAAACCCGTAAGTAGTAAGTAGCCTCTTCTTTAGTAAGACTATTATTTTTTACCTTATCTAGCATATTTCGATAAGCATGAATAACTGTTGCAATATAATAAATTCCTCTCATCCGTCCTTCTACTTTAAAAGAATTAACACCACTTAACATCATCTCTTTTAAAACACTTACCATATTTAAATCTTTACTTGTCATACTAAAGCTTTTTCCTTCACAGTCAAAAGTCCAACGGCATATCTGAGCACAGCCCCCCCTATTAGCGTCTCTTAAAGTAAGTAAATTACTAATTACACATCTCCCAGATATACTAGTACACATAGCTCCATGAACAAAACATTCAATTTCTAAACCAGTTTCTTCTTTTATACTTTTAATATCTTCCATACTTGCTTCTCTACCTAATACTAATCTAGTAGCCCCAAGACTTTTATAAAACAAAGCCGCCCCACTATTAATAATACTAGCTTGTGTTGAAACATGTAATTCAATCGGAATATTTTTTCTTTTAATAAGCATCATCACCGCGACGTCACTAACTATAACAGCATCTACTTTTAAGTCTGACAACTTCCATAAATAATCTTCTAACCCCTCAAAATCTTCATCATGAAATACGATATTCACAGTAACATAAAGCTTTTTCTTTAAACTATGAGCAAAACAAGTAGCTTCTTTTATATCACTCAAAGAAAAATTCTTAGCATTAGCTCTCAAACTATAATTTTGCCCACCTATATAAACAGCATCAGCTCCGTATATATAAGCAAACTTTAATTTTTCTAAATCTCCTGCTGGGGCAAGTAACTCAATCATACGTCCTCCCTTGGTGGTAATTTATAAATAGTTTTTTCATGCAAGAAACCAGTGTATGTTGGTGGCTCTTCTTCTAAACTCTTTAAAAAATCACCTAAACTTGGTATCTTAATCCATTCTAAATTTATTAAATAAAATGGTGCATCCCCTAAAAGTTCATTACCATTATAAATACCATTATCATAAACTACAGTTCCATATTCATTTTCTACTAAGAAGAAATCTTTTTTCTTAATAGGCTCATGAATAGTCAAAGTATCAGTAATTTCTAAATTATTTACTTTTTCATAATTACTAACTAAAAATCTTCTTGAATACATAACTGGTAAATGTCCATATAAATAAACACCTGTCTCATCATTTATTATATTTTTAGTTTCTTCTATTGTTAAATCAGGTGATATTATAGCCTTATCCATATAATCTAAATACACATCACGTGCTAACTCACTACATAAAGCATGACTTGGTGCAAATATACATTTTATATGGCTATTACTTTCTTTTAAAGCCCAATATAAACCTAGATCTTCAAAGATAATAGAGTCAACCCGTTCTTCTAACTCCCCTCTAATACTCTTAAAATAATCTAGGGCTTCACTATCTAATATTCTATTTACATAAACACAACTATTACTAGGTATTTCCTGAATACTATATTCCTTTTCCATACCAACTACTAGTCCCTTTAAAGGAAAAACGAAGACTACATTATCTATAGACTCCATCTTGTTATTTCCCATTAATATAAAATATTTATTTTTCATCTTTATGTCTCACACTCACAGACACACCATCACCAACATCATAAAAAGTTGTATCAAACTCTTCATTAGTCTTTAAAAAGTCAATATATCCTTCAATCTTACTAACTAACTGTCTTAGATTCTTACTTTCAATTTTAGCACTTTTACCAACATATCCATGAAACTTCAAATTATCAGTTACAATAGCCCCATTAGGTGCCAAAAAATATTGATATTTCTCAAAAAATTTCTTATATTGTCCCTTAGCAGCATCAATAAATATTAAATCATACTTAGTTCCTTCAGCTAAATTAACTTCTAAAGCATCTTGAAATACAACATTTATTTTACCTTCAAAACCACATTTCTTAACATTTTTAAGGCATTCCATATAATTTGTTTCATCTCTTTCAATCGTTGTAATTTTAACCTCACTACTACTTGAAGCCATTAAAATTGCTGAATACCCAATTGCGCTTCCAATTTCTAAAACATTTTTAATATCATTCTGTTTAATATACTTCATTAGAAAAGCTATACCTTCTTTTTCCATAATTGGTACATTATGCTCCCTTGCATATTCTTCCATTTCTAATATTAAATTTTTCATTTTTCTAAAACTCCTTTAATTTGTAGCACAAAGACTCTGTAACTCTGTTACTTTACTTAAAAACTCTTGATAATCTTCTTGAAAGAAAACCTCCCCAGTACAAGTATTAGCCACAAAGTAAGTATAATTTGTATTACTTTTATTTAATACAGCTTTAATACTACTAATAGACACATTACAAATCGGTCCAATAGGTAGTTTACCATTCATCGTGCCATCTGTCAAACGGGTATTATAAGGATTTCTATCATTAAGGTCATTAATTGTTAAAACATCACCCATTTCTTTACCAACTCCATAATATGTTGTAACATCACTACCAAGCGGCATATTATCACTTATTCTTTTAAAGAATACTTGAGCCACTTTCTCTCTATCAGTATCACTATTAGCTTCTTTTTCTACTAATGATGCCATTGTAAGTATTTGGTGGATAGAAAGACCACTACTAGAAATAAGTTCCGTTACCTCATCAAGTTTTAATTTAGTATGGTTTAGCATAGTTTTAATAACACTTTCAGGTGTTGCATTATCTAAAAATTCATAAGTATCAGGATACAAATAACCTTCAAGTGGATAATAAATATCTGTATTTAATAATTCACTAGTTAAAAAAGAATATTCACCAGAATTAATTAAAGAATTTAAAAATTCTTCATCATTAACTTTATTTAAAAACTCTTCTTTCGTAAAATCTAACTTCTCACTTAAAGCACTAGCATAATCAGTAATTCTTTTACCCTCTATAAGAGTTATTGTTTCACTATGAATTGTAATATCACCAGTACTAAACTTATTAATCATTTCTTTAGGTGTCATACTAGCACTTAAAGTATATTCCCCTGCCTGTATATTAGATTTAGCAAAATATAAATACACATCTAGTGCTATCTCACTTCGAATAAGACCCGCATTAGCTAAATTCTTAGCAATCGTTTTCTTACTAGTACCAGCACTAATAATAAATGTAACATCATTACCATTCTTACTCTTACTACCAAGTCCCCACACATAATAGCCTGCACTTAAAAACAAAATAAGTATTATAATACCACAACTAATTATTACCCCTTTTTTCATTATTTACCAGCCTCTTTTTCATTTAACTTAGCCATAATAGACTCAATTGTATTCCATTCTTCTTCTGTTTCAATAGGCATTAATTCCTTACTTACGCCACTTGGATTAAATACATTTGCATATACTTTTATAGCTCCTGTTTCATCTTTAGTGTGATCAGTATAAATTATATAATTTTTCTTTGTTTCTGGTGAATCAAATGTAAACAATATTTCACACTCTACACTTTTTCCATTTTCATCTTTAATATTAAATATATTATTAATTATTGGTTTTTCTTCTTTCATTTTATTTAATTCCTTTCAAATAGGTATCTAATATAAGAGACGACGCAACATTATCTATTACTTTTTTTCTCTTTTTTCTAGAAGTATCATTCATAAGTAATATATGTTCTGCTTCAACAGTCGTAAGCCTTTCATCTACTAAATGAACAGGCAAAAAGAAGTTATCTTCTAGTAACTTTTTAAAAGTCATACTTCTTTCTGATGCAAATCCCAAAGAGTTATTCATATTCTTTGGAAGCCCCAGTACAAAATCAGTAATACCCTTTTCTAAAACAATACTCTTTAGTTCTGGTATAACACTTTCATAATCATTTTCTTTGAATCTTATTGTTTTTAAAGGACTAGCAATAGTATTTGTTTTATCACTAACAGATATCCCCAGTGTTCTTGTTCCAAGATCAAGCCCTAAATATCTCACTTTAAATACTCCTCTAAAACAAGGGCTAATAATTCAGTTCGCTCAATACTAGTAATCTTTTCACGAGCATTTTTATAACTAGTAATATAGCCAGGATCCCCACTCATAAGGTAACCTGCAATTTGATTAATAGGATTATACCCTCTTTCTAATAAAATATCTCTAACTTCTTTAAGTATTAATTTAGCATTAGCTTGTCTTAAAACACCAACGTTAAATAATGTTGTTTCTTCCATATTTCCACCTCTATTAACAACATTATTTTATCAAAAAGTTTTCTAAATTACAACCAAGCATAATTATTTAATTATCCCATTATATACTTTCTTAGTATCACTAATAACTATAAAAGCCTTATTATCATACTTATTAATAAGTTTTTCTATTTTTTTATAACTCTTATTATTAATCTCTAAAAATATAAGAATTTTAGGTTCTTCATTATTACCACTTTCCATATGTATAATACTAAAAGTATACCCTCTTAACTTTAAAGCCTTTAAAAGTTCTTTTTTATCTTCAGATGTAATAATTTGTACTCCTATAACTCCTTTAATTAATTTTTTAGATAAAACATTCCCAATAAGCGTTCCCGTTGCATAACCAAGACTATAAGAAACAGGAATAAACATACTTTCAATTTTAATCAGTAATGCTTCACGAGCTACATAAAACCATATTAAAATCTCAAAGAACGCTAAAACTGTTCCTATTATAATTCTTCCCTTTAACATAATATTTTGTCTAAATGTTGATATAGTAACATCAAGTATTCTCGCAAAAAAAATTTTAATACAAATAAATAAAGTAGTCATATTATCACTCATTATTAATATGGCTAAAAAAAAAAGACTTATGCCAAAAACATAGTCTATAATCCTAAAACAAATGGGTCAGATTCAGATCCTGTACCTGATAAAATTTTAACAGATGGTTTTAAATAGGCTGCAGGATAAATGTTAAACATGTTATAAACAACGGCATGATAAATACTATCGTACTTAATCATATATGAAACATACGCTGTATTAGGATTTGCCAAGGGCGTCATAGTCCAAGAAAGTTTAGTTTTAAATAACCAATTATTATTAAAACATTCTTCATTATTTCCAAAGTCGTATAACGAAACATCCAAGCATGTTGCTCGATCTGTTGTACTCCCACCACTTGTTGCATACCCGTAATCACTTGGATACATTAAGCCCACTTTCCCTGTCCATGTCGTTTTTCTTGCAACTGTATCATTGCAACAGTCTCCATAGTCTCCGTTTGTACATATTTTACCCGTATTTGTACTTCTTTCAAATTCATAAAATTTAGATGCTAGTATATTATAATCTTGATATGTTGCTCCGTCATTTGCACCTGTATTCCATACTGCATTTTCTATTAAAGATTTTAAAGTTTCTTTTATGCCTATACTTGTGAAATTACAAGGTAATGACAGATTTTTTTCTTGTTTATAACACATTCCAGTTTGATTGTTCCAATATAACGAACCGCCTATGGATTCACTTTCATACCCAGAGTTTAAAAGTTTCATAATATCAGCTTGGCTCCATTCATTGACTCCAGAACCTTTATTGATACTTGATTCACTTGTATCCCATGAATACTGACCGATAGATTCTTCACGAATTATCTTTGTACGTACAGTTTTATTACCTGTGCCATCATCTATATCTTTCATAACCCCTATGATACGCCATAGTATCTTATCTCCTTTAGAGTGAACTTTGGTACAATTTTTATTGAAATATGTATCATTTACGCAATCATCATAAGTATTAAAAAAAGCAAAAAATTTATCATCATCACTCATGGAGTAACCATAATAAATATCACTTGTATATTCTTCTCCATCAACAGTCACATAGTTATTAGGACTTTTACCAATATATCTTATATTATCATAATCATCTGTTGCCAAGTTTATTGAGTCTGTTTTAGCTAATGTCGTAACATAATTAACCGCGGTTGGATACTGAATTTCTTCAGCATAACTTGCATTAACAGTTATTTTAGAAGCAAATGATTTATTTTGTACTCCCTCAGTCTCAGTTGTAACATTTTCATCTAACCATAATCTTAATTTATAAGTCTTACTTTCTTTAGCATCTAAATATAAGTCACCTTTTATTTTATAAGCACTACTAGCATTACTTAAAGCTTTTGTTGTAACATCATATTTTGATACTAAAACAGGAGCCCCATCATCAAGCATTAACTTTATATAATTCATATTTGTTAATGTAGAAGTATTTAATACTTCTAAGTTAATATTATATTTTACAAATGTATCACAATTATTAGTAACAGTAAATTCATATGGTGTTAATTTTTTTCCTTCTTCATCTAATAAAGGATATGTATTAGTTAAACCAATATTATTTTGATCTGTAAAAGATACATTAAAACATGTGGCCGTAAGACTATTATTATTTGTACCACTTAAATTTCTAATGAACAAAGCATAACTTACTCCAAGAATAGAGCATAATATACCTACAATTAGTAATAGTTTTGCTACATTTTTGTTTTTAATCATTTATACCCCTCTACCTTTCTTATTTTATAGTAAATATTAATACTATTATTAGAACTATTACTACTAAAAACAAACCCATTAGTAGCATAGTTAATTTATTATCATTATTCTTTGTTTTTTCATAAATATAAGGCTTTTCACCATATTTCTCAGTAATTAATCTTGTTTCTTTATTTCTATCCTGCATTTCTTTTTGATATACTTTCATTTGATCATTACTAAGCATTGCTCCACAAAAAGGACAAATACCTCTATCCGTACCAAGAGCCTTACCACAACGTTTACAATGCATTTTCATCACCTTCATAGTCTTCAATAAAATGATTACCTTTATGAGGTTCATCCCATAATAAATCTCTATAATTTTGTTGTCTTAACACTTCATATAAAACTATTGCTACGGAATTTGATAAGTTTAAAGCCCTTACTTTATCAGTCATAGGTATTCTTGCACAAGTATCTAAGTGAGGCTTTAATATGTTTCTAGGTATACCTGTACTTTCTTTACCAAACACTAAATAAATATTTTCATCTTGATTAGAATAATCAAAAGAACTATGTGGTTTATGTCCATATCTTGTATAGAAATACATTTTACCATTATTCTTACTTAAAAAATCATCCCAACTATCATATACTGTATACTTACAATTATCTATATAATTAACACCACTTCTTCTAATATATTTCTCATCCAAAGAAAAACCAAGTGGTTTTATTAAATGTAAATGTGTATTAGTAGCCACACAAGTTCTCATTATATTTCCTGTATTACCCGGTATTTCTGGTTCAAACAAAACAACATTAAGCATCTTTACTCACCTTTTTTTATTTCATAAATATCTAGTGTTTTAACTAAATCAGCATCACTTAACATTTCATTATCATCACGCACTATTTGTTCTTGTAAAACACCATCCCGATAAAATAAAATCATTGGTACTTTTTTAAAATCACTAGTAAGTTGTAAAGAACTAAGTGCTGTACTACGACAATTATCATTTAATTCATAAAGATAAAAATTATCTTGTAACTTATAGTCTTTTATAATCTTATCTAATTTCTTTTCTAGCTTATACTCTTCTTTAGTACCCAAGTTAGTAACGTAAATAAAGCTTTTTTCACCCATAATTGCCTTATCTAACTCATCACAACTAACTTTTAAAGAATCACCTTTATTAACTAAATAAGATTCACTATAAAGATTGTTCTTATACATCCTGTCTTCTTTAATAAAATCCATTTGTTTAAAAGTTTTAACCGCTACAAGAAGAACAATAATAGTTGCCAAAATAGTTGCAATAATTTCTAATGCAAATATAATTTGATCTTTTTTCATGTCAGTTCTGATACTCTCATCTATTACTTTTTCAGGTTCTACACTTTTCTTTAACTCTTCTTTTTTAACTTCTTTTACCTCTTCATTAGTTTTTGATGGAACACTTTTTCTAGGTTTTGCCTCAGTTGTCTTACTATTTTTTTTAGAACTAGTTGTTTTTTTAGGAGTTGTTTTCTTAGTAGTTGCCTTCTTAGTAGTTGTTTTCTTAGTAGTTGTTGCAGTACTTTTCTTAGTTTGACCACTCTTTTTTGGTTGTGTTTTTTTCTCATTAGTAGACTTAGTTATTTTTTTTGTTTCTTCATTCATATAAATACCTTCTTTCTTTACTAATTTTAACATAAAAAGAAAAAAAATGCTCTTTTTTTAAAGCATTTAACACGCATCATTACAAATTCCTTCATTCATAGTGTGAATTAAATCAACAAATGTATTTTTTAACTCTTTTTTTTCTTTATCAGTTAAAACATCATACCCACTTTTTTGACTATCAAGTGTTCCAACATGAATACCCGTTATCTTACCATCTCTTACAGCCACAACTGTTGGCGCATAAAGTCTTTTCTCCCCAGTGTTTATCTTTTTACCACTTTTAGTAGTCAAAACATAATCATCTAGTTCTTTTTTTAAAACATCTAAAATCTTATAATAATTACTTGTTCCTTCAGTCGTTGTCACAATTTTATCATTCTCATCAAGTTCTTTTACATCACGTATATTTTTAATATCTAAATACGCAATTGAAGCAATACCCGTTTCCTTTGCCGCCTCATCTAAAACTGGTAACATACTTCTACACCAAGGGCAACTAGAAAAGCCAAAGTATATGAGTGCTGTTTTATTTTTTAATAACTCTAATACTTCATCTTCATTTTTATATACAAAAGGATTATCATCTCTTAACTCTACTATAGGATATGTTTTATTATTATTTTCATTAACTTGATTATTTAGTGTACTATATTCTTCTTTTATTTTTATCGCATCACTTTTAACTTCTTCTATTTCTTCTTTTTTAAAAGCAAAAAAACATATTACTAAAGCAATAACAACTATTATTAAAATAAGTCCTATAAAAACACGATTATCATTTTTCATCTACGACACTTCTTTCTAATTAACAACTAAATTATAACCAAAAACAAAAAAAAAGACAAGAAATTAACTATAGTTCTTATCATTTTTCACGAAACTTTCATAAGTTCTTTAATATTTTTAATAACCTTTTTCTCTATCCTTGATATATAAGACTGACTTATCCCAAGTATATCTGCTACTTCTTTTTGCGTATAACTTTCTCCATTATTAAGTCCATATCTTAAAATCATAATTTGTTTATCTCGATCCCCTAGTTTATTTAATTCTTTAGTAAGCATATTCTTTTCAACTTGTCTTTCATATTCATCACTAACTATATCATAGTCTGTTCCTAAAACATCTTCTAAATGAAGTTCATTACCCTCATTATCATAATTTAAACTATCTTCTAAAGATATTTCTTTCTTTCTTTTTTTATTCTTTCTTAAAAACATAAGTATTTCATTAGATATACAACGTGAAGCATAAGTAGCTAACTTAATATTTTTATCTAATTTATAAGTTGAGATTCCCTTTATAAGTCCAATAGTCCCTATACTTATTAAATCTTCCATTTCATAACCTGTATTATCATATTTTTTAGCTAAAAAAACAACCAATCTTAAATTATGTTCAATTAATTTATTTTTAGCTTCTTCATCCCCCTGATACGTTAGTAAAAGTAATCTTTTCTCTTCTATACTATCTAGTGGTGGTGGTAATTTTTCACTACTTCCAATATAAAAACATTCATTATACTTTTCTTTTAACCAAGCAATTATCTTTTTTATCATAACAATTCCTCCTTACAATATTTATTTAATACACAATCAACACCATCTCTTAAAAGTTTACCATCACTTATCCCTATCAAATAATTATAACTTTTTTTATTACCAATCTGAATATAATTTATCGGTATACATTTAATAAGCCCACTACCATTTAATGTATTATAGGGAACATAAAAATAATTTATATTTATTTTAGGTAAAGCTTTTTCATTAACAATTATCACCCTTTTTTTCGTAACTGGATCTCTTAACTTATTACCCGTATCTAAATATGATACTAAGTTTAAGGTCACTTTATTTTTCAAAACTATTTTTACAGAATAATATTCATCATATTCTTGCATTTCTATTTTCTCTTTTTTATAGATATATAACATAATTGGTGAAAATATGACTAAAAATACATAATTAACAGAAATTTTGTTATAGCTAAATATTAATCCATTATTACTTTCACTAAACGAAAGATTTAAAAAGTAAAGAAAACCACCTAACACAGTACTAGTCATATAAAGATAACTTAAGTTTTGAATAGTGTATTTCTTATCTTTTAAGCCAAAAGTTACGATTACCATTAAAAAAGCCATAACAAACTTTAAAATCATAAGTAAAACTGAATTAAGAGAGAAAAACAAGGTAAAAAAGCTTAATGACCCAACTAAAGAACCTGCAAATATTTTTTTTAACGCTACATTTCTTTTTAATGTATTGTTAACGGTAAGTAGTAAAGAAAAGTCAAAAAAGAGATTTAATAAGAAAACAAGGTCAATGTATATTGTCATACTCTCACCATTTATATCTTAACACAACAAAAAAAGAATTCTTGTCGAATTCTGTCTTACTCACAAATTTCTTCAAAACGATATTTTTGTTTAACTTGGGGATATTTTTCATGATCAACTTCTGATAAAAACATACTCTTTGGTCTAGCATAAATACCCGGTTTATGATTATCAGTACTTGCTGTACAACAATATATTACAAGTTCTTCATTAGTTTCGCTATGTTTAGCAATAGTAATTACATAAGCAATTGAACCTTTAAAGTGTTTATAAGCTCCACCTATTACAATTTGTCTATCCATTAAAAACTATCCTTACTTCTTAAAAATGAAGGAATATCGAATTCAGTAGTGTCATCTTCATCTACTCTTCTTTTTGGCATTTCATCATCATTTTTCTCATCTTTACCATCAAAACCAGTAGCAATAACAGTAACAATAACTTCATCAGACAAATTAGAATTTGGAATAGCACCAAAGATAATATTGATATCACTATTAGCAGCTTCCCTAACTGTTTCAACCGCATCTTCAATTTCAAATAGTGTTAATGAGTCTCCGCCAGTTATATTAATAATTGCATCTGTTGCCCCATCAATAGTAGTTTCAAGTAACGCACTAGATACAGCTTGACGAGCTGCTTCAACTGCTCTATTATCACCAATACCCATACCAATACCTATTAAAGCTGTACCAGATTTCTCCATAACAGTTTTAATATCAGCAAAGTCAAGGTTAACTATACCAGTAACCGCAATTAAATCAGATATAGATTGAACACCACGATGTAAAACATTATCAACTTCTTTAAAGGCATCTTGGAATGTTGTTGTTTTATCAATAATATCTCTTAATCTATCATTTGGAATAATTATTAATGTATCAACATGTTTCTTTAATTCTTCTAAACCAACTAAAGCATGCTCCATTCTTCTTTTACCTTCAAATCTAAATGGTTTTGTAACAATTCCAACCGTTAAAGCTCCCGTTTCTTGTGCAATCTCTGCTATTATAGGTGCCGCACCTGTACCAGTACCGCCACCAAGACCACAAGCAACAAAAACCATGTCAGCTCCCTTTACAGCTTCTTCTATTTCTTTTTTACTTTCTAAAGCTGCTTCACGACCAACTTCTGGATTAGAACCAGCCCCACGGCCACCTGTAATATTAGCCCCAATTTGAATTTTATTAGTAGCTTTAGAAGCATTTAAAACTTGTAAATCAGTATTTACAACGTAAAATTCAACTCCTTGTACTCCTTCTTCTATCATTCGGTTTACCGCGTTATTCCCGCCGCCACCGACACCAAATACTTTTATTTTTGCAATTGGATCAATTTTTAAACTTCCATCCATTGTAATACCCTCCTTTAATTATCAAAAAAGTAGCCAAATAATTTACCTAATATGGAATTATCACCAAAACTTTTCTTTGGTGCACTACCTAAACTTTCTGTTTCATTTTCATTAAAAATGGAAAACTCTTGCTTTCTTATTCGCAATTTTTCTTCATAATATTTAATTAATCCCACACTAGAAGAATAAATATTACTTCTTACCCCAATTTCTTTTGTTTGGCCGATTTTAGCAGAATGTCCAAAAACTTCTTCTAATAAAAGATTAAAGTTTGGCATTTCGCTTACTCCACCCGTAATCATTATATAATGAATTTCTTTTTTTGTTAAGAGATTTATTTGTTTTTTTGCTAATTTTAAAATTTCTTCAACTCTTGAAGATGCAACTTCTGTAGCCTCATATTCACTAATATCCACAATTTCATTATTTTTAGTTTGATATTTCTTCTTAATACTAGCACTTACTCCTCTTTTATGAGCTGAAGCAAGATTTAATTTAACATCTTTTGCTGTATTAAGTGGCAATTTAAATATATAAGATAAATCCGTTTCTATATAGTAAGCCCCTGTATCAATCGTTATTGTATTAGTGAGTAACCCTTTATTAAAGATTGAAACAGTCGTAGTCATATAACCAATATTTATAATAACCCCAACAACTTCTTTCATCATTTCTTTACGAAACTCATAATAATCACCAACTGGTCCTACTGAGTAATCAATTACTTTAACCCCAATTTTCTCTAAACACTTTTCTAATGTATAAACATTTTTTTTAGGCACCGTTACAACCAAAGACTTAACCGTTAATTTAACTGCTTCTTGTCCTACAGGATTTTGTGTACTTCTTTCATCATCAATAAAATAACCAGTTGGCTTTATACTAACTATTTCCCGATTTTCATTTATTTTATTATATGTACTTGCTTGCATTGCTCTTATAATATCTGTTTCTTTAATCATATGCTCATCATTATTAATTGTAGTAGAGCCTTCTGTCAAAAAAAACTCGGCATTATCACTAGGAACACTAAGCACTACTTTATCAATACGTAAGCCTATCATATCCTCACATTTATTAAATACTTCTTCTAACTTTGGTAAAAGAGCTTGTGGATTTACAACAAAACCTTTTTTTATTCCTAATGATGGCACATGAGCAGCTGCAAGTATATTTACCTTACCATTTTTACTAACTTCGCCAACAACTAATTTTATCAAATCAGAACCAATATCAATACTTGCTAATATCTTTCTCATTTCATCACCCATATTTTTCATAAAACAATTATATCTAAAAATATATAAAAAAACAATTTCTTTTAACACTAGTTAAAGAAAAAACACGAATTTAGTCGTGTAATTTATTATTATAATTAATCCATATCTATAATTTCGTATTCAATTGAACCAATACCAAGACTTGCCGCTTCATAAACTGTATGAATAGCATGCTTTTCTTCCATACGTTTAACTAAAGAAGCCCTACCTTTATCTAAAGAGTTTATGATCATGTCATAACCAACCACACTATAATCATACTACGTAAACCATAGTTTATGTCAATAGAAAATAAAACAATTCTTATAACAACCACACTGAGAGTCAAAGAAATATCAGTGCAGTTGTCATAAGTGTTTCTAATAATAATTATTGTTGATCAAGTTCTTAAATCAATTCGCCATTTTAATATCTTCTTATTTTTATTACATCCCCATCTTCTATATGCCCTATTAAAAGAGAAGAAGAGTCATCATGAACCATCATATTTTCTAATACCTTTTTTTCATCATAATTAGCGTAACAATACTTACAAAAATGCTTACACGTATTATAAGCTCCAATATCAACCATATTAACACATGCACATTTACCACCCTTACGAGCCGTCCATGTTTTATAATGTTTACCAGTTAATTTATAAGCTAGTTCCTTGCTTAAACATTCGCCCTTAACAAATCCATACTCTACTAAATCCCTATTTTCAAAGCAAGTTTGTACAGATATATTATTACTACTAGCACTTTTACTAAAAGAAAGTCCTATTTCTTTATAATCACTTTCAGTAAATTCTCTAAAATTTAAATTCTTTTCATTCTTTCGTACGTTCTTATAGTCATCAATAAAAGAAACGATAATCTTATTAACATAACCATTTAACAACATACATAATTTATTAAAAGCTCTTTTATGATACTCTAAATTATACTTATCACTTATAAATATTGGATCATACCTAACAACCACGTTTTCACGTCCTAGTATTTCAGATATTTTTCTAACACTATCAATAACCAAAGACTTATCTATAACCCCTGGTTCAATGTCTTTCTTAAAAGGCGTAATTGTAACGTGAAATAAAATAGGCTTTTTAATATTCTTTAGCTTATCTATTATTGGCCATGGATTTTTCGTACAAAATAGTATTAAATCAACATCATCAAAATAAATTCTACTAATTAATTTAGGATTAAAAGGATTTCTAACATCAACATAACCAATATCTAGTCTTTTCATAAACCAATCACTATAAAAAGCTACAATATCAGTTCTTCCACTTACATTTAAAATCATCATTATTTCCTTTTACTTTTTGTTAAAACTCTTACTTGAGTCTTTTCTTCCTTTAAAGCCGCTTCTTTAAGTTCAATATATTCATCAATTAAATCAAGTATTTTATTAAAATTACTAAGACTAATCCCATCATCTATATGATATCCTAAGTAATGTGTAACAATATTTTCTTCTAAATATTTTTTGCCATTTTCCTCCATTTTTTCTACCTCCTGTAAAAGATCCAAAAATATTATACAATGAATAATAATTAAAGAAAAGAAAGTATCACACCTACTCACTTCTTAATGCTTCAACTGGCTTTTTCTTACTTGCCATAATCGCTGGAACTAACCCTGCCATAACATTTAACACAATACTAAGTATTACTAACAAGGCCATAGCTTTAATAGGTAAAATAGCAATATTTTTAATATTAATTACGTTTCGCATAGCAATGTTTATAATTAGTGTTAAAACAAGAGAACTTATAATGCCAAGTACGCCTGCTATGCCCCCTTCAATAAATGTCTCAGCTACAAACACTCTTCTTATATCTTTTTTACTAGCCCCAAGAGACATTAAAATACCTATTTCTTTTGTTCTTTCTAAAACACTTATATAAGTAATTATAGCTATCATAATACTAGAAACCACTAAACTTATGGCAACCAAAGCAATTAAAACTAAAGAAACAACATTTACAATTCCCATAACACTTTCAATCATTGTTTTAATTAAATCATTATAAACAATAACTTTATCTTTATTACCACTATCTTCCATCTCTTTATTATAACTATTTAAAAATTTAACTATTCTATCTTTACTATCATAATCTTTAGGATAAATATTAATCCCACTAGGTTCTTCTTTTATTGCCATACCCTGCATCTTTAAAAAGTTATCTAATGTATTAATACCATCAAAGGCTATACCGGTTAATGCATTCTTACTCTTATCAGCCATTTGTTTTTGATAAAGCGTTGTCTTTGCTGACTCACCAACAATGTACTTTGTTAAATCCTTCGTATATCCCATAAATGTATCATTACTGTCTTTACTTTTTAAAATACCCACTACTTTTAAATCAAGTCCCTTACTAACTAAATCATTAATATATTTTTTATCAGTACTATAATCTTTATATACCCCATTCTCTAATTTATAATAATCTGTACTAAGAACTAATTTATAAGTTATATTAAGTAGTTCTTCATAAGAATAACCACTATCACTAGTAGTATTATCTTTAATATTTAAAGCCTTCAAAAATGTCTTAGCCACTACTTTATCATCTGGAATAACTAATACTATTTCACTTTTATTAGTAGGCACATGTCCTGCTAATAAATCATACTTACTATTTATTAACTCTTCATTACTAATGAGTTCTTTGAAATAATCATCATTAAAGTCATACCAACTATTCCCATTAATATTAAGTTTTTTAGCCCCATTATTTTCTAAAGAATACACTTGCAAATCTATATTATAAACATAATCAAGCTCTAATATACTATCATTAATTTCATTATGTTTTTCTAAATATGCCTTAAAAGATTTTAAATCATTACTCTTCTTTAAACTAGTTTGTTTATTATCATTATAAGAACAAATATCATTATTACAACTCTTCTTTTCATTTACTTGTAGAGTTATCATATCATCATAACTAATCGCATTTTTCTGTAATGTTATTGGGTAATCTTTTAAAGAATTTCTTTCCATATCTTTAACATAACTATTAACACCATTTGCTAAAGCCAGAATAAGAGCAATCCCAATTATCCCAATTGACCCAGCTAAAGCCGTTAAAAATGTTCTTCCCTTTTTAGTAAGTAAATTATGTAGTGATAAATTTAAAGAAGTTAAAAAACCCATTTTTTTATTTTGACCATATTTCTTATTATCTTTCCTCTTACTATTCTTCTTATTACCCGTATCACTTATAACTACCCCATCTTGCATCGTAATAATGCGGTTAGAATAAGTTTTAGCAAGAGACTCATTATGTGTAACCATAATAACTATTTTATTATTTGCTACTCTTTTTAAAAGTTCCATTATTTCTTTACTAGTTTTTGAATCAAGCGCACCCGTTGGTTCATCAGCTAATATAATATCTGGGTCACTCACTAAAGCCCTAGCAATAGCAACCCTTTGCATTTGTCCACCCGATAATTCAGTTGGTAATTTATTTATATGTTTACTAAGTCCTACATCATCTAAAGCTTCTACCGCTTTTTTTCTTCTGCTTTTTAAAGACATTCCATTTAAAGTAAGGGCAAGCATCACGTTTTCTAAAACACTCTGCGTCATAATTAAATTATAATTTTGAAAAACAAACCCCACCATATAATTACGATAAGCATCATTATCTTTATCAGTATAATTCTTAGTAGAAACGCCATTAATAAGTAAGTCTCCTTCATCATATTTATCAAGTGCCCCAATAATATTTAAAAGCGTTGTTTTGCCAGATCCACTAGGTCCTAAAATACTTGTAAATTCATTTTCATAAAACTTAAGGGAAATATCTTTTAAAACTTTAAATTCCTCTTTTCCAATCTTATAACTTTTACTAATATTTCTTAATTCTAACATGTCTAATTCTCCTTCACAAAAAATATTAACACCTATAATAGCATATCACAAGTTAGTATTTTGTCGAAAAAAGAAAGTATTTAAAACTTTCTTAAAATTCTTAGTGTATTTAACACTGTAAGTAATGTAACTCCTGTATCAGATATAACTGCCATCCACATATTTGCCATACCAAATACACTAAGTAAAAGAATAAGCACCTTTACACTCATTGCCATAATTAAATTTTGTTTCACAATTTTTTTAGTATATACACTAATGTTTATGGCTTTTGGTATACATTCTAATTCATCTTGCATTAAAACAATATCACTTGCTTCTACTGCACTATCACTCCCAATACCACCTAAAGAAATACCTATATCTGCTCTTTTTAGGGTTGGCGCGTCATTAACTCCATCTCCCACAAATATTGTAAATCCCTTCTTACTAACTACTTCATATGCTTCATACTTATCATTCGGTAGCATCTCGTATTTTACCTCATCAATACCAAGCAGGCTTGCTATGTCTTTAGCCACACTCCTCTTATCACCCGTAAACATATAGGTCTTAATATTTCGTTTTTTTAACTCATCAATAACTTCTTTCGCATGTGGTTTTATCCCGTCATTTATGAGTACACTTGCGATATGTGCACCATTTATATGCAAATGTACTAAACCACTATTATCACAATCACATAACTTATTATTACCAATAAGCACTTTTTTACCATTTAAAGTAAATGTAATTCCCTTTCCTTCTATTTCTTTAAAGTCTTTAACACAACTAGTATCAATATCATTCTTTTTTAATTTTAATATAGAACTAGCAATAGGATGATTTGAAAAAGATTCTCCTTTAACTAAAATATCAATTATTTCATCCATTTTATAATTATCATCACTTATTAAAATATCTTTCACAACAAAAGTACCATTTGTAAGAGTCCCTGTTTTATCAAAAATAATATTATTTACTTCACTTAACCCATCTAAGTAATTACTACCCTTTATTAGTATCCCATTTTTACTAGCCGTGCCAATACCTGTAAAATACGCAAGTGGTACCGAAATAGCAATTGCACATGGACAAGATATAACTAAAAATGTTAAAGCCCTATAAATACTAGTATTTATTGGAGTATTAAAAACAAGTGGTAAAACTATAACTATTAACAAAGCAAGTAACATAATAATAGGTGTATATACTTTACTTATTTTAGTAACCATGGTTTCAGTTTTTGTTTTCTTATCTGTTGCACTATCAAGCATTTCTAATATTTTAGCCACTGCCGAATCTTCGTATACATGTGTAGCCTTAACTTGTATCACATCACCCATATTAACATAACCTGATAAAACTGCGTCTTTAATGCCAACCTCTAAAAGTTCACTTTCACCCGTTAAATTAGAAGTATCAATAAGACTTTTTCCTTTTATAACTATACCATCAATTGGTATTTTCTCCCCCTTTTTAACAACTAATATATCACCAATACTAACATCTTCCACTAAAACTTTCAAAGTATCTTTACCACTTACTTTATAAGCATAAGGTTCCTTAATATCTAAAATACTTTTAATAGAACTACGTGACTTATTAATTGCTTTCTCTTCTAAAATCTTACCAATTGTATATAACATTACAACTAGTATTCCTTCCATTACTTCACCTAATAATAAGGCCCCTACAGAAGAAATAACTATTAAAGCATTTTCATTAATATTACCCTTAATTAATAATTTAAAAGCATTAATAACTAACTTATAAAGAAGTAAACTATAAGAAATAATATATAAACAAATTTTTAAATAATTAGGTTCTTTTATAAAATAACCTATAAAACCCAGTATAACCCCCAGTATTAAAACACTTAAATGATACTCACTTGGTTTATTATTAACTTCATTATTATCACTTAAAAAAGCGTCAGGTTCTACACTCTTAATAATTTTATTAAGTTCATCTATACTATATTTAATATCTGACTTATAAGACAATTTACAAGTATTAAAATTAACAACTACTTCATTAAAATCATCTCTTTTATTAAGCATTTCTTCTAACTCTCTTGCACAATCAGCACAATCTAAATTATTAATAGTATATTTATATTTTTGCATTATAGTCCCTATCCAATCTATGTCTAATATGTTCTATTCCGGTTTCAAACAACTTAGTAATATGTTCATCATCTAAGGTATAGTTTACCTCTTTACCAACTTTCTTAAACTTAACAATACCAGCATTCTTTAAAATAGCAAGTTGATGCGATACCCGAGACTTTGTCATACCTAGTACGTTTGCTATATCACATACGCACATTTCTTCATGGTCTAATAGCCAAATAATTTTAGTCCTCGTATTATCACCTATAATTTTAAAAAGTAAAGATAATCTTTCTAAAGACTCATCACTAGGCATATCTTTCATTACTCTTTTAACAACACTTTCATGTATAACATTACAATCGCATGCCACAAAATTATCTTTCATATATCCTCCTTCAATTGAAATCATATTCAACTATACCCATGATTATAATTGAATATTCATTCAATTGTCAAGATAAAAAAAGAGTGTGCAAACAATTACACACAACTCCTAACAAAATATCAAAATTGTTGGGCGGCACATCCTCCCAAACTCTCTTACCTAATATGTCACAAAGAAGACTTTGATAATAATATTTTTCATATTGGCTATCATCACATTCAAATGAATCAATAATAGTCGTATTATCTATAATCAAATAATTAATTTTCTTCTTTTGTAACCAATTAATAATATTTTTACTTTTACAAAAATTTTCTATAATTCTTTTATCAACGCCATAGAACATATAGCCTTTATTAGTAAGAAAGACAAAGAAATGATTTGGATAGTATTTTTTTATAAATGTATATCTACTTTTTAAACTCATGATCTATTTTCTTTCTTTTTTTAATTTGTACGACCATAGACATTCGCCTAGACGACTCTAGGGCGGATATACTAAACGCCTCGTGGGTCTTATTTCACCCTAACTAAGGATGAATGGATTTCCTAAGCTGCCATCTCCACTTTGGACTCCCACATTCGATAAAAGATAACCGACGGGCAAAACCGCATAGTGGAGGTACGCGCTGTTGGTGCTGACACGCCCACCTGAGGACACAAGGAACACATTGACCGCATCGGAAGAGGTAGCATCCGGCGATATTGTCCATTTATAGTTACTATTAAATAACCAATCATTATTTTTGCAATCACTTACATTACTAGAATCCCAACTGTATAATTTTGTATTTAAGCATGTTGCTCGATCTGTTGTACTTCCTCCACTTGTTGCATACCCATAATCACTTGGATACATTAACCCTATCTTTCCTGTCCATGTTGTTGTTCTTGCTACTGTATCGTTACAATAGTTCCCGCTTGAACATATTTTACCAGTATTACTGCCTCTTTCTAATTCATAAAATTTTGAGGTTATTATATTCTTGTATGAATAGGTGCTTCCATTACTTCCTGTATTCCATACGGCATTGCCTAGAATATTTTTTAATTTTTCTTTTATGCCTGTACTTGTGAAATTACAACTTGTTGTTCCATTATTGTTAGAGTTATAACATTTTCCAGACTGATTATTCCAGTATAGAGACCCACCTACAGTTTCACTTTCATATCCTGGATTTAATAGTTTCATTAAATCAGCTTGGCTCCATTCA
>URPE01000018.1 GCA_900549625.1 uncultured Mycoplasmatota bacterium
AACTATTTCATAAAATTTATCAATTTAGACTTGACTTGTATATAGTTGGTCTTAATTTATATAAACATTTCTAATTATCAAATTCATGATTAACAACATAATTAGTAATAATAACTTCTTCTACTTTACCACGTTTTTTACCATTAGCATTAATACTTCTCTTAGCTTCAATAACATGAATATGATAATCTTTATATAATTCATTAATAAAATCAGTATTATGGTTAGAAAGCATTACAAAGCATCCTTTTTGATCTAGCTCTTTAAATACTCTTGCAAGACGAGCTTGTTCATCACGTGAAAACCCCTCTTCCGTATAACTAGTAAAAATACTTTTATCAGAATCATATGGTGGGTCAAAATAAATAAAATCCCCCTTTTTAGCACTTTTTAAAGCTTCTTCAAAATCACACTCTAAAATACTAACATCATTATAATTTAAATATCCACATATAATCCCTAAATTTTGTCCTTCATAAGTATTAACTTTATTTTTCTTACCAAACGGAACATTAAACTCATTTTTAGAATTAACACGATACAAACCATTAAAACAAGCCTTATTTAAATAGATAGTTCTAGCTCCTCTTTCATAATCTTTTAATTTAGAAAACTTCTTTTCATCACGATCTAAATTACGTATTTTATAATAATAATCTTCACTATGTAAAGTTTCATGATGATTTAATTCTTTACATAATAGACTAAACTTTCTCTCATCTTTTAAACATTTATATACATTCATAAGTTCAGTATTAGAATCACTTATAACGGCCTTTTTAGGCGATAGCTCAAATAAAAGTGCTCCCCCACCCACAAATGGTTCATAGTATGTATTATACTCTTCTGGTACATACTTTAATAGTTCATTCATAATCTGTCTTTTTCCGCCAGCCCATTTAACAAATGGTTTTCCCTTAATCATAACTAAACCTCCATATATTTAATTTTATATTCTTTACATTTTTCTTCTAAAAGATCAAAATCACAACATCTTTTTTTAACATTTATTGGCAAATGTTCTTTTTTATATTCTAGCATAAACAAATGAACTTTATTTAATAATTTTTGTTTGTTGTCATTTAAAAATGTTAATTGCTTAATTATTAAATTTTTATAATTTTTATCTTTTATTATAGGTAGAACCTTAGTTAGACAGTCTATCGGTACTGGAATCATATTATTTATATTTACTATACCCAGTGTACCATTATCTAGTTTAAAGATGTCGATATTTTTAGAATTCATAATTAAATGTTTTGGCTTAGGTGATGCAAGAGGGGCAAAATAATTATGATTATCAATTTGATATACAACACCGATGTATGGCCTTGTACTGTTTTTATTATAGTATATTTTTTTATCAAAGCACCTTAAATAATTGACATAATCATCACTAAGAAAATAAATCTTTATACTTTTCATACTTCATTGCCATCTTAACTATATTTTCAATATATATAGCTATTCCTTTCTAATTTATCAAAAAATCAAGATATTGCTATTATATTTTATATACATTTGTATGTCAACGATTTTCAGATAAAAATAAATGGCTAGACTATTAAGTCTAACCAACTTTTTTAGTTCCCTACTTTGGCAAGGGTATTCCTTCTTTTTTAGTTCCCTACTTTGGCAAGGGTATTCCTTCTTTTGAAACTATTTGTTTCTTTAATATTATATGAAATTTCTCTCATCTAATACATTTACATTCTAACAAATATAATTTACATTGTAAATACCTAATGATTACCATTCTCCAATTCATAGTTATATCATTAACTAATAACATTAATAATTGTTACTAAATAATAAAATCACTATTTTTTTGGTTTAATATTACTAATATCTATCCAATTTCCTAAAATCAAATCGTATTCTTCAGGTTCAAATGGAACCATTCCAGCCCAATGAGAAAAAGTAAGTTCGCCAAAATATATTTTGCCATTAATTTCATAAAAATCAACTCTTAAATGTGGAATATCTTTTGATAAAATTTCAGCAAGTTCTTTCATTTTTTCAAAATTAAGTGGTTTACTTGGAGGTACAAGTGCATTTGGATGTCCATTTTTAATAGGCAAATGATTGAAATTTTCATCATAAAAATCAAACTTAGTTTCTTCATTTTCATTTACGCGATCAGTTGCAATAAATAATAATTTCACCTTTCCATTAAAGCAAAAAAATTTATAATCATTAATACCATCAGAATCATCATTTGTCATATATTTTTCGATAATAATTCTAGGCTTTACATTTTTATATGGCCATTCTTTCCAACAATTAAAATAATTTACCTTTAAACATTGATTAATCTTTCTTTTAGCTTCTTTTAGATTCAATTTACTTTTATCCTTACAAATAACTAATCCACCAGAATCATGTGTACATTTCATAACAAATTGTTGTGGGAGTTTTTCAAAATCTATATTTTCAAATTTATCATATATCCCAATAGTAGGAATAATATACTCTTCACCTATTATATTTTTAACATATTCCTTTGCTTCATATTTATCTACCATTTTAGTATATCTATCTTGTCTGTCATATATTTTTAACCATTGTAATTTTTCATTATACGTTTGTGGATTTTTCCAATTAATTTTTTTCCCCAAATAATAATCAAAACATAAGTCTAAAAATTTTTGATCAGACATTTTTATAATATTTTTTCTTGCTAATTTTATCAAAAGTAATTCAAATTTCTTCATAATTTCACTCCTCTAACAAATTAAAATAACAATTCACTTTTTTAATTAATTTCTGTATTTTATTACTATATTTAATTTTGTTTTTCATTTTATTATAGATCTTGTTAAACGTTTTATTAAATATATACTGATATATTAAGGTTAATACAATACTTACTATAAAGATTATACATATTGTAATTATAATTCTATATACAAAATAATGACTATTAATATAAAGATCATTTTTTAATATATTAAAATATAAAACTTTTCGTAAAAGATAGTTATCGTGAATCAAATAAACTCCTATCATTGTTGATGCTATTAAATTTATGTTCTTACTTTTAAATTTTATATTTCTAAAACCCAAAAAGATAAAAATACTAGCCAACAATAGAAATATCGAATATTGCTTAGAAAAATAAAACTGATATTTATCAAATACATAATAATACTTCCCTAATTGTTGAAAAAAGAACGAACTTAAAACAGCAATTAAATACATGCTTATACCAATAAATATATTTGAAAATATTTTATCATTTTTAACATATAAATTAATATAACCACCAATGAGATAAATAAATAATAACCATAAAAAATTATTTTCACCTACCATTTTTATAGAAAATAAGCTTGGTAATAATGACAAAAGTACTCCAAGTAAAATCAAAAGACAAAAATATTCTTTTTTTGTTAAACTATTAATAAATTTATTAATATAATCTGTAAAAATATAAATAATAAAATAACTTGTAATAAACCAGTAAACATTAAAAAATATAGGAAAAAAGCTTTTAATATAATCTACCATCTGTAATGGAAAATTAAATACCGAAAGTATTAAAACTATAATGATTGAAATTATAGTTGTATTTATATACAATCGTATAGCTTTTTTAAGATTAAACTTAGAATGAATTAAAAAATATCCACTAATTAACATAAAAATATTAACGCCTAATTTTCCATT
This sequence comes from uncultured Mycoplasmatota bacterium, assembly GCA_900549625.1. Taxonomy (GTDB): domain Bacteria; phylum Bacillota_I; class Bacilli_A; order RF39; family UBA660; genus Ventrenecus. The sequence goes on from URPE01000018.1 coordinate 3,670, forward strand.
AAACATAAATAAATTAACAATTAATTTATTTGGGAAGAAAATTATTTTATTAATATCAATATTAAGATGGAAAACAAAATGGTAAGAAACAATTAATAGCATTGCTATGATTCTTAATATTTCAAAATTACTATTTCTATCAATATTTTGTGACTTTAATTTCATGCTACGACCTACATATAAAATGCTTTATACCATTCTGCAAATTTTCTTAAACCATCCCTTAATGATGTACTAGGCTTAAAGCCAAAATCATTTTCTAATGGTGTAGTATCAGCATACGTTACAGGGACATCTCCAGGTTGCATTGGTACTAATTCTTTATGTGCTTCAAAATCATAATCTTCTGGCAAAACCCCAGCCCGAACTAATTCTTCTTGCAATATTGAAACAAAATCCAATAAATTTTCAGGATTATTATTACCAATATTATATAATGCATACGGAGGAACTGGTAAACCATCTTCACCATTTTTTTTCTCAGGTGCTTTATTCATTACTCTAATAATTCCTTCCACAATATCATCAATATAAGTAAAGTCCCTCATACAATTCCCATAATTAAATATTTGAATTTTTTCACCATTTATTAATTTGTTTGTAAATCCAAAATATGCCATATCAGGTCTTCCGGCTGGACCATAAACAGTGAAAAATCTTAACCCTGTTGATGGAATATTATATAACTTTGAATAACTATGTGCAAACAACTCATTACTTTTTTTAGTTGCCGCATATAAAGAAACAGGATTATCAACTTTATCACTGGTAGCATAAGGAACTTTTTTATTTGAACCATAAACAGATGAACTAGACGCATATACCAAATGTTCTACTGGGTAATTTCTACAACCTTCTAATATATTGTAAAAGCCAATAATATTCGATTCTATATATGCATCTGGATTAGTAATACTATATCTAACTCCTGCTTGAGCAGCTAAATTTACAACTATCTCAGGTTTATACTCCTTAAATATTTTATCAATTAATTCTTTGTCAGATAAATTACCCTTTATAAAGACAAAATTGTTATATTTTTGTAACTTTTCTAACCTAGACTCCTTAATTTTTATATCGTAATACTCATTCATATTATCTAGCCCAATAATTTTAACAGTACTAATCTCTTGCAAAAGCTTGTTTGCCAAATTTGAACCAATAAATCCAGCTACTCCTGTTATAAATATAATTTTATTTTCCAAATTTTTCATTATTTTAACCTCTTTCATTTTTTAAAATATTATTTTTTAAAATATTGTACTTATCATTCAATATTTGAACTTTATTCAATTCATTTCTATCAACTACTTTATTTTTTTTATAATCTACTTTTATATTATATATATCTAATTGGTCAGATGTCAAATCATAATACTTGTTGTTTAATTTATTAAAGTAATGGGTTTCACCAAATAAATAATCAATCTTATGAATTGTTCCACCGAATCTATCTTGAAAAATCATTGCAGTAATACAACATTGTCCATATGTAGGATTATTTTCATAGTTATAGTTCTTTTTTCCTTTTTCATATGTTGTGCTTATTGAGTAATTTTCTAAACATTCAATAAACAACATATCAATTTTTGTAATACCTTCATTATAATAATGAATTTGTCTTCCACTTTGTGTATAAAATTTCATAAAACATTCCTACCTACATATAGTAATTACATAAGGATAAACAAGATAAGTTTTAAATTTGCCTTTTTTTGTTAATTCAGTTATATTCCCCAATTTAAGATTATCTCTTTTTATCATAGCCTCTCTTCTTGTCCATTCTTTAAAAAACTTGTATTTTGAATTAGTATTAATTTTTAAATATCTTTTTAAATCATCAGGTACATTTCTTATTTTTTCAACATCAATCCCAACGTTTTTAGAAGAAATAATTATAAATGTATATTTTTCTGTATGACTAATGCTTATATGTTTATGAGAATTAACAAGATATGGTTTACCATTCTCATCTTTTCTTACTTTAAAATGTTTAGAATAATCTCTACCTCTTATTACCCTTATCATTAAAATTCACCATAAATAAAGCTTGCTGGGTTATAGCCATAACCATACATTCCATAAATTAACACTAAAAATAGTAGTCCTACAAAAATAATATACCTAAATACAATATTTTGTTTTTCTAACCATTCATCAATTTTTACTCCATTATATTTCACTAAATCAACGAATAAAACTATTATAATTGATATGATAATTACATTTAAATTATGCGACCCTCCAAGTAATTCTAAAATACTATTTGAAGAACTACAAAAAATACTATTTAAAAGTGTAATAAATTGTTTAAGAGAATCAGCTCTAAATAACGTTAATCCAATAACTACTAAAAAAGTTGTTCTAATAATTTGGAACAATTGAAAGCTAAAACATTTTGTTTTAATTTTCAATTGTTTAATAAAAAAATCAGAAATCGGTTTTAATAGCATCCCAATTAAAATTAAAAGAAAATAATACATCCCATAAACAATATACTTAATTCCATATCCATGCCATATTCCCATTAAAAACCAAACACCAAACAAAGGTAAAAATGAAGTAATAGCGTCCGCTAAAAATCTAGGTAATTTATTATGCGTCCGTATATTTAATTTCATATTAAATTTTGACATCGTAATTGGAAAAAAAATGTAATCCTTAAGCCATCTACCAAGTGTAATATGCCATCTTCTCCAAAATTCAGATATATCTTTTGAAAAAAATGGTTCTTTAAAGTTCTCTGGAATCTTAATATTAAATAAACTTCCGATTCCAATAACTATATCCATACAGCCAGAAAATTCTGTATAAATTTGTATTGCATATAAAACCATTGCTACAACTACAATACCACCTGAATAACCACCAGCAAATACCATATCAACTAAAACTGCAACTCTGTCAGCAATTATCAATTTTTTAGCAAATCCATACAAAATCCGTAAATATCCATATTTAAAGTTATTATAGTTAAATCTACTACCCTCATATAAAGAACTAGCTACTTCATTCACTTTAATAATTGGCCCCTCTACCATTAATGGAAAAAAAGTCATAGATAAGTATAACTTAAAAAAATTATGTATTGGTTTGGTCCTACCTAAATATATATCTATAACATAACTTAAGGCAACAAGTGTATAATATGATATTCCAAGTGGAACAGCCAGTTTTAATAAATTCATATTAGTATTAAAAATATTATTAAAAGTCCCTATTATATGATTATGTTCCTTTAAAAACACCAATAAGAATACATTTAAAACTACTGTTAACATAAATATTAACTTTTTTTGTTTTTTATACTTTTCCATCAAAATTGCAGAAAAATATACAGAAAAGATTGAAATTAATAAATATATTATATTAAACTTACAAGATATTACATAAAAAAGGGTATTTGCAATAAATAATACTATGAATCTAACTTTTTTGGGAAATATATAATACAATAAAACAGTTAAAAATATAAATATTATAAAATCTAGTGATACAAAACTCATTTTTTATTTCTCCATTTTCTTTTGAATCATATTATATATTGTTTCAATTGTTTTGAAATTTTCAGGCACTAAATCTGAAATATCTAACATCACATTAAACTCACTAGTGATTTTAGCAACTAATGTAATTATATCAAATGATGTTAAAATACCATTTGTAATTAAATCGCTTTCAGTCATAAAATCAACACCTGGTTTAACTTCATTTAATATTTTTTCTAAATTTTCCATATTATTCTTCCTCCTTTAAATTTTTATAAAATGTACGATCTATTTTACCATTCATGTTATAATTCATTTTTATCTCTTTATGTATTTTGTTTGGCAGCATATATTCAGGTACTTTATCTTTTAGTTTTGACAATAATGATGCTTCATCTATATTGCCAATATAATAAAGTATAATCTTATCGTTTTTATAAACAACTACACAAGTATTTATTTCATCAATTTCATATACCTTATTTTCTATTTCCCCAAGTTCAATTCTATAACCCATATGTTTGATTTGAAAGTCAGCTCGCCCAACATATAACAAATTACCATCGTCTCTAACAGTTACAATATCACCAGTTTTATATATTACTTCTGGAAATGCTTTATTAAGTGGATTTTGTATAAATACCTCATTTGTTTTTTTAGGATTATTATAATATCCACTGGCTAGAAAAGGCCCCTTTATATAAAGCTCTCCAGTTTTTGATTCTTTACCGTCCTTCAGAATAATTGCAGTTAATCCTTTACAAGCCTTTCCTATTGGTACGTTATCAGTTTCTTCCTTTACTTCATAATAAGTACAAATATCTGTTGTTTCGGTTGGTCCAAACAAATTTGCATAAAAAGCTGGATGATTTTTAATAAAATAATTTATTACCTTTGGTGGCATAACTTCGCCAGCAAATAATATTTTCTTTAACTCTGGTAAATCAAACGCTTTAAATGCATCAAATGTCGAAATCATATTTAATGCTGATGGTACCCAATATATTGTATTGATTTTATTGCTTTCTAAATATTTCATCAAATATAATGGAAATGAAAAATAAGAATGAGGTATAAAATACAATGTAGCCCCAGCATAAATAGTCCCTAAAACATCTGATATAGACATACTAAAATATAAAGGAGTTTGATTACCAAATATAGTAGTCTCATCAATATGAAACTCATTAGTAAACCAGTTTAAATAATGCATAACAGAATTATGATTAACCACTACCCCCTTAGGAACACCAGTCGAACCACTTGTAAATAATACATACATAGGATTACTCATATTATAATTTTCTTTTAATTTTTCTGCTTTTGTTCCTATTATGTCTTCAAAATATACATAGTCATCTTTTTTATTATCTTTAATAGTTATTTTACAAACTGGGTTTAATAAATCAATAATAATATTTTTTCTTTCTTCTGGCATATTAATATCTAAAACAGTATAAAAATTACCACTTAAAAGTACGCCAACCATACATACAATGGTATCAACACTTTTAGGCATTTCTATTATAATCGGCTTATTATCATACTTTGATAAATAAGATGCTATATGCATTGCCTCATTATATAACTCATTATTCGTAATACTTTTATTTTCATCTACAAATATTATCTTGTTTGGATTTATGTTTTTATTTTTAATAATTGACTCAACTAAACTTCTCACTTTAATTCTCCTTAATAACTTTTGTTAACTTATTATTATACTCAATTAACCATTCATCTTTTTTTTGCTTATATTTTTTCAAATCATTATTCCAATTACTATATTGCAAATCATTTCTATGATTATCTATTTCATAATTTTTTACTATATAGTTTGCTAAATATTTTGATGCCTTAAGTGCTCCATTTATATTTACATGATTATCGTTCATTAAATCAGTTTTTTGATTAAAATTCAATTCTTCAAATAATAAGTTCATATCAATAAATTTCAAACCGTTTTCATCGGCTATTTCCTGTAATATATTATGCTTTATCGTTGACCAATTTTGCCTTGGCAAAACCAAAAGTACTAAATCGATATTTTCTTCTTCACATAATTTTTTGATTTTTTTTAAATATACTTCCGAATAATTAGATTCATATATCTTTTTCATTTCATTTATATCATCTTCTTTATCCATGTAATGTTTTTTTAAGTTTTCATTTTCAATTATATTAGTTTGTAAACTATATCCATGATTATAACTCATATAACCATAAAAATGATATCGAAAGTCTTTGGCTTTAATTTCATTCCACCTATCATGAAATCTAAAAAACGGAAATAAATATGTTATTTTCTCACTTAAATTCATTTTATATGCTTCTTCATTAACAAATTCTAATTTATTGAAATTTATAGGATATTTGTCAACTGTCTTATGCATCAATTCCCTACTTTGCATTTCAGTGGCAAAAAATGTTTCACCATCCAAAAATATTACTTTGGGCTTATTTATTTTAATATTTTCTTTTATTAAGTAATAATCCATTGGTAGTTGAACTTCACCACCACTTATATTATCAACTGTTACACCAATTTGATCATATATTTCCATTGGAATAATACCAGTTTGAACGCCAGAAGCTCCAACAACATAAGCATCAACATTTTCTCTATAATAATATTTTGAAGTATCTTCTGGCAAAAATACTTTTGAAAAATATAAAGTCAAAGCAATAATTAACACAATATACAAAATAATTTTTGCAATCACTTTAATTTTATCTACTATACTTTTTTTCATCATTAATTCCTTTCCTTTTTAAAATAGCTACTATTTTTTTTAAATCATCTTTGTAAAAAACCACATTTAATATTAAGATTATAAAAGTAGTACAAGTAAAAAATATGACAGCAATTTTTATCCATTGTATATAATTAGAACATAAAGGAATTTTTTTAAATATAACTAACGCGACTAATACCTCAAGTAAAATCAAGAATATTTTTTTTAAACTACTAAAAACAGATCGATTCAATATATGTTTATTCGTATAATATATAAATTCTGAAGTCCTATAAATCATAGCAACTAATGTCCCTATTGCAATACCAACTAATCCAACTTTATACACCAACAAAATAGATAATACTATATTTAATAAAGCCTCAACCCAAGAGCCCCTTCTAGTTTGTTTAAAATGGCCCGCGGCCTTTATTAACTCGTTATATGGTTGTCTAATTGCCCATACGTACTCACTCATTACGAGTAAACCACCAAAGGCATACTGAATATAATTTGCATCAGTTATCCCTTTTGTATAAACACTAATAAATGGAACAATTAATATAAATGTACATATATATATAACACTAATAATTAAAAAATATACAGTTTCATAAATATTAAATTTTTCTTTTAAATTATCAAACTCATCTCTAGCAATCATATCCCCAAATGATGAATCAATGCTATTTGAAAAAGATTTAATCAATTGTTTTATTCCATTAATTACTAAGTAATAAACCGAATATATAGAAACTAATGCCATATCCCTACAAAATAAAGTAAGAACAACAACATCTGTATTACTATGAATAGTAGATGCTATGTGTTGAGATAACCCATCCCATTTATTAGGTATTAATATACTTTCGCTATTGTTTTTTATTTTAATTCTTTTTATTTTTGTTACATAAAGATATTGTAATATTGGTCTTAAAGTATACATCAAAGTACTCACAATTTTAACGGTAATAATACTAAAATTAAACTTTACTAAAAATACTATTAAAATTGTATTTAATATTAGTGTAATTAACTGAATAATAGAAATAATATAAGTTTCTTGAGCAGCACTAAGGTATAATCGATATGTTATTCCAAAAAAATATTCAAAAAATGTACTTATAGAAATAATAATTATTAATGATACTGTAAACGCAAAATCAAATTGAGAATTAACAACGATTGGATAAAAAATAATAAGAATAATAATATATAATATAAAGATTACTGAGATTTTCCGAAAAAATTGTTGACCATTTTTAAGCAAACCTTCAATTTCTTTTTCTGATTTTTTAGCAATTGGTTTATATAAAGCTGCCTTTAATACTGGTCCAAAACCAGATTCTAACAAAACAATGTAAGCAAGAAATTGTGTAATAGAAGATATTAAACCATTAACTTCAGAACCATATTTTGAAATAATTAAAATAGGTGTTATAAATCCACATATTATTGTAGAAAATTGAAGTAACAATGAAAAAATAATGTTTTTAATTGCCTTTTTACTTCTCATAAAACTAAGTCCCTCCTAAGCAAATCATTTATTATAGCAAGATTCAAAATAATCATAATATTTTTTATATATTATATCCGTCGCATTTGTTTTTTTTATATCTAGCGCATTATTAGCTATCATTTCACGAATTGTATCATTTTCTATTAAATATAGAATTGCGTTTTTTATTTCTTCGATGTTATCAATTTCTACTAATAAACCATTTTTTTTATTATCAATTAGTTCTGACGGCCCAGCAATACAATCTGTAGAAATACAAGGTAATCCAATAGCCATTGCTTCCATAAGTGCATTTGGCATCCCCTCAAAACGAGAACACATAACAAACAAAGTTGATTTTGCAATTGTTTCTACAAGGTTTTTACAGTTTCCCGGCAAAAATATGTGGTGTTCCATACCATTATCACATATCAACTTCATTAATTCTTCTCTCATTGGTCCATCACCATATATAATCAAATCGTATTCAGGATGACTCTTATAAACTTCGATATATGCCCTAATTAAAGTATCAAAACCTTTTTGATATGTTAATCTACCAACAGAAGTTATAATCTTTTTCTTTTTGATATTCTTTTTCAAATTATACACATCTGGATTAGATATAGCATTTGGAATCACAACACTTTTCTTTTGAATATATTTTGAAAACATATTTTTTACTTTATTTGTTTGAAAAATATAACCATTGCAAAATACAGGAGCTACTTTACATCTGACTTTTTTAAACAAAGTACTATATCTTTGTGGATTAGCTCTTTCTGAGCCAATAATTACTAACTTACGATTAAACATTTTATGAAAAATAGCATATTTTAATGGTGTAAATAACATTTCAAATATAATATCAAACTTCATAGAATTTAAAAAACTAATAACTTTAATATATTCTTTTATCCTATCCGAAATATTTGTACATTTTTTTTTAGAATAAATTTTTACCTTGCTATTAATATCATAATTATTATCATTTTTTCCTAAATTAATCAAATATATTTCATCATTTGTATTTTCAGCAAGCCAATTAGCTAATGATACTGCTGTTCTTTCGGCTCCACCAGTATTTAGCGATGGAATCATAATTCCTATTTTCATTAATAACATCCTTTCTATTACCATAATTCGAATATAAATATATCATCATTAAGGCAGATTGAATTTCAAAAAAGTAAAATGATACAAAGCCATATTCAAAGATTATTTCAACCATAATATAAGATAAACACAACAATTTAATATAGTTATTAGCATCAAATTTCTTTATAGAATTTTTCAAAATCACCAAATACATTAAATAATAAATTAAAAATCCTATTATACCTAGTGTAGCAAGCAACTCTATATAATTACAATGCGAATAAGTTACATGACGATACTTTGTTGAAGCTAAATATCCTCTAAAACCATTTATTCCTATTCCTATAATAGGATTAGACTTAAATAATTCAATTCCTGTTTTTCTAAAATATGTTCTTTCTCTAATACTTCCGTCAGTAGTAGTCTCATGCTGAACTACAGCTTGATATAAATTTATCATTCTAGTTTTTAATTTTGGATTCGAAATAAACAATATAGAAGAAAGTGTTATCAATATAAATACAGCAATTAAAGTCTTAATAAACTTCTGTTTATTTCTTCCTATATTTAAAACCAAAAATATAATTATAAAAACTATAGGCATAATTAGTGACTTTCTAGACCCAGTCAAAAATATTACAAAGTAAAATAGTAATGATAAAACAATATAATTTCTATTTCCAGTAGATTTATACAGAAAAAAGCTAAAAAATATGCCATTGCACAATAAGAGTGCAATTCGGTTAAAATAAAGTCCAGTAACACTTCCAAATAAATCTGTTCCATACAATTTAAAATTAAAAAGCAATATTAGAAAACAAGTATATACACAAGTAATTATATACATTTTTGTCACTTTTTTTAATTTACCATAATCTGTTATATAAAACAAAATAAGTAACACAAAAAGCATAGTATAAAGCATTTCTTTAATTAATGAAAATGAATAATTAGTACTTATTGTCCAAGAAGCAGACAATAAACTATAAACAAAAAACAAAATATACCAAACTAAATACTTAAAAAAATATTGATATTTTTTTATACTTTTATTTTTTATATCATAATAAAATCTTATTAAGAGTATAATTGACAATATAATTCCCGGAATAATCCTTAATACCGAAAAATTAGAATGAGAAAAAAAACCACAAAAAATTAACATAATCAATACTTCTGCAAAGCCATCATTTAAAAGAAATTTATCTAAGATATTTTTATTCTTCATATCAACACCATTATTTACTCAGTATACTTTCTATAAATGTTTTCCAACAATCATTAATTTTAACCGGATTTAACTTTTCAGAAATTTCACTCGCATTTTGGGCAATCATTTTGGAATAACCTTCATCAGATAAAACTTTAATTATTGCATTTTTCAATTCATCTATATCATTTGGCTCAACCAAAATTCCATTTATATTATTTTCAATTAAAAACTTTGGGCCTCCACATGGGCAATCAGTTGATATAACCGGCAATCCTAATGCCATTGCTTCCATAAGCGCATTTGGCATTCCTTCATAATCAGAAGTCATAACAAATAACGATGAATCATAAATCTTTTCCTTTACATTTTCTACAACCCCTGGCAAAAAAATTCTATTTTCCATTTCACATTTTTTCACTAATTCTTCTAATTCTTCTCTTAAATCACCTTCACCATATATAAACAATTTATAATTATCATATTTTTTAGGTAATTGGCAAAAAGCCTCAATAAGCATTTTTTGATTTTTCTGTTCTGATAATCTTCCTACAGATACAATTTGTTTTTTTCTTTCTCCAGAATATGGTTTTTCTATAAATACTGGATTAATTGGATTTGGAATTACGCATGTTGGACATTTTATAATATCTTTAAAATAATCTTTAGCTTCATCAGTCTGAAAAACAACACCATCAGCTTTGGGATATAATTTTCTCATTAAAATATTATAAATCCTACTTTTATATTCTATTTTTGGATCATTTCTAACCGAAATAATAACTGGTACTTTTTTCTTCTTTAAAAATAAGGTAAAAAATGATGGTTCTGGTAAGAATGATAGTATTACATCTGGATTAAAACTTTTAATTTGCTTTTTCAATTTAAATAAACGTAGTACATTTTTACTAATTTTATCATATATATTAATCAATACATTATTTGCTTTCTTATATTCTTTTTTATCTATACATTCACATTTAATTTTATCATCCATTTTATATGCCATATCAGTTTTTGTAAGTGATAGTACTTTAATCTCATAATCACATGCCAAATAATTTGCTAAATTACAAACTACTCTTTCTGCTCCACCAGCAGAAAAATTGGACTCACATATCAATATCTTCATATTATCACTTTCTTCCTGTTAATTTTTCATAAAAATTCCAATTAAATTTATATAATTTAATTCCAAAAATTAAAGACACTATTGATAATTTATCTCTTAGTGAAGATTTTTTATCAATTAAAATATGCTTATATTCTAATATTTCTTTTCTAATTTTTTTCTCCATTACAAAATTTCGACTAGAGGCATTTATCATTCTATTCAAAGTACTAATGCGGGCAATACCCTTTTTTCTAATAATTGCATTTTTTAATTCACCATATTTGCTTAGATAACTGCACATTTCATCAGACGCATCTATTAAATATAATTGTGCTTCATTAAAATCCTTTTTAGTTATGGAATTATTTCTCATAACATAATGATATTTTTCACCATATCCTAATGCCACATAATCATTTTTATCAATTAATTTATAGGTCGTTGCATTATCTTCAAAAAGTTTTCCAACTGGAAATTCAACATTTTTAAAATGTTCTAATAAATACATTTTTGCACCAGCTGATACTTCAAAATCCTTTGCATATAATATTTCCTCAAAAGCATCAATTTTATTACATTTTTTATCAATACCTTGATTTCTAATTTTCGAATCGCCATTTCTTTCAACAAAATATTTGCAAAAAGAAATGTTTGTGTGATATTTTCTCATTAAGTTATATAAGTATTCTATATAATCATATTCCACATAATCATCTGAATCAACAAACGTAATATATTTTCCCGTTGCATTTTTAATTCCAACATTTCTAGCATCAGACAATCCACCATTTTGTTTATGAATCACTTTTATTCTAGAATCAGTTTTTTGATATTCGTCACATTTAGCTCCACTACCATCTGTAGAACCATCATCAACCAAAATAATTTCAATATTTTTATAAGTTTGATGTATTATAGTATCAACACACTTTGAAAGATATTTTTTTACATTGTATACTGGCACAACAACACTAATTAAACATTTACTTTCCATACTTACCTACCTTCATACCTATAAATCTTACTCCCATATCAAATGGAAATCTCATAATTGCTTTAATATTTCTTTCCTCTATACTTCTTTTAAATACATATCTTGCCAGTGAACCTCCAGAAGCATTTGTCCCATATTTATCCAAATAACTATTTTGTTTAAAAAATCTACCAGTCAATTTATATCGACTATATAATTCTCTTAATTTAAAATTATGTGAATGATACACAACAGATTCTGCACAATACAAAATTTTATATCCCTTGGTAATTAACTTGTATGCTATATACATATCCTCACTTATTGGTAATTTCTTACCATCATAATAATTTAATTTTTCAAACACCTTTTTATCTATAGCAGAAGAAGCATCCGAAAAGAAAAAAGTTTTTAAACCTAACTGTTTAATATCTTTTTCTGACACAATTTTTGAAGTTTCAGGATAATTTTTTTCTCTTGTATATTTTTCTAGATTATTAAATTTAGTTATTTGTCTACTGTAAGCCGCAGCTACTTTTTTAGCAATAATGTCTTTCACTAAATTGTACAGCCAATATTCACTTTCAATTTCCACATCCTGTGTAACAAATACTATGATATCAGCATTGCTTTTTTTAGCTGCATTTTCTCTAGTTAATGAATGAGAAAAATCTTCTTTTTTTATTAAATCATATTTCAAATAATTTTTATCTAATATTTTTTTAGTGTTATCAGAAGACTCTGTTAACAAATATCTAACTTCAAAATCCACATTTTTTTGCTTATTAATATTTTTATTTAATTCTTCAACATAAATTTCTGCGTTGTATAATGGACATAATATTTCGACTTTCATATATGTATCTCTCATTTCTATAACTACAAAAATTATACTATACATAAACTATGTTTTCAATTAATTAAAACCAATTCCAAGATAAAAAGGACAAAAAAATAAGATTATTGTCATTTTTTAGTATAAGTATAACATTAAAGAAAATCTTAATATTTAAAATATTTTCAAATTCATATTGAAATAAAACTTTTTTGAAATATAAAAAAAGCAATGTCATTTTGAAGAATTTATAAAGACATTGCAGACACTCATTAATTTTAACTATATCAATTTTTTAATTACCTTCACTCAACACTAAATTTTATTAAAACATAAAAACAAACTAGTTCAATTATATATTTTAATCCCTTGCAAATAAATCTCTTGTATATATTTTATCTTTTACATCACTAATATTATCATCAAGTCTATTTACAATAATAACATCAGATAATTTTTTAAATTCATCCAAATCACTTATAACTCTACTATTAAAAAAATTATCATCTTTTAAAGCCGGTTCATATACTACAACTTCTATACCTTTTGCTTTTATTCTTTTCATAACACCTTGTATTGCACTAGATCTAAAGTTATCAGAACCAGATTTCATGGTTAATCTATATATTCCAACAACCTTGGGATTTCTTTTTAAAATCACATTAGCAATGTGATCTTTTCTTGTACGATTAGATTCAACTATTGCACTAATAATATTCTCAGGAACATCTTTATAATTTGCCTTTAATTGTTTACTATCTTTTGGAAGACAATATCCCCCAAAGCCAAAACTAGGATTATTATAATGATTACCAATACGAGGATCTAAACACACACCATCAATAATATCCTTTGTATTTAATCCTTTCAATTCAGCATATGTATCTAATTCATTAAAATATGCAACTCTAAGTGCAAGATAAGTATTGGCAAATAATTTTACTGCTTCAGCCTCAGTAGAATCCATATATTTAATTACAACATCTTCTTTTAAGCAATTTTCTTTTAATAGATGTGCAAATTGCTCTGCTCTTGTTGATTTTTCTCCTACAATTATTCTTGATGGATATAAATTATCATATAAAGCCTTTCCTTCTCTTAAAAACTCAGGGCTAAAAATTATATTATCTATCTGATATTTTTCCTTCATAGCATTAATAAATCCAACTGGTACTGTAGATTTAACAACCATTGTAGTATTTATATTCATACTTTTGACTTTTTTTATTATATCCTCAACAGAAGAAGTATCAAAATAATTCTTTTCAGAATCGTAATTTGTTGGCGTACTTATTATAATAAACTTTGCCCCCATAAAAGCTTCATTGTAATCTAAAGTTGCCTTTAAATTAAGCTCTTTTTCATTAAAATATTTTTCAATATATTCATCTTTAATAGGACTTATCCTATTATTTATCATCTTTACTTTTTCAGGTATAACATCAAGTGCTACTACCTCATTTTTTTGACTTAGTAATGTAGCTAGAGATAATCCTACATAACCTGTACCCGCTACTGCTATTTTCATTATTAACCTCTTTCCTAATCTATTTCTAACCTTACTTGCTACTAGTATTTATTAAAATAAATAACTCAAAATAAGCAAAACTTAAAGCAAAAAATTATAAAATGATGATATAAAATAGTTGATGCATCCGTAATTAAAAACACTAATACAAATAATAGTAATAATATAAATGCTAAAAAAGTATTTTTAAATTTTTTATAATTATCACTCACAAATATCTCCAAACCCATAGTATTTTAATTGAACTTAAAGACACCTCAATTATTGTAACAATTCTATCATTTTTATGAATTTATGTCAAATTTTTCCGCTGTCAAACACCTCGTTTTTTATTGATATTATGATAAACTATTATTAACTTAGAGTTGTAATGAAATGAAAAGAAATATAAATAATGACATATATATATAACGTACAAGAAGAATATTTGAAAAACTTAAAATTAGAAAATGAGCAAAACAAATTAAAGCTAGAAAATGCAAATTCAAAATACGAATTAAAATATAAAACTTATAGTTTTGAAAAAAAATAAAGTCAGAAATAGAAAAAAGGTTATACCCTTAATAAAAGAAAATGATATTCTAAAAGAAAAATTAAAGGGCGCTTATGAAGAAATAAATAGATTAAAAACTCAACTAGAAAATAACAATTATAATATAGATAAACTTGAATCAAAGATTTATAAAAATAGTACAAATTAAAGAATACAAACTAGGAAAGAAATAATACCATCTAAAATGGGTGCCAACATGTATAATCATCAAGAAAAAAGGTCTAACAAGACAGGTAGACAATATGGTCCTTGCTTAAACCAAAGATTATATTACATTGTAATTTGTCCACAAAAATGTGTCTAAAAACTTGACATAGATCCATCTTTCATAATTACCTCCATTGAGAATTTTTGCCACTTTTACCACTTTTTCTCAATAATGGTATATATCATTAATTATTAAATATTCACATTATTATCCTTTATTTTAGAAAGTTCCTTCTTTAGCTTTTGACACTCCTTATTAGTTGTAACTGTTTTATCTTCGCTTTCTATAGGTGAATAAAGTTTTACCCATTTATAAAGTACTGACCTACTTATACCATATAAACAGGTAATATAAGAGGCTTGTTTTTCACTAAGATATAAAGGAGCAATAGCTTTTTTAAGTCTTCATAATATATTTGGTCTTTAGCCATTATAGACACTCATTACGTTTCTTGTTTTTTTAAAACTGTCCACTAATCAGAATACTCTGTATTATTTGCAAAAATCTGCATACAGCCCATACATAACCGGACGATTATTTTATCGGGAATAAACAAATCCCTTTTATTTCTAGAGCAAAATAAGACATAATGTGTAAATATGCTAAATAAAATTGAACCAAAACATGAAAGCAAACATTATTTGCCTAATTTTTACATTTAAAAATTAGTGAATATTTTCTATTCACTAACTTATGGATGAGTAATAACAAAAAAGATAAAACAAAAAGTTCTATCTATAATGCTCCATCACCTTTTAAAACAGCTCTAAACGTATGCCATAGTATTTTAATATCTAATCGTAGTGAATTTTCATTAGAATATCTCTTTTCAAGTTCTAATCTTTTCTTAAAAGATACATCACTTCGACCACTTACTTGCCATAATCCAGTTATACCAGGCTTAGTTTTAACAATTTCATCATAGTACTTACCCATATGTTCTTTTTCGCGTGGTAAATATGGTCTATTACCTATTAAACTCATTTGTCCTAAAAAAACATTAATAAACTGAGGAAATTCATCTAGTGATAATTTTCTTAAAAGCTTTCCACACCTAGTTATTCTTGGATCATTTTTTAATTTATGATTTTCAAGATATTCTTCTTTTAAAGATTCATTATTATTTAAAAGTTCTTTTAACTTTTCATCAGCATTTTTTACCATAGTTCGATATTTATATAAACTAAATACCACCCCATTCTTACCAAGTCTTTCTTGTCTATAAAAAATACTACCAAAATCACCTGTACAAATATAACATATTTTTACAATTATAGTTAAAGGTATTAGTATAAGCATACCAACTAAACTACAACATATATCAAATAATCTTTTAATTATAAAATATAATCTTCTTTTTATAACGTACACTTTTGATAAATCCTCCATCACTAGATCATTACTTTCCATTTTATCACCCATACAATTAATTTACTAATACCATTGTAACACCTAAATTAATAAAAGGCAAAATCAAAAACACTAATTTACACTAGTCTAATGTTTTTACTAAATCTAAAGCACTTCTAATAGTCTTATCCATATCATAGTATTTATATTCACCAAGACGTCCCCCAAATACTACTTTATCCTCTTTACTTGCTAACTCTTTATATTTAGCATATAAATTATTATTTTTTTCATCATTCATAGGATAATAAGCCATATCCCCTTTATGCCAAGTACTAGGATACTCACGCGTTATATAAGTAACAGGACTATTAGTCTTTAAAAAATGTTTATGTTCAATAATACGCGTATAAGGTGTCTTACTATCTGTATAATTTATAACCGCGTTACCTTGATAGTTTTCCATTTCTTTTTTTTCTGTTTCAAAACGAAGACTCCTATACTCTAAAGTACCCAAAGAATAATCATAGTATTCATCAATCATACCCGTATAAATAATTTTATCAGCACAATCTAAATACTCTTTTTTATTACTTAAAAAGTCAGTATCTAATTTAACCTCTATCCCACTTAATAAATCTTTTATAATACTATTATAGCCTTTGATAGGAATACCTTGATATAAATCATTAAAGTAATTGTTATCAAATGTAAAACGTACTGGTAAACGTTTAATAATAAAAGCTGGTAATTCCCTGCAATCTCTTCCCCATTGTTTTTCAGTATACCCTTTAATTAATTTTTCATAAATAGTTCTTCCCACTAAACTTATAGCTTGTTCTTCTAAATTACTAGGTGTAACACCCATCATTTCTTTTCTTTCACTTTCTATTTTTTTTATGGCATCACTAGGTGTTATAACATCAGCCCAAAGTTTTGTAAATGTATTCATATTAAATGGTAAATTATATAGTTCACCAGAAAAGTTAGCAACTGGACTATTTACATAGTTATTAAATTCACTAAACTGATTAACATAATCCCAAACCTCTCTATCACTCGTATGAAATATATGTGCCCCATATTTATGAATTTCAATCCCATCTTTATTTTCACAATAAATGTTACCACCAATATGACTTCTTTTTTCTAAAACTAAAACACTCTTTCCCTTCTTTTTTAATTCATGAGCTACAACACTTCCAAATAACCCTGAACCCACAATTAAATAATCATAATGCATATAATCTCTACCTTTCTTTAATAAAAGATTAACAAAAAATAATGCTTTTGACAAGCATTATCTAATTACTTTTCAGCATCATTTTTTATACCACTCTTAAGAACAGTAAAAATCATTGTACTAGATTCTCCCATATTACTATAATAAGTTTTATTAATAATTATTTTCGGTATGGAGTCAATATTTACAATACCAGCCACACTATAAAATGGAAGTTCATAATTATCAGCATCTTTATTTTTATCATTATAAATAGTTAACAATTCCCCATTTAATGAAACATAAAAGATAGAAAAATATTCACTAGAGGCACCATCATCAACTTGATTTGATAAAGTATAAATATAATCAGTTACGCCATTATTATCTAAATCAACAGCTATTTTATAAGAATCGTTTAGTTTAGAAAAGTTTATTTGTGTAGTCTTTTGAAGAAGTAAAATATCATCAGTATTAAGAGCTTCTGTTTTAATAGGTATATATTGATAGTTTAACTTTTCATCAATAGCAAGAAAATCACCATATATACTTTCATAATCTTCATTTTGTTTAAAATTCCATTTATCAACCACCAACGAAGGCGAATAATCCCCTACATATTCACCATATTGAAATAACGCATAAGAATTGTTTATTTTGATATCACTTTGAGATACAAATTCACATTTTTTCTGTTTACAATAGAATCCCCCCAAATTAGAGTTAATAATATAACCTTTTGTTGTTTTATTATTCATCATATAAACAAATATTATTATAAAGTAAATAAAACATACTATAACTACTGATATAACTATTTTAAGATTCTTTTCACTCATAAAAACGCTCCTTCCTTAATATGTATAATAAATAATTCGATCTAAATCATTTATAGAATATGTATTTATTTTACCACCAGCTGGATCTAAAGAAGTAAATGTTTTATTACTTGGATTATAAGTGTTTAAAACAACAAAATGTGTCTCATGTTCTGAGTTAGATATATGTACAATACCAATTCGATTAGATTTTTCGTGAGAAGCATTTAATGCATTTAACTTTTCTTCCATACTAGCCCCACTTAAACTAATATCTCTATCTACTCTAAAACTTGGTACAAATTCTCTAATACCTTTATTATTCCAAACAATAGCCGCCCCATCAAAACCACCATTTAATTTTAGAGTATCATTTAATACTTTAGGTGAGAAACTTGAAGTATCACTCATTTTACCAGTACAAGTAAGCGCAATAGCCACACTTGATACAGCACAACCAGCCTTACTAATAGTTGTATCTTTACTATTTCCTAGTAAAAATTGTCCCCATCTTTTATCACTTTGAGCATATATAATACAATTATCAACAGTCATCGTGTCATTTGTACAAACATTTTCTTTAATACCAAATACTGAAGAACGATAATCGGTCATTTTTGATACTTGATATTTAGTGTAAGCCATTTGATCTTCATCAGTTGTTTTAGTGCAGCCAGATCCACTACAAGAAGACCCATTACAAGCACTTGCTACTGCACTTGCTCTTTCTGGTGACATATATTCTTTAATATAGGGATAATAATAACACCCACCTTTACTAGAACTACCTGGATTATACCAATATGTTCCAATAAAAGCATATTTACTCATTAATGAATCAACTGAATCATATTTTTTAATAAAAGATATAATGCCCAAAACACCATCACTAAATGAAGAATATTTTGTACAAGCATTTATTCCCCCTGTATTAGTACATCCTATACCATAATAATTATATGAAGACCCACCAGGACTCATACCCTCAACTATTGCTCTAACAACAATAAATTCTGGATTAACACCATTACTAACTGCCAAATCATATAACTCTCCAGCATGACCTTTAAAAGTACCCCAATCACTCTTTTTACTATTATAATTTTCTACTTTAGAAATAAACTCATCCCGTGATAAAGTAGTAGACCCTATATTAAAAGCTGAACAACTATAATTAAAATTATTACTTGTATCTTCTTTTTTAGCACTCTCTTTACTAGTAGTACGATACATCACTTTATCATTAGTAAAATACTTTAAAATATCCAAATTAGTTAATCCACGATATCTTAATAAATAATAAGCCCCATAAAGATTAAACCCATCCTCTTCATCTTGATGTAAATACTCTTCATATTTTACTTTGGTTTTAACCCCATCTTTTTCTTCTTCTTTTATCCAATAAGTGTAACACATATTTTCAACTGCATTAATACCAATCTTTTTTACCCCTGTATCAGCATTACACTGACACTCTTCATAAACAGTATTTTTAAAATACTTTTTAGTAAATTCTCTTGGTATTTCTAAATCTTTTTGCCAAGCCGTATGAAACTCTATATCTTCTCCTTCACTATTTTGCATTATACCACTGTTATACCAACAATTATCAGCAACATGCATTGGTACAAACTCTTCATTTTCATCTACTAAAGCAATACCATATGAATTAGTTATAGCAAGATTTAAATAATAATCA
The DNA here is from genome assembly GCA_900549625.1 of uncultured Mycoplasmatota bacterium. Lineage (GTDB taxonomy): Bacteria > Bacillota_I > Bacilli_A > RF39 > UBA660 > Ventrenecus. The sequence goes on from URPE01000018.1 coordinate 23,999, forward strand.
TCTATTGTAACATTACTATCAATTGTTTTATCACGATAAGTAACTTCACAATTATTAGTAATAGCCTCATTTCTAAGAGCAACAGAAAGAGCAAAATAAAGTTGATAGTTACTAGAATCATCCCCAGTAAAGTTGTTTAAATAAGTAACAACAGCTCCCTTAACATAATCTTCCAAGTCCATTTCTTCGTCATAACTATCGCCTTCTCCATAAGGGTCATAATGAATCGTTACATTCTTACAACTAGTAGATTTATAAACATAATCATTAACACCAGATGAATTTAACAAAGCCGCCATAATAATGAAAAATAAAAGAATTACAGCCCCGACTAAACTTATAATTATTATATTTTTCTTTAGAAGCTTAGCAATCACCTTTTTACTTGCTGTAGCCACAGCTTGCTTTCCCTTTGTTTTTAATACACTTTCGAACTTACCAACTTCTTTAGTAACTTCCTCATTTTGATTATCTAGTCCTTCGGCAGCCTCGTTAACATCATTTTCTAATTCTTCGTTATCCATAAGACCACCACCATTTCTAATGGTATTTTATCAAAATATTATAAAAAAGTCTATCTGTAGAAAAACATAAATATTTATTTTACTAGCATTCTAAATTTTTTTAAGAAATTTACGTAAAAAAAAAGAAAATGGGCTACTCATCTTGAATAATATAAGTAGA
>URPE01000019.1 GCA_900549625.1 uncultured Mycoplasmatota bacterium
TAAAAAATCTTATTACCATAGATTGGTATCTTTACACAAAGTTTTTTACACTCTCCGAAATTAATATATCATTATTATTTTCGAAGTTTTTTTATTTTTAAGTTAATATAAATTTTTTATTAACAACTAATTATTTTTATCTATAATGTTATTAATCTTTAAATTTAAGGTATTATAATTATCTGAATTATATTTAATTGTTTTAAATCCTAGTTTTGTTGCTGTTTCGATATTATTTTGATCATCATCAATAAATAAACATTCTTTCGTAATTAAATCATATTTATTTAATAATATTTTATAAATTTCAATATTTGGCTTTACAGTATTATAATCACATGAATATACGTCTCCATCAATATATTGATAAAAATCTAGTGTTCTCAAATAGTTTGCAGTTTCTTTATTGTTATTCGATAGCAAATAAATGTTATATTTTTTATTTTTTAAATCAAGTAACATATTTAAAACTTCTAAATTGAAAGGTCTATATTTATAATAATTAATTAATTTTTCTTTTATTTCATTAGAAATTGTTGATTTAAAATTACATTGATAAAAGAAACTATCCAATGAAATTAATCCTAAGTCCAATTTTGACCAATTATTAAAAAAATTATTTTTAATATCATGATATGTTTCATCATCTAAGTTTAAGTTATCTAATACAATAGATGGTTTGCCTTTCAAAATAACATTACCTAAATCAAAAATACAATTTTTTATCATTCTTAATTCACCTTATTTTATTTACTAATTTTAAACATTTTGAATATGATTTTGATTCTTAATCATATCTTTTTTTATATCTTCTAATCCTAACATTATTATCGCATTTATTTACATATTAGTCTGATTTAGTATATTCAATCATAATGAAAAATATTCTGTACAAATTTATTTACTAAGTACATATGACATTTTAAACACGTTTTATATATTTATTCCCTTTATTTCTTATTTTTTCCATTTTTTCTTTAGTATCATTTAGTACATAGTGGAATCTATCAATCAATTTGTTTATATAATTATTTTCTTTAATATAAAGCAAACTTTCTTTAAAATACAATCCATATATAAATGCAATATAAGAAATCCATATATCTGCTGGTGTTTTTCTATCTTTATTTAATATAGTTTTTTCACTAATAAAATCGTTAAAAATATTATCTGATATTAATGAAGTCTCAATTTCCTTCTGTGTTATATTTGCCATCGTATAAATATCATCTTCATATTTTGCTCTAAATGAATCCAATTTATCAGCATCTCTAATAATTTTTGAATGTAATGCTTGTATTTCATACATGCTATCAAAATCAACGATATATTTATTATGATTAGCTATAGCAATTTTTATTATTTCATCATATTTATCAAATTCAATAAAGCTCCTAATTAAATTATTTTCAAATAATAATTTAACACCTAGTGTGGCATGGTCATAATTATTTATATCTTCTCTAAAACTTTTCAACTCTTTTGCTTGGTCAAATCTTCCTATATCATGTAAAAGTGCTATTATAAGTGCAACTTCTTTATTTTCATTATCTAGATTCATTTTTTTACATAAAAATTTTGCATTACTAACTACATGAAGCGTATGGTTTAACTTATGTCTAACTTTAGTATTATTCATATCATAATTATTATTTACAAAATTTATAAATTTTTCTAATGCACACTCAAACATATTTTTCTCCTATATTTTCTAATTGTGTTTAATGTAAATTCAATAATTGGAACTATAATACATATTCTTGTTCAACTAGCTTCCCATGTTTTATTTAATTTGACTTTTTTATTTCTTTTTCAACCTTCATAACAAACAACTTCTTAATTATAGAATTATTTCTATGAATGAATACATTATATCATTAATTTAATTAAAGCATAAAAAAAAAATTTTAGAATACTATTTGCATAATTGAATTTATATGACTAAATTATTTTAGTGATTGATTCAAAATTAGTGAGCTATAGATTCCTATTGTATATGCGAACTATTCTACTTTAGATATTAACTCATAATTAGATTGTTTTTAATATTACTTCATATTTTGACTACATCAAGCATTAACTATTATATTTAATATAATAGAACTAATCGTTTTCAAGACTTAGCTCCCATCTATGAAAAAACGGGAACTTTGAATTTAATTTAGTGATTTGAAATTTAGACTTGTAAAATAGTCTTTTTTTTGGTATATTTTTAGTAGTTTGGAGGTCAGTTTATGAAGGTTTATAAGAAAAATTTACCAGATGGTGTAAAGAAAATGTTCGCTTATGAACGTGGTGTAAAAGTTAAGCTTTTAAATAAAAAATATTATGATAAGAAAAAAAAGAGTTCTAAATAATTAAGTTTAGGGCTCTTTATTCATTTAATTTGGAATTGCCAGTTAAGTAGTCGATTGTGATGCCTTTTTGCACGTTGTAAACATAAATTGAGAAAGATAAGCCTTGGCCATTATCTTCAACTGATCTAGCCTCCATCAAAACACCACTGGCAACAAGATTATCGTTTAAGAATAGGGGGTTAACACGGTACAAAACATGATTTTTAGTTTCTTTAATGTATTTAGCTACTTTGTTTTCATACTCTAGCATAACGCCTGTATTCATTTGTCTTGTGCAAGTTATAAGGTTTTTGGGATTAGCATTTTCACCAGTTAATTGGTATCCTATTAAGTGACAACGGTTATATAAGTATTTACCATCAACATTATCGTATTTAATTGTATGCCAGCCACTTGGTTTTATCATGCCAATAGATTCACGTTCTTTCGTAGGCATTAAATCAATGCCAATATTAGCAATTGCTGGGCCACATCTACCTAGGTTATCTAGTTCGCTAAAGATTTGATAAGATTCATTTTTATAATCACTTTCGGCAAAATTTGGTACATTATTATTAATATATATAAAATCTTTACCATTATATTCAGGTATTTCATTTACGGCATAAGAAACGTTATTATTAACTGTGTTATCATTAAGTTGATAGTAGCCTAGATAAAAACAAAGAAGAAGAGCTACAAACCCTGTTATTATTTCTTTATTAGTTAATTGTTTTTTCTTTTTTCTTTTTTTTGCCATATTATTCACCTACTTATTTTAAGTTTATCATATTTTAAAAAATAATGTTACTATAAATCAAATTTGTTTATTGAAAAAAGGTATGGAAACAGCAAGAAAAAGAAAAAAGAAAAAAGTGTCAATTCAGACACTTTTGTGTATTTAAATATGGTAGCGGGAGAGGGATTTGAACCCCCGACACCGTGGGTATGAACCGCGTGCTCTAGCCAACTGAGCTATCCCGCCATAAGAACAAGAAAATTATAACAAAATAAAAATGGATATTCAAGTGGTTTTTGCATAAAAAAAGAAGAAATTTGTTGTTTCTTCTTTAATTTTTACTAGAATTACTCTTAGCTTGGGTTATTTGATTAGCGATGTAATTAGAATATTTTGATTTAATATCACTATCTAATATATCCATACCAGCATCTTTACGCATTTTATCAAGGGCTGTAATTTGAATTGTTTTATCACTATCAATTAAGTTCTTAGCAAGTGTTTCTGTAATTTCACTTTCTTTATCTTCGTATGATGGTTTTTCACTTGATGATTCACGGTAAATAATGTGATAACCTAATTCAGTTGTAATAATTGACTTTGAATATTCACCATCTTTTAGGTTTCTAGCACTCTTTAATAATTCATCATATTTATTAGATAAAGTACCAGTATTGATAGCACCTAGACTACCACCATTATCTTTAGTTGCATCATCGTTTGAGTATTCTTTAGCAAGTGTTTTAAATGTTTCTAATTTATTATCGGCTTTATTTAATTTTTCAATTACTTCATTTGCTTTTTTCTTAGCTGCTTCTTCTAATTTAGTTTTTTCATCATCTTTAGTATCATCAGTTACACCAGTAGTGATTAAGATATGACGAACAGTCACGTCACCATAAATGTTTTTATCATAATATGATTTTTTCTCTTTATCTGACACTTGTGTTTTAGCATAGTCTAAGGTAGCGTAATTTCTTAGATTAGATAAATAGACACTTTTTGTGTAATTATCTACTGAACCGTAATAGTAAGTAATTTGATCTTCACCATAAGTTTCTTTCATTGATTTTACAGTACTTTCTGCACTACTTTTAGCATCACTTAACTTATCAGGATATTTTTGCTCTAATATTTTTGTATCCATTAGAGTAATAAGAGAATCAAGAGCATAACTTTCTTTCATTTTATTATAAAGATCACCAGCTGAAATATTTAAAACATTATCAGTAAAACTTGCAACTGCTTGGCTACCATCACTTAGGGTAGGGGTCACTTTACCACAGCCACATAACATAAGAGTGCAAGCACCAAGTGCAATTAATTTTTTTGTCTTATTCATAAACATTCTCCATTTCTTTTAAACAAACCTATTATAACACGTAAAGTTTTAGTTTTACAAGGTTTTAGACATGCACATTTTCATAATTTATCCATAAACTATAAATGAAAAGACAAATAAAGGAGGGAGTTTTATGAACTACTGTCAAGAAAATGGGTTTGGACCTGCAATCATTTTAGTTTTATTCATATTACTAATTTTAATTGTAGGGGCATTCATTTAGTCTTTAATTAAGGAGGTGCCTTATGAGTTGTTGCAAAAAATCCGGTAATAACGAAATTAATAGTAATGGTAATTTCTTAAACGGAGCATTCATTATTTTAGTTTTATATATTTTACTTGCAATTATTCTAGGAGGAATTTTGTTCTAAGAGGAGGGAAACCTTCTTTTTTTTAAAATATAAAGACAAATAATTAAAAATTTGATAAAATGTTTATAGAATAAAGAAGGGATAATATGTTTGGAAAAGTAATTAATATTGAAGACACATTAGTAACGGTTGAAAATTTAAGTAATGCACCTTGCTTGTATTTAAAAGATGTTCATGTTGTTTTTATGGAGCAAAATAGAAAAATTGTAGGTAGAATAACACATGTCGGTAATAAAGAATTTATTATTTTATTAATTGGTGAGATAGTGGGTAATGATTTTGTTGAAGGTATTTATAGACAGCCTAACTTACAAGGGTCACCACGTATTGTTAATGCTCAAGAATTAACAAGTTTTATTGGTAGCCAAAATTTAAATGATAAAGGCGTTATGGTACTTGGTAAATCTTTGTTATATGAAAATTTTACTGTAACTGGTAGTTTAGATGACTTTTTTTCTAATCACTTTGCTATTATTGGCAACTCGGGGGCTGGTAAATCATGTGGTGTAGCAAGAATAATTCAAAATGTTTTTTATTGTAATGATAAATTACCAGAGAATGCGCATATTATTTTATTTGATGCCTATGGCGAATATAATGCTGCCTTTCAAAATTTAAGTAATGTAAATTCTAAATTAAACTTTAAAAATTATCGTAATGAAAGAGAAGATGTATCTAATTGTATTCAAATACCACCTTATTTTTTAGATGCTGATGATTTAGCTATATTACTTGATGTTACTGATGCTTCTTTAATTCCAATACTTGAGAAAACCCTTCAATATGTTGGTATTTTTAAAAGCGAAGATCCAGTATCAATAGAATATAAAAATGATATTATTGCTACTTGTTTATTAGATGTTTTATCAAGTGGTAAAAATAGTTCACAAATAAGAGATCAAATATTAAGTATTTTGAATAAATATCATACTGATGATTTGAATGAAGCAAGTGAAATAAAAGAACCAGGTTATATAAGAACAATAAGACAGTGTTTAAATATTGATGCACAAGGGAAAATTAATGCGATTTCCCAAGTAATTGATTTTTTAAGTCAATTTAAAAAGAAAAATATTACGGAGTATAGTGTTGTACCTAATTTGTATTATACTTTAGAAGATATATACGATGCTTTAGAGTTTGCGTTACTTAGTGAAGGAGTCTTTAATAGTGAAAGTGTTTATGATAAGGCTAATTCTTTAAAAGTTCATTTACATCATATTATTAATAGTCCTAATAAAAAGTATTTTGAGTATCCTAGTGTTGTTAGTAAGAAAAGTTATATTGAAGGTTTATTTAAAATGCCAACGGGTGAGAATGCACAAATTGTTAATGTTAATTTAGATAGTTTAGAAGATAGATTTGCTAAAGTTCTTACTAAATTATATTCAAAATTATTCTTTAATTATGCGACTAATTTAAGTGATAGGGGTTCTTTTCCAATTAATATTATTTTAGAAGAAGCCCATCGTTATGTTAATAATGATCGTGATATTGATGTTTTAGGTTATAATATTTTTGAAAGAATTACAAAAGAGGGAAGAAAGTATGGAGTTATATTAGGCCTTATTACGCAAAGACCTAGTGAACTATCAAAAACCGTATTTTCACAATGTTCTAATTTCTTTATTTTTAGAATATTTCATCCTGAGGATTATAACATGATTGATGCGATTATTTCTAGTTCGGCTAGAGAAGAGCTAAAAAAATTAAAGACGTTAAGAAAAGGTGTAATGCTTGCTTTTGGGTCGGCATTTAAATTACCATTTTTAGTTAAACTTGATATGCCAAATCCTGCTCCTTTAAGTAGTAATGTTAAAATGACGGAGAAATGGTTTTAAAAAAGAAGGTTTTAGACCTTCTTTTAATATTCATAAAATTCATAAGGATTTTCGGTAGTACCCATACCATTTTTGTATACAAGATCAGTTGGTAAGGCTATTACTAACCTAATATCTTTTTTAGCATTTGCTACATCTAATACTATTGCACCAGTGTTATTGGCTGAATATACTTCATATGAGTTTTCGTTTGTACCATTCATAAACCAATACTTGTTAGTAGATTTAGATAAGTAGTTATAGTTAGAACAGTTTTTAGAACTACTTACTAAGCATTGGGGGTCAACAGAAGCATTCATGTAATCATATACGGCTAATAAAGATATTGGTGTTTTATAAGTACTAAAACATTCAATAGCCCCAGTTTTGTCTTGATCCATTTCGCTTCTTGAATGAGTACAAGCGTCCATTACTTGTAAATAATTGTGATAGTTTTTAAAATAGTTTTCATAAAAGTCATTTAATGTTAAGTACATACGACTACTTGCAAAATCATTTTTGCCTTTATAGTTATTAGTTGATTCGTTAAAGCGATCATCATATACATACATTGTTTTGTTATTTAAAGTATCACTTAAAACTAAATAAATCATGTCATCATTAAATTTTAAGATACGCCAAGAATAATTGACAAATTTAACATAGTTATTTACGTATTCACCACGGTAAGTATAATAATCATTTAATTCATATAAACCATTACCACTATCTTTTATTTTTTCACTACTTAAGATAATATCTTTAAGAGTAGTTGTTTCATAATTAGGGCAAGATAGGCTAGGTGTATATCTTAATGAGCCTTCATTATAAATAATTGTTACTTTTCCACTACAACCTTTTTCTTTACTTAGTTTATCTAATTCTTTTAGATATTTACCACTTATTAAAGTAGATGTTTCAATTGTCTCTATTTCTTTCATTTCATTTGGAATTAAGTCTTTATGTTCTTTTAAATAAGTCTTGGTACTACTAACCATCATGTTTTCGATCTCTTTATAACTATATCTTCTAAAAATATTAACTAATATAACTATTAAGGCAATTACAATTATAATGCTTAGTATTGTAATACCTGCTATTAATAAAACTTTCTTTTTATCATATTCCCATAATTCTTTTAAATTTTTCATAACTCTAATCTCCTTATAAAGAAATTATACAAAAAAGAAACATAAAAAGCAATTTAATTATTGTATAAAGCCAATAAAAAAATGTCCATTTGGACACTTTATTATCTGTTATAGAATTCAACGATAAGTGATTCATTAATTTCTGGATTAAGTTCACTTCTATCTGGGATTCTTACATAAGTACCAGACATTTTCTTTTTGTCAAATTCAACAAATGCTTTAGTACTAGTAACAGCCTCTAAACTTGCAAGGATTTGTGGATGTGATAAAGATTGTTCTTTAACAGCAATTACGTCTTTAGGTTTGCAAGTATATGATGGAATATCAACTTTGCGACCATTTACAGTAATATGACCATGGTTTACAAGTTGTCTTGCACCACGACGAGTAGTAGATAATCCCATACGATAAACTAAGTTATCTAAACGACTTTCTAGTAAAACTAATAAGTTTTCACCAGCAATACCTTTCATTTTTGAAGCTTTTTCAAAAACTTTATGGAATTGTTTTTCGTTTAATCCATACATGAAACGAACTTTTTGTTTTTCTTGTAATTGGACACCATATTCACTTAGCTTTTTACGTCTATCACTACCATGGGCACCAGGTGCATAAGGACGACGAGCAAGGTCTTTTCCATTTTCTAAAGTAGAGAAGTTTAGTCGACGTGATTTTTTAAATTGAGGACCAGTGTATCTTGCCATAAATATTCTCCTTTCTTTTTATTTCTTATAAAAGTTATTGAATTACTTAGCATTTAGGGAGTAATTATAAACATTTTCTGTTGGCAGAACATACTCATGAACTTAGTTAATTACACGTTAAAGCCTAATAATTCGCTGCCTAACTTCGATAAGCAATAGTATTGTACTAAAATACTTAGATAAAGTCAAATATTTAGCGATATTTTATTAAGCATTTTGTTAAATTTTGTTAAAATTAGTGCTACGTAAGTTTATAAGATTATTATTTAATGTAAAAATTATATTTTTGATATTATAGCGATAATAGATATCAATGAGATTTGAAAAAGATGACTCCAGTTCAATCCCAAAACCATCTTCCTACAATTGTTTTCTAAAACTCCAATTTTTTATTTAGTCTTTGACATTTATTTCTTGCTGTATTTTAGTCTTAATCTTTTTTTCAAAATCAAGTAATTAATTTAATAAAGCAGTTTCAATATATGAATCTGTTTTATAATCATATACTTTTGTCCCTTTTATTTTGCGTATGCCATAGTGATTAGAGTTAGGAACTAAATCACCATTAACATAATTAAGAAAGAATAAATACTCTGTATTTTCTTCTTTATAGTTTAGTTTTCCATTTGAAGAATCTAATGAAAAACTATATTTCTCTAATTCTTCTTTTGTTAATGAGTATTTTGTCTTTTCACTTTCATCTAATGATTTTATGTAATCTTTAGCACTAAGTTTTCCGCCAATAGTTTTGATATTTAAAACATTAAAATCATTATATTTATGTGAGATAGAATTTTTATATACTTTAATTACATGGATATCCATGTTGGTGTATATAAAAGCGTTTTCAATTACAGACTTTAATGAGGATGTATCTATTATTCCAGAAACAATTATGTTAGCATCATTTGTTAAAAATTCTAAATTTGGTTCATGGCCATAGAAGGGTTGAAATTCAATATTGATAATATTTTCTTTCTCATTATCTATATCTTCATAAACGTTTTGATTCATATTTATATTTTTATTACTATTATCTTTTAAATTTAAATATGTAGTAATTTCTATGGTAACTAAGAATACTAAAAATATAGAAATTATTAATATAATTTTATTTTTCTTCATTATTTTAAACCATCTTTTCTTTTATAAATATTATATAGAAGTTATTTCTTATAATAAATCTATCATGTTAATAGCTTTTGTTCAATTAAAATTTACTTTTCATTAATTAAATCGTATAAAGAATAATCGTGTACGGTAGAATCATTAAATACCTTTTGGAAATCTCTGGTGCTCGTAACTCCTAAAAAGTAAGTAATATTATTTAATATACTTAAGTATAATTTATTGTTATGGTATTTTTTTCTTAATTCATTAAATGAGTTATCACTTACTAATAAACTGCCAATTATAATAAGTTTTTTATCAAAAATGCACATGTTACTAGAGTATAATTTGTTAATATTAATGTTTGGCAATACTATATGTATGCTTTCATAAGCAAATTCTTGATGATTCTCATTATTAAGTAATGTTTTATAATTATTTTATTTGTAAATTATTTGCAAATATTTGCAAAAGACATTACAAATATTAAATTATAGTGTATAATTAATGCGAGAGGTGAGAAAATGGGTGTTTTAAATAAAAAAATTACTATAAGCAAACAAGCGTTTGAAAAAAGATGGGGTATGCCAATGAGTCATTCATTACAAGATGCTTTTAATGATATACTTTCAAATTTTTCAGAAACTAAAATTGATAGTAATTATTCTTCTGAAATGAATCAATTTTTAAAAAATGATAATGGAGATATTTATTATTTTGATAATTTTAAATACGTTTTCCCTAGAATAATTGCTAATAAAAATGATGTTAGAGTTTTAAACAATAGTAGAGGTACAGATAAATTTTGTTGTGTAAAATATAATGGACAATCTATAGTAGTAGAGGATTATGATCTATCACAAAAATCTGCTAAGATTTCTAATTATTTTATAACAGATGAAACAAGAGAATTTATTGCAAATGAATTTTTAAAAGGAGATTTTGGAGAATTTTTGCTTCAAGTATCTGGAAATAATATTGAGTATATAAAAAAATTGTATTTAGGAAGCAATATTACTATCAAACAAGAAAATGAAAATTTGGTAAGTTATGATATTAATGGTAATGTTATTGATAGTGTTTCAGTTACTGAAGGATGGCATCCTTCTAGTGAAAAAGAAAATTATTTACAAGACCAATCATTTTATAGCAAACTAGAATCGAAAGTTAATTATTATGCTTTATTAGATAGTACATATTCATTAACTCAAGGTTCAGTTGGTAGTCCAAGAAGATAATTAATAATGAAATGGTATTCCCATTTCTTTTTGTTTTGCACTATGTATATGTGACTGAAGAGTAATGAAATTGTGTGCTAAAAGTGCTGATAAGAAAAAGGTTTATTTTATACAAAATAGAATTTTCAATAGATAGAATGCTTGACAAGAAAAGTGTGAAAGAATATTTTGCCTGTAAGCAAATTGAAAAATCAATTAAAAGACTACATTAAAGATTGTTAACAATGTTTCTTATAGTCTTTATAACTTAGAAAAACTTGTGAGTTGCATTTTCTTATAATAAATCTATCATGTTAATAGCTTTTATTCAATTAAAATTTACTTTTCATTAATTAAATCGTATAAAGAATAATCGTGTACGGTAGAATCATTAAATACCTTTTGGAAATCTCTGGTGCTCGTAACTCCTAAAAAGTAAGTAATATTATTTAATATACTTAAGTATAATTTATTGTTATGGTATTTTTTTCTTAATTCAGTGAACGAGTTATCACTTACTAATAAACTGCCAATTATAATAAGTTTTTTATCAAAAATACACATGTTACTAGAGTATAAATCGTTAATATTAATATTTGACAATACTATATGTATACTTTCATAAGCAAATTCTTGATGTTTCTCACTATCAAGTATATGAAATTTAAGAATTGTTTTTTTAGTGTTATAAATGTTTTTTTCATCAAAACTTATAAATATAGTATTTATTTTATTAGTAAGAGCCATTAATCTAGACTCAGTTTGTTCATATGTCATAAAATCTCCTTTTTAAAGTATTTTATAGATAATTTTTGTATTGTAAAGTAGTTCGACAAAATAAGATAGAATTAGTTATTTTTAGACTATTTTTTTATGATAGATAATGATATACTTAAAGTGAAAGGAAGAGAGTTATGAGTAAGTTTTGTCGAAATTGTGGAGTAGCGTTAGAAGAAAATGCTAATTTTTGTCCATCTTGTGGAACAACACAAGAAAATACTATTAAAAGAGGTTCAGTTACTAAAAGAGATATTGCTGTAAATATTATTCTTACGGTAATTACATGTGGTATATATGGTCTTTTTTGGTTTGCTGTGTTAACTAATGAATCAAATAGTATAGCAAGTGAAAGTGAGAAAAGTGCTAGTGGAGGTCTTGCTATTATCTATACCATTATAACTTGTGGTATTTACGCAATTTACTGGAATTACAAAATGGGTAAAAAACTTTATAGTGCAGGTAAAATCTATGGTAAAGATATTTCTGATAATTCAGTATTATATATAGTTTTAGCTATATTTGGTCTTGGTATAGTAAATTACTGCTTAATGCAAAGTGACTTAAATCGATTTGCAAATGAAAATTAATTTTAAGAAAATAATGATACTTGTAATGGGTATCTTATTTCTTTTAATTTATAAATTTTTAAATGAACATTTTGGTATTGCCATATATTGTCCATTTTACCTTTTAACTGGTTTTTATTGCCCAGGATGTGGTATTACAAGAATGCTATTTAGTATATTAAATGGTGATTTAGTAAAGGCCTTTTGGTATAATCCTTTAGTTTTTATTACTTTAATTTTTTTTATAATATATAAGATTATTTCTTTAAAAAGGACTATTTTAATTAAAGAAATGTCCTACTATATTTATATAGTTATCTTAATTATATATGGTGTTCTTAGAAATTTGCCAGTTTTAGTTAATACTATGCCCAAATAATATCCATACAAAAAGAGTAAAGCGTATGGATTTTTTAATAGTTGTATTTTATTTTATTATAAATTTAGGTATAATTTAGGTGGTGATTTATTTTGATTCCAAATACTGTAAAAAATATATTAAAGAAAATAGAAAGTAATGGTTTTGAAGCCTATATAGTTGGGGGTTTTGTAAGAGACTTTTTACTTTTACGTAATACAAATGATATTGATATTGCAACTAATGCAAGACCAAAAGACTTAATGCGTATTTTTGGTATACCTAAAAATGATTCTTTATATGGGTCTTATCATATGTTAATTAAGGGGTTAAATTTTGATATAACTACTTATAGGCGAGAAGGCGAATATGAAAATGGTAAACCAGTAAATGTTACTTATTCTAATAGTTTATTAGAAGATGCTAAAAGAAGAGATTTTACTATTAATGCAATGTATATGAATAAAAATGAAGAATTAATAGATCTTTTAGATGGACGAAAAGACTTAAAAAATAAAGTACTTAGAATGATTGGTAATCCAAGTGTTAGATTAAAGGAAGATCCTACCCGTATACTAAGAGCAGTTAGGTTTGCTTCAATGTATCATTTAAAGTTAGAGAAAACACTTAAAACAGCTATTCAAAAAGAAAAGAAAAATATAAGTAATATTCCTATTAATAAAATAAGAAAAGAATTAGATGTTATATTACTTGCAAGTGGTTTTCCTATGCTAAAAAAATTAGGTCTTTTAAAAGAATTAGGAATTAACAATAATCATCTTGTTTATGTGGCTGATTTAGCTGGGTTATGGGCACAGATTGATACTGATTTAGACTATATTAAAGAAAAAGAATTAAAAAGAATGATAAAAAAGATTAGAAATATTATAAATTGTGGTACAATTAATGTGCTCGTTTTATATCAAAATGGTTATTATACAACAAGAGTGGCTGCATCTATTATGCATTTTCCGATAAAAGTTTTAGAGAAAATGGAAAATAGTATGATTATTAAAACACGTAAAGATATAGATATAAGTGTAGAAGAGATTAAAGAAATAAGTGGTCTTAATAAAGAAGATTTAGGTCTATTAATAATTGAAGTAGAGGAAAAGATATTACTTAAGAAATTAAATAATAATAGGGAAAGTATTGTTAAATATATAGAAGAAAGAAGGTAGTTTTATGGTTAATTTAGAGTTTTTAATGGAAAAACGTTTTACATTATCGGCTCATTTAATAGAAGTAGCGTTAGCTAAAAAACTATCTTTAACAGAATTTTTACTTTTAATGTATTTTGAAGATACAAGTGATAAAACTTTTGATGTTAATACAATAACAAGTAATTTAAGTCTTAATGAAACGGAAGTATTAAATGCTTTTAATCATTTATTAGAACTTAATTTAATTAAACTTGATTCAAGTAAGGATAAGGCTAATAGAAGATGTGAGGTTATTAGTTTAGAACCAATGTATAATATTTTATTGGAAGAAAAAGAAAATGTTAGGAAAGAAGAAAATAAACAAAATATTTTTGATATGTTTCAACATGAATTAGGAAGAAACATATCACCGATGGAATATGAGATTATTAATGCTTGGCTTAGTAAGGGCTTTAGTGAAGAACTTGTTTGTGGAGCTTTAAAGGAAGCTGTCTATAATGGGGTTAGTTCTTTAAGATATATGGATAAAATTTTATATGAATGGCAAAAGAAAGGTTATAAGAAAATGAGTGATGTAGAAGAAGGCCTTAAAGAAAGAAGAAAGGCTAAAGAACAAAGTGTTGAACTTTTTGATTATAATTGGTTAGATGATGATGAATAAAGAAAAAGATATTTTATCTTATATGGATGAGTTGTATCCTGAGGCTACTTGTGAACTTAACTATACTTTTGATTATGAATTATTAATTGCTACAGTTTTATCAGCTCAGTGTACTGATAAAAGAGTAAATGAAATTACCCATATATTATGGAATAAATATGATTTAGAAAGTCTTAGTAATGCTAGTAATAAAGAGATTGAAAAAATTGTTAGACCTCTTGGTTCTTATACAAAAAAGGCTTCTTATATTAAAGATATAGCTAAAAGAATAATAAGTGAGTGTAATGGGGTTGTGCCTAATGATCGCACGTATTTAGAAAGTTTACCTGGAGTAGGTCGAAAAACTTGTAATGTAGTTCTTGCAAATATTTATAATGTTCCAACTATTGCGGTTGATACGCATGTAGAAAGGGTTTCTAAAAGACTTAGATTAAGTTATCAAAATGATTCAGTAGAAACTGTGGAAAGAAAATTGATGAAAAAGTTTCCTAAAGATAAATGGAATAGATTACATCATCAACTAGTTTTATTTGGACGTTATAAATGCAAGGCCAGAAAACCACTTTGTGATGATTGTAAGTTAAAATGTTATTGTAAATATAATAGTAAGTAATAGGTATATAGTTTATATATACTTTTTTTATGCTCAAAAAAAAGAGTAACTAAAAGTTACTCAGTACAAGAAGTGCTAACATTTACTTTGCCACTTACTTGAATTTGTTTGTCTTTATATTTAATCGTGTAGGTTACGTTTTTTTCACCTTCAGTACTAGTATCAACATTAGAAGCAGTAATGGTAACTTCATCAGTAATATTTTTTCCTTCATAGGTTATACTTGCTATACCATTTTTAGGATTAAAGACACTACCTTTTAAAACACATGCTTTAGTAGTTGTGGCTTTTAAGTCTTCCTCTGTAGCTGGTGCACTACCTCTTGTTACTTTAGCTGTGACGGTAATACCATCAGAAGCATTGCTTTTTAAAATACTGTAAGAGGTTTTAATAACGAATGTGTATGTGCCACTTGTTTTAGCAGTGTAAGAGAAGTTTGTATTTTCTGTCCAACCTAAGTTTGTTAAATTACCTTTTTCATCTTTTAAGTGGACTTGATAACCTAAAGAACCAATGGCTGAGTTATTATATCCTTCGTAGATACTCATATATTGATTTTCAAATAATTGATAACTATAACTATAGTTTTTCTTCCAGTCTTTAAAGTAGTTAGCAAATTCGGTTTTAATAGCATTAGAATCAGTACCAGATTTACTAGTTGTAGCAGTCCAACTTAAATTAACTTTTGCTTCATTTACTTTGGCTTCGCCATTGGATGGGTTTTCTAATTTAGTAAATCTTTTTGAAGTTTCACTAGGTTCAGTTCCTTCTTTAAATAAAGCGTTGTATTTCATACCTTCTGGTGTGTATTCACTGGCCTTTTTAGTTGGAAGAGTATTAGATTCTATTGTCACACTTACAACACCACTAGGACGTTCAAATTTCTTAGTATTAGTTAATATATTATTAGCAAGGTAAGCACTTATTTTACTACGTGTACTAGTACCAGAGTTACTTGTTAAGTAGTGGTTTTTATCTAAGTCTTTACGGTCGTAACCATAACGCATTGAGATAGAATAGTCAGTGTTATAAGTATTAACCCAGTGATCTGGTGTAGTATAAATACTTATGCCTTTTTGATTAGCTGTTTCTGTATCAACATTTGTTGTACCAGATTTAGATGCAATACTACTACGAAGATTATAATTAATAGAACCACCAACACCTTCACTTGTTGCTTGAAGTAAGATATCAGTTATCATATAAGCAGTCTCAGCACTCATGGCTTTTACTTTCTCATATTTATGTTCAATTTCTTCTTCAGTTTCATTATTGATTAATTTAGAGTATGAATAAGGTTCAATGTAGTAGCCACCTCTTGCAAAAGCTCCGTAAGCTGCACTACTTTGTAAAGGTGATAAGCCCCATTTGAAACCACCAACACTCATGGCTTGGACTATACCATCTGGGCCATAGTTATCTTCATTAATACCTAAATTATTTAAAAATTCTTTTATATTATCTGGATTTACTTGATGGAAGGCTTCTAGAGCTGTTACGTTTCTTGATGCTGATAAGGCATTTTTCATGGTCATAATACCTTGATATGAATTATCCCAGTTATTTAAAACAGTGCCATCATTATAAGTGTATTTAAAGTCAATAAACATTTGGCCAGATGATGCATTGTTGTATTCAATAAGAGGGCCATAATCAACAAGTGGTTTAGCAGTTGAACCAGGTTGCTCTTTAACAAGGGCACGGTTATCACCTTTTGCAACATAATTTCGTCCAGGTCCTAGAGCACTTATAGAACCATCACTAACACTAGTTACGGCTGATGCAACTTGGATTTTATCATCACGCCAAGCACCAGCAGCGCCATTTTGCATATTATTAATAATATCTTGAGCATTTTTATCGAAAGTAGAGTATACTTGGTAGCTTTGGTTATAAATATCGATGCCTTCTTTATCTAGAATTTCATCATATAAGTAATCAACTAATACTTGATAGGCAAATGAACTTGCTTCTTTTTTTTCGACAACTAGGCTTCTAACGTCGATGCTTTGGGCATCTTCCATTTCTTCATCGGTTATATAACCATGGCGATTCATTAGACTTAAAACGGTATTTTTACGATTATTAGAGTATTCTGGATATATATATGGGTTATAAGTTACTGGGTTATTCGCCATACCAACTAAAAGGGCACATTCTGGAAGGGAAAGGTCGGTAACACTTTTACCAAAGAAATATTGACTAGCTTGTTCAACACCATATGTTCCACCTGAGTTAGTACCACCACCAGCAAACCACCAAGAGTTTAAATACATTTCAATAATTTGTTCTTTGGTATAATTTTTTTCAATTTTAAAGACTGCCATATAAATATCTTTAAATTTACGAATAATACCTGTAAGACCAGAGTCGTCAGAACCATTAAATTTGTTTTTGGCAAGTTGCATTGATAAGGTAGACGCTCCTCCGGCGCTTGAATTACCAGAAAGCTGACCAAGTGTTGCTTTTGTAAATCTGGCTGCATCAAAGCCACTATGCTGGAAGAATCTTGAGTCTTCAGTGGCTACCAAGGCATCAACTAATACTTGGGGAAAATCTTCATAATTTTTTAGTTCTCTGTTTTCACTACCAAGACGAGTCATTTCAGATCCATCTTTAAAATAAATAACAGAGGCTTCTTGATTGTATAGTTTATCTTGGGAAAACTCTGGTGAGGTAAATACTATGTATAAGAAAAACGCAATAATTATTGAACAAATACCAATACCTATAGTAATTAGACTAATACCTAGTATATTACCAATTTTTCTTTTCTTTTCATGGTCTGTTTTCTTTTTTTCTTTTTTAACACTTTCTTTAATATCTTTAATACTTTTTAATTTTAATTTTTTCTTTGCCATAACTAATTCTCCTTTAAATATTCTTTATCAACTATTTTTAAGTAATCAATAGTTGGATTAAATCTTTCTTTAATAACTTGCCCTTTTTCTTCAATATATGTATAAGGTATGCTTTTTCTAGTAGTAGAATCTAAAAAAGTAATTAAGTCTTCACCTTTTAATAGATAAACTAAGTTATTCATTTTAATAATTATAAAACATATGCCGCCGTGGTTTATGACACGTCTAATATAAATTAATTGGTGTTCATGAAAGTTTGCTAGTGGAAACGATGTTTTACTATGACACTCTTTGGCTTCAAATTCAATATAATGTCCTTTATATATACCATTATAGTCTAGGGTAGATTGGGCTTTAAAAAAACCGTTTTTAATAACTCTGCCTTTTTTAGTATAGATGGCTTCGCTAATACCAATTGGTGTTGGCTTTTTATATATTAAGGCTATGTCTTTTTCATTATAGTAATCATTTGTTTCATTTAATAAACTTTCTAATTCCATACCACGATTTGCGTAGTTAATTGCTTCTTTTTTAGACTCTTTCTTTATATTATTAGGGTAGAGCATGTTATCACCTACAAGAGTATTATACTATAAAGATATGATTTAGAAAAGAAATCTCTTTTCTTCCTAAAATAGTTTTTGACAATATTTTACTAGAAAGTGTAAAGTTTTAGGTGAGTGTTATACAAAAACACCGAAATTATGTTGTTTTAAATAATTTTTTATTTACACTTTGTTCACTTTTATTTTACAGTCAATTAACTTATATATAAAAAGAAAGACTAGTTTTGTCGAATGACATGACAAATAGGTAAAAACGTATTATGATACTTCTGGTGATAGATAATATGATAAATGTGGATGGGTTATTAAATAAGTTGTTTGATAAGATTAGTGCTTTAGATTTAAGCTTAGTAAATATGGCTTTAGAAGAAAAAATTAAAGATGAAATAACTAGAAAATAGTCTATTATTTATTTGACAAAATACTGTTACCTTGATAATATTATATTGAAGGTGATTGGTTATGTTAAATGATAAAATCGTATTAAGTCCTGAAGAAATATACGAAAAAGAATTTAAAGTTGATGCCCGTGGATATCGCCCTCAAGAAGTCGATAAGTTTTTAGATATGGTTATTAAAGACTATACCGAATTTATTAGAATAATTAGGGGATATGAAAAACAATTGTCTTTGATTAATAATGAAAATAATGAATTAAAATCAAAAATTAGACAATTACAAGCAGAACTTGAAGCAACAAGTAATGAGGGAGAAAATACTAGTAATATTGATTTAATTAGAAGAATTAGTCAGTTAGAAAAAATAGTTTATAGTAAATTAAAATAATAACAAGACAAATGCTGCATACTTAGTTATGTTGAGGAAAGTCCTTGCTCGCACAGCCTGAGATGGTTGTAGTGATTGTGCTTAGGGAAAAAATAACCTAAGGTAGCGAATGCTAACGGCTCTTAAAGGACCTTAAATGGTCTTATTAGGTATAAAAGTGCCAAAGTGACGAAGAAAAGGGAAACCTTGGAAGTGGAACGTGGTAAACCCCGCAAGCGAGAAACCCAAAATATGGTAGGGGAGCTGTAACTAGGAACTAAACGATGTTACGGACCAGTGATGGTAGATAAATATTTGTCGCCCGTAAGGGTACAGAACAAGGCTTATTAGTTATTATTTTTTTTGATTTAAAGGAAGTGATTATCTTGTTTCAAATTGGTGATATGCTAAAGGAAAAACGAGAATTGTCGGGATTGGGACTTAAAGAAGTTTCAGAAGATTTAAATATTAAGATGGTTAGATTAGAAAATATTGAGGCTGGTAATACTGGTTGCTATAAAGATATTTTTGAATTAAAAGATGATATACTTACATATACTAAGTATTTAGGATTAAATGAAGAAGAAATGTTAGATCATTTTAATGAGTATATGTTTGAACATACATCAAGAATTCCAGTTAAAGAAATTGAAAAACAAGTTATGGAACAAAATAAAGAAAAACAAGAAGAAAAGATAGTTTCTCCTTATAGTAAACCAATGCGTAAATATCCAACTAAGTATTATGTAACCATATATATTATAGCCCTAATGGTGGTTGTTTTTATTTTGGTATGGAGTGTTTACCAAATTGCGATTAATAAGTTTTAAATTGACAGAGGTGATTGTGGATGAATACAGCAAATAAATTAACACTTTCAAGAATTGTAATGGCTATTATAATTTTAATTCTTTTAATGGTTCCTTGGAGTGATTTTGGTATTACGATACCTAATGTTTTAGTTATGAATAAAATAATAGTAGATATTAGATATCCTATAGCTGGTTTTATTTTTGTGATTGCTTGTGTTACAGATTACTTGGATGGTAATATTGCTAGAAGAGAGAAAAATACAAGTGATTTTGGGGCTATAATGGATGCGATAGCAGATAAAATTTTGGTTAATGGTTTACTTATTATACTTGCTTATAATGGTTTTATATCAGTTGTAGTACCGGTTATAATTGTAACAAGAGATATAGTGATTGATTCTTTACGTATTTTTGCAGCAAAGGGTAATGTGATTGTTAAGGCAAACAAATGGGGTAAGATAAAAACAGTCTTTATGATGATTGGTATATCATTTATGTTATTTTATAATTTACCTTTTGAAGTTTATGGTATTTATTTTGCTGATATAATGATTTATATTGCTACAATTTTATCAGTTGTATCTGGTGTTATTTATTTTTGGAATATTAAAGATAAAATTAAGTTAAATTAGTTTTTGAAAGATAGATGATTTAAACTATCTTTTTTTGTCGTATTTTGTCTTATTAAACAAATGTTCGAAAAAATGTTGACAAATAAAAAAACGTATTATAAAATATAGGCGTAAAGAGAAATATTTGGAGGTTATTTATGAAATCAACAAAAGATATAAAGGATAAAGATAAAGCATTAGAGCAAGTGTTACAAGACATTGAAAAACAATTTGGTAAAGGGGCTATTATGAAACTTGGTAGTAGTGAACACATGGAAGTTGAGGTAACTAGTAGTGGCTCTCTTGCTCTTGATGTGGCACTTGGGGTTGGTGGATATCCTAAAGGAAGAATAATAGAAATATATGGTCCTGAATCTTCTGGTAAAACAACGTTTGCTCTACAAGCAATAGCAGAGGTACAAAAAAGTGGTGGAAGAGCGGCATTTATTGATGCTGAACATGCACTGGATCCTGTATATGCTAAAAATTTAGGAGTAGATATTAATGAACTATTATTATCGCAACCTGATACTGGTGAGCAAGCACTAGAAATTTGTGAGGCTTTAGTTAGAAGTGAAGCTGTTAATATAATTGTAATAGACTCAGTGGCAGCGTTAGTTCCACAAGCTGAGATTGATGGCGATATGGGTGATAGTCATGTTGGCTTACAAGCAAGACTTATGAGTCAAGCCTTAAGAAAACTATCAGGCACTATTAATAAGACTAAAACAACAGCTATTTTTATTAATCAATTACGAGAAAAAGTAGGTGTTATGTTTGGAAATCCTGAGACTACACCAGGTGGACGGGCTTTAAAATTCTATGCAACTATTCGTTTGGATGTTAGACGTGGTGAACAAATCAAAATGGCTGATCAAGTAATTGGTAATAAGACTAATATTAAAGTTGTTAAAAATAAAGTAGCACCACCATTTAAAACGGCTACAGTTGATATTATGTATGGTGAGGGTGTTTCACATGAAGGGGAACTTATTGATATTGCAAGTGATCTAAATATTATAGATAAATCTGGAGCTTGGTATTCTTATAATGGAGAAAAAATTGGCCAAGGAAGAGAAAACGTTAAAATAACTTTAAAAGAAAATAAAGCACTTATGGATGAAATTGAACAAAAGGTAAGGGATCATTTTGGCTTTAAAACTAATAAAACAAATAATAATGCATCTTCAAATGATTCTGAGTAAATAATCGTGAAGGGGAAGAATGAACTGTCTTTCTTTTTTCTGATTTAATATTTTTGTATAAGGCTTAATAAATTAAGTCTTGTAAATATGGATTTTCTCTTTTATAATGAAGTTGTAGATATTTAATAATATAAAAATTATCTATAGATAGATAAGGAGAGAGTTATGGATTTTATTTTAAGAGTAATCCTGACTTTTGTTCTTGGTGGAATTCTTGGTGGAGCTGTTGTTTTTTTAATAACTTATATAAAAAGCAATGGGTTAGCACAAAAAGCTGAAAAATTATTAGAAGAAGCAAAAAAAGAAGCTGAAAAATTAAAAAGAGATCGACTATTAGAGATTAAAGAAGAAAGTTATAAGTTAAAACAAGAAGTAGATAAAGAAATTAAAGAAAAAAAAGATGAATTAAAAGATAGTGAAAGTAGAATATTACAAAGAGAAAATAATTTGGATAAAAGAGATAATATTTTACAAAAAAGAGAACTTTCTTTAGAAGAAAAAGAAAATAATTTATTAGCTAAACAAGAAGAATTACAAGTTAAGAATGAAAAAATGGATGAATTATTAAAAGAAGAGATGGTACGTTTAGAAAAAATTGCAAAATTTACTAAAGAACGTGCACATGATTTAATTATGAAACGTTGTGAAGAGGAAATGAGTGAAGAGATTGCAACGTATATGAAAGAAAAAGAACATGAGGCTAAATTAAATGCTCATGAGATGGCCAAAAATATTATTGTTGAATCTATGGAACGTTATTCAGAGGATGTTGCTACGGAACAAACAGTTAGTACAATTAATTTGCCAAATGATGAGATGAAAGGGCGTTTAATTGGTAGAGAAGGAAGAAATATTAGAACTATTGAGGCAGTAACAGGGGTTGATTTAATCATTGATGATACACCTGAAACAATTGTTGTTTCTTCGTTTGACCCGTTAAGAAGAGAAATTGCAAAGATTACTTTAGAAACTTTAATTAAAGATGGAAGAATTCATCCGTCTAGAATTGAGGATATTTATGACCGAGTAAGTAAGGATATGAATAATAAAATTACTGAGCTTGGAACAGAGACTTGTTATAGTCTAGGTATTACCAAAGTTGATCCAGAATTAGTTAATTTGATTGGTAAATTACATTTTAGAACTAGTTATGGTCAAAATGCTTTGAAACATTCAAAAGAAGTAGCAGAGTTATGTGGTCTTATGGCTGCGGAGTTAGGTGAAAATGTAATGCTTGCTAAAAGAGCGGGGTTATTACATGATATTGGTAAGTCTATTGATTACGAGATGGAAGGAAGTCATGTTGATATTGGGGCTGATATTGCTAGACGTTATCATGAAGATGAAGTAGTTTTAAATGCTATTATGTCTCATCATGGTGATACAGAGGCTACAAGTGTAATTGCAAGCCTTGTACAAATCGCCGATACTTTGTCAGCAGCAAGACCTGGAGCTAGAAATGATTCATTAGATAACTATATTAAACGTCTTGAACAATTAGAAAGCATTGGTAATTCTTTACCTGGTGTGGAAAAAACATTTGCTATGCAAGCAGGCCGTGAGGTTCGTATTATGGTTAAACCTGAAGAAGTAAGTGATGCGTCAACTTATAAACTTGCTAGAGAGATGAAAGAAAAAGTTGAAGCAGAAATGCAATATCCAGGAACAATTAAAATTGTTGTAATAAGAGAATCAAGGGCTTTAGAAGAAGCAAAATAATTAATTTCTTGAAAAATTAAAGACACTTTAGTAAAATATTAAAACAAGACCAACTATATACAAGTCAAGTCTAAATTGATAAATTTTATGAAATAGTTTG
>URPE01000020.1 GCA_900549625.1 uncultured Mycoplasmatota bacterium
AAACTATTTCATAAAATTTATCAATTTAGACTTGACTTGTATATAGTTGGTCTTATAAAGTAAAAAATCTGTACTTTAATTGTATAGATTTCTATGATTTCATTATACTATTTTATCTTTTAAATGTCTTCAATAATTATTTATTTTATAAAAACTATATGATAGCAATTTATTATAACGTTAATAAAAACAATAAAATAATTTGTTCTCTTCAGTGGGTATCCGTAGCCCCCTTTCTTTAGATTTCAGATAGTTTCTTATTTCAAGATATGCTATAATATTACGAAAGAAATTCTTCTGATAGATTTATTTAACAATAAAAAAAATTCCAAAATATACAGTTTGCTCAGAACTTTAACGGAAAGGAAAAAAATGAATACTTTAATTAAAAATGGTAAAACATATTCATCTAGCACAGGATACGACAGAATCATTATGTTTGATAATTATATAGAACAATTGAGCCATAATACCACTCCTACAATTGATTTTAAAACTGGTGAGTTTGACCTTAATACTAAAGAATTAACTTCCAAAGTATTAAATCTAGGAAAAGATTTACTAATGTATATTGGTAATGACTTACAAAATACTTATATAGACTTTTTAAATCACGACTTTCTTAAGTAAAAATTAATAGACTATGATTTCAAAAATCATATTATTATTTCTGACACCATTGTAAAATGGTATAAAGCTACTATTTATCCATTTAATAATTTTTACAATGACGAATATACTTTTGCAAGCATATGTATACGATTATATGCAATACTTAAGTGTTTTAATAAAATTATCACTCGTAAAGAAAATACTAGTTCAGCAAGACCTGTAGGTGAGCATAGAAATGACTTATATTTTCTATTTAACGACTATATAATAGAAGACATGGATGAAAATGATTATAGTAAATATACGGTTGGATATAAAAAAGTTAATCATAAAATTGACGATGACATTGTTTTAAAATACATTAACAGATTATTCAATGATATAAATACTAAACACAACATTTTGTCATTTAGCAAGAAATTAATAATTAGCAAAGAAAATAAAAATGACATACTTTTGTATTATACTTCTCCAATTTCGGCAGTCTATAATTTAATAGCAGCACTTCTATGTGACAAAGAAGCACACATTAAGGAGTGTCAATATTGCGGATATTATATGAAATTTGATAACTTACACCAAGAATACCATGATGAATGCCATTTGAAAGTTGATTTAAATAGAAAGAAAAAGGATAAAGCTTAATTTACCCTTTTTCTACTAGTGATATATTATAAATACTAGGATAAGAGAGTTTAGATAACCTGCTAAACTTTTTTTTATTAATTTGTTAATTTTTATACATCGGATAATACTTATAAAATAAATCAGGAA
The DNA here is from genome assembly GCA_900549625.1 of uncultured Mycoplasmatota bacterium. Taxonomy (GTDB): domain Bacteria; phylum Bacillota_I; class Bacilli_A; order RF39; family UBA660; genus Ventrenecus. The sequence goes on from URPE01000020.1 coordinate 1,387, forward strand.
CATCATTAGTTGGTGTCCTTGACCTTCCTAAAGTTTTACCGGACTTAACAGCGTTCTTTAAACCAAGATTTATTTGATATATTTTCATTTTCTATCTAATTCAGCAAATACCACCATCATTTTTAACATACCTTTAACCATTGGTTCAATATTATCGCTTCTACAATCAACATCTAAGTTTCCAATTACTAACCTCATTTTATTGGTATTCATAAAATCTATAATGCTCCATAATTGTTTTGTGGATCTAGATAATCTGGTAATATTAGTGACATATAATGAATCCCCCTTAATCATGTCTTGTAATATACGACTAAGTACTGGTCTATCCTCTCTAGCACCTGATTGATATTCAAAATAAATATCTTCTTTTTTTATACCTTTTTCTATTAATTCTTTAATTTAATATTCTACATCTTGTTTTGATTCATTAGTTGAGCACCTACAATAACCATATACTCTATTTTTTTCATTCATATCTTAATACCTCCTATAAAAGAAAACATTGTTTTAATTTTGTTTATATTTTTCACATTAAAACTATATATTTTAACATTAAAATAGTTATCACAACAGGTATAAACAATAACAAATGATTTTGTTTAAATATATTTAACCATATATAATTAAATTGAAATTACTGATTTTGAACAAAAAAAATCGTTCTTTTGAACGGCTTTTATAATTTAAACTCATCTTTAAAAAATGTAACTAACTTTTCAGTTCTAGTTTCGATATTATCTTTTGTCCATGCTGGCAAATCTACAACATCTTCATTTAATTTTAATCCATTTTTATAACCGACATAATTACCATCTTTATTAGTACGTTTATTTTTCTTTTCGTAAGATAGATTGCTCAATGTTTGATTGTAACCAGTAATAGTTAAATTACCTAAAGTATGTGTATATTTAACTAAATACTCATTAGCTAAATCCCTATCACCATTAGCAATCATATCAACCCAATCTTGAGGAATATTTTCACCTTCTGGGAAAATATGTTCAATAGTCCAAACATATTTATTACTATTATCTCTTTCCCACAAATCAGTATATATTTCGTTAGTTTTAAACTTATTCTCATAATAGCATAATAAGAATCTAGTGGCATCAGGGTTATCCAAATATACTGGACCATTAAGTTTCTTTTCAAATTCCTCATCAGATGATGAATTCTCTTTTAAATAATTAACTGTTACATCATATATTTCTCTACCAGATTTACCATCAATTAAAGCAACTATATCCATAAATATTTTTGTTAAGTTTCTTGTATTTGGATAGTCCGTAATGTTTCTGCGTACAAAGAACTTTGTTAAATACTCAATGATATCTTTAATAATATCGTCATTTATATTTAATATACTTTTGTTAGATAATAAGTATAACAATAATATGTAAGAAGGTGCGCCTTGAATTCTATCTAAATCTAATAACGATTCGGCCAATGTTTCATTATAATTATCTTCTGTTGTATTGTTAATCAATATGGCATAGTTTTTGGCCTCAGCTTCTAATCTATTTAAAAATGACATATAATCATCTTTTAGTAATTTTTCATAAATATCTAACAATGTAGTTCTTGTTGCTAAATAACCCAATGCATACTTTGTTTTTCCTTCTGTTTTATATGGTTTATTTAATTCATCTCTATATGCGTTATAAAATTGTCTAAAGAATCTTTCTTGTACTCCATAATCATCACTTAAATAAGAAATAATCTTTTTCCAAATCGTATAACATTCTTCAGCTTTCCCATCTCTATCTGAAATACTTATAAGAAGATTCTTAATCAAATCAATGGCAGATAAAGGAATACCTCTGTTATTAAGTGATTCAAATAGCATATAGGCATCTTTATTAGTTTCTACCTCTATTGAAACTAATACTGCTGAATTAAACCTTCTAACCAATTCAAATAACGCGTTAATCTTATCATTATCGTTTTGAGGATTTAATTCTTCAATATATTTATCTACAGCATTTGAAAAATATGCATAAGCTTTATATATTCTTCTTAAACCAGCATAGTTCTTTCTTTCATTATCGGCAAGCAACCCTTTTTCACATAACAAACTAAAGTAATCATTTCTATTATCATTTTGTATTTGTGGAGTCAAGCGAGCAATATTTTCACTATTAGACCTTATAACAAGTTCCCTTTTAATATTATTTAAATCTGTTATTTGATCTTCATCCAACTTGTCCTTAAAAACATTTAATTTTTCGTATAATGAAATAAGTAGTAATGATAATGATGTAATTCTTTGTTGACCATCTATTACCTCTAGTTCAACATCTCCCATTGCACTTACGCTTTTATCAACGCAAATGATTGAACCTAAGAAATAACCATAATCATTTTCAATAATATCATTGAATAATAGTCCCCATTCTTTTTGACCCCAAGTATACTCTCTTTGATACTTTGGAATCTTATATATAATAGTTTTCTCATTTGAAAATATCTGAGAGACTTTATATGGGTCGGTATGTTTAATCATTCTATTTTCTCCTTAACAAAATGGTAATAATATATTACCATTTATTTCCTTTACTTTCATTATGCGATGCACATAACATTTGACAATTGTTTTCTTCAGTTTTACCACCTTTTGACCATGGTTGAATATGATCTGCATGCATTTCTCTATATGCATACTCTCTATTATTTTCTTCTTTAACACAATATGGACAATGATGTTTTTGTTTTTCATATACAGCTCTTGCTGTCTTTTCATCAAATTGTCTTATTTGTAGATACTTACCATCCCCATATATGATATATTGATAAATACCTTTCATTGAAGCAGTAACTTCATCATCAGAAGTTAATCTAATAATTTCATCATTAATATCTGACGCATTTTTACTAATTAAGTTACCATTAAATAATCCATCATGGTACTCTTTATATATTTCACCCCAATTGAATGATTTTAATGCAGAATTATATGAAACAAATTTCCCTCTAACCCATTCAACAATTTTTGAAAATGTTTGCCATAACTCTGAAGCATCATCATCACCTCTGTGTTTTAACATATAATCCTCAATAGAAATATTCTCTTGCGTTGCAGCCCATAATAATGCTACTTCTAAATATTCCTGTCTATTCCAATTTCCATTTAACAATGGTTCTGGTTTATCATTATTAGGATTCTCATCAGCTAATTTTACACCCCTACCATTTGCAGAGGAAAAATATCCTTTTGCGCTTGATAGCCATTTACCAGTATAAGATGAATTTCTAAGTTCTTGTTCATTTAATGGTTCTCCAGATGTGTTAATAACATGAAACCATTTTAATTTTTCTGATGCTGACCCCTTACATACATATATATCTAATTCATAATCTAATATTTTATTAGCTAAATCTGTAAGATTAGTCTGTAAGTTAGGAAAATCTTGATGAGGAACAGATTGTGGAAACTTATCAGATGTAACAGCATAATGACCGGCTAAAAAATTGCAAATTGCCAAAGTTCTTTGCTGACCGTCTAACATTTCAAATGTTCCATCTTCTTTATCAACCCAATACATTACATTCAAAGGACAACTGTCTAAAATAGTTTGAATGACAGCATCTCTTTTTGCATCATTATAAACGTTGTTTCTTTGATAAGCAGGTCTAATGTTTAATTTGCCATTATATCCAAAAATGCTATCTGTTGTAAAACCATCATCATTTCCAGTATAACCTTCACATAAATCTCTAATTGTAAATCCTTTTTCCTTATCATGAACCTTTATGATATCTTGATTTACTAGTTCACGTATTCTTTTAACTTCCATTGACATAATAATTCACTCCTTAAATTCCTGTATCATCCATTTTACTTATTGGATTCTTATTTACAATAATTATTCTAATAAATGGCGATTTTCCAGGTAATCCATGTTCATTTTTCACTCTTAAACCATTACCTAACTTTCTCTCACTAACCGTATATGGTGTTTCCCATGCTATAGTTCCATCTTCATTGACATAAGCTATTGTTTTTTTGTTTTCAGTAACAGTATGTATCATTTTCTTTTTTACATCTGATCCTGTACCTATTATTTCAAATTCATCAGGATTATATTTATCTAAAAATGAAATAGGCACACCCATAGGGCCAGGATAATCAATTGGAATACCAGAAGCAGAATTAACATCAATTCCGTCATAATTAAAGTACTCAGGGTATTTGTCTTCATTACCATAATAATACTTGTGAGATATTGTTTTATCAAATTCGCCGTTTTTGTGCCATAACCCCTCATGACGATATTCAATATCTAAGTTTGTATACCATCTAATTCCAGCAAGGTTAATATATGGATGCCCATCTTTTTGAAATACATTATCACTATAGTAATCTATATCATCTGGCATTCTAAAATCAACTCCACCAGAATGAATACTTGCTCCATACCACAATTTATTATCTTTAATAAGAGGAAAAATATCCTTATTATTGGCTTTGTCCATACTACCAATTATTACAAAAGATTTTTTATATTCAACTAGTTGAGCTAGATATTCTCCGAACAAACTAAACGGTGGATTTGTACAAACAATATCAGACTGTTTCAGTAGATCTATACAATCTTTACTTCTAAAATCACCAGCTGTATACTCTCCATCGCCATATATAGTAGTAATCTTCCCAGCATCCATATTAAAATCATCACCACCAGTATATTCCATTTTATATGATGGCTCACTATCTTTAACATAGTGTGTAGATATTAGTTTTTTTAACCCAAGTGATGCAAAATTGTTATGGAAATATTTCCAAAAATTACTACTACTAGGATCATCACAATTAAGATAAATAACTTTACCTTTTAAATGATTTCTATAATGAGATAATTCGTCAGATATAGTTTTATATTCAGTATAAAATTCATCAAACTTTACTTCTTTAGCAATCATTAACTTCTCGTTATTAGCCATAAATTACCTCCATAAAATACTTTTACATAAAATCTTAAATACAATTTAATTATATCACAAAAATCAACATTTTTTGACATTTTGACCACAAAAAAAGGAAGAATTTAATCTTCCGTACATTTTTTATATCAAAAATTGTATTTTAAGCAATATTTCAGTCAAAATAATAATTATTTTTATCAAGCACATATAAACACTCAGAAACTGCTTCACCTCGTCCAAAAATATATAAAACCTTGGATACTATGTTGATAAACATATTGTCACAATCATATTCTTTCATAATATTAACATAATTCTACCATAATTCATTAGATGAACTAGTTCTGGCTTTTTACTCATTTGTTTTACTATATCTATAGCAACGTCATGTTCAATCGAATGTTGAATTAGGTACTCGTATACATCTTCACGATTTGATATAACACTATGAATATCTATCTTTCCGTCTTTGAACAACTCGTCTTGGTTTTCCTTCCATACTCTGGTTCCATGAGCTAATGAAATAATTTTAACATAATCATCTATAGTTTTAGGTTTTAATATTTAGCTACTTCTTCCTCAAACTCATTATTTATGACATGTTTAATACCAACTTTCTTTTCTTGAATTAGATTCTTATCATCTAATCTAATTGTTAAATACTCATCAGTAAACAAATGATAATCTTCTACAGTTTCGAATTGACTAAATTCATTTAACCTAAATGTCATGCCAGTAGGTTGTACATACTTTGGAATCACTAAATAATGATTATCTGCAAACTTATTTACTTCATCAACATTTGTTGGTTCAAATGAGCCATTAACAATTCTAAAATCTCTAGCATACTTTTCTACGGCATCAACGAAATCTATTGAGCAACCATTTATAAAATCAATACATAGAGTTTTATCTGTAAATAATTCATAAGGTAAGTTGTACTTAATTTGAACAACATTACTCATACCAAATACATAGAGTAATAATAGATTATTAGCAATCCCTCTAAAATGGAAACTAACTTGTTCATTACTTTTTTTATACTTATGCAAAAATTCTAATATAAACAGTAGCCCTTTATCATACAATAAATCTACTTCCTTTTTGCAACGTTTTAATACCTCTTCATCTTTGTTGTAGATAAAAGAATCTTCACTACTGTTAAAGAAATATTTATAACTTTCTAATTCTTTCTTCTTATAAATACGATGTTTTACTTCAATAGTTTTTGCAATATACTCAGCTAACCACAATTTATGGAACTCTCTTATTTCCTTTTCCATTTTCAAACTTACTCATACATCCACCTCTACGTCGATGGTACTATAAAAGTGAATTACTATTTACTGAAGCTGAATCAATTAAAAAGACATCAGTGCTGTGCTGATGCCTCCGTCATACTAAATATAATTAAATTATCTATAGTTTATTAAGTGATATTTTTCTTTTTTGTTTTTTGAAAAGTTTGATTGTAGTCTTAATGTAACATAAATTCAAAAAATATACAATAATATTCTTTTATTTTAGTAAATTATTAATATATAATTTACCGGAAAAACTTTCTTTCATATAAATATAAACATTTTTTTTAGCTCTTGTAATTGCTACAAATAATTTGTTTTTAAATTCTTCATTATTTATATTATATTGAGTTTCTAATATTATAACCACATTATTGCTTTCCAAACCTTTTGATGAATGAATAGTCATTATTTTATTCATTTTATCAGAAATATAATAATAATATTTATATTTTTCATCATTCAACTTTTCATATATTTTTTCTACCGTTTCTCTTGAAATATCTATACCAATTAGTACAGAAGTATCCATAATAAAATCAATGAAAGATCTATTTTGCAATTTAAAATATTTTTTATTAATGTTTTTTATATAATTACTTAAATACATAAGCAATTCATCAATTGGATATTTATACCTATCATTTTCGTTATCATAATTTATATAATACTTTATTAATTCATCTATAACTTCTTTATTTTCAATGTAATCATCAGGAATACCATCCAGACCTTTGGAAAAGTATATATCGAAGTCATCTTTCAATTTTTCATAAATATTTATTGCTGTCTTATTATTTTCAACAAGAATAAAGATATTACCATTAAGTGATTTTAAAAATTCCAAATTAAAATTATTTATTATTTGCACATGAGAATCAGTAAAATTCTTCTGAACATTATTATTAAATATTTTATTTGCGTAATAAAGAATGCTGGGATGGCATCTTACACTAACAGTTATTTCTTTATGATTATACCCCTGATTAAATAAGTTTCGGAAAAGTGAAGGTTTAGCTCCTCTAAACTGGTATATAGATTGATTAGGATCACCCAGCAAAACAATATTTATATCTGTATTATCTTTTAATGTATTAAGCATCATATGTTGAAAATAATTCAAATCTTGTGCTTCATCTATATAAATTGTCGGATATCGTAATGAAAAATAGTCTTTAAAAACATCCATTTTTATTATTTCTGTTGCCAAAATATATGCTGGAAACGAAATACTATATGTTCCTTTTATTAAATTATCTAACCACTCTTTTGCATATGAATTAGCTTCGTTTTTGATAAAAATATTACTATCATAATACCTTACATAATTATTCAATCTTTTATCATTATCTATTATTATTTTTTTAACTTCTACGCGTTTACTAATTAAATTTTTAGAGAATAAATATCTATTTAAATATGGAAAGATAATTAACTTCATAATAAATGAATCAATAGTTCCAATATAAGAATTATCTAATTTTTCATTTTCATTAAGTCGTTGAATAATTTCCTTTGATGATTCTTTTGTAAAAGAACAGGCTATAATACCCTGAAATTCTTTTAAATCATCAAGTTCTTTTAAAATTTTATTAACCAATGTGTAAGTCTTTCCAGCACCTGGACAGGCACTTACACAAATATATTTTGACTTATCGTTAATTATTAAGCCTTGCTGTCTATCTAATTCTTTTTTCAATATTTCGTCAATCATACAAAAAACTCACCAAAATATTATTTTTGTTATTATCATCTATTAACAATTTTATCTTTTCATCATTAATAAATAGATGTAAATTAATAAGTTTAGCCTCTTTCAAATAGTTTATTACTTCATCATAGTCTTTTTTACAATAGCCAATAAAATCAAGAAAGTCTTTTTCAAAGCCATCATTATGCATTTGTAAATAGATATTGTTTCTTTTAAATATTTCTAAAATATTAGATAAATTATTTTCTATAATTTCAAGACGATTATCATTCTGAAACCAAAAATTCTTAGTTTGCAAATCACTAAACTTTAAAACACTCATTATTTCTTTTTTAGATTCATCATTAAGATAACCAATAGCACGAGTTAATCCAGCATAATATTTTGTATCTTTATGTTTTCTGACAGAAAAAATATCATTATCCGTTTTTATAAATACTTTTATACCTAACCCTTCTAATAGTTCTTTTGTTTCTCTAAAAGCAATACCATTAACACAAAAAATTCCTATTCTATTTTTAAATATATGCGTTCTAAAGTTTTCATCATTTGCCATCAACGCACTATAAAAATACTTTTCTGATACTCCTTCTATTAACAAAACTTTGTCATAATACATCATTTCAGCTATTTCAACATTTATTAAATATCCAAATCTTTTAAAATCAGAATTATTAACGTTATAGCAATATACTTTTCTAAAATATACTTTTGTTTCTTCATCATAATCTCTTTTTATTTTAATAATCTGGTTTGTTTTTTCAAAATCTACTACATGTGGAGAATGTGTAGTAATAAGCATTTGATCAGGTTCAAAAGATAATAAAGAATCTATATAATACTTTTGTAATAATACATATAGGTGATTTTCTGGTTCCTCAACTATAATAATTTTCCTTTTTTCATCATCATATGTTTTTTCTTTTAATAGCATAGAAAATATTTTATTTTTTCCATCACCTATATTTGAAACTATATTTCCTTTATCATCTATAGGATTGATTTCTAATGATTTATATACATTGTCTATTTTCATGTTTGGAGATAATTGAAAAGATAATCCATCAAAAATATCTTCAAACTTTCCTAAATCATTTATATCCTTCATAATATCAGCTAGAGCTTCTTCATTTTGAATATTTATATTAAGTTCTTTAATAGACTTTTCAAATTCTTCACTTAATCTCTTACTTGATTCTTTATTTTTGTTTTCAGCATGTTCAAAAAATCTTTTCATCTCTTGTTTAGTATCATATGTAGGATTTATATATATTATAGACAATATTTTATCAATTGGATTTTGCCTAGTTGGGCTATAAGTTTTAGAATCAATAGAAGCGTCTCCAATGGTTATTTCATCTTCATAGGCAAGTATATCATCATTATATGTGGCATCTAATTGAACATATGTGTATTTTCTGTCTTTATCTTTATAAATAACATCATGTACTACAGCTAACTGTTCATTATTCAAATCACTTAAATCTAAACCTATTTTTATAAAAATCTTTTCTCTATTATTATTAGTTGAATCTGATTCTAATAATGGAACTCTACGCTTTTCATAATCTAGAGTTCGCATAATTGCATAACAAATATTACTTTTTCCACTATCGTTTTGTCCGATAATTGTTGCAATTTTATCAATACTATCAATTTTTATATCAAGTCCTCTAAAGTTTTTAACTTCAAAATAAAATATTCTCATACTCCATACACCTACCTCATTTTACACTAACGAAAAAGATATCATAATTTTAATGATATCTGAACTACTATAATTATATCACAGATTTTTAATTTCTGTTCTAAATTCCAATTAAATTCTTAAAATTGAACCTGTTTTCGAACATTTCTCCAAGCATTTTATCTACTGTTAATAGGTTTTACTTATTAGGTGTAATTAACCATAGAAAACCATTTATCACCTATATGATTTGCCACCCAAATGCCACCTAAAATAGTTTTACTAAGCAGCATATCCATCTCAATCCCTTTATTTTCAAATAAAAAAACGAGAGAACATTGTCTCTCTTCAGGGGGTTTTTATATACTCATTAAGAATCATGAGTATATATTGCATAACAACATGTGCTATGCTGTAATAAGCATATTATGAAAATCATATTTTGTCAATTAGTAATGTTAATTTCTTTTAAAATTTTACAAAATATTTCATTACTCAAATATTCTTTATTTTTAATATATTCTAAACTATCTTTTTTAGCGGCTAGTAAGATATTATAATCTCTTTTTAAATTAGCTATTTTGAAAGTCATATCACCACTTTGTTTACTACCAAACAAATCTCCTTCACCTCTAAATTCAAAGTCTTTTTCACTAATATAGAAACCATCATTACTTTCTTCTAGTACTTTTAATCTAGCAATTTCTTTATTACAAATTAAATAACAATAACTTTGTAAATCACTACGACCTACACGACCTCTTAATTGATGAAGTGTTGCTAGACCAAATCTTTCAGCATTAAAGATAATCATCATGGTTGCCATTGGTACATCGACACCGACTTCAATAACAGTAGTAGAAATTAGAATTTTTGTATTACCATTTTTAAAATCATGCATTACTTTATCTTTTTCAGTTTTCTTTACCTTACCATGTAGAACACCTATTGGTACTTTACCGTGAAAAGCTAAATTAAATTTTTCTTCTAATAAATAAACATCTTTTAAATCATTTTCTTCCATTTCATTAATCATGGGTGAGACTACATAAACTTGATGACTCGCTTTTATTTCTTCTAAAACTTTTAATAAAACTTCTTTTAATGCACTTTCTTTATATATTTTAGTTATTATTTCTTTACGACCAGCTGGTTTTTTTTTAATTAGACTACACGTAATATCACCATATATTGTTAGGGCATAAGTTCTTGGTATTGGTGTAGCACTCATAAATAGCATATCAACATTTTCTTTTTTAGAGCCTAAAAATTCTCTTTGATTAACACCAAAACGATGTTGTTCATCAGTTATAACCAGTCCTAAAGATGGAAAGGCTAAATTTTCATTTAAGATAGCGTGCGTCCCTATTAAAACAGATATTTCACCATTATTAACTCTTTTTATAACACTTGTCTTTTCTTTTTTAGTCATATTACCAATTAAGAGTTCAACTGTAATATTATACTTTTTAAATAATTTAGTAATAGATTGGTAATGTTGGATAGCAAGTATTTCTGTTGGTACTAAAAAGGCACTTGCAAAACCAGCTAAGTAAGAAGCATAAATAAGGGTTGTCGCGACAATTGTTTTACCAGAACCAACATCACCAATTAAAAGGCGATTCATTCTTTTAGGTGCCTCTAAATCTTTTAGGGAATCATTTATTACAGATAATTGATCACTAGTTAAAGTAAATGGTAAATCATTAATAAAGTCTTTTATTTTTGCATTATCAATATGTTTTGGAAGACCATGCTCTTTTTCTTTTAAACTTTTTAAGTAAGCAATCTTAAACATAAAAATAAATAATTCATCATATATTAGTTTTCTTTTAGCAATAGTAATATCTTCACTAGAACAAGGATTATGTATTTTTTCTAGGGCAGATACTCTAGTAATTAAATTGTATTTGTTATTATATTTACTAGGAATTATTTCTTTGATAGGAAGCACTTGTAAAGCACTTTTTATTTCTTTATTTATAGTGGTATTGTTTAAACCATTTATTTTGTGGTAAATAGGGACTATGGCTTCTTTTTCTATTTTACTTAAGAAAATATTAGATGCTGTAAAACTATTTAAACGATTGTTATATTTACCTATTATGGTTATTTCTTTTCCTACTATTAAATTTCTTTTTAAGTAAGCCCGATTAAATATAGAAACATTAATTATTTTACCAAAAGTTGTTGCTTTAAATCTTAATACATTAAAGTTTTTCTTTATATATGAAATAGTACCAGTTGTAACTACAGTAACATTAATGGTTAAAGTGGTATTTTCATCTGTATTATCTAAAACACTTGGCATTATTAATTCATAACGATAAGGATAGAATTCAATTAATTCTTCCGGTGATGTAATACCATATTCATTTAATGCTTTAATTGTTTTAGGTCCTAATCCTTTAATTACTTGTAAATCCATGATTACCTCCGTTTTTATTTTAGCAAAAAATAATTTTATAAGCAAAAAAAATTGGAAGAGCTAACTCTTCCATAAAAGAATAAAAAGGGGTTGACTAGTGTGATACTAGCACCAATTCGCCTTCTCAAGTGAATTGGTAGTTACTATACTAACCGAAAGAGTATAGTTTGTCAATTGTTTTTTTATCTTTTTTCTAGAAATTTTTTTAAGGCTTATTTTAGACATTGCCAGCAAAGGCATTAATGATTAGTTTTTCAAATATTGTGCCCTCAATTATGTCATAGAATTTTTGATAAGCATCTTCTATTTCTGTTACGCTTAAAGAATCAATTGTAGAAACATTACTAATATTTTCTTTTTTTAGTTCTTCGTTAGACACTTTTAAGGTAACATGAATATTATAAGTATTATCTTCATAAGGAATGACTAGATCAATTTTATTTTCATTGTCAGCAAGAGTTGTAAGATTCATTTCATAAGTAACATTAGTGTCTTCATCAGTATATTTTACATTTATAACATTATCTTTCATAGTCATGACTAGATTTGGCATTGTAAATGTATAAGTATTATCATTAAAAGTAATATTAATAAAACTATCTGTTGTACTTTTTATATCAAGTTCTTTGAAACTATTATTAATCCCTTTAGTATAAAGAGAAATCGTGGCATCTTCACTGTCATAATCATCTATTTGGTCTTTGATACTATCTAATAATTCGCTTTTACTATTACCAGTTAAATTACTTAGACTTTCTTCGTAATCCGAATTATTTTCAATATAGTTCTTCATATTATTTAATAGAAGAATTTGATTTTCTTTATTAAAGTTATAAGTTATAAGATTTAGTTTTTCGTCATGCACTGTAGTACTTTCTTTTTTAACATCATCTTTTTTAATACTATTTAGTATTACTTCTTTAGTACCATCTATAACAGTATTTATATCATCTTTTGTAAAACTTGCATTTGATACATTCATCATTTCGTCAAGTTCATTTGTTCCTAAGTCAATAGTTCTACTTAGAATACTAGGTACTTTAGCATATAAGTGATTGTTTTGCATAATTAAGCTACCTGATAAGAAGTTTTTACTTTCTTTTAATAAGTCTAACTTTAAATTTAGTAACTTAGATTTAGGAGATAAACCCATGTTAAAGAGAAGGCTATAATCTTTTAATTCTTCATAATCATCTAAGGAAGCATTAGTATCAAATGATAGACTACCATTTACTAAAATATCATTATCAGTATTATCTAGATTATTAAGAATCTTATCATTTATTACCTTTTTACCTTCATCAAATACAGCATTAATATAATCAGTAAGGATAGCATCAGGACTTTTATAGAACTTTTTATAACCAAAATAGCCACCAACTAAAACAATTAATAAGACTACTACACTTATAATAACAATTTTTTTCTTTTGCATAAAACACACACTACTTTCTATATAAATATTTTAGCATATATTTTAGAAAAATGAATAAAAAAAGAAGTGAAATTCACTTCTATACACATTCAACGTATGTATCTGATAAACAACGAATGCAACATACACAGCCTAAATCAATAGTGAAAAATGAATTAGTTGCTACATATGGGTTTAAGCTTGTCGTATCAGGATTATCCTCTAAAACACGACAAGTACAACAATTTTTGTCTACTTTTTCCACACGGAATACTTGTGAGGTAGTCCCACCTGTAACTGGGTCTTTGCTAGTTGGCATGCTAAGTGCTACACCATTAGAACCACAAGTGTAAAGCTCGATTGGTCTTGTATTACAAATTAAGCAGTTAGGTCCACCACCCAAGACAGGTCTATCGCATGAATCCAAACAACTATCTGGACAAGCGTTTTGTTGAAGAACTAAGATAACATTTAAAATTTCATTGATGCAACTTGAAGATGTACTATTACTGTTCATACCTATTCCCCTTTCCTATATTCTCATTATTAATTTATGTGAAATTTTAAAATTAGTGCAAATTTATCTATTTTATAGTATAATTTTTATGAGGTAGATAAATATGGAACGAATTTTTGTTTATTTAATTATTATTGTTGTTTTACTTTTTATTTCGTTAATTGTAATGAAATTAATGAGAAAAGACTTTAATTTGGAGGCCAATAAGCTTTTAGTTTGTCTTGGTGGCAAGGAAAACATTATTAATGCCGAGTGTAACATGTCCCGGTTTAAAGTAATCCTTAAGGATATGAGTTTAGTTGACAAGGATGGTATTACTAAGATGGGGGCTAAAGGGATAGTTGAAATTGATAATCAGTTGAAAATTATTTTCGGCAGTGATGCTAAACAACTTAAAAAGTATATTGACCAATTGTTATAAATATGAGTAAATGCTCATATTTTTTTAATATGGATAATAATAGTTGTATGAATAATTACCATAAGGGCCACCCATATATGGAGGCATTGTCATACCGTAGTTTGGAGCAACGTTGTAAATTGGTCTTGGTCTAGTTAACCCAATCGCGGCTCCACCTGTTAAAGCACCTACTAAAAAAGGAAAAACAAATTGACGATCTCCATTCATACTATTGTAATTATATGGTTTATAATATGTATACATAAACATTCTCCTCTCGTTAGTAAGATATGTTTATTAATTATTTCTAGATAAGAAAAAAGCCTAGTTTTTTTGACTTTTCTTTCTAGGCTTTTTAGCTTTACTTTTTTTAGCAGTTTTTTTCATTTTAGATGGAGTTTCTTCAGACTCTTCTAGTGAGTTTAAAACAGTACTTGCAAGTTTAGTTGTGTTTTTCTTAACCTCTTTTATAGCGTCATTTAACATGTTTGCATCTGTATTATTGGCAACACTTATTAACTCATCACATTTTTGATTTATTAACTCTGTTTTTTCTTTTACTATATCCGTTTTCTTGGCAGTATCTAAATCTGTTAAGTCACTTTCTATTTCGGCTAACTTATTTATAAGAGCTGCTTTGGTACTTTCAATGTCAATATCTTTTATAGTATTTATCAATTTATCAAAAGACTTTCTAAGTTCTAATCTAGTGTTTTCACCTTTATCAGGGGCAACCAATATGCCTAGGCCTATGCCTACTAAAACACCACTTAAAAAACGGCCAAATTTATTTTGACTCATTTTTTTTCACCTTTTTTACTGTAACGTTCTCTACTTTCTCTACTTTCTCTACTTTCTCTTTGTCTTTTTTTGATTTAAAGATACTAGCAATTAAAGTAGTTAAACCTTCAACAACTTTATCAGTTATTAAAACAATTCTATCAGTTGCTCCATCAATTATGTTAAAAACACCATCTAATGATCTAATCTTATCGTTAACGTTATCTACTACTTTTTCAACCTTGTCTAATGTTATTAGGCATTTAATAGCTAATACTATGCCAATTAGTAAAACGATTATTAATAAAACATAGATAATTATTGGTAAAAATTCTAGTAAAAAATTCATATTATTTTTCCTCTTTTCTATCTTCGTACATTGAATCAATTAAATCAAATAAATCATTTTCCAATGTATCATTTTCTAAGTCTGCACCTTTTTTTGGTTCTTCTTTTATTTCTAGTTCTTCAGGTATAATTTCTTTTACCTCTTCTTTAGTCTCTGGAACATCGATGGTTTGGAAAGAGACATCTTCTAGTAATTCATCAACACTTTTTTCTTCCTTAGTTTCTGGTATGGAAGGCACTTCTATTTTTCTTGTTTCAGATAGTGTTTTTTCGATATCTTCCTCTAGGGTTCCAAAGGCTTTTTTTCGAACATCATCAACATCAATTGTTCTTTTTTCTTCTTTAACAACTACGACATCTTCTTTTTTATAATTTTTGTCTAGAACACCATAAACTGGTGATATTACTGGTGATGGTTGAAATTTTTTTGTATTAGGACCAGATGGTTTTTTAATATCGTAGGCACGACCTTTTATCTCAGGTGTTCTTTCTTTAACATCTCTTTTTATCTTTGGCTTTTCATAATCAAAAAGGTTGATTCCCATGCTCTTTTTTTCTTCTGGAGCTTCTTTTTTAGGGGACTTCATACTTTCAAATTCTTGATCATCAAAGATAGGAAAGTCAAATGTTTTTTCAGATGAAAAAAGGTCTCTATCACTTACAATTGGTGTATCATCTTTTATTTCACTTTCATAAACATTTCTTTTACGTTCTAAAGGCTTTTTTGTCTCTTGTTCAACTTTCTTTTTTGGTTCTTCAATTGGAACCTCTATTTCTTCTTCTTCAAACAAAACGTTTTTTAATTTATTTAATAAACCCATATGTTTCCCTACTTTCTTATCTACGAATAAAATCTGGATCTACTTTATCGCTATCATCTTCGTAAGTTCCGTATTCTTCTACAATTTCCAGATATTCGGATTCTGTATCAGCTGGTGCAAAAATGTTATGTTCAACTTCATTAGTTTTTAGGACATCTTCGCCCATCAGACTAGTTAACACAGTGTCTTGATACGTTATAGAAGATAATATGCTCATGGCATAGGCAATTGTTTCTTTGGTAGCCTCTTTATCTACTATCACTTCTATTTTAGCATAATTATACATGATTTCAATAAAATATTTGTCGTTTTCAGTATTTTTTATTTCAATGTAGCCAAATTTTTTATCTTTTAATATATTTTTGCTATAGACTGCGGTTTCGGACTCAGTATATGAAGAAGGTATTTTATTGTAATAACTAACATAGTCAACATATAGGTAATAAATATTTTCACCATGAGATATTATTTCGTTAGACCCTTCATAGCTAAGAAGACGCATACCTTTTGGTAAGTAATATTTATACCCCACCCGATTTATATTAGTGGTATTTACTAAGGTGTTAGTTGTATTGGTTAAAATCTCATCGTAACTATTACTTTCAATAGTTGTACAGCCAGTTGTTAATAATATTATTATAAATATACTAATTATTTTCTTTTTCATAAGCTCTCCTATTGCTTAATAAGTATAGCAAATTTTAGATAAAAAGTAAAACGGATTTAACGTCTTTTAATGGCTTCTAAATAATTAATTTTAAAACCAAGATTGCTAAATTTTTCTTCGTATTCAGTTTTAATATTAAAAAGCTTTTGACTAGCAAGATCAAGTGTTACTTTTTCAAAGTAATAACCATATTTACTTAGGCTTTCAAGACTATACGCAAATAAAATTATGTTGTCAGTTTTTTCTATTATATGTGGGTCCCCAGCAAATATTTGATCATATATTTCCAGGAAAGACTTTGAAGTTAATCTTCGTTCACTATGGCGATTTTTAGGCCATGGATCTGAAAAATTTAGGTATATTGTAGCAATTTCTTTAGCAAAAACTTGGTTTAATTCTTTAGCATCACAACAAATGAATCTAATGTTATTTAATTCAATATTAGTCATTTTTTCAATTGCTCTTACTAGGACGCTTTCTTCTTTTTCAACACCAATAAAATTGATATTGGGATAAGTTTTAGCCATTTCTATTAGGAATGTTCCCTTACCCATGCCTATTTCTAAGTGAATGGGATTATTGTTTTGAAATAGTTCTTCATAATGACCACGATATTTATCTTTATCCTTAATGTAGTAAGGACTTTTTTCTAATGTTTCTTTAGCATTTTTAACTTTTCTTAAGCGCATGTTATCACTTTCTTTCTATTTTTACATATATTTATTTTAGAGGAGGTACAAAATGAAAAAAGATCGTAATTCGTTTTTTGGAAGTACAAATTTTAATATGAATGCTAGTGGAATGGACAATATGTTACCATATATGCAACAAATAATGCCTAATCCTGCGATGCCTAATATAAACGCTGCATCATCTAGTTTTTATGCGGCTAATAATATACCTGGACAGATCCCTAGCAATATGGGTATGAACAGTGTTAATAGTAGTTCACTAGATGAGATAGAGGCAAGAATCTCTAAATTAGAACGTTCAATTAATAGATTAGATGCTAGGTTGAATAAATTGGAAGGTTCTTCATTTTATACGAAAGATACATATGATACGGATGGGAATATGTATATGGTTTAAGGGGTGTTATCCCTTTTTTTTATGTAGTTTTTAATATTTTCACTACTCATAGCATTTAGGTTCAAGTCTGCAAATATATGGGCTTTATATAATGGGTATGCTGCACAACCAATCATGGCAGCATTATCGGTACAATATAAGATGTTAGGTACGTGAAATGTTACACCATATTTAGCACATGTTTTTTGCATTTCATTTCTTAAGTATTTATTAGCAGAGACGCCACCGGCTAAAATCATGTTTTTTATTTTGGTATTTTCTAGAGCAAGACTTACTTTTCTTGTTAATTCATCAACGGCTACGGTTTGAAATGAACAAGCTAAGTCTTCTTTTCTGATAGGGTTATTTCTTTGTGTTTCATTATGAACTAAATTTATAATATAGCTTTTTAGGCCACTGTAACTAAAATTATAGGTGTCATCTTGCATTGGTTTTGGTAAGGAATAGGTATCATGTCCTTTTTGGGCGGCTGCTTCAATATTTGGCCCACCAGGATACTTCATTCCTAGTATTCTCGCTACTTTATCGAAGACCTCGCCTATTGAATCATCAATGGTACTTCCTAGAACTTCCATTTCTTTTTCATTTTTAAGAACTAATAAATCGGTATGACCCCCACTTACAATAAGAGCAAGAGTTGGGTATGTTATATCATGTTCGATATTATTCGCGTATATATGACCAAGTGTATGATTAACGGCTATTAATGGTTTATTATAGACATAAGCAAGAGTTTTAGCACATTCAACACCTACTAAAAGACTGCCTAAAAGGCCTGGTGCATAAGTTACGGCTATAGCATTTATGTCATCCATAGTAACGTGGGATTTTTTTAATGTTTCATCTAAAACCATCGTTATGTTTTCGGTATGCATACGACTAGCTATCTCTGGTACTACGCCACCAAAACTCGCATGAGTATCCATTTGGGTTAAGATAGTAAGAGAATCAATATCCTTACCATTTTTGACAATAGCCATGGATGTTTCATCACAAGATGATTCAATTGCTAAAATATATACATCATTCATTTTCTATTTTCCTTTCCATAATATACGCATCACAATCAGAGTAATAATTTTTACGAGAGCGTATTATGTTAAAACCAAATTTTTTATATAGGTCAATGGCATTTTGATTATCTTCACGAACTTCTAAAAATATGGGTGTATTAACTTTAGTATTGGTAATTAACATATCTAAAAGATTAGTGGCAACATGTTTTTGACGAAATTTTCTTAAGACAAACAAGTCATCAATATTTACTTCGCCCGCTAATTCTTGATAAATAAGAAAACCTATAATTTTATGATTTTCTTCATAGACTAAAATATGAAAGAATTCTTTTTCGTGTAATTGTTCTAAATTATAGGTATTTACGAAATTCGGATGCAACATTGTACCTAACTGATAAATTTCTGAATAATCTAAGGGGTTTGCTTCTCTTATCATTTTAGAGCCTCTATTTTTTTGACATAAAAAGGATTTACAGCATGAGGGTTTTCTTGTTCTTTATTAAAATATTTCTGAATTATATAATCATCGTTTATTTCTTCTTTTAATTCATGCCAATTTTTAGTGTCGTTGTTTGTTAGAAATTCATTTTTAGTTAAGTAACGATAGTTAGAATAGTTGGTATCATTTAAATCAGCAGCATAGTAGCCATTTTTTTCTTTAATAAAGTAGGTACCATTTGGTAAATTTTCTTTACTATAAAGTTCTAGGCTAGTAATTGAACATATTTTGATATTTAGAGCATAGGCCATAGTTTTGGAAATCGTAACGCCTAGTCTTTCGCCCGTAAATGAACCTGGGCCATTAACAACTATAATTTTATTAATTTCGTTTGGTGTTAATGCGTTTCTTTCTAGTAGTTCTTTTAGGGCTGGCATAGTTATTTCGCTGTGACTTTGGTTTTCACTATTTACAATAAAATCAAGTAATTGTTCTTCTTTATATAGTCTTAAATTTATTTCGTTACCATGAGTATCTATTAATAAAGTTATCATTTTAAACACACTCCCTTTATTACGTTTGTAGTATAACTATTAATCATGTTTTTGTCAAATAAAAAGCCCTAAATCATAGGACTGAATCACATAAATCTTCATAATCTTTACCGTATGGTTTAAAGATTAATAATCGTGTATTTTCACTTGTTACTTTAAAATCTATTTCAAGTCTTTCATCTGGTAGCTCATCTTTAATTAAGTCAGCCCACTCAATGATTGTTACACCGCCTTTATAAAAGTAGTCAGTAAGACCTATGTTTTCTTTATTATCTTCTAAGCGATAAACATCCATATGGTATAAAGGAAGTTCGCCATTAAGGTATTCTTTTACTAAATTAAAAGTTGGTGAGGTTATTGTTTCATCAATTCCTAAGGCACCGGCGAATCCTTTAACGAAAACCGTTTTGCCACTGCCAAGTTCACCATTTAAACAAATGACCATATTGGGAAATTTTTCACTTTCTAAATTTTGCGCTATTAAAAGCGTATCTTTTTCATCCTTTGATGTGTATTTATAATTCATAATGTATCACCTATTATGATTTTAATATAGTAAATATTTTTTTGCAATAACTATAACTTCATTTGACAAAAAATTAATAAAAAAAAGACTTTAGTTTAAATAAAGTCATATGTTTGCTTTGATTAAATCTTCAGATGTGGCATAAAAAGACTAAAAACAATATATTATTTGTTTAAGAAGAGTTGTGAAGTCAATTTACTTGACTTTATGAAAGTGTCTTCTTATGCGTGTAAATATTGGCAAACTTATTATACCTTATTACACTTAAAATATAGGTTTTTATGACATTAATTAGGTATTGTAGTAAGTAGTAATAGAATGATCATTTTAAATGATTTGAGGTAATCAATTTTATTAAATTGAGAAAACAGTATTTCCTAATTATCAGACATAAATTCACCTGATTTTTTTAAGCAAACAGTTGCACTGTCCAAAAGAAATAATTCATCATTTCTCTTGAGGTGCTTTTTAATTATATGTTATTTCACATAAAAAATCAAGTGGTTTTTGCATTTAATTTTCATAATAATTTTTAAGCATAAAAAAACCTTCTAAAATAAAGGCTTAGAAGGTATATTAACACATAAAAAAATTGGCAACTTCCTATTTTCGCTTTCACTATCGTCGGCGTTCTAGTGCTTAACTGCTCTGTTCGGGATGGGAAGAGGTGTGTCCACTAGGCTATCGTTACCAATTAAGGATTTTGTCCTTTAAAAACAAGATAATGTATTTTCATCAATAATTTTATAAGTTAAATCCTCGAACTATTAGTACTAGTCAGCTCAACGTATTACTACGCTTCCACCTCTAGCCTATCAACGTTGTAGTCTTCAACGGTTCTTACTTCACGAGGAATGGGAAAATTCATCTTGGAGGAGGCTTCTCGCTTAGATGCTTTCAGCGATTATCCCGTCCATACATAGCTACTCTGCACTGCAACTGGCGTTACAACAGATACACCAGAGGTATGTCCATTCCGGTCCTCTCGTACTAGGAACAGCTCTCCTCAATTTTCCTACGCCCACGACGGATAGGGACCGAACTGTCTCACGACGTTCTGAACCCAGCTCGCGTGCCACTTTAATCGGCGAACAGCCGAACCCTTGGAACCTGCTCCAGCCCCAGGATGTGACGAGCCGACATCGAGGTGCCAAACCGCTCCGTCGATTTGAGCTCTTGGGAGCGATCAGCCTGTTATCCCCGGAGTACCTTTTATCCTTTGAGCGATGGCCCTTCCATGCGGAACCACCGGATCACTATGCTCTAGTTTCCTACCTGATCGACTTGTTGGTCTCCCAGTCAAGCACCCTTATGCCATTACACTCTGCGACCGGTTACCAATCGGTCTGAGGGCACCTTTAGAAGCCTCCGTTACTCTTTTGGAGGCGACCACCCCAGTCAAACTACCCACCAAGCGGTGTCCTCATCCCTGAGTTAGACCCCAGACGACGGAAGGGTGGTATTTCACTTGGCGGCTAATCGCGACCTGGCGGCCGCGCCTCGAAGCCTCCCACCTAT
>URPE01000021.1 GCA_900549625.1 uncultured Mycoplasmatota bacterium
TTCACTTTCATATCCTGGATTTAATAGTTTCATTAAATCAGCTTGGCTCCATTCATTTACTCCATATCCATTATTTACAGAACTTTCACTTGTATCCCATGAATAACTACCTATTGATGAAGCTCTTATTAATTTTACTCTGTCTTCTTTATTTCCTGTGCCATCATCTATTCCTTTCATAACGCCAATAATTTGCCACAATATCTTATCTCCTTTTGAATGCTCTTTTTTACACTCAGCTTTCCCATCACCATCTAGTCCTTGATCAGTTATCGCATTTTGACATTCTTCTAATGTTGTATTCTCAGCTAGTCCATAGTAATCACCGCCATACATTAAAGAATATGTATCATATTGATATACTTGTTCATCAAACCATATATAGTTATTTGGGTTGGCTCCTATATATCTTGTGTTACCATAATCATCTGTAGCTAGATCTGTTGTATCTACAGTCGCAAGTGTTGTAATATATTCTGAAGCAGTTGGCAATTCTTCAACATAACTTGCATTTACTGTTATTTTTGAGGTAAAGGTATTGTTTTGGACACCTTCTGTTTCACCTGTCACATTTTCATCTAACCATAATCTTAAATTATATGTTTTACTTTCTTTAGCATCTAGATAACCTGTACTTATTTTATAAGCACTACTTGCATTACTTAAAGTTTTAGTTGTTACATTATAGCTTGATACTAAAGCGGGTGTCCCATCATCAAGCATTAACTTTATGTAATTCATATTTGTTAATGTTGAAGTATTTAGTACTTCTAAGTTAATATCATATTTTACATATGAGTCACAATTATTGGTTATTGTAAATTCATAAGGCGTTAATTTCTTACCATCTTTATCAAGTAAAGGATAAGCTTTTTCAATACTTATATTATTTTGGTCTGTAAAAGACACATTAAAACATGTGGCTGTAAGACTATTATCATTTGTACTACTAAAAGATGCACGCCACAAAGCATAACTTACACCTACTACGCCTATTAATACGCCAAAAATCAATAATATTTTTGAACATTTTTTCTTACCATTCATAATCAATACCTCTATTCTAATATATATCACTATTATAACCCCCCCCCCGAATAAAAAGTCAAGAAAAAAAATCCGCTATTAAGCAGACTTTTTTAATACTTTTTTAGAATCTTATTTATCAAGTAATCAGTCTAAAACATTCCTGATTTTTATACTGTCTTTATTAGAACCAGGTATTTTGTCTAAGGTTAATATTGTTTTTTTTAACAAATATTTGCAAAAACTTGTGATTTTCATGATTTTTTTGCACTGCTTTAAGGGAATGTATTATTAAAAAAGAAAGACTAACTCATCTTTCTTTTTACGTCATCTAACATATCACTTGCACTATCCATGGCTTTATTAAGGACTTTGTCGGCTTTTTGCTTTGTTTTTTGATTTGTTAAACAATAAGCCATGACACCCATACCACAAGAAAGACCAGCACAAGCACCAATCATCATGTTTTTCATTTAATCACCTCATGTTTAGTTTATCTTTTTTTAGTAAAAGTATACATAAGACTTTCTTTTAATGATGTTTTTCTATTGGTTGAATAGTCATTTAAAACAGCCATTTTAAATGATGGTTCTTCACCTATTATAATGAGTGACTTTTTAGCTCTTGAAACACCTGTATAAATTAATTTATTATAAAGCATTTTATAGTAGCTTTTACTTATTGGTAAAATAACGTGGGCAAATTCACTACCTTGACTTTTATGTATTGTAATAGCATAAGCATGTTTTATGCTTGCTAAGTCTTCTTTACCATATATAACTCGGTTACCATCAAAATTAATAGTCATTTCTAAGTGCTTTTTAGGATAACTTTTTTCTTCAATACTTTCAATATAACCAATATCACCATTATAAACATTGCAATCGGGATTATTTACTAGTTGTAAGACTTTATCTTTTTCTCTATACGTGACATCTATATAATTAAATTCTTTTTTTTCTTCAGCACGAGGATTAAATATATCTTGTAATAAAACATTTAAATTATCTATACCATTTTCCCCTTTATACATAGGGGCAAGGATTTGTACATCATCGGCTTTTAACCCTTTAGCAAGACTTTTATGTATAATTTGCTTTAACATTTCTTTTAAATTTCTTGATTCACAAGGAATGAAGTTATAGTCATCTTTCTTTAAATCAAAATCTTCTCCTATTTCATGGTCTTTTATTTCTTTGGCTAGTATTGGTATATAAGAGTTATCACTTTGTCTATAAATAGTTTCTAGCGAAGTAAAAGGAAATAACTTAGAATTAACTAAATCATTTAATACTAAACCAGCTCCTACACTAGGTAATTGAAATGTATCACCAACAAAAACGATTTGGGCTTTTTCTTCAATACCTTTAAGTAATGATACAAATAAATATTCATCTATCATACTCGTTTCATCAACAATAATTAGTTTATGTCTATTCTTGTTATTTTCATTGATAGCAAAATCATCTGTATCTTTATTCCATTTTAAATAACGGTGAATGGTACTAGCTGGCAAATTGGTACTTGTAGAAAGTTTTTTAGCCGCTCTACCAGTCGGGGCTAAAAGAGCAATTGATGTAATCGTGTCTATGGGACTTAATTTGTATATATCAATATAAAGCTTGGTTATGGCATTAACAATTGTCGTTTTACCAGTACCAGGGCCTCCTGATATGATACTTACAGGATTTTCTAGAGCTTTTAGAATAGCCTCTTTTTGATCACTATTATACTTAACCCCTAATATACTTTGTAACTCTTTTATTTTACTAGCAAAATTTTTAATCTCTTTTTTAGGGTAACTCATCATTCTTTTTAAAATATGGGCTATATCAAATTCCATATCATAATATTTAGTAAGATAAATGGACTCATCAACAATAGTAACTCTTTCACTTGTTTTTAATATATCTAAGACTTTATCTAGATCTTCTAAAGATATAAAAATATGAAACTCACTTTTAAGACCTGATAATAATTCTTCTTTTGCATAGTAAATATCGCCATTTTTATTACTTATTCGTTCCATTGTTTCTACTAAACATTCTTTTTGTCTTACTATATCTAATTCATCATGATTGTTTTTAAATATACGATCTAATTTATCAAAAGGGACAAACTCTTTAAAATAATAAATATTTTCTTCTAAATAAACAGCGACCTTATCTTGATAGTTTTTAACTAGTCTTGTAGCTTCTGGTATGGTAAAGCCAAGTGCTTTTAACCTTACTAGTGTATCATCTACTGCACTATAATTTAGAACACTTTCATATATTGATTTGGCTTTTTTTTCAGTCATATTGGGTACTAATAATAAATTACTTATATCTTCTTTAATTAAATCTAATGTCTTGTCGCCTAGGGTTTCTACTATACTATGGGCAGTTTTCTCGCCACACCCCTTTATTAATGGGCTAGAAAGAAATTCTGCTATCGCGTCAATCCCTTCAGGCATTAATTTCTCATATTCTTTAAATTGAAATTGCATACCATATCTATCATGTCTTACATATTTGCCTTGCAGTATATAAGTATCTTCTAGGTTAGGATCAATTAAAAGTCCTGTTACAACAACAACTTTATTTTTTATTTCGTTTAAGGCATCAGACACTTCTTTTGCTTTAAATGTACCAACAAAAAAACCAGTTTCCCCACTAAAAATAACTTGTCTTATATTTCCTTTAATAAATTCCATGTAAGCCTCCATACAAACTTTTGTTTTCTTTTAAATTGTTTTAAAAATGCCTTTTAAGGCATTAATTGTGGTAACCAAGTAAATACAAGCGATATACTAAGTCATCATAATATGCGTTTAAATTAATATCACGCATATTTTTGGCTTTAACGATATTTTGCCACATATTATAAAGTTCTTGATAAGTTAATATATTTTGATTTTTTTTATCTTCATCTTTTGTTAAGTAAATTTTACTATAGTAATCGTTTAAAGAAGTAACAATAAATGTATCTAACATGTTATAATTTACCCGACCGATAGAATCAACTATTACTTTACCATTTCTTATAAAAGGTCTTCTATATTCTTCTTTAAAATTAATCTCAGGATTATATGAAACAATACCTATAACTTTACCAGAATCACTTAATAGAAGTTTTTTTAATGTAGCCTCATTAAACATAGTATCACCTTTTCCCCAAAAAAATTATATCAGAAATATAGATAATAATCTAGTCTTTTAATTTATAAAAAGTTGCAATTTAGAGATAAAACATGCATTTTAGGGTTGCTCATTTACGAGGAATCTGTTAGAATTATATAGACTTAACAAGAAAGGAGATACATATGGCAAATATTAAAAGTTCTAAGAAAGCAATTAAAGTTATTGCTAAGAAAACAGATAATAATCATGAATTAAAAGCTCGTGTTAAAAATTATATTAGACTTTGCGATAAAGCTATTGAGGCTGGAGAAAAAGATAATGCTCAAGAACTCCTTGCAAATACTCAAAAATATATAGATAAAGCTGTTAGTAAAGGTCTTATAAAGAAAAATACAGCTAATCGTCAAAAATCAAGACTTTCAAGCAAAGTAAAAGAAATGGCTTAGTAAATAAACCATTTTTTTATTTGTTTTAATTAGTATCTTTAAAGACAATGCGATATGTATCACCATCTTTCATGTATAAAGCTATCGTTTTATTTTGATAAGTTAAAAGTAAGTATAAAGATTCACTATTAAGAGATAGTTTATTACCATTTAATACTTTTTGGTATTCGGTGTCATTTAAAGAGAAATGCGGATAGCTAAATAAATCATCTAAAGTAAGAAGACTCGTATTTTCAGTAATATCACTTATTTTTAAACATTTATTAATAGCAAACGCACCTTGACTCACTCTTCTTAAACTACGCATAGAAGCGTATGTTTTTAAAGAAGCACCTAAATCTCTAATAAGACTTCTTATATATGTCCCTTTAGAAACACAAGTTTTAAAAGTTACTTCATTATTATCAATACTAAGTATTTCTAATGAATATATAGAAACCATGCGTTTAGGTAAATGTATGCTTATCCCTTCTCTTGCGTATTCATATAACTTTTTACCATTAATTTTAACAGCTGAATAACTTGGTACTTCCTGGTTATATTCACGAGGAAAATTTTTAAAAGCAGCGTAGATTTGATCTTTACTAATATTAACACTTTCTTCTTTTAGGGTCTTACCAGTTGTATCTAGCGTATCGGTTAAAAGACCAAGCTGCATCACTGCTATATATTCTTTATTTTTACTAGTTAAGTTATCTACTAATTTAGTATAAGAACCAATACAAAGAATTAAAACACCGGTAGCCATAGGATCAAGGGTTCCTGTATGGCCAACTTTTTTTGTATGAAAGATTTTCCCAACTTGATTTACAATATCACGACTTGTGAATCCAGCTGGTTTATCGATTAATAATACACCATTATGCATAATTTATTACACCTCTTATTTCTCACAAAATTACTATTTGCAATCTTACTAGTAATTTTTTCTTTATTAGTATAACATATTTACTATATTTCTAATACTAAAAAAGACTCGCATGTAAGCGAGCTTTTTAGAATTTAGTTTTCTTTTTTATGGATACTTTCTATTATATGTTCTATTTTATTACCATAAGCAATTGATTCATCATAAACAAAATGTAATTTAGGAGTTTGTCTTAAATCCATTTTTTTAGCAACAAATTTTCTAAAGAAATCACTTGCCTCATTCATTTCTTTTTCAGCTTGTTTTTGGTCCATATTACTCATTGTGGTAAAATATACTTTAGCATATGATAAATCTTTTGAAACATCACAACTAGTAATAGTAACTGTTTTTAAAAATTCATCATTAGTTTCAGTAAGGATAATGTTAGATAAAGTTTTTTCTAGTTCACTATTGATCCGCAAAATCTTTAAACTACTCATTTTTTTATCTCCACCATTTCGTAAGATATAATTGTATCTCCTTCTTTAATATCGCTATAGTTATCTAAGGTAATACCACATTCAAATCCTTTTTTAACTTCTTTTACAGTATCTTTTTCTCTTTGAATAGTAGATATGTCACCATCATATATGATAACTCCATCACGAATTACTTTGGCATGACTTGGGTGTTTTATTATACCATCGGTTACATAACAGCCAGCAATTTTACCAATTTTTGAGAAAGTAAATATTTTTCTAATCTCGGCACTACCTAATGTTTTTTCTTCAAACTCTGGGTCTAACATACCTTTCATAGCAAGTTCCATTTCTTCAACGGCTTTATAGATAATTGTATAAAGACGAATATCAACATTATATTCTTTTGCTACTTCACGAGTAATATTACTTGGCATTACATTAAAACCTATTACAATAGCATTAGAAGCATTGGCTAAAACAATATCACTTTCAGTAATTGTTCCTATACCACTTCTAATAACGTTTACTCTAACGCCTTCAACGTCTATTTTTTCAAGGGCATTTTTAACGGCTTCCTCACTACCTCTTACATCGGCTTTTAATACGACATTAATTTCTTTTTGACCACTTTTAATTTTAGCAAATAAATCATCTAGGGATACAACTTCTTTTTTGAATTTATTTTCTTTAGCAATAGCCGCTCTTTTAGAGGCAACACTTTTGGCTTCGGTTTCAGTTTCAAAGGCCATAAATTTATCACCGGCACTAGGATTATCAGAAATGCCCGTAATTTCTACTGGTGTAGATGGACCTGCTTCTAAGACGTTTTCTCCTAAATCATTTTTCATTGTTCTAACACGGCCAAAGTATGTTCCTACAACAATTGGATCACCTAATCTAAGCGTACCATTTTGAATAAGTAACGATGCTACTCCACCAATATTTTTATCAACTTTTGATTCAATAACGGTACCCATAGCATAACGATTAGGATTAGCTTTATAACCATTAACTTCACTAATAATTTGAATGGTTTCAAGTAAGCGATCTATTCCTTCACCAGTCACAGCTGAGACACGAACAAATGGAACATCGCCACCCCATTCTTCTGGCGTAATACCATTTTCGCTCATTTCTTGCATAACACGTTCAACATTAATATTTGGTTTATCAATTTTATTTACTGCCACGATTATAGGCACCCCAGCACTTTTCGCGTGATCAATAGCTTCTTTTGTTTGAGGCATAACTCCGTCATCAGCAGCAACAATAATAATAACGATATCCGTTACACTAGCCCCACGAGCACGCATCTCAGTAAAAGCAGCATGACCTGGCGTATCAATAAATGTTATTTTCTTACCTTCATGAGTAATTTGATAAGCACCAATATGTTGGGTAATACCGCCAAACTCAGTATCAACTACTTTACTATGTCTAATGTAATCTAAAAGTGTTGTTTTACCATGATCAACATGACCCATAATAGTTACTACAGCAGGTCTTAAAACTAAAGACTCTTCATCGTCATGAATTTCATATTCTTCAAAGTTACTTATATCTTGGGTTTCTTCTTTTTTTAAAGTTTTTTGGTATTCAGACGCAATTAATTCAGAGGTAGCAAAGTCGATACCTTGATTAAGTGATAACATCATACCTAGACTCATTAATTTTTTAATGATTTCCATCCCATTTACTTTTAAGGCCTCAGCAAGAGCACCAACTGTCATATCATTTTTATAGATTACAATATCATCAGCAACTTTATCTTTCATTAATTTTTCTTTATGTTTATACATTTCTTTTCTTTTTGATAGATATTCTGATTTACTGTTTTCTAGTTCACTGCGTTTCTTTAACTTTTGTTTTTTAGTTTCAGGATTCATTGTATGCACATTGGTACGCATAACAAGATCTTCTACAACCTCATCCATACTATCTTCATCTTCGTAAGTAGATTCACTATCAGAACTAATTAAGTTGGTAGCAAAGTCTAAGTTTATGACATCATCATCTGATAATATATCACTGGCATTTTTGACCTCGATTCCTAAATCCTCACATTTTTTAAGTATTTCTGCTACACTTAAAGAAACACTTTCAGCATATTCTTTTACTGTCATAATAACACATCCTTTCTAATTTTTAGGTATTAATTTTCTAATTAAGTTTTCCTCTTCAAAAACTTTTTTTTGGCATCTTTCTAAAACATCCCAGATTGCTTCACCCGCGTATTGTTCTATCGTTACTCCTGCTTTTTTTAAAATATAGTTAGATACTAATACCAATTCTTCTTTTTTATAAGGAGCAAAATAAATAATATTTTTGATACCAGAATTAGCAATTCTTTTAGCACATTCTGGACATGGTGAAAGGGTAACATACATAGTAGAACCTTTTAAAGAACTTTTATTTTCTATGCTATCTAAGGCATTAGCTTCGGCATGGACAACAAATGAGTTTTTGATATTCATTAAATCATTATTTGCTTCGCCTAACGAGTTCCACGGCATTTCATCATCGGTTATACCTTTGCTAGTCCCATTATAGCCAGTCCCTAAAATACGATTGTCACGGACAATTACTGCCCCTACTTGGGTTTTAGGATCCTTACTTCTTTCTCTAACCATTAAGGCCATCATCATAAAGTAAGTATCAAAACTAATGTAATTATTTCTTTTTCCTGGCATTATGAATTTATAAGTCCTAAAAGTTCTTCGTATATATTATCTGGAACAACAGTCTCTAAAGTTCGGTCTAAAACTTTACTTTGACGAGCCTTATTAATAACTATCTCATCTAACTTTAAATAAGCCCCTTTACCATTTTGTTTACCAGACGCATCAACTAGAACATTACCTTCTGGAGTTCTAACAACTCTTATGAGTTCATTTTTAGGATATTTTTCTCTGGTAACTACGCATGTGCGCATCGGAATTTTTCTTTGTTTCATCTAAAAACCTCCCTTAAAATTTTAAAAATATTTTTTTCGTATAAACCCTTCAGTTTCTTTTGTTAAATAAGTACTGGCTGACTTAGCGTGTCCCCCACCACCTAGCTTTTCGGCTAAATCGTTAACTGGCACACCACTGATAGATCGAAAAGAAATAGTATCATTATCAGGTGTTAAATAAATTAAAATATCGATATTGTCTTTTCTATCTCTTAAACTATCAGCTACTAAATTTCTTAGTAAATATGGCCCATAAACTGAAGCAAAGGTGACACCTTCAACCTTTTTAATTGCTAATCTATTTAAAATATCTTTTATTTTTTCTTGTTCTTCTTTATTTTGATAAATTAGCCATCTTTCTTCTTCTTTATTAAAGAAAACGTTATCGTTTTTTAAACACTTGTCCCGAAAATGATAGTAATACCCATATGCACCTAAATAATGGTAGATACTTTCAAGATCCAAAGCTTTAGTTACATTTTCTTCTTTCCATAACCAAGTATCATGCATTCTTGTTAGATATACGAGTGTGTTTAAAGTATCATTATCAAACATAACTTTTAAATCCTCATACAAAAGACTAGTTGCGCACTCATGATTAGAAGACTCAATATGGACAAAAGAATAACTATCTGTTTCTTTAGAAGATGATAAGTGATGATCATATACTACAAAGGGGTTACTAGCTAAACTAGCCATTTTCTTTAAAAGAGCATTATTGGGACACAAATCGGCAATATAGATTTTATCATAATCAAGATATTCTTTATTACCTAAAAATTCATCTAACCTTTCATCTAACTCTCTATTATTAGGAAATACCTCAAAGGAAGTGTTTTGGTACGCTAGTGAAACTACGATAACAGAACCAATACCATCGGGGTCGCTTTTATGGGAAAATATTTTTATTTTCATTATTTATTAGCTTGTTCATTTATTTTAGCAAGAGTTGTAACCTCAATTTTATAATGAGTAAGTTTACTTGCTAATTTAATGTTTGTACCTTTCTTACCAATGGCAAGTGATAGACAATCATCTGGCACAATAGCTAACGCTTCTTTTTTTACTGGGTCGATAATATTTACAGTTACATCTTTAGCAGGTGATAAGGCACTGGCAATAAATTCTTCAGGATTTTCGGAATATCTTACAATATCAATTTTTTCACCATTTAATTCTTTTAAAATATTAGCTATTCTAGAACCATGCTCGCCAATACAAGCCCCAACTGGGTCAACGCGATCGTCAGTTGAATAAACTGCTACTTTACTTCTTATACCAGCTTCTCTTACGCACGAATAAAGCATTACTGTGCCATCAACAAGTTCAGGGATTTCAGTTTCAAATAGTCTTCTTACAAAGCCATAGTGTTTACGTGAACATAAGATAAGTGGTCCTTTTGGTGTACTTTCAACCTTAGTTATATAAACTCGAATACTAGTGCCCATTTTTAATGTTTCGCCAGGTATCATTTCACTTTTTGGCAAGATACCTCTTGATTTACCTAAATCAATATAATAATTTCTTTGATCTTCCATAGCAAGCATACCCATCATCATTTCGCCTTCTTTATCTTGGAATTCACCCATGATAACTTCACGTTCAGCTTCTCTTATTTTTTGGGTTAGAACTTGTTTAGCAGTTCCAGCCGCAACACGGCCAAAATCTTTTGGGGTAACTTCTTTTTCAATAGTTTCTCCCACATTTATAGTAGGGTCTATTTCTCTTGCTTCTTCTAAAAGCATTTGGGCATCAATATTAATCTCTGGTGGAATATGAACTTCATTTCCTTCTTCATCCACTGTGTCAATACCATCGTCATAATCATCAACAACAACATAATAAGAGTAAACTTTAATATCTCCAGTTTCTCTATCCATTTTTACTAAAACATTAGTTTTTGAGCCAAAGTTCTTTTTATATGCGGTTGCAAGTGCTGCCTCTAAACCATCAAAAACAACATCTTTACTTATACCCTTTTCTTCAATAATATGGTTTAGGGCTTTAATAAATTCTTTCTTATCCATTTTACTCGCCTCTTTCTTTGCTTAATACATCTAATATGTAAGATTCTTCATATGGATCTAACTCATCAATAATTGGATTAATAATATGCGTTGCTTCAACAATTGCATCCATATCAATTCCTCCAACTTTATCTAAGACTATTCTTAAAAAGTAATAAGAACCTTCTTTTACAAAAGAAATATCGTCTACTACCATTTCTATTTCTTTTAATGGTCCTTCAATAGCCTTTTTAATCATTTCTAGTTTTTCCATAACCACCCAACCTTTCAATAATAAAAGTGGGAATTTCTGCCCACTTAAATCTGATAAATTCATTCTATCATTTTTTTCTTCGTTTGTAAAACATTTTTAATAGCACTTCTTATAAAAAATATCCTCTTACTTTAAATTTTTTTTGATATACATACAATTTATTTCATTACGTTTAGTTATTCTTCTTTATAATCACAGTTCATACAATAAATAGTATGTTTTTTACTTTCAAGTAAGGTGCCATTACATTCTGGGCACTTTTTTTCAATTGGCTTATCCCAGCTAGCAAAGTCACATTTTGGATAATTGTTGCAACCATAGAATATTTTACCCTTACGAGTTTTTTTCTCAACGATAGTGCCAGCACATTTTGGACATGGCATTATAGTAGTTATTTTAGGTTCATCTTTTTTAATATACTTGCAGTTTGGATAATTACTACATGCGACAAACTCACCAAATTTGCCACGCCTTTTAACAAGAGGACTACCGCATTCTGGACAGTTTTCACCAACTTCTTCAGCGGCTTTTTTCTCCATATTTTTAAAGGCATCTTCCACCATTGGTTCAAATTCATCATAGAAACTCTTTAAGACTTTGATATTATCTTTTTTATCTTCAGCGATTAAGTCTAAGTCATTTTCCATATCAGCTGTATATTTAACATTAACAATATTACTAAAAAATTTCTGTAGTTTATCAGTTGTTTCAATACCTATTTCGGTTGGTACTAATTTTTTATCTTCAACAACTATATAACTTCTTTCTTTTAAAACAGCAATAGTAGGAGCATATGTACTAGGTCTACCAATACCAAGAGATTCCATTTCCTTAATTAAAGACCCCTCTGTAAATCTTGGCTCTGGTTTAGTAAAATGTTGTTCTTTTACAATATCGTTTGCCACTACAACATCACTTTTATAGTTAGCAAAATCTGGCAAGATTGTATCTTTTTGTTCTTCATAAGAAGCATATACTTTTAAATAACCATCAAACTTTAAAACAGAACCAGTAGATTTAAATTCATAGTCATTGTTTAATAGTTTAACTGTTGTATTAATAAGACCTGATGGGGCCATAAGACTTGCTAGGGCTCGGTAGTAAATCATGTGATACAATTTATATTCTTCGGGAGTTAAGTAAGCCTTGATACTTTCTGGCGTTCTTTTAATACTAGTTGGTCTAATACCTTCATGGGCATCTTGAATATTTTCTTTTTTCTTAGGTACTTTTACAGTGCCAACATACTCTTTACCATATTTTTTGGTAATAAATTCTTTAGTTTCATGTACAAATTCTGGTGATACACGTTCAGAATCAGTACGCATATAGGTAATTAAACCGATGCTTTCTTTATTTTCAAGTTCAACACCTTCGTATAATTTTTGAGCAATACGCATAGTTCTTGATGAAGCAAAGCCAAGTTTATTAGAAGCCATCGTTTGCATAGTTGTAGTTTTGAATACTGGTTTACTAGCCCTTTTGGTTTCTTTTGATTCTACGTCCGCAATTTTGAAAGCTTTAGATAAGGAAGCAACTATATCGCTTGCTTGTTTCTCACCCTTTATTGTAATTTTTTTGTTTTGATATTTTTCTAAAGTAGCTTTGAAATCGGAGAATAAAGCCTCAATGGTCCAATATTCTTCTGGTGTAAAGGCAGCAATTTTTCTTTCTCTATCAACAATTAGTTTTAGAGCAACACTTTGAACACGACCAGCACTTTTACCACCAGTTTTACTTTGCATTAATTTACTTAATCTAAAACCAATAATGCGATCTAAAATTCTTCTTGTTTCTTGGCTTTTCACTAAGTTATCATCGATTTTTCTTGGATTTTCAATAGCCTTTTGGACAACACCTTTAGTTATTTCATTGAATGTTACACGTACATAGTCATCATCTTTAATGCCTAGGCTTTCTTTTAAATGCCATGAAATTGCTTCTCCTTCACGGTCAGGGTCGGTAGCAAGATAAACAAGGCTTGCATTTTTAACGTCTTTTTTAAGTTCAGTAATTAAACTTTTTTTGCCTTTAATAGGAACATAACTTGCTTTAAAGTCATTATCGACATCTACACCTAGGCCAAATTTACCAGTGGTTGCCAAATCCATAATATGGCCTTTACTAGAAACTACTTTATAATCTTTACCTAAAAAGGCGGCAATTGTTTTACTCTTGTGAGGAGATTCCACGATCATTAGTTTTTTCATTTTTCTCTTCCCTTTCTTTAGTTTTTTCTTTTAATTTATTTTCTAAGTATTCAAAATAATTATTAGTAATAGCTAGTTTACTCATTTCTTTTTTTTCATAAATTGTTTTATTTATACTTTGAAGTTCTTTAGTTGTGTATCTTTTATCGCTTAGATAAGTTACTACACCGCTTGAAGCATTATACCGAGCTACATTATCTTCCCAAGAGGAGTCCGCAAAGACAACACGGCTAGAAAAGTTATCTGCAAATAAGTCTTCTCCCATATAAAACCTACTATCATAGTCTAGGCCAAAAAGATTGGCTATTGTTGGCATTAGGTTTATGTAACTTGTTTTTTCTTCATATACATGCGGTTCTAATTTGCTATTATAAATTACAAATGGGGTATGTTCTATTTCATTAAAATCATAAACGTCATAATCAACAACCATCCCCACTTCTTCATCAGCAAGGCCATATGGATAATGATCACCATACAAAACAATCACTGTATCACCTAATATACCTTTACTCTCTAAAATGGTTAGCAATTTTCCAAGGGCATCATCTGTTACCTTTAATTTAGACATATATCTTTTTAGGGTATCTGGATAATTAGTATCACTAAACAAGTCAAAATATTTATTACTTTCAGTGCT
Source organism: uncultured Mycoplasmatota bacterium (assembly GCA_900549625.1). Classification (GTDB taxonomy): domain Bacteria; phylum Bacillota_I; class Bacilli_A; order RF39; family UBA660; genus Ventrenecus. Next base: position 14,010 of record URPE01000021.1, read on the forward strand.
GTCGCCATCGTAAGGCTGATGAGGAGTTACAGTTGTAAGCCAAGCCATAAATGGTGAGGTTTTAGTAAATATCTCACTAGATTTTTCAATAAATTCTTCGTCACTAGGCCATTCAATAGTTGTTGTTGGATCTAAATAAATTGATAAATCGTTGGCATCATAATATTTTTCACTTCCCATATTAATGTGATAAATGTCTCTTTTATAAAATGTTGAGTCATAATCGTGATAACTACTAGTCGTGTAACCAGCATCTCTAAAGCGATTAAAAATGGATGTGAAATATTTGTTTTCTGGATAAGTGTTGGTTGTACATGATGTGTTTAGAGCATAAAGTGAGGTCATACCGCTAAATTCATTATCGCCAGTAGCACAAGAGTTCCTTGGACTATAGTGATTTTTATAATACCATGAGTGTTTCAAAATTTTACTAAAGTTAGGATAATATTCTTCATGTTCAATAATATTATTTGCAGATTCTAGCATAAGAACTATAATATTTTTACCGGCAAATAAACCAGTATACTCATTATCTTCATGAGTTTTTTGATTTAAAAAATATTGATTTAAAGAATTCATTATAGGATCTGTTTCTTCGCTTATAATTTCTTTTAATAACTCGCTTGTTATATCTTCAGTATCTTTTTCTTCATAATTACTTTTAGTATTTATTACCATACGAGGCAACATAACACTTTTTACATCAAGAATACCAAAAACACTTGTTCCAAATTGATTAATAGCGATGGAAGAATTAGTTGGCGAAAAAAACAAGGTACTATTAGGAATCATTTGAATAGGATTTTGCATAAATTCTAAATAAATACTACTCATATATATGATACCTACGATGAAGGCCGTAACAAGAGAAGTTACTCTTGTCTTAGTATGAATTCTTTTTTTTCTTTTTTTATCCCATTTTTTAGGTGACCGCAAATAAATTAGAAATATTATAAGAGGCACCCAAATAAAGTAATAAACAGGTTTGTAACTAGCCAAGAATTCTTTAACGTAAGACATAACAGCATGGGCTTGACTAGAAGTACCAACAGAAACATAAACACCTAAGAAATTTCTAAATCCTGCTTGCAGCCAAGAATATAATGATACGACAAACAAAACAAGAAAGATAGCATTTTCTCTTTTTTGCTTTTTCTTAATGAAGGAAATAAGAAATTCAATAATTATAGCAAGAAATAAAGATGATAACATTATTCTTAAGGTTGCATAATCAAAAATATTAAATGATGATACAACCCGAAAGATTAATTCAATTCCAAAAATAAAAGAAAAAAGAAAGAAGATTTCACACCAATAGTCTTTATTACCTAGTTTTTTCATCAACATCACCTTTTTCTATTAAATCACGAACAGGCTTATATGTAAACCGGTAATCACTAGTAGGACCGTAAAGTCTTAACAATTCAAGATGTCTTTTAGTTGGATAGCCTTTATGACGGGCAAACTCATATTCTGGGTATAATTTATCTAAATCATATAAGATATGGTCTCTTGTAACTTTGGCTATGACACTGGCTGCGGCAATGGTAATTGATAATAAGTCGCCTTTAATAATAGGTGTTACGGGCACTTCTAAATCATTAATGGGCATAGCGTCAGTTAGGACATAATCATAAGCATGATGCATATCTATAATAGCCCTTTTCATAGCCAAGCGACTGGCTTCATAGATATTTATTTCATCAATTTCTTTATTACTTACTATACCAATGCCAACACATATTGCTTCCCTCTTAATTGTTTCAAAGTATTCTTCTCTTTTTTTCTCACTTAGTTTTTTGGAGTCTGTAAGGCCTTTTAAGGAGTAATTTTTAGGTAAAATGACAGCTCCTGCTACTACTGGGCCAACTAAAGGACCACGACCTGCTTCATCACAACCAACAATTAGGTTATATCCTTTAGCATAAAGTTCTTTTTCATATTTTAAGTTATCAATATTTTCTAATTCACTTTTTTTCATCTTTGGTCAAATGTTACTCCCTTTATTTTTTCGGTCTTAATATCATTAATTATTTTGATTGATACGCGATCATAGTCAACCTCGCCACCTTTTATAGCACCAATACTTTTACCTATTGTTTCATAAGACTCTATAATACTTTCATCTGTTACTTCATCTAAGTTGTATACCTCTTTTAAAATCTTAGGATAACAACTAGATAATTTTTTTAGTATATAGACTGCTACATCATCATGTGGTAATATTTCCTGTCTAATCGCGGTAAATGTGGCAAGGTTTAAAGCTGACTCACCTTCTAATTTTGGCCATAAGATACCTGGGGTATCTAAAAGAAGGATATCACTATGAGTTCTTAACCAAGTAAGATTTTTAGTAACACCAGGATTATTAGCTACACCCGCTACTTTTCGTTTACACATGCGATTAATAAGCGTACTTTTACCAACATTTGGGATGCCAACTACTAAAGCTCTAATTTCTTTTTCTTTCATGCCTTTATCTATTCTTTTAGCTTGTACTGGTGCCATTAATTCATGAGTAAGAGATATAATTTTCTCATAATCATTAGTATTATTTAGATCAACTAATAAAACATGATTACCTAGGCTTTCATAATATTTAATCCAGTTTTCAGTAACTTTAATATCACATAAATCCTTCTTAGTCATAATAATGATCTTAGGCTTATTACCAATGATATTATAAATATCTTTAATCTTTGATGAAAAAGGGATTCTTGCATCTACTACCTCATAAACAATATCTATAAGGGGATATTTTTCACCAATTAATCTTCTAGTTTTAGCCATGTGGCCCGGAAACCAATTGATACCCGTTGATGGTAAACTTTTTTTATCTTCGTTCATTTTTTTGTTTTTTCTCATTTCTCTTTTTTGATACATATCCATTATTTATCACTTCCATTCTTTTTTATAATTTCAATCTCATTATTAGAAAAAACACTAATATATTTTATATTATTATCAATATTTAATCTAGTAATCTCAATTATATTTAATTCTTTTTTTATAAATTCCTCTACTGTACTTTTGGATGTTGATTTATTGTTTATACAATTCTTTTTTCTATAATAATTAGAACAATAGTAATAAACCTTACATTTAGATATTCTTTTTATCATATTACTGCCACAACATTTACACTTTAAAATTCCAGATAATATATCAATGCTTCCATCTTTATTTACTTTAGATTTCCTATCTAGAATATCTTGTACTTTATCAAAATCTTCTTTACTTACGATTGCTTCGTGATGATTTTCAGTAACGATCCAATTTTCTTTGTCTAACTTTACTTTCTTATCAATCCTATAATTTAGTTTTCTTTTCTTTCCTTGAAATAATGTTCCCGTATAATTTTCGTTTCTTAATATTGAATTTACCATTTCAGGATTCAACTTTTTCATTATAGTTGTATCTTTATACGTATTAATTTTTAAATACTCACTTGGAGTTAATATATCATTATCGTTCAAAAAGGCAGCAACTTCTCTTCTACTTTTTCCGTTAAGTATCATATTAAATATTTTTTTAATTATATGAGATAAATTTTTATAAATTAAAAATTTATGTTTATCTTTTGGATCTTTTATATATCCATAAGGGGCTAATTTACCAACAAACTCTCCATTATATTTCTTTACTATTAAAGAACTTCTTACTTTCTTTGATATATCTTTTGCATACGTATCATTAAACAAATTCTTTAATGGCAAATAATCATCACTATAGTAATCTGATGAATCGATTTCACAATTTTCATCTACTGAAATTACAGATACTCCCATAGCAGGAAATATCACTTCTATAAAATTACCTGTTTCAATGTAATTTCTACCAAGCCTTGCTAAATCTTTTATAATTATTACATTTATTTTTTTGTTATTTATATCTTCTAACATTCTTTGGAATTCTGGTCTATCAAAATTAGTACCTGAATTATCCATCATCTATATAATAACCAGTTAATTTGTATTCTTTATGTTCTTTTAAATAGTTATATATAATTAATTCTTGATTAGTTATACTATTAGATTCTTTTTCATTGCTAAATTCTTCTTTTGATAAACGAAGATATGCTGCCACTTTATTATTCATCACTAAATTTTATCACTTTCTTTATTTATTAATTATTTCTGTATTTTTCTTCAAAAATAATTTTTGCTTTGTTTACAAAATAATTGTTTTTATCATAATTAATTCCAGTACTTTCTAGAGCATTAATCATTTTTTCTATAGTATTATATTTTTCATTTTCCTCAGTTTCAATAAATAAATATTTATCATTAACGTCTTCAACACAAATTTGCAATCCTTCTTTTTCATAAACATCTATATAGTCAACTATTCTTATTAACTCTTTATATCCCATAGTTTTTAAAAATTCATTAGCATCATCTTTATTAGTAACTTGAACTTTTGATTTTCCTTGCTTAATTATATTTTCATTAGCATCATACTCTTTGTATTTATACATAAGATAGTGTTTTTTATCATCAATACTTCTAACTAAAATACTTTTCTTTAAAATTTCTAAAGGATTTAGTTTTAAATCCATCTCACTCGGAACATAATATATATCATCAACAACATAATTATCGACTCTCTTATAATTATTAACATCAAAAAATTTTATCAATTCATCCTTCGAAAAACTAACAGTTACAGTTATCTCCTTTTCAAAATTCATTCAAAACATCTCCTTTTGTTTCTTTAATATATTTTTTCATAAGTCATTATTGCCCTTATTTTCTTTAAAAATTTATCATTTTTCACCTATAAAATGTAAAAAGAAATACGATTAAATCCCTTTATTTACAAGCCTTTCTAGGAAGTTTTCCATAAGTCGTTATTTCCCAATTGATACCCGTTGATGGTAAACTTTTTTTATCTTCGTTCATTTTTTTATTTTTTCTCATTTCTCTTTTTTGATACATATCCATTATTTATCACTTCCATTTTCTATCATTCTTGCTTCATTTAAAAAATTATCAAAGTCTGATTTATATAATTTGTCTTGTTTAACTTTAAATTTATCATACTCTTTATAAGCTAATTCTTTTGCAACACTAGCCGATATTTTCCCTGCATTGTGTAATATTTCTTTACCATTAAATTGCAAAAATGCATTCAACTTTTCTACCCAATCTTTCATAGTCATAGCATTATGATTTTCTGCTTGTAATTCTGCATAATCTAAATACATTGTTACTATTCTATTCAACTCTTTTAATTCCTTTTCATTTAAATAGTTTTTTGCAATGTCCACGTCATATTTATAGATTGGTCCATCAGGAGAATTTTTCCAATTGGTTAGTCCCATATTTTCTTTTTCTGAATCAACTCTGTTATATATTATTTCAGCTGCAGTATTACCAGTTATTGCATAATGTAATTTATTTTGAACTGTTTTAAAAAATTCTTTTGTTATTTCTGAATCTTTATCATAATCAACACTACAAGAAGAATATATATCGGTTATTTTTTGGTAAAATCTTCTCTCGCTTGAACGAATATTTCTAATTCTTTCAAGTGTTTCTTCAAAATAATCCTCGCCAAATATGTAATTAGGATTTTTTAATCTTTCATCATCCATAACTACACCTTTTATCATATATTCTTTTAATATTTTAGTAGACCAAATTCTAAAGTTGGTTGCTTTTTTTGAATTTACTCTATATCCAACTGCAATAATCATATCAAGATTATATATCTTTACAGGTTTTTTAGAATTATCAATGTCGGTTTTTCCGACGGTGTTATTTTCATCAAGTTCACCACTATTTAATATATTATTAATATGTTCTGTTATTGTACTTCTTCCCACACCAAACAATTCTGCAATTAAATTTTGAGTAAGCCATATATCGTTATTTATTAACATTACACTAACCTTAATATCATTGTTTGAATCCCTATATATTAAAAAGTCATGATTAGTTATTTGTAAGTTTTTATTGTCCATATGTTATTCTCCTTTCTTTTAAATTTTTTATTTAATATCAATTTTAACATTTTTGTTCTTATCTATATAAATACATTTTACTTTATTTTCTAATTCTAATCTAATAATATTAGATAAATTTAATTTTTCATTTATAATTTCAATTAGCTTATTTTACATTTGCACTTTAAAAAACCAAATAAAATACCTATACTTCCATCTTTATTTACTTTAGCTTGTCTATTTAAAATATCTTGCACTTTATCAAATTTTTCTTTACTTATAATTGCTTCGTGATGATTAGGAGTTATAATCCAATTTTCCTTTTCTAACTCAACTTGTTTGGTAACTTTATAATTTAATTTTCTTCTACCGAAATTACAGATACTCCCATAGCAGGAAATACCACTTCTACAAAATTACCAGTTTCAATATAATTTCTGCCAAGTCTTAATATATCTTTTATAAGTATTACATCTATTTTCTTATTTTTTATATCTTCTAACATTCTTTGAAATTCTGGTCTATCAAAATTAGTACCCGAATAACCATCATCTATATAATAATCAACTAATTTATATTCTCTATGTTCTTTTAAATAATTATCTATAATTAATTTTTGATTAGTTATGCTATTTGATTCTTTTTTCATTACTATATTCTTCTTTTGATAAACGAAGATACGCTGCTACTTTATATTTCATCTTAATATTACAATTTTCTATAAAATTTCACAAAGAAGATTTTGTTCTTCTTTTTTTATTTCATTTTCAATTATCCATTTTATATCTTCTATCGATTTATCAATATTAAATATGCCATTACCTACTGGATAATAAACAGGATAAACTTTATATTCGTTTTTATTAATTTGTATTCTGTAACATTTTTTTCTATTTTCAGATACAGATATCTTTTTATTTAAAATAATAGAACTAACTTGATTTCCAAAAGTAATAATTATTTTTGGTTTAATTATGTTTATTTCTTTGAATAATAAATCAAGATATTTTTTCAACACTTCATCAGGCAATGGTCTTGCATCTATTTGTGTACATTTACCTAAATTAGTAATGAACAATTTATTTTTTTCAATTTCTTCGTAAACATAGTTGCAAAACTCATAATCCCATTCTTTTGGTTTCTTTTCTTGAATTTTGTTAAATGTTTCTTCACTTAATAAATCAACTTTATAGAACAACTTCCATATGTTTTTAGTTCCTAACCATGGCGACTTTCTACCTTTCCAAGATTTATCACTGGCAATATTTTTTCCTGTAGGATTCATAAAAACAAAACATATATCAGGATTTTTTTCACATCCACCATTATATATAGAATCCAACCCCTTAGCACCATATTTAACTTGTAATTCATCATAATCTTTTCTTAAATCTTCTATCTTCAAAATATTCACCTTCTTATAAAAAAGTTTCTTTAAGTAGTTTTTACCCAATTTTTCTTATAATTTTTGTTAATTTTTTATTAAAAATTGTAAAAAGAAATTTAATTGAAAGCCCTATAAAATAAGAGTTTAAAACAGAGTTTATATAAGTCGTACTTTACCAATTTATATTAGTTTTGTTTTCATTATTCATGCTTATTACCTATTTTTTTCTGTGCTATTATATCATAAAAGTGCCACTTTTTATTATCACTTTCTCTAACATATTCAATTTCTTCTAATTTGATTATATTATAATTTTTTAAATACTCTTTTACTTTATCTATTGAAAATGTATTAATTGATTCGACAACATTCCAAGCGTCTCTATCACCAAATAATTGCCCTACAAAATAGCCATTATCTTCAATTGAATTATAAATTTTAGTCCATAGTTCATCAAAATTGTTAGGATTGCAAAATGGGATACTAAAGAACGCTGCAAGTAACTTAGTATTAGGTAATTCTACATCTTCAAAACTACTTTCTTTAAATGAAATCATTTTTTTCTCATTATCTGATAACCTATTTAAAATAAAATCTTGATTTAATTGTCTATCAATAGCTAAAACTTTAATACCATTTTTAATCATATAAACAGTTTCGTTTCCACTACCACAACCTAAATCAATTGCATTATCTATTTTATAATTATCTAAAAATTCAATAAGTAATTTACACACGTCATAACCATAAGTTTTATTTTGATAATTTGTCCAATCTTTCATAATTTCACCTCTATTTTCATTCGGTCTTGACTAGCCGTTCTCACCATATCAATTCCTAAACAATTTTTACTTAAAAATAAACTTTTTATGCTTATATTTACCAAATTTTAATATATTTTAACATAAACGTGTAAGATCTATTTTGGAGTTTTGCCTTATATTATAAGGGTTTGGGAGTAGTCTTGACTAAATTGTTATCAACCAGTTTATATTAGTTTTATTTTCATTCATCTGGGTTAACTTCTGTAATTAGATTATTAATAAAATGATTTGATTTGCTTCTTCCATTTATTACTCCAGCAATTTTTTCAGGAAAAATCTTGTAATTGTTTATATTATTTACATCAACCCACTCAAAGTTAATCCAATCTCCTTCTAATCCTTTAAATTTAGTTTCTTTAATCTCATCATTATATATTCCCTTATAGATAATATTGATTTGATGATTATTATACCCTTTATCTGTTACAAATTCTTCGCTCAAAGCTAGAAAAGTATATGTAATATTATCCCATCCAATTTCTTCTTTTATTTCTCTTTTTATTGTATCTATACTTTCTTCTAATTCTTCTATTCTACCACCAGGCAACATATAGAAATTTCTACCTTCAACATTAAATAATAAGACTTTGCTTAAATCTTTATTATAAATGACAGCAGATGTACGAGCATTAAATCTAAAATCATTTCTTACAAAATCTAAATTCATAATTTCACCTCTTTTTATAAATATTGAATATGTCGGCATATTACAAGCCAGTACTCTAATTCCTCTCAAAAATGAGTATATTTTAACCTATTTCCCTTAATTTTTCTTCCTTTTTATTAAAACATGCAAGATCTCAATTCTTAAAAACTCCCATTTTATAAGGGATTAAATGATAGTCGTCATAAATACAGGACAGGCACGAAATGGGGACTTTTGAAAAACTTTTTTGACTATCATTATTTTTCTTTTCTGCTCTAATTTTTCTTTTTTGGTACATATCCATTTTAATCACTTCTTTCTATTCTATCATTTAAAAAAATACTTAAAAGTATTTGTTTTTCGTTTTTAACTTGGAAGTATTATATCATATTTTTGTTTATTTAAAAAGTCAAGAGCCTCAAAATATTTATCTTCATATTTGAATATTACCTTTATATTACCATCTTCACTAACAACAATATCTTCAATTAACTCATCTATCAATAATCTATTTAGTTCATTTATTTTTTCTTTCTTTTTAAATATATTCATCCA
>URPE01000022.1 GCA_900549625.1 uncultured Mycoplasmatota bacterium
ATAATGTTAATTGCAAAGTTGGTATAGCAAAAGGAACACCAATTCTATGGCGAATCATAGGTGTCATGAAAGGTGTAGATGATGGTACTGGTACTAAAGAAGACAGAGTAAAATTAATTCGTTCAAAATCAATAGGTAGTTATTCATGGGACACAAGTGAATTAAGTGTTAATGATGGTTATGGAGTAAATGAATGGAGCCAGGCAGACTTAATGAAACTATTAAATCCAGGCTATGAAAGTGAAACTGTAGGTGGGTCTCTATACTGGAATAATAAATCAGGAACATGTTATGATAGTAAAAATAATTTAACAACAAGTTGTAATTTTACAAGTACAGGCATAAAAGACAAATTGAAAACATTAATAAGTGATGCTGTATGGAATACAGGAGCATCAAGTGGTCATAATGCAAGTAAATTATATACAGATGAAAGAGGAACTAGAAATGGCAAAATATGTACAAACGGAACATACTGTAATGACACGATATCAAGAACAACGACATGGACCGGAAAAGTAGGTTTAATGTATCCATCAGATTACGGGTATGCAACAAGTGGTGGGAGTACAACAGACCGAGCAGAATGTTTAAACACTGTTTTATATTATTGGCATGACAGTAGTGTAAGTGATTGTAAAAATAATGATTGGCTATACAATAGCAGAAGATATCAATGGACATTATCGCCGAGTGCGTCCTCTTCCAGTGCGAGCCATGTGTTCTCTGTGCTCTCAGAAGGCGAAGTCGACGACTATGACGAGTCTAACAACTATGCAGTTTTGCCGGTCGTTTATCTGTCATCGAATGTTAAAATTTCTTCTGGTACAGGTTCGCAAGATGATCCATTCATCCTAGAAAATTGATATGTTAAGGGCATATCTTTTTTTCTTTGATAGTATAATTAAATATGATAAAAAAATATAAAAATATTGCCGTTTTCATCTTTTTCTTTTGGAGATATTTTGTTATAATACGTTTTGTATGGAGGGCGGTGTTTTAATGACTAAAAAAATAAAAGAATTGTTTGTTTTGGTTTTTGTTATTTTGTCTTTTGCCCTTATTATTACATCTCTTGCAATGCAAAAATATTTATATGATATTCAAGTTAATGAAAGACTTTCTAAAGTAGAAGATTATGAAGATTATTCTGTTATGTTAAAGTTACAGAAAAGAGACAAGAGACATAAATATTTAACTTTAAATAATGATACATATTATTTAGATGGTGTAGAAGAAGTTTATATAAAGTATGGTTCTACTGTTGCTTTTTTAAGTGATGTTTTAGAAAAGAGATATTTACTTATTGATGACTTAATTAAGAATATGAAAGAGGTTAATACTACTAGTGATGATGATACCTTTTATTTTCATAAACCAAATAAAAATAATGAAGGGTATATAATTGAAATAATAAATAATAATGATAAACGAGATATTATTGTTTATCCTTATGAAAATAAAATATTACCAGGACTTTTAGATTAAAGTTCTTTTTTTAATGTTTTAGCACTTTTTATAACAACATAGAAGATATTTACTATTTCACTAATTAAAAGAGAGTACATACCTATTTTTAAAAGAGATGTTAAAGCCATAGTAATTAGTTTTATTGTGCTACCTATAAGAGTTATTTTAGCACTTTCTTTAGCGTGTCCCATAGCTTGTAAGGTACTTGTTAAGGGGGCTTCTAAGTAAAAAAGGGTAAATACTGGCGCAAGTAGTAATATATAATTAGAACCACTGGTTGTTTTATATAAGATATTTAAGAGATTATCTCTAAATATAAGAATTAAAAAAGAAGATATAAAACCAATTATAAATGAATATTTTAAAGCCTGAGATATTCTTCTTTTTAACATACCTTTATTATTTAGGCTAATGTATTTACTTACTTCAGGTATTAGTATTTGACAAATGCTTGAGATAAAGAAAGAAGGCATTGTAAGAATACCTATGACATAGGCATTAAAAATAGCATATTCACTTTGAATATAAGAAGTTGTATAACCCATTAATAGTAAGATATTAGTTAAAATAATTGGTTCTAGGAAGAAAGATATGTTACCTATTAAACGACTAGATAAAGCAGGAATACTAGTATTTAGAACCTCTTTAATAATAGATGGTTCGAAGTTTCTTTTTTTTAAATTAATATTAGTTTTTTTAGGGAGAAAAAGAAGGAAAACAATTGTACTTACTGTTTCAGTAATGACACTTATTAAAATGAAAGATATAAGACCTAAGTAGTTATTTATAAGTAGTATTTTAGGGAAGAGATAAAGTAAAAAAAGAATTCTAATTGTTTGTTCAATTATATTAGATAGAGTATTAGGTAAGACTTTTAATTTACCTAGAAAGTAGCCTTTTAAAATGGAAGAAATACTTATAAATGGTAAAGTAGAAAGCATGGCAATAAGAATTAGTTTGATATTTGGTTCATGAAGGAGATATTTACTTATAAAAGGAATTAGAAATAAGAAGATGATACTAAATATTAAGTTAAATAGTAAGATAAATAGAGTAGTAGAAAGAATTATGTCACTAGATCTTTTCTTTCCTTCACTTACTAGTTTAGAAATAGATATGGGAAGAGCAAAAATAGCTATACTTATCATAAGGGAATAAGTAGGCATAGCAAGAGTGTAAAGAGAAAGGCCCTCACTTCCAATCATTCTAGTGAATAATATTTTAATGATAAAGCCCATGATTTTAGTAATAAAACCACCTATTAATAAAATTAGTATGGATATTTTAAATGTGTCTTTTTGCAAATAATCACTTTCCTAATCTAAATCTTTATTATATAATAATTTATGTAAGAAGAAAAAAATTAGAAGGGATTACAAGCTTATGAATGATGAAAAGTTTTCTAGTTTAAGTGAATTATATCAAAGGCTTACACCAGCTTTAAAATGTAAATGTAATGAGATGAGAAGAGCACATATGATAATAAGTGAGGCAGAACTTTGGAAGTATTTATGCACAAATGTTTGGAAAGATAAGAATGGTCTTACACTAGATGAGATGGTTGATAATATTTTAAACAGTGACAGTTTTACTATTTTTAGTGAGGTGAAAAATAATGGAACCCATTAGTGTTAATATGCAAAGTAGTATTAGGATAAGTGGTAGTAAGGTTTTATATTTTGACCCTCTAGAAAGAAGTGAAAAACATGATGCAGATTATATATTTATTACACATCCGCATTATGATCATTTTTCTCTTTTATCTATTTTAGAACTTAAAAAAGATAATACGGTTTTTATAACACCAAAAGATATAGTAGAAGAGTTATTATCGATTGGAATTAGTGAAGAATATATATGTGTTGTAAAGCCTTGTATGACTTATAATTTTAGAAATTTAGAAATTAAAACAATACCGGCTTATAATTTACATAAAAGTTTTCATCCTAAGGCTAGTGGTTGGGTAGGATATATCGTTTTTTTTGATGGTCTATCTTACTGCGTGTCAGGGGATAGTGATGTCACAAGCTATTTAAAAAGTGTTAAATGTGATGTTTTATTTTTAGCTATAGGTGGGACTTATACTATGGATTGTTTGGAAGGGGCAAGTCTTTGTAATATTATTAATCCTAAACTTGTAATACCTACACATTATGGGTATGCCGTAGGGACTTACAAAGATGCTTTAGTATTTAAAAAGAAATTAAATCATGGTATTCATTGTAAACTTTTAATACCAGAAAAAATAGAAAAGGAGTAAATTTTTTATGTTAGATTTAGATAAGGAATATCATCAGTTTATTGATGCTTGTGCAAGTGTTTTTACAGGCAAAGAAATGCATGAGATAGAAAAATCTTATAAGTTTGGGTTAGAAAAACATAAAGGGAAAATGCGTCTTAATGGGACACCTTATATGTCACATCCTTTGGGAGTGGCTCTAATTTTACTTGATCTAAATGTTGATGCGGTTACTATAACGGCTAGTTTAATTCATGAGACAATTAATCATGCGGGGGCTACAAAAGAAGAAATAGAAAGTCTTTTTGGTAGTGAGGTTGCTAGTATTGTAAGTGTAATTTCTAAATTAAATAGATTGGAGTTACAAGATGATTCAGAATATCAAGCGATGAATTTAAGAAAAATTTTAGTTGGTATGAGTGAAGATGTACGTGTGCTTTTTTTGAAACTAGCTGATCGCTTACATAACCTTAGAACGGCTGATGCACTAGACGCTGTAGACCGCAAAAGAAAAGTAAATGAGACTATGACAGTTTTAATACCGATAGCCCATCGACTTGGTTTATATAAAATAAAGGGTGAGATGGAAGACTTGTGTTTAAAATATAGTAAACCAGATGTTTATGAAGATATTTTAGAAAGACTTAATGCAACTGAAAGTGAATTAAAAGATAGTTTGACGGAAATGGAAGAAAGTATTAGTGAGATTTTAATGGAACAAAATATTCCTTTTAAAATTAAAAGTCGAGTAAAAAGTGTTTATAGTATTTATAATAAACTTAATAATGGTAAGAAGTGGGAAAATATTTATGATATATTAGCCCTTAGAGTAATTGTAGAAAAGGTAAGTGAATGCTATTTAAGTATCGGTCTTATTCATGCTAAATATAGACCAATTCCAGGACGTTTTAAGGATTATATTGCTAATCCTAAGGCTAATATGTATCAGAGTTTACATACAGGGGTTTTTGGTAGTGATGGTAATCGTTTTGAAATTCAAATCAGAACAGAAGAAATGGATGAGTTTGCGGAAAAAGGGGTAGCTAGTCATTTTGCTTATAAAGAAAAACATTATATGAAAAATATTATGGAACAAAAACTAGAGATATTAAGAAATTTAATTGAAGCAAATGATAATTTATCTGATATTGAATTTCAAAATAGTTTAAAAGAAGAAGCTTTAAATGATAGTATTTATGTATTTACACCTAAGGGGGATGTTTTAGAACTACCTAAAGGATCAACGCCCCTTGATTTTGCTTACCGGATCCATAGTGATGTTGGTAATAAAACTGTCCAAGCATTAGTAAATGATATAAGTGTACCATTAAACTATGAATTACATAATGATGATATTGTAAGAGTAAGGACTAGTCCTACGGGGACACCTTCTAAAGAATGGTTAAATTTTGTTAAAAGTAGTCATGCTAAAAATAAAATAAAGGCTTATTTTAGTAAACAAGATAAAGATATATATACAGAAAAAGGTAAAACTATTTTACAAAATGAACTTAGAAAGAAGAAACTTTCTTTTGATGAGATTTTAAGTAATGAGAATATTAAGAACATTTGTAAAGAACTTAAATTAGAGACACTAGATGATATATATTTTTCAATTGGTAGTTTAAGATTTACGGCAACATATATAATAAGCTTAGTGACGGAAGATAAAAAAGATGTTAGAGATGTTTATTTAGAAAAAGTAGAAAATAGAAAGAATAAAAATACACTTGTTAATTCTAATATTTTAGTAGGAGGAGAAACGAATATATTAACAAGTCTTGCTAAGTGTTGTAGACCAGTGTTTGGTGATGATATAAAGGGTTTCATTACTAAAGGAGAAGGGGTAAGTGTTCATAGAAGTGATTGTGTAAATATAAAGGGCCGAGAAAACCGATTTGTTGACGTTGCTTGGAATAGTAAGGATAGTATTTATTATACTGGTGTTGTTGTTGAGACAGATAAGAATAAAAATTATTTATTAGATATTATTAGTAAAGCAACAGCTAAGAATATTTATGTTGATTCTTTTAAAACCAAAAATGGTAATGATAAAACGACTTATGAAATTATTGTTAAAGTAAAAGATAAAAATACTTTAGATGATTTTATTGCTAGTTTATATAGTTATACATTTGTGATTGAGGCAAGAAGAATATGAGAATAGTAGTACAAAGAGTAAGTAAGGCTTGTGTTTCTGTAGATAACCAGGTAGTTGGTAGTATAGATGAGGGATTAATGTTGTTAGTAGGATTTACACAGGATGATACTTTAGAAAATATTGATTATATGGTTAATAAAGTTCTTAATTTACGGATTTTTCCTGATGAAAATGGCGTTATGAATAAAAGTGTTAAAGATACAGGTGGTGCTATTTTATCTATATCACAATTTACTTTGTATGGTGATACTTCTAAAGGTAATAGACCTAGTTATGTTAAGGCATTAAATGGCGAATATGCGATTAAGTTATATGATAAGTTTAATGAGAAGCTAAAAGAATATGTTTTAGTAGAAACTGGTGTTTTTGGGGCAGATATGCAAGTATCTTTAGTTAATATGGGACCAACAACGATTATTTTAGAAAAATAAAAAAATTGTAAAAGATATGTTTTAACGTATCTTTTTTTTAAAAAATTTTGTATAATTATAAATAATAGAGAGGGATGATTATAGTGGATAAATATGTTTATTTATTTAAAGATGGTAATAAAGATATGACAAGTGTTTTGGGAGGTAAGGGGGCTAATTTAGCTGAAATGATGAGTCTTGGTTTACCAGTACCTAATGGATTTACTGTTAGTACTTTGGCTTGTCAGAAATATTATGAGAATAATAAAACTTTACCACAAGAAATTATTGAAGAAATATATAAAACAATAGAAAGTTTAGAACAAGAAACTAAAAAACAATTTGGTAATAAAAATAATCCCCTTTTAGTTAGTGTTAGGAGTGGGGCTAGAGTTTCTATGCCTGGTATGATGGATACTATATTAAATCTTGGGCTTAATGATGATATTGCTAAAAGTTTGCTTGCAAAAACTAAAAATAAACGTTTTGTTTATGATTCTTATCGCCGTTTAATTTTAATGTATGCTGATGTTGTAAAGGGTTATGAAAGAAATATGTTTGAACGTTTCTTAGATGACTATAAGCAAAAATTGAATTATCAAAGTGATCTAGATTTAGATGGCGATGATATGGAATTTATTACTAAGCACTTTAAAGAAATATATAAAAGTATGGCAGGAGAAGATTTTCCAAGTGACCCTAGGGAGCAACTTATTAATGCTATTGGAGCAGTATTTAAAAGCTGGAATAATGAAAGGGCTATTTATTATCGTAAGTTAAATAATATTCCTAGTGAATGGGGTACAGCTGTTAATGTACAAGAAATGGTTTATGGTAATATTGGTACAAACTCTGGTACAGGGGTTGCTTTTACAAGAAATCCTGCTACTGGTGAAAATAAGCTTTTTGGTGAATACTTAATGAATGCGCAAGGGGAAGATGTTGTTGCGGGTATTAGAACACCAGAGAGTATTGATAAGTTAAAAACAGATATGCCACTTATATATGAAGAGTTTAGTGATATTGCTAGAAAGTTAGAGAGTCATTATAAAGATATGCAAGATATGGAATTTACAATTGAAAATGGTAAACTTTATATGTTGCAAACGAGATCTGGCAAAAGAACTAGTAAAGCATGTGTTAAAATTGCACTTGATTTATATAAAGAAAAAATGATTACTAAAGAAGAAGCTATTATGCGTGTAGAGCCAGAACGCTTGGAAGACTTACTACATAAAAGTTTTAGAATAGAAGATTTAAAAGAACATACGCCTATTACTAAAGGTCTTGCAGCTAGTCCTGGAGCGGCGACTGGCGCGATTTATTTTGATGCTACAAAGACTATTAAACACCATAAGAATGGGGAAAAAGTTATATTAGTAAGACTTGAAACTAGTCCTGAAGATATTGAAGGTATGCATCATGCTGAAGGCGTACTTACGGTTCGGGGAGGGATGACAAGTCATGCTGCAGTAGTCGCCCGTGGTATGGGAGTTTGCTGTGTATCCGGTTGTAGTGATATAATAATTGATGAAGAAAATAAATGTCTTAAAATTGGTAATATTATTGTTAAAGAAGGGGAACAACTTAGTTTAGATGGGACAACAGGAAATGTTTATTTAGGTAGTATTACACTAGAGCCACCAGTAATAAGTGGTGATTTTAAGGAATTTATGCAACTTGTATCTTCTATTAAAACCATGGAAGTTCGGGCTAATGCGGATAATGCCCGGGATGCTAAAATGGCATATGACTTTGGGGCTGAAGGTATAGGTTTATGCCGAACAGAGCATATGTTTTTTGAAAAAGAAAGAGTTTTTCATTTTAGACAAATGATATTAGCTGATACTTTGGAAGAAAGGGAAAAAGCTCTAAATTATATCTTACCTTATCAAGAAAGTGACTTTTTAAGTCTTTATAAAATAATGTCCGGAAAACCTGTGGTTGTTCGTTATTTAGATCCACCTCTTCATGAGTTCTTGCCAAAAGAAGAAAGTGAGATCGAAAGTCTTGCTAAAAGCTTAAATAAAAGTACCGAGGATATAATAGAAAAAATAGCATACTTAAAAGAGTTTAATCCGATGATGGGGCATCGTGGATGTCGGTTATTAATAACTTATCCTGAAATATGTGTTATGCAAACTAAGGCTTTAATAGGAGCAGCTATAAAGGCAAGAGGGGAAGGCATTAATGTAACCCCAGAAATAATGATCCCTTTAGTTGGTAGTGTAAGTGAATTTACTTATTTAAAAGATATTGTTACTAAGACAGCAGACGCCATGTTAAAAGAAGCAAACTTAAAAATAAAATACTTGGTTGGGACAATGATTGAAGTGCCAAGAGCTACTTTGATTGCCGATGAGATAGCAAAACATGCTGATTTCTTTAGTTTTGGAACTAATGATTTAACCCAAATGACTTTTGGTTTTTCACGTGATGATGCTGGTAAGTTTTTGACGGATTACTATGACAAGGGTATACTTTCATCTGACCCATTTAAAAGTATTGATGAAGTAGGTGTTGGTAGTCTTGTTAAATTAGCTATTGATAAAGGAACAAGTATGAATCCGTTTTTATCTCTTGGTGTTTGTGGCGAACATGGAGGAGATCCTAAAAGTATTACTTTCTTTAATGAAATTGGACTTGATTATGTCAGTTGTTCCCCATATCGCGTGCCAATAGCAGCTTTGGCTGCTGCTAGATCGGCAATCAAATCTTGTGATAGAAAGTAAAGTGCTGAAAATACTGTAATTTCTATTCTAAATTAAAGTTAAAATATTATTTTGAAGATTGAAATAGGTACTTTTACCTCATATTTCAATCTTTTTTTGGTTGAAATTAAATAATATGTGTCAGAAATTTAAAAGAAAATATTTCTAATTGTAGCTTTAGATTTGCTTCTTGCTTATATTTAGAAAGTGTTTTAAAAAGTATTGATGCTATGCCAGAAAAAACTTTGATGATATTATTAAAAAATATATTGACATTTAGAGAAGGAAATGGACGAAGTACTCGTATATGGTTAGATTTGATTTTAAAAAAAGAATTAAATAAAGTAGTTGATTGGCGTAAAGTAAGTAAAGAAGATTATTTACTTGCTATGGAAAGAAGTCCAGTTAAGGATATAGAAATAAAAATGCTTTTAAAAGATGCTTTAACTGACAAAATAAACGATCGGCAAGTATTTATGAAAGGGATCGACGTAAGTTACCAATATGAAGGCTATTACACTTATTCTACCGAAGAACTAGACTATAATTAAATATTAATAATTCCTTTTAAACTATTTGATTTGGTCTTTTCTTTTGATATATAAACTTTAATGTAAATAGCTTCTAAATTCTTTTCTAATTTTAAAAGATATTGTATAATGTCTTAGAAGGGATAAGTGATTTTATGACAATTTTAAGTATAGGTAAATCAACGTATGATATTACTATTCCTGTTGATAGTTATCCAACAGAAAATAGTAAAATGATTGTAACGGAAAAATTAGAAGGTAGTGGGGGGTCAGCAGCTAACATTTCGTATTTGCTTGGCAAATGGAATGAAGAAACTTATTTTGCTGGTACTGTTGGTTATGATGATTTTGGTTCTAGTATTAAGAAAGAATTAGAAAGTGTTGGTGTTAAGACTAACTATTTAGAAACTAATTATGAAAGAAAAACAACTACGGCATTTATTATTAATAATAAAAGTACGACATCTAGAACACAAATATTAATTGAACCAGAGATATTTCATTTAAAAAAATATGAATATGATATATCACCAAATATTATTTATTCGGATGGATTTGAATATTCTGCTACTATGGCTGCTATTAATAAATATAAAACAGTACCACTTGTTTTAGGTATGGGTTTAAGTTATAGTGATTCAAAAGAACTTTTATCTTTAGCTAAATATGCGAAATACTTAGTTTTCTCTAAAGAATTTGCCGAAAAATACACCAAGATGACTATTAATACAGATGATGCTTCTTCATTATTAAATTTATATAAAGAATTAAAGGCTTCATTTAATGAACAAAATATTATTGTTACACTTGGTAATGCTGGTGTTATATATGAGCAAAATGGAAGTGTTTCATATATGCCTACTATTCCGGTTAAAGAAGTTGATAGAACGGCAGCAGGAGATGCTTTTGATGGGGCTTTTGTTTATGCTTTAAGTAAGGGTTATGATATGGAAAAATGTATGCGTATTGCTAATATTACGGCTGGTCTTTCAACTACTAAATTTGGTGGTAAAACATCATTTCCATTATTAAGTGATGTAATAAGTTATTATGAAAATAAATTTGGACCAATTGAGTCTTCGGTACAAATGCCGACTACCAGTGAAACAAATACAGAACAAAATAATAATTCTATATCTCCTGATAGTTTATGATTGCGTGGAATTGTTATCCATCTATTGATTTACATGGAGAGGCGGCTATTACAGCGTACACAGTTGTAGAAGAGTTTATTAATGATTGTGTTTGCTTAGGTCATGAATATATTTTGATTATTCATGGGAAGGGTACTGGTAAATTGAAAAATGAAGTTCATCGTATATTAAAACAAGATAAAAGAGTACTTGAGTATCAACTTGATCCTTTTAATTTAGGACAAACTATTGTCCACTTGAAAAAAACATGTAAATAATTAAAAAAATAATGAAACACACTTGTAATAATTATGCTAATCGAATAAAATGTAAATAGATACGAGAGGAGTGGAGATTTTTATGGATAAACGTATCTTAAAAAAATTACGTTCTGGTTTAATGTTAAGTGTACTTGCCACTACTGCCTTTACATTTACTCAAAACGTATCAGCCAAAGATTTGACTAACAATTATACACTAGCTAGTGATGAAACAGAAAACTTGGTTGTTAAAAGTGGGTCTAATATTACAATTGATTTAAATGGACACAATTTAACAACTACAAATATTGATGCTATTACAGTTGAACTTGGAGCTACAGTTACTATTAAGGGTGATGGTGTTGTAGAAGCAAGAGGTGGAACTAATAATGCATCATTATATAACAATGGAAAAACAACTATTGAAGGTGGTACATTCTTAAAAGATG
This sequence comes from uncultured Mycoplasmatota bacterium, assembly GCA_900549625.1. Taxonomy (GTDB): domain Bacteria; phylum Bacillota_I; class Bacilli_A; order RF39; family UBA660; genus Ventrenecus. The sequence goes on from URPE01000022.1 coordinate 11,364, forward strand.
AAAGTAAAGGATCTTATTATGCTATTTTAAATCATGGCGATTTAACTATTAATGGTGGTATTGTTAAATTAGTTAATTTTACAACATCTAGTTTAATAGATAATGGTTATTATGATTATGGAAAATCTACTAATGCTAAAACAGGTTATGTTGCTGGTACAAATATGGCCTCACCAACACTAACTATTAATGCTGGTGAATTTAATGGTGGCTTAAATACTATTAAAAATGATGATGGTGGTATTTTAGCTATTAATGGCGGACATTTCTTAAACAATATTCAATTTGCTGTAATGAACTGGAATGACGCGACTATTAATGCTGGTGTTTTTGAAGTTCCATCTGGTGATGAAAAAACAACTGTTTTTAATGGTACATATGGTATTGATTCAAAAGATATTGGTTCATTAAAAGTAAATGGTGGTACTTTTAAGGCTGAATATTTCTTAACTGGTAATACTTTTACAAATGTTATTATAAATGGTGGCAATTTAGAGATAACTAAAGGTGTTTTAGGTATTACTAAAGGTAACGGATATGGCAATGCTTTAAGCACAAGTAATGTTACTTTGAAAAATGTGACATCAAGTGTAAAACCAGAAGATGGCTTAATTGCTGAAGGATATACAACATATAATTTAGATGGTAAATATGTTGTTGATAAAAAATCTAGTTTTACTGCTATTGATGAAGCTATTGTAAAAGTTGGAGAAACAAAAGATTTACAAATTGTTGCTGATGCAATTGCTAAAAAATATTTAACTGTTATTATTGAAGATAGTACAATTGCTAGTTTTGATGGAACAAATATTAAAGGTGTAAAAGCTGGTACTACAACTGTTAGTGTTTCTTTAAATAATGGTACTTCTAAAGATATTAAAGTAACAGTTTATAATGTTACTTCTGATAATGAAACTAAAAAAGAAGAAAGTAATGTTACTGATAGTATAGCTGATATTATTGACGGTAAAAAAGTAGATGGTATTGATGATACTACTAAAGATAATATTATTGATGCTGTAAAGGCTGGTTCAGTTATTAAAACAGAAATTGAAACTAAAGAAATAAGTGATACAGATTTAACTGAAGAAGTAAAAAAAGAAATATCTGATATCATTACTAATGATGAAGTTGTTTTAAAACATTTTGATATTAATTTCTTATTAAAAGCTAATAACTCTGTATTAGGACGTTTAAGTATTCTTAAAAGTAAAGTTTCTATAAGTATTGATTTACCAGAAGATGTAGAAGAAGTAGAGGAAGGTTATACTAGAAAATATTATGTGATTCGTATTCATGATGGTAAAGCTGAAAAATTAGATGCTAAATTAGTTAATGGTAAAATTACTTTTGAAACTGATAAATTTTCTAATTATACTTTAACTTATGTAGACACTTTAAATGCTAATGGTAATGATAAAGAATTAGATGATGTTCCAAAAACAAGTGATACAGGTAAAGCGTTAATATTAGTTATTTCAACATTAACTTATGCTTTAGGAATTAAAACATTAAAAAGATATTAAAGAGTAGGGCAAAAGTAACTGCTCTTTTATTTTTGAAAGGAAGATAATTATGACTAGTAGAAAAAGAGTGTTAAATATGAAACATGGAAAAATTCAAAATAAAAGAAAATTAAAAAAGCCTTTTAAGATATTTTTAGTAGGATTGTTTAGTATTATTATTTTACTACTAGTTTGCTTAATATTTTTTCCTGTCAAAAATACTTTTCTTATTAATGATACTTTAAATATAACAAAGGAAATAACACCAGAGAAAACTGATGAAATAAAGGAAAAATTACTTTCTTTAAAAAATGCTAATAAAGATTTTGTTGGTATATTAACTATTCCAAATACAATTGTAAACTATCCTGTTATGTATACAAAGGGAGAGGACTATTATCTTAGAAGAGATTTTAATAAGTTACCTAGTACAGCTGGTACTTTGTATATAGATAAGCATAATGAAATAAGTCCTCGTGATGAAAATTTAATTATCTATGGTCATAATATGAACGATGGCACGATGTTTCATGAGATATTAAACTATAAAGATTACACATATTATTTAGAACATAAAAATATTTATTTTTATACTGAAAATAATTATGAAACATATGAAATTGTAGCAGCCTTTTTATCTAAAGTATATTATAAGACCGATAATGTGTTTAAATACTATCAATTTTATAATGCTAAGAATACAATTGAATTTCAATATTATGTAGATAATATTAAAGATTTAAGCTTATATGATACTGGTGTTATACCTACTTATAAAGATGAATTTATTACCCTTTCTACGTGTGAATATAGTCAAGAAAATGGTCGATTCGTGGTTGTTGCAAGAAAAATTTGACATATCATAAAAAAAGTGGTATAATTTTAACACATTCTTAGAAGAATAGATATAGATAGTACCAATGGTGTACACAAATTTGACATTTTGGCCTTTTCGTGTTATAATGTAAGTACGAAAAGGGTTATAGGGGGTTTAAAATGAAAAATTTTGTATTGGATTATGTTAATGAAAATGAGTTTAGAAAATTAGAAAGATCTTTAAAAAAGTATAATATGCGTGCTTTTAAAAAGTTAAGTTTTGATTATTATCCAGATATGCGTAATGGTAAATTTCCAGGCGAATTAGTTAGTAAAAATAAAGAGGCTGGGACTGAAACATATGAACTTAAATTGCCAAGTGACGCGATGTTTGCACAGGTTCATGGTGAAGTAAAATTAATTTATACTGTTTATAAAAAAGAAGAAACTGTTATGCTAAAAGAATTATTACCTAAGGATATTTTACTAGAAGGACATCGTTCAGAATTAGGTACTTATAAGGGTATTATGATTAGTAAGGCTAATGCTTCTAAGGATATCTTTAAAATTGATTTATTAAATATGTTACAAGGAAAAGAATAATTTTCCTTTTTTTAATAAAAAAAATTTCTCAGATGAGAAATTATATAACTAATTGGCTACCCTGGCTGGATTCGAACCGGCGAAATGATGGGGTCAGAGCCCATTGCCTTACCACTTGGCGACAGGGTAATAATCAATATATAAGTATTGTATAATAAAAAATAAAAAAAATCTATTAAAATTTTTAAAAAAGACTTGTTTTTTTAAAAGCCATCGTTTATAATTAAATAGTCGTTGGACCTCTAGCTCAGTTGGTTAGAGCACTCGGCTCATAACCGAATGGTCGTAGGTTCGAGTCCTACGAGGTCCACCACTTAAATTATATGCAGGCGTGGCGAAATTGGTAGACGCACTAGACTTAGGATCTAGCGCCTCACGGCATGGGGGTTCAAGTCCCTTCGCCTGCACCAGTAGGCAATCTGTCCGAACTTTTATAGTTTAGACTTAAATAAATGTATCAACTTCTAATGAAGTTGGTATTTTTTTAGTTTAAGTAAAGGAGATGGATTGTTAAAATGGTAAATATCACAAAGAAAGAGTTAATAATTGAGAGTGAATTAAAAAACAAAATAGAATTTATATGTAGTTTTTGTAATACTACTCCTATTATCATTAATGGTAATATTAGAAAGATTAATAAAACAAATTTGAACTATATCGAGCCACATAGAATAATTATTAAAGGTATTACATTTCTTGCATTCAATTATTCTAATGAAATATTTGTTGAAAATTTATCTCATAAAATAAAAATATCGGATTTAGAAACCTTTATAAAACCAATAAAGTAAAATAATAAATTATACCAACTTCTTTAAATATAAGCCCTATTTGGCTTAAAATAGGCAAATAATAGCAATAATGTTGTGAATAATAGCAAATATGTCTTGACTTTAAATAAAAAATATTTATAATAAATGGTAATTAATTTGTTTCGTGTATTGGGGGTTGATATATATGAAACAAATAAAATTTAAGTATAACATAAACAAGATTATTATAAGAGGTGTCAAAGGCATAATTTGATTAAGTGTCTTTGTCACCTCTTTTTTGATGAAGAATAAGAAGAAAGGAAATGATTTATTAATGAGTGAAGAAAAGAAAATTGCAGGTATTTATATAAGAGTAAGTACCGAAGATCAAGCACGAGAAGGATTTAGTTTACCAGAACAAGAGAAAAGACTTCGTGCTATGTGTGAGTTTAAAGGTTATGAAATTTATAAAATATATAAAGATGCTGGAATAAGTGCTAAAACTGGAAATCATAGACCTGCTTTTGAAGAATTAAAAGAAGATATTAGAAAGAAAAAATGTAATACTATTGTAGTATTAAAATTAGATAGACTAACAAGAAGTGTTTATGATATGGAAGATATAATGAAATTTTTAGATGAAAAGAATGCCTACCTAGATTGTGCAAATGATGATATAAATACAACAAATGCAAATGGAAGAATGGTTGCAAGACTTTTAACTACGGTATCACAAAATGAAATAGAAAGAACAAGTGAAAGAACTAAAATCGGTTTAGCTGGAGCAATTAAAGTTGGAAATATTCCAAATAAAGCCCCTTTTGGTTATAAAAGAAATAATAAAAAACTTGTCCCAGATCCACTTACAAAAGACCAAGTAATAAGAATATTTAATTTATATTACGAGGGAAATTCCTACCAAACTATTGCTAACATTTATAATGATGAAAAAGTATTTGGAAAAACAAATTGGTGTGATAGTACAATTTTAAAAATATTAACAAATGAAATTTATAAGGGAGATTTTGTACACGGAAGAAAAACAAATAATCCAACATATTATTCAAATGTAGTCGAGCCACTTGTATCGAAAGAATTATGGGAGGAATGCCAAGTGCAAAAAAGAAAAAATTCAAGAAATTATAAACGAGATAAAGAATATTTATTTTTACAAAAATTAAGGTGTCCTAAATGTAATAGAATATTAGGTGGTAATGCAACAAGAAAGAAAAATGGAAAAGTTTATTACTATTATCAATGTAATAATTGTAAAATAACAATTAAAGAACCTAAAATAGAAGAAACAATTAAAACAATACTAGGAGATATTTTAGAATATGATAATGTTGTAAATGAATTTTTTTTACCAGTATTAAAATCAAAAGTAGAAGATCCAAAAGAAGAATTAGGTAAAGAATTAAAAAGTTTAAATACTAAAAAAGAAAGAATTAAAAAAGCATATATAGATTCATTATTTACAGAAAAAGAATTTAAAGAAGAAACAAAAATAATTGAAGAACAAATTGAACTTATTAACTCAAAATTATTAGAAAATGAACAAACAGAACAATTAAACTTTACTGTCAGTGATATTTTACTTAAAAGAGATATGGACTTTATCAATAAAGTAAAATTACCAATTAGTTATTATGCTTTTAATGATAACTGGGATTTATTAGATAGAGATATAAAAGCAGATATAATTATGCGATATGTAGATGATATTGAACTTGAAATGATAAATAATACATACGAAATAAAACAAGTTAATTTTAGATCAACATTTTATAGTGATTTTGAAGAATTATATAAGCAAGGTTATATTGATAGAAAACGACCATTTACTTATGATTTTAATGGAATATGCGTTGATAGTGAAGTTAGGTATAGTGAGTATTTACCCATTAAAGAAGTTATGCAACATTTTTATAGATTAAATGAATGTTATGAAGTTAATTTTTATAAAGGAACTTTATACAAAGAAACTAGAAAACTAGATATTGGACCACTTCTTAAAAATGAAGTTCCAATAAGAGTATTCCCATTACAAGCAAATGATAATGGAAATAAAGACTGGGTATCAATGGGAATGTTTGCTACTAAAAATAATCCTAATGATATAAAAGTAAATATTAGAGATTTATTTGAAGTAATACCAGATAATGTTACGGAAGAAGATTTTTTAAATAATGATGAAAATTCTAGTCAAGAATAAATTTATTTACTTGCGAAGTTCTTGACTAGAAATAGTAAAAATAATAATGGAAAAAGTTTAAAACAAAAAGTTATCTTTCTTGTTTTAGACTTATCTACTGAAAATTTTTTTGTTAACTTTTTTTCTAAAAAAAGTTATAACAAACGAACACGTTTTGTTGAAACGTAGTTTCAATGAAAGTGGGAAAAGTTTGTTTAATAAAATTATGAAATAATTGCTTACTTTAGTTTGCAATTAATGAATAATTTTTAAAGATAAAATAAAATGCAGTGCATTATATTTTATCATAAGTCTTATGTAGTTTTAATGATTTACGAAGTTTATCATTATTACGAAATAAGACAGGTGGATTCTAAGGTTGCCTAAACCTTAGCCCCCATATTTTGATACTTGTGTCAAAATATATAGGGGGTTAGAGATTTTGACAAAGCAAAATTACCCTACTATATATATAGTAGGACTCTATTCTAGCAAAGGAGGTTTTAAATATATGGAAGAATTATCTTATTCACTACATTTAAGTAATGATAAAAATAAATCTAAAAAAGCAAGAAGAAGTATCAAAAATACTGAAACTGGTACTACTTCTCTATCTAATAATGCAATTCAAAATCATCAGCAGTTATCTAAAGTTGATAAACATAATTTAAGAAAATATGATGAAGAACAAGAATTAATTTCTACAATTAAAGGAACTTCTTCTATTGTAGAAGATACAAAAAATTTATATTTAGATTTATTTGAAGATGCAAGAATTAAATACAATGAAAAGCAAACTAGAAATGATAGAAAGATAGACAATTATTTTAATCATATTTCAAATGACAATAAAAGAGATTTAGCTTGTGAAATAATTATTGAACTTGGAGATATGGACTTTTGGTCTGATAAAGATAATAAATATAAACATAAAATGACAGAAGTTTTTAAAGAACAAATAAGAGATTTAGAAGAAGTTGTACCTAACTTTAAAATAGCAAATGCAACAATACATTATGATGAATCTAGTCCCCATTTACATATAGTTGGTGTTCCATTTAAAGAAGGTATGAAAAATGGTATGGAAAGACAAGTTGGTAAATCTGATGTTTTTACAAAAGAAAGTTTAAAAATTATTCAAGATAAAATGCGAGAATATTGTATTAATTCATTTAATCGTATTTATCATTTAAACTACACTTTAAAATTAAAAGAAGAAGGAAGAAATGTAGATATAAATGTTGCTAATATGAACGAATATAAAAAGTTTAAAAGAGAACAAGAAAAATATAAAAAACAACTTAAAGAATTAAATAGTAAAACTGATGAATTACAAAATAAGTCTAATGAAATAAATGATATTATTGATAATTTAAAACCTTCTCTTATAAATAAAAATAACTATTCTATTTCTAATACTGATATAGATAAAATTAAAAACTATATAGAACAAACTAATGAAACTGCTTCTAATTTAAGAAATGCAAACGACATAAATATAATACTAAATAAATACGAAGATGATTTAAGAGAACATTCTAATGAAGTTAGAAATTTACAAAGAAAAATTAAAACTCGTGATGAAAAAATTGAAGATCTAGAATATAAATTAGACAATGCTAATGATACTATTGATGAACTAGAAGATAAAGTATCTAAACTAGAAGAAATGCTAGATTACTTTAAAGATTTATGGAAAAAGTTTATAGAATTTTTGCAAAATAAATTCTTTTCTAATAATAAATATGATGAAGTTATTAATGAACTTTATGAAGAAGATATACTTGATGATAATGATATTAATATCATAGAAAATAATATTAAAGATAAAGATGATTTTGAAAGATAAATTATCTTTTTAAATTTTCGTTGATAATAAAGTGCTAATTCTATGATATAATCCTGACTTTGACAGTTGTAGGACAAAAAAACCTCCAAAAGCCTTATATTTAAAGGGCTGATGGGGGTTTAATTTGTTTGAAAAAAATGCGTGTGTTTTTTATCTTGAAATTGTATTGATAATTTTTTTGATTTTTTTATAGGTTATTATCTCTGTGTCAGTATTAAAATTGTATACATTATGTATAAAGTCAGTTATATCAGTTCTTTCATAAGATGGGACATAACCGTTTCCTTTTATCTCGGTTACATTCATATTTCTTAAAGTATCAAGTATTTCCTTTGTAGTGAAATTATAATCTAATTTTTTTTCTAATATTCTGTATATTAATAAAGCAATAAAACAAGTCATAAAGTGAGCTTTAATTCTATCTTCACGAGATAAATTAACAGGTCTAGCTAGAAAATCAGATTTCATTATTCTGAATGATTCTTCAATTTCCCATCTTCCTTTGGTTATTTTTAAAATATCATCAATATTTCCAATAAGATTAGTAGATAAAGCATAATATCCATCATATTTTTCTTCTTCTTTAATTAAATCTTCATTTATGGAATATATTTTTTCACAAGCTACTTCACCGTTAGAAGTGGCATTTATTTCTTCAATAAATCTACTAGGATCATTTTGATTTTTTCCTTTTCTAATTACATTATTTGAACTGATACTTTTTTTAGCTCTTTCAATTTGATTGTTTCTAATATTTCTATTGTAATCAAAATATTTAAAGCAAAAAGTAACAATGGTATCTTGCTTAACTGATTTAGTTTCTGTTTGAATTATTTTATAAAATAATGAATCATAATATTTTTCTTTCAAATCAGTATTTTTTTCAATTTCTTCTAAATCATAAATTTTTTTTAAATCACCTGGAAGTCTCCATCCATTTTTATCAAATATTTGTTCTTTGTATTCCTCTTTAATCTTTTTTAAAGATTGAGTAATAACAAAACCACGACCATCGTCAACATTATATTTTTTAATTTCATCTGAAGCTAATCCAGCATCTGTACAAAGAATAACCTTAGTATCATCTAATTTGAAATCATTAATAATCTTTGATTCTTCAGGAATTAAAGTTTTTTGCTCATTTTGATTACCTGGATAAATGTTAAATGATAAAGGAATACCATCCCCATCCATAAACAATCCCATTCCAACAATTGGATTAGGTCTATGTTCTTTAGAAATACCATATTTTCTTAAATCATCTTCTTCATTGATTTCAAAAAAATAGTTAGTACAATCATAATAAATTATTTTAGAATTTCTTTTAATAATATTCTTACTATTATTAAATAGTTGCTCTTGAATGAAGTCCATATTATCAGCAATATAGTTTAAAGCTCTGTATTCATTATGAAGTTTAAACTTAGGTTGCTCGATAAAATTTTGACATTGTTTAAATGTTTCCAATTTAGATGAAGGATAAATGATTCTAGCAAAAACTAAATAAGATAACACCTCATTTAAGTCAAATTCAAATTTATATTTTTCTTGAATATTCTTACAAATATCATGGATTTTCAAATCACTATATATATTTTTTAAAAATAAATATCCAATATTAAAATTTCTTTTTTCTTTATTAATCCTTTTAGAAGAATTAAGTTCTAACTTTACTAATTCATTTTTATCTTTAGAGTTTAATTCTTCTATATATTCTTTAATTTCTTTAATTGTGTTATCTTTACCAAATCTATCTTCAACTTGATTTTGATTACCTAACTTTTCAAATATTTTTGTTGACCTTTTTCCATTTAAATTAGTGTAGTCTTTTATAATTGAGTAATAAGAATAATTATTTTTAGTTCTGACATGTAATCGCATCCTGTAACCTCCAACTATGGATATTATATCATACACACGAAGACCCACGCAAGTAAATAAATGAAAAAAAACTAGATTTTATGGTATCTAGTAGCGAATTTTATTCAGCAACTGTCAAACTAGGGTATTTTCATAATTCTATAACTATTATATTAACTACATAATTATATATTATTTACT
>URPE01000023.1 GCA_900549625.1 uncultured Mycoplasmatota bacterium
AACCTATAAAGTATGTCTCTTTTTTTTAGAGTCCACTTTATAGGTTACATTTTATCTCATCTATTCTTTATTTTCTTCATTTAATTTAACTAGAACTTCACGTGGTTTAGAACCATTTTGAGGACCAATAATGCCGCGTTCTTCTAGTAAATCAATTACTCTCGCTGCCCTATTATAACCAAATCTAAATCTTCTTTGGATTAAAGATGCACTTATCTTACCAGTTTGAACAGCAAACTCAACAATCTCATTATACATTGGTTCATCATGATCAGCATCCATTCCAGATGTTGTACTAGTTTCTGCTGGTTCTTCGGTACTCGCATGCATCAGTGTTTCATCATAACTTGCTTGTTGCTCTTTACAAACATATTCAATTACTCTTCTTATTTCATCATCAGAAATAAAGCAACCTTGAATTCTTATTGGGACATTTTCACCCATTGGTAAGAAAAGCATGTCACCTTTACCAAGTAATTTTTCTGCTCCTGAAGCATCAAGAATTGTTCTTGAATCAATTGCACTAGCAACTGAGAAGGCTATACGAGAAGGAATATTGGTTTTAACAACCCCAGTAATAACATCTGTACTAGGTCTTTGGGTTGCTACGATTAAATGAATTCCTGCTGCTCTTGCAAGTTGCGTAATACGCATGATAGAGTCTTCTACCTCTTTTCTAGCTGCAATCATTAAATCGGCCATTTCATCAACAAGAACAACTATATAAGGCATTCTTTTAGTTTGGGTATCTGGGTGACGCCTATTTTCTTCATCAATCATTTTATTATAATCATCAATTTTTTTGGCCCCTTTATCGGCGAATATATGATAACGTTTATCCATTTCAGTTACTACTTTTTGTAATACTAAACTAGCTTTTTTAGGGTCTGTTACAACTGGACATAATAAATGTGGTACCCCATTATAATTAGATAACTCTACTTGTTTTGGATCAACAAGTACTAATTTTACTTCATCTGGTCTATAACGCATTAATAAAGACGCGATAATACTATTTGAACATACTGATTTACCAGAACCAGTAGACCCTGCTATAAGTAAATGAGGCATCTTTGTTAAATCAGTAAATCTTGGTACACCCATAATATCTTTACCAAGAGCTACTTGTAAACCACCTGTTTTATTAACCATTTCTTTACTATTTAAAATTTCTTTTATTTTAACGGCCGCAATGGCTTGATTAGGTATTTCAATACCAATTGTACTTTTACCAGGAATAGGTGCTTCAATTCTTACGTCTTTGGCTGCAAGAGCAAGAGCAATCTCTTTATTAATTGAACTAATTCGACTAACTTTAGTACCACTTGGTACTACTAATTCAAACTGAGTAACAGTAGGACCCATATGAATATCAACAACCTTACCTTCAATTTGAAAATCTTTTAATACTCTCTCTAAGTTTTGTTTATTATTAAGTAAAAATTGATTAGAGTTTGTTTTCTTTGGTTTTAATGGGTCATCTAAAATACTCATTGGAGGTAATTTATAATTTGAATTTTCTGTTATAGAAGGCGATGCCACTACAGGTATATGTGTTTCTTTTGGTGGTTCTTCTTGTTTTGGTTTTTCATACTGTCTTAATTCTTCCATACTATTTAATATTACTTGTTTTTGTTGGGACTCTTCTACACCTTCACGTAAACGTTTTTCTAGTTCACTACCTCTTTTATCTATTTCACTTGTTTGATCATCTTCATTGTCTTCTTTTACTTTTTGCTTTAATCCTTTAAATTTATTTATTATATCATTTAATAAATTAGATAAATTAACATTAAATAATAGTACTATACCAAATAAACCTACAAAAGAAAGAACAATATATGTCCCATTAACCCCAAACAAACTAGCAATTGCAAAAGAGAAAGAAGCCCCTATAATACCACCACCAATAACAATTGAGGCTTGTCCTGAACTTTGTAAGGCATTATTTGCCCCAATACTTGCAACCCTACTCATATAATTATTTAGTGTTGCTTCAAATATCTTACTAGGACTTTCTACACTCGTTACAAATGTTAAATGACTAAGAACTAATATAACTATTATTACTAAATATAAGCCAATATACCTAGCACTAAAAAAGTTAGGCAATTTTCTTTTAATTAACATATAAAAGCCAATAACTAAAACAAATATTAAAATGACTGGCCACCATTCTCCTAAAAGAAACATTGCAAACTTTTTAAGTAAGGCTCCCACTGGTCCAAAGCCGAAACCTATAAGACCCACAAGGATTAAAATTAACCCTGTAAGTTCTACACTATAACCATTATTATTTTTATTTTCACTTGTCGTTTTCTTTTTCTTTGCCATATACTATTCACCAATATCATTATAAATTAGAAATTAAAATAATGCAAAGTATCTTTGCATTACTTGACAAATATTATTATATGCCAAAACTTATTTTTGATGTGTTAATTGCTTGGTGCATCCTAAATCATTAACTGTAAGCTTTTGTAATTCATTAAATAAATTCATAAAAATAAGATTGAATGGACGATATCTACTACCAGAATTACGAAATCTAATGCTTATCATGCCAAATTCAAAATAATTTCTATCATAACCTAAAACCCAAGGTTTAGTTTTAAACGATAATCTAATCACTTCCGATTGTTTACTTATTGTAACTTCGTTTGCAACTTCTTCTGCTAATTCATCAGATATCCATGTAACTTCATTGTTTTTGGCATCATAAAGCTTGTTATAATTAGTAAGTTCTTCTCGGATACTTATTGCTTTTATATTTAAAAGCAACGACTCAAAAGACTTGTAAACTTCATAATTTTCCTTAGTAATATCAAAGTTGTCGGTTATTCCCTCATAAAATGACACCCAATCATCATTTACAAATGACCAATATAAATCACCATTACCGCCATACATTATAGTTAAATTTTTGCTACCATCGATAAGTTTTATATCATAAGTCAAATTATCGTTTTTCACTAACTTAACTTGCATATGTATCACTTCCAATTCATAAAGATACCTTACCATATATTTATATGAAAACACAAGAATTTTGGAAATAAAGCAAAATCATGCTATAATTTTTTTAAGGAGGCAGTTATGCTATTAAATACATACGAGTTAGAAATTAAAAAATCAAAGTTTATTGCTTATTACTATGAAGTAAAAACTAAAGAAGAAGTTTTAGATTTATGGGCTGCATTAAAAAAAGAACATAAAAAAGCTAAACATATTCCCTATGCTTATATTCTTAATAATACAGCTGGCAAAAGCGATGATAAAGAGCCAAGTGGAACAAGTGCCGCACCCATATATAATATATTAGAAAGAAATAGTTTGACAAATAAAGTTATTTTTATAGTTCGTTATTTTGGCGGTACTAAATTAGGAGCTGGTGGTTTAATTAGAGCTTATAGTACTTGTGCTAGTAAAGTAATTATACCAAGGCAATAATTTTTTTATAAATAAGACAGATAATATTTGACTTTAAAGTAATATTTTGTTAAAATCTTTAAAGAAAAAGGAAAACGTGGAGGTGAAAACAATGGCTAAAAAAGTATCAACGAAAAAACCTTTAAGTGTTAATTCAAGAAGTAAAGCATGTAATGCTACAAAAAGAGTTCAAAAACCTAATTTACAAAAGAAAACAATTAATGGAGAAAAAGTAATCATTAGTGCTCGTGAAGCAAAAAAATTAAGTTAAAAAAATCCTTTATTTAAGGATGTTTTTTTTAGCCTTTATAGTTTCTTCTAAAGAAAAGTTTTCTTTAAATTCTAAAAAGCTATTTAAATAATTATTTAAAATATAATCATCTATTGGTGTAAGACCATTTATTAATAAGTTATTTAATATTTCTTTGGCTATTAATTCACTTGGCCACTTATCAAAACCAATTAAAGTTTTATTATCGCTTTTAGTAAATTGTGTGAAGCTTGGATCGACCAAATATCTTTTTAAACCATCTTGATAGAAAGAAACTATTAAAGATACATGATCTACTCCTATTAACTCATTTAAATCAAGAACATTTATCGTCATACCAGGGTATGCTTTTAAGTCATCCATAATATTATTTGCTAAAACTTTACAAAGACCTTCTAAAGAACTATTATTTAGTGTTAGTTCTTTTTTATTTTTTAATACTATTTCTTTTAATACTTCTTCATAATTATTTTTTCTAATATTTAAAATGTTAGTATAAAAAGAATCCAAATTACTCATTTACTACCCCATCTTCTTTATAAATTGATGTAAATAGTTCTGTCTCATCACTCCTAGGTTCTAATTCTTCTAGTGGTGGCAAATCCTCTAGTGTAGCAAGGCCAAAATAATCTAAAAATTCATGGGTAGTTGCATATAGATTTGGTCTACCTGGCATAGTACTTTTACCGGCTTCTTTTAATAAGCCTTTAGCAAGTAGTTTTCTTAAAGTGTAATCAGATGATACACCCCTTAATTCATCTATTTCAATTCTTGTAATAGGCTCATTATAAGCAACTATGGCTAAAACTTCTAAAGCCGCGGGACTAAGAGTATTATTATCTTTAGTAGTAACTAGTTTTTGATAATATGGCTTATGTTCTTCTTTGGTTGTTAATTTAAACGCATTACCTAAAAATCTAATTCTAAGGCCTCTTTTATCACTCTCATAACTCTGTTTTAATTCAAATAATAACTTTTTGGCCTCTTCCATATCTAACTCTAGGATATCACAAATGTTATCTAAAGTTATTCCTTCATCACCAACAACAAATAAAAGGCCTTCTAAGGCTCCTAATAAATTCATATTCGTTCCTCCACATAAATATCATCATTTAAACTTTTTTGCTCTAATACCAGTTCATGATTTTTACACATTTCTAATATAGCTAGGAATGTCGCGATAATATATTTTTTAGTTTTATATTCAAAGAGATTTATAAAATTTACTCTTTTTTGTTTTCGTAAAATGTTTCTTATATAATCAGCTCTTTCTTTAACACTTACTTCTTTATTAGTTATTTTGGTTTCAATAGGTTCTTTGTAGTGTAGTCTTTGTAAAACACTAGTTAAAGCATTAAATAAATCAGTAGAACTAAGGCCCGTCTCATTAAATAGTTCTTCTTCACTAGCATAATCTTTAAGGCTTTCTGGTAACTTAGTATATATCTCTTTTCTTTTTTCTTCTAATCCTCTTAAATCTTCTGTAACATTTTTAATTCGTTCATACTCAATAATTCTATTTTTTAAATCTTCTTCACTAGTAATATCATATTCATCTTGTACTTCATCATTTTCAAGTGTTTTACCAATTAACATTTTACTTTTTAAATGAAGAAGGCTTGAAGCCATTAAAAGAAAATCTGAACCAACATCTATATTTAAGTCTTGTAAATTTCTTATTGTATTTAAATAACTCTCAATTATCTTAGTCATTTCAATTTCATATATATCAAGTTTGGTTTCTTTAACTAAATGTAAAAGTAAGTCCATTGGTCCATCAAAATTATCTAAGTGAATATTATACTGCATTTAATCACATTCTTTCATTTTAAACTTTACCAAATTTTTTAAATGGCCAAATAATAAAGTCAGTTTTACCATCAATATGTTTTTTATTTATTGGGCCAAAGATTCTGCTATCTAGTGAGACACCTCGGTTATCACCAAGCAAGAAATATTCATCACTTCCTAGTGTTATAGCTTTAAAATCATTTGTCTTACCATAAGCATAAGAATCCTCTATTTTTTTGTCATTAATATAAATAATGCCATCTTCACAAGAAATGGTTTCCCCTGGTAGACCGTAGACTCTTTTAATTAAAGTATCAGTTTTTCTTCCATTTTCTATTAAGTCAGCTATGACTATATCATATCTTTGTATATCTTTGGTACGCCATAAAATCATTATTTCACTGCCATTTAGGGTATCATACATACTTTCTCCATTAACCTTAATTGGTGTAACAATAAATGTTCTTATAAGTATTACAACCATTAATATAATTATATAGGGCATTGCTTCTTTTAAATATTTCATTTTCTTCACCATAAACATTTTACTATAAAACACAAAAAAAACAAAGTATTTCTACCTTGTTTAGTTTCTTTCTTTAACTTTGTATTCTTTACGCATTCCTTTAATAAAGTTAAGTTTAGCACGACGTACCATACCTTTTCTTACAACGGTAATTTTATCAATTGTAGGAGCATTAACTGGGAATACACGAACAACACCAATACCGCCAGATTTTTTACGAACAGTAAATGTTTCAGATATAGAACCACCTTTTTTAGCAATTACTAGTCCTTCAAAAGCTTGGATACGTTCTTTCTTTCCTTCTTTTACCCATACATCAACACGTACTGTATCACCTACACGGAATTCAGGAATGTCTTTACGAATATGTTTTTCATTAATTTTGTCAACTAAATTAGCCATAATCATTTTCCTTTCTATAAATATTACATATCATCATAACTTTTGCCAGCGGATAATACATCACTTTTCCTTGAAAAGCAAAAGTATTATAACATGGGTAACTAAAAAGTTCAATAGCATTTAACTATCTTTTTAAAATTAACTCTTCTTTTTCTATTTCAGTAGTTAATTTTTCAATACTTTTATCAAGTCTTTTTCGCTCTAATACAAGTTTGACTAATTCATCTTTCATTCTTTGAAGATCATTTTTTATAGTTATTCTTCTATTATAGATTATTGTGTCATAGTAATTAACATAAAAGCTAATTAAATGATAATTAATATCGCTTTCATCTAATAGACAACACTTTAAATAGTCAATAATTTTGATACTTGCACTAGCATTATTAAAAACTTTATTGAAAGCTATTTCATTAAAATAACGATTAACTCTACTAAAATTACCAAAGCCCAAATTTTCTAAGGCATTTATCATGGTATATTTACATTTTTCTTTATCACTAATATTTATATCACTTGTTAGCAGAGTGTCTCTTGCCATAGGTTCTTGTAAATATTTATATTTTAATATATCCTTTTCGATCATTACTTTTGTTTTGCTTTCTTTACTATGATATAACACATTAATATCACAATTTAAAAATTCTTCAATAGTATAAATATTATTTTCATTTAAATACTTTATTCGTAGTTTTTTATTACCTGCAATACCTACAAATTCTTCATTTTCAAGACGTTTTTTAATATCCATACATACCAACTCCATCTAAAAAAATATACTAACATAAAATTAGTATATTGCAAGTTATTTTTTATTTTTTAATGATTTAAACATTTTTCCCCATAGTTTAGTTGATGAGTAATTTAAAATACCAACTTTATAAATTCTTAAACCATAATAGAATGTAACAATGGTACAAATAATTGTAATTAAGCTACTTATAACAATACTTAAAATGTCTATTTGTCCTAGCATATAAAGGGTTGGTGAAAGCATAAATGATAAAAGAGGAAAATAACTCATTATTTTAATAAATAAAGAACCATCAAACTGACTAGCCATGATAGCTAAGTAGTAGCCAGCCATAATTATTAACATAATTGGTGTTTGAAGTTGCTGATAGTCTTCCATACTAGTTGTCATTGAAGCTAAAACACCGGCTACGATAGCGTAAAGTAAGAATGAGAATAAGAATAATACTATAATCCATGGTAAAGCTCTTAATAAAGATTCTAGGGCTCCGCTTGCACTAACCATTTTTAAGATATCGCCTACTTTATCACTAACACTATCCCCTGACACACCAAATAAAGAACCATTAGTAAGTAATATTCTAGTACCCATAGCTATTAAACTATATAAAATGAGTAATAAGCCTTGAATTAAGACAAAAAGGGTTGATGATAAAACTTTAGATAAAAAATGGATTTTTGGTGATACATTAGAAATAATTATTTCCATACTACGGGTTGTTTTTTCATCATTTATTTCGCTACCAATCATTTGAACAAGCATAAGAATTAGAAAGAAACATGGTAAAATTATAACTAAAATAACGCCAGCAGCGATTAAATCTTTATTTTGACTAGCATCACCATCTACTTTAATAAACTCGATATTAGCCGCACTTGTAATACTTGCTATTTCTTCATATGGGATACCACTTTTTATAACAGCATAATTTTGTTTAACTGTATTAATAGCACTTTCTAATACAGCAGTTGTTGTTGTATCCAAAGAATCGTATGTTGTAATCTTAGCACTCATGTAGTTGGATGGGTCTTTGTTTAACATAACTAAAACTTTATTATCATCTTTCTTTAAAGATCCTTTTTCTTCTTCGATATTATTGGAAAGCATTTTTACTTGATAGTTTTTAGAATCACCTAAATTAGTAGCTAAACTTGTAAAAGTGGTTTCAAATAAATTAAATGATTCTATATCATCTTTGACATAAATAGTAATGTTATCTTCAAAGTCACCACCAAAAAATGTCACTATTCGGTCAATATTACTTATGGCAATTAAAAGCACTAATAGTAATATATTTACACCTTTAAACCATTTGGTTTTTATTTTTTTATCTAAACTTTGTTTTGTTAAAAATTTTAGTTTATCCTTCATATGACTCACCTACTTTACTTAAGAATATTTCATTTAATGAAGCATCTAAAACATTAAATTTAGTTATGTTCTTTCCCTTTTTTACAATGGCAAAAACTTTATCTACGACACTTTCATCAGCTATTTTAACAAGGGTTTCTAAAGTGTTTTGTTCAACATTTAAAACACCTTCTACCTTTTTTAAGGCATCACAATCGATATCGCCAACTATCTGAATTGTCTTTTTCCTAAAGTCTTTTTTTATTTGCTTTAAATCGCCTTCTAAAACAGACCTCCCTTTAACTAAAATAACTAATTTTTCACAGAATAATTCAACATGCTCCATACGATGGGATGAAAAAATTATACTACTACCATTTTTTTTAAAGTCTTTAATGGCATCCATAAACATTTCAACGTTGATAGGATCTAACCCTGTGAATGGCTCATCTAATATTAATAGTTTAGGCTCATTTATTACAGCTGAGATAAACTGGACTTTTTGTTGATTACCTTTTGATAATTCTTTTATTTTTCTATCTTTATAATCTGTAATATGAAATCTTTCTAACCAATAGTCAAGTCTTTTTAAAATAGTTTTTTCTGGTAAACCTTTTAGTCGACCATAATAAATAATTTGCTCTTTGACAGTAAGTTTGGTAAGTAAGCTTCTTTCTTCGGTAAGAAAGCCAATTTTATTGGTGACATTATAATCGATTGGTGAGCCATCTAAAGTTACACTTCCGCTGGTTGGTTCAAGTAGGCCAATAATCATTCTAAATGTTGTTGTTTTACCCGCACCATTAACGCCTAGTAAGCCAAATATTTCCCCATCATTTACCGTAAATGATAAGTCATCAACGGCTTTTACGTTGTCGTAATACTTTGTTACATGATTAACTTTTAACATAATAAACCTCAATTCTTTATATAGCCAAATTTTAGCATAGTTTTTATAGTTATGCAATTAATAATAATTTGAAAAAAATTATAGCAAGAAAACTTACTATAATTCAAATTGAGAGTTATATAATTTGGCATAGAAACCATTTTTATTCATTAATTCATCGTGATTACCAGTTTCAATGATTTTACCATCTTTCATCACTAATATTAAATCAGCATTACGAATAGTAGATAAACGATGGGCAATAATGAATGATGTTTTTCCTTCGGTTAATTTGTCCATAGCACTTTGCACTAGTTCTTCGGTTCTAGTATCGACATTGCTTGTTGCTTCATCAAGAATTAAAAATGGTGTGTGCGAAAGCATGCTACGGGCGATGGTTAATAATTGTCTTTGACCTTGTGAAACAGAATCGTTTTCACTCATCACGGTGTCATAACCATTTGGTAATGTTCTAATAAAGTGATCAAGACCTATTTTTTTACAGACATTATATACTTCTTCATCACTTATACCTTCTCTATTATATATAATATTTTCCTTAATAGTCCCTTCAAAGAGCCAAGTATCTTGTAAAACCATTGTAAATAATGAGTGGATATTATCTCTAGTTAAATCTTTTGTGGATATGCCATCTATTAATATGTCACCACTATCAATATCATAGAATTTCATTAATAAATTGACTATCGTTGTTTTTCCAGAACCAGTGGGACCAACAATTGCAATTTTTTGCCCACTTTTAGCCTCCGCTTGGAAATTGGTAATAGTTGGTTTTGGATTACCATCATAAGTAAATGTAACGTCTTTAAATGTAATATTACCTTTTACATCTTCTAACTTTAGATGACGTTTATTTTCTTCTAAAGGCATTTCTTCTTCATCTAAAAATTCAAATACTCTTTCACTAGCGGCAGCTGTAGATTGCATAGAGGTTGCAGCCTGCGCAATTTGGGAAAGTGGTGAGGTAAATAATCTAACATAAGTTATAAAGGCAATAATAACACCAAATGTAATAGACCCATTCATCGTAAGTAGGGCCCCTACTATACAAACAGCGACATAGCCAAAGTTACCAATAAAACTCATCATTGGCATCATAAGGCCAGATAAAAACTGACTTTTTTCATTACACTCTTGAACACGGGCATTATACATATCAAATGTTTTATCAGCTTCTTCTTTAGCATTATAAGCCTTTACAACATTAAGGCCAGAATAAATTTCTTCAATATGACCATTTAAATTACCAAGTTCAGTTTGTCTTGCAACGAAATATTTTTGTGATTTAGATAGTACTGCAATCATGCCCATAAAACCTAATACACTAGAGACAATGGCAGTTATTGCTAAAATAGGGTTTGTTACAAACATCATAATAATTGTACCTAGTAAAAGAGTCACGCTACTAACTAAGGTACTTAAAGATTGATTCATTGATTGAGCGATTGTATCGACATCGTTAGTCACTCTTGATAAAGTGTCTCCTACGGCATGTAAATCAAAATATTTTAAAGGTAAAACATGAATCTTTTTAGAAATTTTATCTCTTAAAGAGTAAGCGAATTTATTAGAAACATGAGTCATTATAAGAGCTTCTAAGAACGAAAATAATGCACTACATAAATACAAGATAACTAAAAAGATAACGATACTTTTAATTTTATCCATATCCATGGTGGGATTAACTAAGGACTTAATACTATCTGGCATTTCATCAATAGCGTGGTATAAATCGGTACTTGATGCGTCTTTGCCAAGAGAGTTCATGGCACTAACAAATTTATATTGCTCACTACTTGTTACTAAAGTGTTAGCAATAGTTATATCTGGTAAAAATATTTTTTGTAAATTAGGAGTTAAATTAATGTTACCTTCACTTATATTAAGTAAGGCTGTTTTATCACTAGTACTTACAGTTACTCCTTCATAAGTTGTATCAGGTAATATTAACTTTAATATCTTTTCATCTAACTTAGTTAAATCACTATAATTATGTGTTGTACTAATACTTGTTAGAGTTTCATTAAAAGTTTTTTTTGCCTCACTAGAAATATCTTTACTCATCATAACTTTACTAATTGTTTCATTATCTAATTTAGGATTTAATACTTTTGGTACTAACTCACTCATCGATTCACTAGTAAATTTGTTACTTATTGTATTAGTAAGTTCGGTTAAATTATCTTTTCTAATAATAATGCCATCCGTGATTGTATCAGTTAGTCTTGTTAATTTACTAGGAGACATGATTGACAAAATAGAACCTACAATTGCTAATATGAACGATATACTAATTAAGATATGAAAAGGTTTCAATTCATGAAAAAGTCTTTTAATAGCATTTTTAAAATCTTTGGCTGGTGCCATTTCTTCTTTATGCATTTTTAAGTTCCTCCTCACTTATTTGTGATAAAGCAATTTGCTTATAAACTTCACAATTTTCTAATAATTCTTTATGAGTACCCATACCGACACATTTACCATCGTCTAAAACAATAATTTTGTCAGCATTTAAAATTGTACCTATTCTTTGGGCAACAATTAACATGGTTGCATCTTTAGCATACGCTCTTAAATCATGTCTTAATTTAGCATCAGTTTTATAGTCAAGAGCTGAAAAACTATCATCAAATATATATATTTCTGGGTCTTTTGCTATGGCTCTTGCAATAGATAACCTTTGCTTTTGACCACCAGAATAATTAGTACCACCTTGACTTACCATTGCATTAATACCATCATCTAATTTTTGAACAAATTCACTAGCTTGTGATACTTTTAGAGCTGCATTAATCTTTTCATCACTTATATTTTTGTTATTACTACCATATAAGATATTAGATTTTATTGACCCTCGAAATAAAACGGCTTTTTGGGAAACATAACCAATTTTTTCATTTAAACTTTCTAACTTATAGTCACGAACATCAACACCATCTACTAAAACACTGCCTTTAGTTGCTTCGTAAAATCTAGGTACCAAATTAATAAGCGTACTTTTACCAGATCCAGTTGACCCGATAATAGCCACCGTATCACCTTTGTTTGCTGTAAATGTTATGTCTTCTAGTAAGTATTCTTCAGCATCAGGATATTTAAATGAAACATTTTTAAACTCAACAGTTCCTACTAAAGACCCCTCAGTACTTTTACCATCTTTTATTACATCTGGTGTATTTATAACCTCGTTAATACGTTTAGCACTAACACTTGCTCTTGGTACCATCATAAATATCATTGCAAGCATTAAAAACGACATTATAACCTGCATTGCATAAGATGAAAAGACAACCATATCACTAAATAAATTTAGTTTATCAACCAAAAGAGCATCTTTAATTAAGTAAGCACCAATAAAATAAATAGAAAGGGTTAAAAAATACATAACTAAATACATAACTGGTTGCATAACCCCAAATTTATATTGATTTGATAATTGTAAGTTAGTTAACTCTTTATTAACACTTGCAAATTTCTTTTCTTGGTAATCTTCAGCATTATAAGCTCTTACTACTCTTATACCAGTTAAAGATTCTCTTGTTACCCCATTTAATTTATCTGTTAATTTTTGAACAATTTTAAATTTAGGCATAACAAGAATCATTAAAATAACAATGGTTATAAGTAATACTAACACAGCTATTAAGGTTACCATGCTCCATTCAAAGCCTTTATTTAAAATTTTAGTAATAGCCCATATGGCAGTAACTGGAGCTTTAATTAAAAGCTGTAAACCCATTGCTATAAGCATTTGGATTTGGGTAATGTCATTAGTTGTTCTAGTAATTAAGCTACTAGTAGAAAACTTTTTAACATCTTGAATTGCTAAGGTTTCTACTTTATCAAATAGCTTTTTTCGAATATTTTTAGAAAAATTAGAACTTACTTTAGAAACTAAGAAACCAGTAACAAAAGCAAGTATTAAAGAACCAAATGCACAAAGGAGCATATAACCCCCATTAAGTAAGATATCACCCATCTTACTACCTTCTGTTTGGACAAGTTTGGTTATTTCTGACATATAATCAGGCATCTTAAGTTCTAAAGATACTTGACCAATTATTAAGAATATACTAATAAAAATAAATAGCCAATCTTTTTTAGTAAAATTTTTAAGTTGTTTTAACATAAATATTATCCTTTCTAACTCTTCATAAATCTTGTTTTTAAAAGATTTAAAGTATTTAGATATGCTTGTATAGCATCATCTATATTGTCATAATTTATACTTTTAGCAAGAAATCCTCTAGTTGTAAAAAAGGTGATATAAACAAGACTTAGTAATTCTTCTTCGTTTTTAGTATTAAGTACACTTCTATCAATCTTTTTTAGAAACATGGTTTTCTTTGTATCACATTTTTCTTGTAATTTTAAATAATCCATTTCAGATACTTTTAAATTCTTAAATAGTTCTTTGGCAAAATTCCTGTTTTCACTTTTATAAAAAGATTTAATTAAATGACGATATATTCCCTCATTTATTAGAAATAAATCTATTTTGTCTTTTTTTAGCTCACGTTCTAAGTAAGACTTTAAAGACCCGACTGACTCAAAGACAAAGTCAAATAAATCCTCTTTTGATTCAAAGTATTGGTAGAAACTACCTCTTGCAATCCCTGCCGTAGCCACAATATTGGCGATAGATGCTTCAGAAACAGGGACACGAGAAAATTCTTTTTTAGCAGCTTCAATTATGATGTTTTGCTTTTCTAAAGAAAGATTATAAAATGTTTTCTTTGGCATGGACTCACCCTTTCTTAATAAATTACTTTTCAAGTATACAATGACACGGTGTCACAAGTCAAGTGAAAGTTCTGTGAAGAGTCACGTCCACTACTTTAACAGATTAATTTTAAAAACTATGTCGAATAAAGTTTTTTAGTTATTAGAAAAGCAATTGGCTAAAAAATAGCCCATTATAACTAGTAATATAAAAGATAAAATATTTGTTTTATTTAAACTATCAATGATTTGCAAAACTAAAAAATAACAAGAGAATAAAAAGAAAGCAAAAATGATACTCCATGTTACTCTTGCATATTTTTTAAATAAAATACTCATTAACTTAATAATTAAAATAGCACTTACTATAAACCCTAAGCTAAATAATAATAAAACGAGAGGATTCTTTAGTGGACTTGCAAATAAAGAAAGAACAAAAGTGTAACTACCAAGAATCATGTATGTAGCGGTTCCACTAAGACCTGGGATAAGCATTGTGATGGCCTCAACTATACCTAGAAAAAAGACAAATGTATAACACCTGATAGTCCCATCAAAAACGAATGTTGCAAAAGATAAATTCTGATAAATAAAATTAAGCATTATAAAAATAGTAAACACTAAAATATAGTCTTTGCCTTTAATGTTTTGTTTGTTTATAAAATTTGGAATAGTACCTAAAAGTAAGCCAATAAAGAAAGATATTAGATAAATGGGTATCTTGGTATATAAATAAAGCATTATGTTACTACCAAGTAAGATAGATAATAAAATACCACTACCAAGGGGCATAAAAAAACATACATTATCTTTAATATATTTAAAAAAATTATTAAGTCTTATAATGGATGATTCATAAACATTTAAGAAAATAGCAAGACAAGCACCTGATACTCCAGGAATAATTTTAGCAAGGCCAATAATAAGACCTTTTAAAAATAAAATAATATATTGCATAAGCATCTCCTAACACTTATAAGAACTATTCCATACACTTCTTTCGCGGCATACCATAGTACTTACAAAAACTACCGAAAACACAAAAACAGCATAAACTAGTACTACTAATAAAATATACTTTTTTTTCATAATAAATTTTATGCAATGTTATTACTTTTAAGACAAAAAAAAGCCATATTTCAGGCTTATTTACATTCATAATCAGATGAAGATAATTCAAAGGAAATTACTTTGGCTTCTGTATCCTTTTTATAATAAATCATATCCTTAAAATAACGATTTAAATTTGTTTCATCAATTTTAGTAAGGTCTATTGTAGCAGCATATGAAAAACCATTTGAAGTTGGTAACAGTTTAATTGAAACACCATTAACATTAGCTAGCGAATCACTTAAATTAGTGTATTTTTCTAAATCACTTGTATACGTCGAACTAGTATTAGACTCTGTTATATTCTCTTCTAATTTAACAAGTGTTTTATTATTACTTGCTGAAGTATTAAATGAATAAGTTAGAGTTTGATTGTTTTTTTGGCATATCAAA
The DNA here is from genome assembly GCA_900549625.1 of uncultured Mycoplasmatota bacterium. Lineage (GTDB taxonomy): Bacteria > Bacillota_I > Bacilli_A > RF39 > UBA660 > Ventrenecus. The sequence goes on from URPE01000023.1 coordinate 15,659, forward strand.
GTATTACTATTTAATGCTACATTTGGGTATTCTATAGGAGAAATATTTTTAAACATTAATAAGGCAATGGTACCATTTTTTAGAGCACTACTAACTTGGTATGTATATTTTTTACTACTTTCAATAACATCATTTTGAAGTTTTATTCTTTGTAATAATTTTTTATCACTAGAATATAGTTCTAAATAGTAATTGTTTTCTTTGAAATAGTTATTATCGCCGCCATTATTAGTTACTGTAAAAGCAATATTTTGTTTAGTTGTATCAATTTCAAAATTGTTAATAGAAAACTTATCAATAGCTATATTTAAAGATTTACTAATAGTGTAATATTCTTCATTTTTAGGTTCTTCGATATCTGTACTTTGGTTTTCTTTATTATGATTTGTTTGGCCAACATCAACCTCTGGATTAGTTATTTTAGATATCCAAGTATTAATGTATGGTAAACTTATAATACATATACCAAAGAAAATTAAAATTCCTAATACAACGATTGGGCCATTTTCTTTAGTATTTAAAGAACCAATAATAGTTGGCATCAATTCTTCATGATTTAAAATGATTTTTTCATTTTGCTTTTTTTTATTCTTTTTCATATGACCCTCTTTTTCTTCTCATATTATATCAAAATATAAAAAAAAGAAAAAGGCGTTTTTTCTAATTTTTAGGTTTAAATATTAAAGCAAAAATAAATGAGAAAACAACTGCGGCCACTATCGCGGCACTTGATTTTACTAAAAGCCCACTGAAAAAGCCAATTACGCCATATTCATGAAAACCGATAAACCCACCTTGATAAAGTAAATGGCCAAAGTTAGATATTAATATTGTAGCACCGGCACCACCAATCTTAATTAATTTTTCATAAATACCTAAAAAAGATAATAAGGCGCCAAAAGCTGTGAAAATACTGGTAATATGTCCTGGTGTTAGTTTAGTGCTATCAAGGATAATCTGGGCTAATAAACAAAAACTGCCCGCAATTAGAAAAGACATTAAAAATATCATTTTGTCACCTCCAAAGATACGGCGTGGGCAACTGCTGGTATACTCATCTTTTGATTAACTATAGTTGGATTATGTAGTGACCCCGTACCAATAATTAATATCTTACTGTATTTTTTTTCTTTTAATATTTTATTAAAAAGATAAAGTGGTAATGCTACAGGTCCACTTGCTCCTGAAAAGGTTTCTTCCTGGCTTTTTAAATATAACTCACAGCCACTATCTAAATATTTTTTCATCTTCATATTATAGGCTCTTTTTAAGTATTCTTTTAAGATACTTGCACCAACACAGCCTAAATCACCTGTTAAAATAAGATCGTAGTAATCAACATTTCTTTTCATTTCTTCTAAATGCTTTACTAGGACACTAGCCGCGGCTGGAGCCATTACCGCCCCCATAAATGAGGCATCTTTTATACCTTTATCTACTACTTCACCAATAGTATAACTTTCAATTTTTATATTACTTTTTTCTTTTGTTATGTAGGTAGCAACAGCACCTGTAGCAGTAAACGTTGTTGTGCGTGGTTTTTGTGAACCATATTCTATGGGATACCTAAATTGTTTTTCAGCATTTAAGTTATGCGAACTTGTTACACAAATGGCATTTCCTTTTTTATCTGATTCAATTAGAGTACTCGCTACAATTAAGGACTCAACAAAGGAAGCACAGGCTGAATAAACACCAAAAAATGGAATGTTATAATGACTTGCGGCATAACAAGAAACACTAATTTGATTTGACAAATCGCCACTTACTAATACACTCACCATTGAATTAAGTAAATGGTTTTTTTGCAAGATATTATCAATTACAACTCTTTGCATTTTAATCTCGGCTTGTTCAAATGTTTTTTCTTTATAATAATAGTCATCCATATGTAAATCATAATTTTTAATCAAGCCATTTTGTTCTACGGGACCCGCAATGGAAAAAGCATCTTTAATATAAACGTTATTTATCTTTTTACTAGCCATAAATGATCACCCCTAATATAGAAAAGAAAAAACCACTTAAAATACCATATAATAAAACACTACCAGCAAGTTTAAAAAAACTTGAGCCTAGTCCAGTTATCAATCCATCTTTTTTATAGTCAAGGGCTGATGAGGTTATGGAATGGGCAAAACCAGTTGTTGGCAAAAATAAACCGGCACCTGACTTGCTAACTAAGTTATCAAAGAACCCAATAGAAGTTAGTAAACTGGCAATAAAAATTAAACCTATACAAAGATAACTATTTGCATCCGTTTCTATAACCCCAAAACAATTTATTAAAATCATAACTATGACCTCACTTATAAAACCAAGTGAGCCACCAACAAAAAAAGCGATAAGTGACTTTTTCACTTTATTTTCTTTTGGCGTAAATTCTTTAACCATTTTTTGATATTCATCTTTATTCATCGTATCACCCATTTATATAATGGTATTATATATTTAAAATATACAAAAAAAGATATGCAATAAACATATCAATTTTCTAAAATAAATGGGTCGTCTTGTGAACCACTTCCCGATGCTATCTTAACAGATGACTTTAAGTAAGCAGATGGTCTAACAGAGTTGTCTATAGATGCACGAAAACTAGTTACATCCCCACCGATACTCTCCCCTTGAGTATTAAAGCTTGCTGCTTGAATACTAAAAGCAAAATAAGCGGTACTAATGTTTGGGCCTAAATCAATTTGAGGAGTTATTGTCCAAGTATATACACTTAACCAGTCATTATTTTTGCAATCACTTACATTGCTATCTTCCCAATTTGATAAATTTGTATTTAAACATGTTACTCGGTCGGTTGTACTACCTCCGCTTGTGGCATATCCGTAATCACTTGGATATATTAACCCAATTAATCCTTTCCACGTTGTTTTTCTTTCTACTGTATCATTACACCAAGACCCGCTTGAGCAGATTTTGCTGCTTTGATTACTACGTTCGCCTTCATAAAACTCTTTAACGTTTTTTTCTGCAGTAGACACTGCGCCTGTGTTCCAAACTATAGGAATTAATAATCTTTTAGTTTGTTTATTTATTGACTTTTTACTAAAATCACACGATGATGTTGTTAACACGTCAGATGTATAACATGTACCAGCACCACCATTCCAGTATAATGACCCACCTACTGACTCACTTTCATAACCTGGATTTAATAATTTCATTAAGTCAGACTCACTCCATTCGTTAACCCCATTGCCATTATTTACGCTACTAGCACTAGTATCCCATGAATATCCACCAATTGTATCAGCCCTTATTATTTTAACGAGGTCACTTTTGATACCATTGCCATCATCTATATCTTTCATGACACCTATGATACGCCACATATCACCATTGATACTGATATAGTTATTGGGATTATGACCAATATACCTTACATTACCATAGTCATCTGTTGCTAAATTTTTTGTATCTGTTGTTGCCAATGTAGTTATATATTTAGTAACATCTGGAGCAATTTTATCTACATAACTTGCATTTACTGATATTTTTGAGGTAAAGGTATTGTTTTGGACACCTTCTGTTTCACCTGTCACATTT
>URPE01000024.1 GCA_900549625.1 uncultured Mycoplasmatota bacterium
GTTTTTGTGGTGACAGGAGTACTTTAAATAATCAAAGTGGTGTTGGAACAGGCACAGTTTCAACATATTACAAAGGATATTTGAGAGTAAGTACTAGCACACCAAGTTTGAAGTGCGAAAATTCTAGTGATTACTACTCCGTTAGTAGTGCATCAAGTGGTAATAAAGCTCTAACTTATCCAATAGGCTTAATAACAGCAGATGAAGTATTACTTGCTGGTTCAAGTGGTGGCGTCTTTGATGGAGCTTATAATTATCAGAAATCTACCCCTAATGCTTATTTAACAATAGGCCAATATTTTTGGACAATGACACCAGCTGGTTATTATAACCCCTTTAGCAGTACTAACTGGCGTTCGCATGTATTCGGTGTACACACGTCGGGTCTTATCGATGACTATGATACTGATGGTACCGCTGGGCTACGTCCAGTAATAAATTTAAAGAGTACTTTAAAATTTACAGGTGATGGTACTAAAAATAATCCATATATTCCAAGTTAATAGAAAAAAATAATAAAAAAATGTTAAAAAGTACTTGTTTCGACAAGATATGCACATTTAATGCTATATAATAGGTCGCGAACCTTTAGTTGTTGGACGTCCTCTAGAAGGAGGATTAGTGTGAAAAAGGATACAGAAATCTGTATGCTCTTGCTACTAATATTTTTGTTGATTATGATCATATTAATTTTAGTTTCCAAACTATTTTTAATCTCTTTTCTATAATTAAAAAAATCGTCTAAACAAAAAGTTTAGACGTCCATAAGAAATAATCGAGGACGTCTAGCTCATCAAAACTAGAGGTTCTCTTTTTTTATTATATGAGAATTCTCTCACTAAATACATATTAACATAAAAATAATGATAGTACAAATAAAAATTTCTAAATTGTAACATAGTTGTAACTTTATATAATGTATAATTAATATGTAAGTTTGAAAGGAGAATATTTATGGAAATATTAAAAGTTGAAAACTTAACAAAAATATATGGTAAAAACTCTACTGAAGTTAAAGCCTTAGACAATGTCTCTTTTAGTGTTAATAAAGGAGAATTTCTAGCAATAGTGGGTGCCTCTGGTTCCGGAAAATCAACACTTTTGCATCTTTTAGGTGGTGTGGATAAACCAACAAGTGGTAAAGTTTTTATTGAAGGCCAAGACATTTATAGTTTTAATGAAGATAAACTAGCCATCTTTAGAAGAAGACAAATTGGCTTAATATATCAATTTTACAATTTAATACCCATATTAAATGTCACTGAAAATATAACATTACCACTAGATCTTGATAATAGAGCAGCGGATCAAGAAGAATTAACTAATTTAATTAAGCTTTTAGGTTTAGAAAAAAGAACTAATCACTTACCAAATGAATTATCCGGTGGTCAACAACAACGTGTATCTATTGGACGTGCCTTAATTACTCATCCGGCCATTATTTTAGCCGATGAACCAACTGGCAATCTTGATTCTAAATCTAGTGATGAAATAATGAATTTATTAAAAAAGTCTAATAAAGAATTTAAACAAACTATCATAATGATTACCCATAATATGGAATTAGCCAAATGTGCCGATCGCATTATTGAAATAGAAGATGGTAAAATTAGCAGGTGTTCAAAATGAAAATACTAAAAAAACTCACTTATAAAAACCTAGCTTTAAATAAAAAAAGAACCATAGTAACAATTATAGGTATCATTCTATCAGTTGCGTTAATAACTGCTGTTTCTTCCGTCTACATGAGTGGTATTTCCTCACTAATTCTTTTCGCTAAAAATGAAAAAGGTGATTATCATTTATCCTTAAAAGAACTAAAAAAAGAAGATATAAACAATTTAAAAGTTAATCGAGCCATCGATAATATTTATCTTACAAGCGAAATAGGTTATGCTAAAGTAGATAGTAAAAATGCCGATAAACCCTATGCAAGAATTGTAGCCTTTGATAGTAATGCTCTAGAAAATATGGGCCTAACTCTAACAGAAGGAAGAATGCCTACTAAAGATGATGAAATACTTATTACTACTCATTTAAAAAATAATGGACGCGTTAACTATTCAGTTGGTGATAAAATAACTCTTGATATCGGTAAAAGAGTAAGTATAGATAACTCTCCGTTAAATATCGATAACTCTTATCAAAGTTCTGAAGAAAAAATAATTGATACTGTAAGTAAGACATATACCATAGTTGGCCGTATAGAAAGACCATCTACAACTATTGAGCCATACTACGCCGCTGGGTATACCATGCTTACTTACCTAGATAACTTAGAAAATAAAAACGTAACTGGTTATATCAAATTAAACCAAAAGGGAAGAAAAGACCCTTATAAATATATTGCGAATATCCTAAACATTGATGAAACCAAACTAAAAAGATTTTATAATGCCTTAGACATGAGCGAAGATGAAATAAGTACAATTACCAATGAATTAAATAACTCTAAATATAAGCTTGATAGTATTAATGACTACTTAATCGGGTTAGAAACCGACCCAATTAAATCTAGTGGCATTCGTAGTCTTGGTGCCGTCGTTATAATTGTTTTAATCATTATTGTTGTTACCAGTGTCTTTTGTATTAAAAATAGTTTTGACATTTCAATAACTGAAAAAAATAAACAATATGGTATGTTAAGAAGTGTTGGAGCAACCAAAAAACAAATCAGACAAAATGTCTTATATGAAGGTTTTATATTAGGACTTATTGGTATTCCTCTTGGTATATTATGTGGATTATTAGCTACTTACTTATTAGTCCTTATTAGTAATTTTCTATTAAGTGATATGTTAACAGCTGGATTAAAACTTGTCTTTAAAATATCTTATGTGGCTCTTGCGTTGGCAGTCATATTAGGTATTATAACAATTTATTTATCATCTTTAAAAAGTATGTTAAAGGCTAGTAAAAATCCTCCTATCTCTTCTATTCGTAACAGTGCTAACATAAAATTAAAAAGCAAAAAAATGCATACACCAAAAATGATTAAAAAAATCTTTGGCATCGGAGGTGTCATCTCTTACAAAAATCTAAAAAGAAATAAAAAAGCCTATCGTACAACTACCGTTTCTTTAGTCTTATCAGTTGCTGTTTTCATAGCCTTATTTAGCTTTATGACTATGGGTAGTGATGCTCTAAAAAAAGAAATAACTTTAAACGATTACAACATGAGTTTAACCATTTCTAATAAAGAAACTAATGCATTAAATGAAATCGCATCTATCAAAGAAATAACTGATTATTCTATTATAACCAAAAAAACTTCTTATATTAAAAATGCTAACTATAATAAAGAATATACCTCTTTTCTTAATTGGAATGAAGAAACTATTAAAAATAATAAGGATGCTTACTTAACTGTTGTATCAATTGGTGATATTCCTTTTCAAAAATACTTAAATAGTCTAGGTATTACTAGTAACCCTTCTGAGTCAGTTATATTAATGGATTATTCTTGGGTTTCTAATAGTGGAACTGATAAGTACTTAGAAACATTTAACTATAAAGACAAAGATAAAATAACTTTACAAATTAATTCCAACGAAGAAAAAGAATATACCATAACAAAAGTAACTAATAAGCCACCATTTGGTTTAAAAAATTATTATTGTGATCTTTTGATTGTTAGTGATAAATTTTTAAGTACTATAGAATCTTCTAATACAGATCCAGTTACTATGTATATGCTAGTAGATAATGATTCTTTAGTTACCGAACAAATAGAAAAAATATTAGATAATACTTCATATGACTTATATAACCAAAATGAAAACTACAAAGTTGTTAAAAACTTTTATATTTTAATATCTATCTTTCTTTATGGCTTTATTATTGTTATTTCTTTAATTGGTGTTACCAATATCTTTAATACTATTACAACTAATATGGAACTAAGACGACAAGAATTTGCCATGTTAAAATCTATTGGTATGACTAAAAAAGAATTTAAAAGAATGATTTATTTAGAAACACTTTTCATGGGTATAAAATCACTGATACTTGGAGTGTCACTAGGATTAATGTTATCTTATTTAATATATAACTATTTAGGTAAACAAAATGGTTTTCCATATACGTTGCCAACTATTAGTATTATAATAAGTATCTTAGTTGTATTCTTACTATTATTTATTTTAATGCGTTATTCCATGAATAAAATAAACAAACAAAATATTATTGAAACCATTAGAAATGAAAATATATAAGAAAAGAAAGCCATTTACAACCATTATTTATGTTAGTATAATCTAACTATAATTATTTATAAAGAGGTGAGTTTATGCACATTTTATTAATAGAAGACAATACATCTATTATAGAAAGCTTAAGTTATTCTCTAAGCAAAGCAGGTTATATAATAGACTATACTAAAAGCATTAAAGAAACAGAAAAATATTTAAGTATTAAAACTCCTAATATAATATTACTTGATGTAACATTGCCAGATGGCACAGGCTTCTCTTTGTATGCTAATACGATTAAGGAACAACAAATTCCTACCATCTTCCTAACTGCAAAAGATAGTGAAAACGATATTGTAAAAGGCTTAAAACTAGGTGCTGAAGACTACATAACAAAACCTTTTAAAACCCTTGAACTAATAACGAGAATAGATAAAGTTTTATCACGTTTTAAAAGTACAAATACTATAATAATTAAGGATATTACTTATGATAAAAATAAAATGCAAATATATAAAAATAAAGAGTGTATTTCTTTAACTCCATTAGAAATAAAAATAGTTGATCTATTGTTTTTAAATATTAATAAAACTGTTAGTCGTGCTAAAATAATCGATTTAATTTGGGAGTACACTGGTAATGATGTTGATGATCACACTGTTACTGTTTACTTAAAAAGAATTAGAGAAAAATTAGATACCAACATTATAAAAACAATTAAGGGTATCGGTTATATGGTGGAACAATGAAAAACAATCAAAAATTAAAACTAACTTATATTTCTCTAATTATTATATTTTTAATATTAAGCCTATACTTTACATATCAAACATACTTAAAATATAATACTAACTATAACATTACTATAAATAATATAATAACAAATATCAAAGAAAAATATCCCAATGTTACTGAAGAAGAAATAATAAAAATATTAAACGATGAAAATATCACACTTAAAGATAATTTAAAGTCTTATAATATTGATATAAAAAAAGAAGCATCTATTAAATCTAATACCAAAATACTAAGTATTTCTCTTTTAACTGTTTCTTTAATTATAATTACTCTATCAATAACTATTATTACTATTAATTATATCAATAATAAAAAACAACTAAAAAAATTAAAAGAAATAGAAAGAGATATCCAAAAAATAAATAAAGGTAATTATGAACTAGATATGTCTACTTATAAAGAAAATGATTTTTCTATTCTAAAAAGTGAAATTTATAAAACAATGGTTTCCCTAAAAGAAGCAACAATTAATTTAGATAATGATAAATTAAAACTAAAAACGTCCCTTGAAGACATATCCCATCAGTTAAAAACACCTCTTACATCCATAATGCTATCTTTAGATAATTTAGGGTATGATAAAATAACTAAAGAAGAGTATAAAAGATTTCTAGAGATTATTAAACATAATACCGAAAACATGAATTTCCTAATCCATTCTCTTTTAAAATTATCTATGTTTGATACTAATACTGTCATTTTTAATAATGAAGAAAACTCATTAATAGATATCATTAAGTCTTCTATTAAAGATACAGAAAATTTAATAGATTTAAAAGATATTACTTTAATAACTAATTTTCCTAATGAAGACATTTCTCTTTTATGTGATAAACATTGGCAAAAAGAAGCTATAACTAATATTTTGAAAAACGCTGTTGAACACGCTAAAGAAAAAGTTTATATAACCATTCATAAAAACAAAATGTTTTACGAAATAGACATATCTAATGATGGTGATAAAATTGCTTCTGAAGATTTACCTAATATTTTCAAAAGATTTTATAAGGGTAAAAATAATACTAAGGAAAGCGTTGGTATAGGCTTATCTCTTGCTAAAGAAATAGTTTCTAAAAACGATGGTACTATTGAGCTAACCACTACTGATAACCTTACAACTTTTAAAATAAAGTATTGGTTCTTTAATTATTAATTAGAACAAAAAAGCAAAAGTTCTTTCGATGAAATGAAATAATTTTCTTCAAAAAATAACATATAAAATAGTAACGAAATTCACTTATTGATAATTAGTTACTATTTTTTTATTTTATAAATATAGTAACTTATTTAAAATATAAGCATCTATATTTAATTCTTTGACACTACCTTTTAAAACACACATTGCTAAAATATAATAATTTGGTTATAATAAAAGAGAAAGATAAAGGGGTGTTACTTTATGAAAAAGTGTTTACAAAATACTGACGTATTAAATAAAAGGGTACTCTTAAGAGTTGATTATAATGTTCCTATTAAAGATGGTAAAATATTAGATGATTCTAAGATAAAGGCTACTTTAGAAACAATATGTTACTTATTAAGTGAAAATTGTAAAATTATTATCTTAAGTCATTTAGGTAAAATAAAGACAGAAAGTGATAAATCTAAATATTCTTTAAAAATAGTTGCTGAAAGACTAAAAGAACTATTAGACAAAGAGGTTTACTTTTCTCATGAAAACTTTGGTGTACCAGTAGTAGACCGAGTTAATGCCTTAAATAGTGGCGAAATACTTATGCTTGAAAACACTAGATTTTTAGATGTTCCAGGTAATTTAGAAAGTGGCTGTGACCCACAGTTAAGTATGTTTTTCGCAAGTCTTGCCGACGTCTTTGTTTCGGAAGCATTTGGCACAGCCCATAGACGCCACGCCTCAAACTATGGTGTTACTAAATATATGGAAAGTTGTATTGGCTTTTTAATGCAAAAAGAAATAGGTATGTTAAATAGACTAGTTATCCATCCCATTCATCCTTTTACAGTCATAATGGGTGGGGCTAAAATAGATGATAAATTAGAATTATTAGAAAAACTATTACCCAAATGTGAACATTTATTACTAGGTGGTGGCCTTGCTAATACCTGTTTAAAGGCCTTAGGATTTTCAGTAGGCTCATCTCTTTCTTCTAATAACTATAAAACAATTAAAACAGTTCAAGATATGCTCTTAAAATATAAAGATAAAATAATGCTTCCATTAGATGCCATCGTTGGTATTTCCTATGATAAAGACTATATAAAATATAAAATGATTAATGAAATCGAACCAAATGAAATCATTTTAGATATAGGCGTAAAAACATTAGAAAAATATAAAACAGTTATTAATAATTCTGAAACAATTTTTCTAAATGGTACAGTTGGTATGTATGAAAATATGCGTTTTGCTAATGGAACAAAAGAACTATTAAATATAATAACTAGTTCTAATGCAATCACTGTTGCCGGAGGTGGCGATGCAGCTTCTAGTGCTTATAATTTTGGCTGTGGCTATAAATTTACCTATATTTCTAGTGGTGGAGGGGCAACACTTGAATATTTAGCCACCGAAACCCTTCCAGCCCTAGATAACATTAGTGAGGAGGACGATAATATTGAAACCCTTGATCTGTAATTTAAAAATGAGTTTTAATGTACAAGAAATACTAAAATATAAAGAAGAACTAAATAAGATAGAATATGATAACCTAATTATTTGTCCTTCATATATATATTTAACTCTTATGCACTCATCTAACTATAAAGTGTGTGCGCAAGACATATCTAAGTATAGTGATGCTTCTCATACTGGTGAAGTTTCTGCAAAATCTCTAAAAAGTATTGATGTTAATATGACTCTAATTGGCCATGCTGACCGACACGATTCTTATGAAAGTAAAGTTGAAAAAATAAAAATGGCTTTAAAAGAAAATATGAAAGCGTATGTCATATTAAGTGATAAAGAAACAGACTATAACTATCAGTACACATCTACTAAACTTTTAAACCAAATAAGGGGGATTTTATCTAAAGTTCCTGCAAGTAAATATAAAAATATCACATTTATTTATGAACCGAGTTGGTTAATAGGTCAAAACAAGCCCTTATTATTAAGTGATACAGAAAACATTTTAAGATTTATGAAACAAGAACTAAAAGAAGATTATCATCATGATTTTCCATTTTACTATGGTGGTGGTTTAACTTTAGATACTATAAATAATTATTATTTTAGTAAAGATATAGATGGTTTATTACTTGGGTCATTATCCAAAGACATTAAAAACGTCATAAAAAACATTGAAAAAAAGAAAAATTCGAGTTTATTCGACAAAACTATACAAAACTAGACACCATTCGACAAAATCTCCTATGGTAATTCGACTAAATATTTGGTACGATATAATCACGTAGTTGTATTAGAGGTACTAGAAAAAGGAGAACAAAAATGAAAACCAAAATTAATGCATTAGTAGTAGATGACAGTATGGAATTTACGAGTAGTGTAGAAAAGTATTTCAAAGACAACGTATCAATTGACATAGTAAATGTCATTAGCGATGGCAGTGAGGTAATAAACTATTTGCAAAATGGTAATGAAAGCATTGACATCATTCTTCTTGATTTAATTTTACCGGGCAAAGATGGCTTAGAAATTTTAGAAGATTTAAAAGAGCAAAAAATTAACAAACCAGTAATTGTATTATCAAGTTATCAAAAAGATTATGCCATTCGTATGACTAAAAATTGTCGAGTTGACTATTTTATGATTAAACCAGTAAACTTACCAACTTTAGAAAAAAGAATCAAATCTATTGTTAGTGCTGAAAAATCACCTGTTAAAGAATTAAATGTAACTGAAGAAAATGAACTAGAGGTAACTGAACTATTACATTATCTTGGTGTTCCATCTCAGCTTAAAGGTTATGCGTACTTAAGAGAAGGAATACTTATGCTTTACAGATCTGCTGGTGTCACAAGTGGTATTACTAAACAAGTATATCCTGCAATTGCAAACCTTTATAATACAACCCCATCACGGGTAGAAAGAGCCATTCGCCATGCGATTGAAATAAGTTGGAATAGAGCCGATTATGAAATGATGAATAAAATATTCGGCCATAGTATAGACTATGACAGAGCCAAACCTACTAATTCAGAATTTATGATGACTTTGTCTGATGCCTTACGTTTAAAACAAATTGTCTTTTCATAATAAGCACGTCTAGCACGTGTTTTATGCTAAAAAATTAATAGAATGTTTTTACTGAATCATATAATTTGTTATTCTTAATTAAGAAAATATAAATAGATATTATTTTAAATATGATATTGTATCCGTAGTTTCATTTATATATGAGAATAAAAATTTAGCTTGTAATCCTTATGATAGAAAAGGTAAAAGTTGTTAAGACACCATATAATTACGACGCAGTATTGTCACAGTACTGCGTCATTTTGATTAATAATGGTAAATAAATCACCAGGTGGCGAGTTTATTTGGCATTACATAATTTGATTGGGCATTAAGACGGCCGTATTTAAACGATTGATTTAGTATTTATCTAGAACGATATTAAATGAAAAATAGTGTTTATTTAAGGAATAAATGCTGTTTTTTTAGAATTGAAAAACAAAAAAATTACAAAATACCCAACAAAAACCAGAAATAATATAGGTGTTTTATGAATCACAAAAAAGGCTTTATTTAATTTATAAAATGTATATAATATAAGTAGCACTTTAATTGTGATTTGTTTTGAACGACATATATACTAAACTCAAGTGCTTTTTTTATAAATAAAAATTTACTCAAAACCAAAGACTTTTCGTCAGAAATTTGGTACAATAAACAATAGTTAGGAGGTTTAAATTATGAATGAAAAAGATTTAGATTCAAGTGTTAATGAATATGAAAAACAATATAAATCTAGTAATTACATAAAACAATTACAATGGGATATGGCTATTGGACTTCAAGAAGTAGATAATTTAAAGCCTTCTAAATATTTAGAAAAATTATTAGAGGAAGAAGTAGAAGGTCATTTAACAATAGAAGAAGTAGAAAAAGAATTAAAAAATTATTACATTGAAAAAGAAAATAAAAACGAAGTAAATCATAATGAATTAGAATGTGACTTTGTATCTACTAGAATAGTTGAACTATTGAGTATTGATGATTTTGATTTATCAGTTGATTATTTAAAATATGTTCATAAGTTTTTATTTCAAGATGTTTATGAGTTCGCTGGTGAATTTAGAAAAATAGATTTTTCTAAACATGAAAAAATACTTAATAATGATTCTGTTGCATATGGTGATTGTAATACCTTAATCGAATCATTAGAATATGATATATCGAAAGAATTAGAAAAAACTATAAAGAAATGAATATAGTTGAAGTTATTAATAATATAACTAAATTTTCCTCTAATATATGGCAAGTACATCCTTTTAGAGGAGGTAATACTAGAACAACTGCTTTATTTATTGAAAAGTATTTAATTAGTTTAGGCTATAACGTAGATAATACTTTATTTAAAGACAAATCAGTATATTTTAGAAATGCACTAGTTAGAAGTAATTATTTTAATAATTATTTAAATATAAAAGAAGATAATAGTTATTTAATTAAATTTTATGAAAATTTGTTATTAGGTAAAAATAATAATTTACATTCAAAAGATTTAATTGTAGAAGAATTATTTGATAAAAAGTAATTAATCTATTTAGACATATTAGTTATGCGAGGAAAAAGTAGAAATACTTTTGCAAGGGCACTGTCATTTTTGATGGAGCCCTATTTTTCTTTTTGTTATATGATATTATGATTATAATTTATTATAAAATTTTTTAGGAGTACTATCATTTTTTGAGAGTACTTCATTTTTTCGTTTATAGGTAAATATTGCCTGTTAAAAAATATAAGTATGGTGTAATAGTATATAGAAAAGGAGATGAATTCCTATGAAATGTACTTTAATGAATAAAAATAAAGAAGTAATGTTAACAGAATATGATTTTGCAACAGGAGTATTTACTAATATTTATAATGTTTATAATATTGATTATGCTCCATATATTTTAAAAAGTTTTTATAAAAATGAAGATGTTAATGATACTTCTTTAAGAACTAATTTAAGTGAATGGTTTAAAGGAAGATGAATACCTTATTGGCGAGACAAGTTAGACTTGTTGCTACACGGACTTAATCTTAATGCCACATGTGAATTATTAGATAAAGCATTTGGTCTATCCTTATCAGAACAGTATTGGCTAAAAACAGAAAAATCTAATATTAAATATGAAGATATTAATTTTTTTGATAATGACTTTGATTATGCTGAATTTATGGAAGCATCACTTTCAAAAAATGGTAAGATGATTCATTAATGCTACATTTTTAAAAACACCTAATAATACAACAGATGGTATGCTAAAAAAAGCCTGGATTATTGAAAATGGTACAAGATACTTATTAAAAGGTGGATATAAGAATGAAACATTACAACCATTTAATGAAGTATTAGCAAGTGAGATATGTGAGTGTTTAGGATTTGATCATGTAGAATACACATTAGATACTTATAAAGACATGGTTGTATCAAAATGTCCTTGTTTCATAACAAAAGATACAGAACTAATTACTTGTAATCAAATAAGAAATAATATGAAAAAGCATAATAGTATAGAGGGTTATGAACAATATATTAAAAAACTTGAATCTGAAGGAATAAAAGATGCAAGAGAAAAAATAGAAAATATGTATATTTTAGATTTTTTAACTATGAACGAAGATAGACATATAAATAATTTCGGTATAATAAGAGACGTTAATACTTTAAAATGGTTAGATATAGCCCCAATATTTGATAATGGTCAAAGTTTAAATATTGAATATTATGATGAAGAAGAAATGCACATTTCTGGTGAATGTAAACTATTTTATGAAATTAAACCATTTTATGAAATAATTAAAGTACTAGAAAACATAAAAAGAATTGATGCTACTAAATTAGATGATATTCCAAAGTGGTTCGATAATTTATTGCATGATTACCAAAATATAACTGGGTACTCAGATAATAGAATTAATAAATTATGCATTTTATTAAATAGACAAATAAATAAATTGAAGAAATTAATTCAAAATAGTTAAAAACTAAAATTAATTTCTTTTTTTTCTTTATTATTACTATGTGATTTTAATATTTGTTTATTTATTTTTTAATTAGTGCTAAAATACTTACAGGTGATATTTATGAAAAAAGTATTAACAGTTGTACTAGATGGCTACGGATGGAGTGATAATACACTTGGTAACGCAGTAAAAATGGCTCCACCCAATAATTTTTTAGAGTTATTAAATACTTATCCCCATACTCTTCTAAAAGCAAGTGAAGAAGCTGTAGGATTAGAACCAGGTCAGTTTGGTAATAGTGAGGTTGGCCACATGACAATTGGTGCTGGTCGTAAAATTTTACAAAGCATTAATTTAATTAGAAACTTTTTGGATAGTGATACCATGGAAAATGAAAATTTCACAAGTATGCTAGACAAAGTTATGGGTGGCGCAAATCTTCACATAATGGGTTTGTTAAGTGATGGCAAAGTTCATTCGAGTTTTGATCACTTCTTAAAGCTAACAGACGTTTTAAAAGCAAATGGCATTAAAGGTGTAACATACCATGTTATAAGTGATGGCCGAGATACAGATACGCATTCATTATACACATACGTATCAGAGTTAGAAACTAAACTAAAAGAAACAGGCGTTGGCAAAATTGGTTCCATTTGTGGTAGATACTACGCTATGGATAGAGATAAAAATTGGGACAGAACAAAAAAATACTATGATTTAATAACTAAAGGCGAAGGCTTCGCGGCTCCCAATATCCCAGTTATGATTCAAAAATGTTATGAAAAAGGTATTACTGATGAATTTTTGCCACCAATAAAAACTAAAGATTATAAAGCCATTAAAGATGGAGATGTCATAATCTGGATGAATTATCGTACAGATCGTGCCAAACAAATTATGTCATGTTTTGCTACACCAAATTTTATGGACATGCAAGTTATTTCCATGCCTAACATAAGTACATACTCATTCTTACCAATTGACCCTAAAATAAAAACTAAAAACTTTCTAGTAAGAGAAACAATAAATAACCCATTAGGTGTTTATCTATCCGAACTTGGTCTTACCCAAGCAAGAATTGCTGAAACAGAAAAATACGCCCATGTTACTTATTTCTTTGATGGCGAAAGTAATGCCTCATTAGAAGGATGCCAAAAATATTTAATCCCGTCACCTAAAGTTGCTACCTATGATATGCAACCAGAAATGAGTGCAGTTGAAGTAACCAAAAAATGTGTTCAATGTATGGAAAAAGATGTTGATTTTATCTTCCTTAATTTTGCCAATCCTGATATGGTAGGACATACTGGCAATTTAGACGCTACTATGAAAGCTATTATAAGTGTTGATATCTGTCTAAAAACCCTTTATGAAAAATCATTAGAAAACTTTTATACTATGGTTATACTAGCAGATCATGGTAATGCCGACCAAATGTTAGATGAACAAGGTAATCCCGTTACTACTCACACCACAAGTCTAGTACCTTTTATTATAACTGACTCAAAAATAAAACTAAAAGATGGTGGTAGTCTTGTAAATGTAGCCCCAACAATCTTAGAATATATGGACATTGCTTTACCAAAAGAAATGCAAGAGACAGAAAGCTTATTGCAAAAAGAAGAGAACTAATCTCTTTTTTTTACAGCAAAAAATAATT
Source organism: uncultured Mycoplasmatota bacterium (assembly GCA_900549625.1). Lineage (GTDB taxonomy): Bacteria > Bacillota_I > Bacilli_A > RF39 > UBA660 > Ventrenecus. Next base: position 13,769 of record URPE01000024.1, read on the forward strand.
GATTTTCACCAGAAATTATCATATAATGATAAAAAGAGGTGAAAATATGATAATTTCTAATAAAATCGCCAAAGAAAATTACAAAGGATATATAAATAAAAACACAAAATTAATAAGAGACAAAAGAGATGGTAAAATATTTAAAATTATAAATGGCTTATATGAAACAAATCCTAACACACCAGGTTATTTACTAGCTTCTAGTATATATGGACCATCTTATATATCTTTTGAGTATGCCTTAGCGCAATATGGCTTAATTCCTGAAAGAGTAACTACAATAACATGCGCAACTTTTAACAAAAAAAAGAAAAAGGAGTTTAATACTGATTTTGGTATATTTACTTATCGAGATATCCCAGAGTCTGCCTACCCAGAAGAAATTCTTTTAAAAGAAGAAAACGGTTATTCATATCAAATTGCTACTCCAGAAAAAGCCTTATGCGATAAACTATACACATTAGCGCCATTATACAATTATATTAATTTAGAAAAAATGTTATTTAATGATTTAAGGATAGATAAAGAATTATTTGCTAAATTAAACGTTGATAAAGTTAATAAATTAAGCAATTTATATCATTCAACAAATGTATTATTACTAGCAAGATATATGAGGAGGTATAGTAATGAATAATATTATTGAACAAATGCTTTCAAAATATGAAATAAAAAATACTACAGATGAAATTAATGCATTAAAAGAGATTATTCAAGAAATAGTCTTAGCAGGCTTATCAAGAGGCAATTTTTTTAATGAAGTAGCATTTTATGGCGGTACAGCATTAAGAATTTTTTACAACTTAGATAGATTTTCTGAAGATTTAGACTTTGCCTTAATAAAACCAGATAAAAACTTTGATTTAAGCAAATATTTTAGTTATATTGAAAAAGAACTTAAGGCTTATGGCATTAATTTGCAAATTAATACCAAAGTAAAAAGTATTGATTCAAATATCACTTCAGCATTTTTAAAGGGTGATACCCTAGAACATATATTAAAATTTTCCCCTAACGAAGAGGGGCATAAATATAATCAAATATTAAAAAATTTGAAAATAAAATTTGAGGTAGACATAAATCCACCTATGGGCGCAACATATGAAAATAAATATAAATTATTACCTTCTCCGCATTTAATAAAATTATATGATAAACCATCATTATTAGCTGGTAAGATTCATGCAATTTTATGTCGAGGCTGGAAAACAAGGGTTAAAGGTAGAGATTTATATGATTACTTATTCTTTATGGCTACAGATACTAGAGTAAATTTAGAATTATTAAAAAACAAATTATTAGCGTCAAATGCTATTGAGTCTGGTGATGATTTTGATATAAATAAACTAAAAAAATTATTAATTAATAAATTCAAAGTTATAGATTATAATGAAGCCAAAGAAGATGTAAGTCCTTTTATTAAAAATATAAATGATTTAAATTTATGGAGTAGTGAACTTTTTATTTCTGTTACTGATAAATTAATGACTTTTTAAATTATTATTGGTACAATAAACAAGGGAAAAATGAGGTGTGAAAATGGATTTAACAAATTTAAATGAATTACAAAGAAAAGCAGTATTACATGGTGAAGGCCCATGCCTTGTGATTGCTGGTGCTGGATCTGGTAAAACAAAAGTCTTAACAACTAGAATAGCAAATCTTGTATTAAACGGAGTCCCTTCTTATAATATACTAGCCATAACATTTACAAATAAAGCAGCCAAAGAAATGAAAGAAAGACTAGAAAAACTAGTGCCTGAAAACAATGCTTTTGTAGGTACATTCCATTCTTTTGGCTTACGTATTATAAGAGAAAATACAGATTCTTTAAATATGACTAGCAATTTTACTATTTTAGATAGTGATGACGTAGGAACACTTATTAAAAAAATAATTAAAGAAAAGGGTTATGATCCAAAACAAGTAACGCCATCATTCGTTAAAAATAAAATTAGCTTTATAAAAAATGAAATGCTATCTAACAGTGAAGCCGAAAAATTACTTAATACCGATATGGATAAAATAGCCTATCAAATATATATAGAATACAACACAAAATTACGTAAAAATAACTCTGTAGACTTTGATGACCTATTAAAATTACCAGTCGAACTATTTAGAAATAATCCTAGTATCCTAGAACACTACCAAGATAAATTTAAGTACATACTAATAGATGAATATCAAGATACCAATGAGGTTCAGTATCAATTAGTAAAATTACTTGCGGCAAAATATCAAAATCTCTTTGTAGTAGGTGACCCAGATCAATCAATCTATCAATTTAGAGGAGCTAATTACCAAAATATTTTAAACTTTGAACATGATTATAAAAATACTGAAGTAATAGCCTTAGAAGACAACTATCGTAGTACCAAAATGATTTTAGACGCGGCTAACTCAGTTATCAAAAATAATAGTGAAAGAAAAGAAAAAAACTTAAGAAGTCATCATGGTGATGGTGTAAAAATAAAGTATATGCGTGGTTATAATGAAAAAGATGAAATAGTAAAAGTTATAACAGAAATAAAAAAATTATTAGAAAATGGCTATTCCAAAAAAGATATTGCTATATTCTATCGTACTAACGCCCAATCAAGAGTTGTTGAAGAACAATTCTTAAAAGAAAATATTCCTTATAAAGTTGTTGGTAGTTATTATTTCTATGCTAGAAAAGAAATTAAAGATTTAATTTGTTATTTAAGACTTATATTAAATACTGATGATGACATATCACTAAGAAGAGTAATAAATACCCCTAAAAGAGGTATAGGAGAAACATCTATAGCCAAATTAGAAAAAGAAGCTTTATTAAAAAATACTAGTATGTATGATGCCATAGCAAGTGGTAAAGAATTAGAATTTAAACATATAATTGAAGAATTAAAAAAAGATATGGAAAGTATGAGTTTGACAGAATTAGTTGATGATGTTTTAGAGAAAAGTGGTATGAAGAATTCTCTTGAAGCCGATAACACACTAGAAAGTGAATTAAGACTAGATAACTTAATGGAATTTAAAAGTATAACTGCTACATTTGAGCAAAATACGGGTTCAGTCGATTTAAAAGATTTCTTAGAAGAAATAAGCTTAATTGCTGATATAGAAGAACATAAAGAAGATAGTGACGTTGTAACACTTATGACTATTCATAGTGCTAAAGGTTTAGAGTTTCCAGTAGTATTTCTTGTTGGTATGGAAGAAGGTATATTTCCTCATCAAAACTCTTTTTGTGAAGAAAATGGCATTGAAGAAGAAAGAAGATTATGTTACGTTGGTATAACAAGAGCGGAAAAGAAATTGTATTTATCTAATGCAAGACAACGTATGCTTTATGGTAATACAAGCCAAAATCCTCCAAGTAGATTCTTAAAGGAAATAGACCCTAACGTTTTAGAAGAAAATAACTCTACTATTAATATAAATAATAGTAATCATGAACCATTTAAAAAACAAGATATGTACAGTAATAATGATATTGATTTAAAAGTAGGGGACGTCATAGTCCATGATATATATGGTCGTGGTGTAGTTGTAGGTGTTGATAAGTCCTTAGTTTCAATTGCTTTCCAAAGACAATATGGTATAAAAAAACTAATGAAAAATCACAAAAGTATTCATAAACAATAATAAGAATTTAGTGTAAAAACTAGATTCTTTTTTTAAAAAATACGATATCAAAGTGCAATCAGTTTGAAAACAATCGAAAGGAATAAAAAATATAATTATCAAAAAAGCTCTTGATTAAAACCAAAATATATTATATTCTTTTAATAGAAAAGAAAGTAGGGTTAAAGATGGAAAACAAAAATAATTTAAAAAATGTTAAATCTCCAACCATGAAGAGGAGATATTTGCATGGCATAACCCTATCAATAATAATATTCTTATTAGTGGTAGCGTGTGCTGTAGGAGCTTCGTATGCTTATTTTGTAACGACAAGCAAAACAAATGGTAATGATAAGGACTTAAATATTGTAACGGAAAACTTAGGTGATATTAAGTGGCAAGGAACAAAAGTATTTGAAAGTTCTGGTCTGCTACCAGGTGAAATGGGAATCCAAACATTTACAGTCGAAAAAAATAGTACAACCGGAAAAGGTATCTATGAAATAGACTTAAAAGGAATATTAGACAGTGCATTTGGAAGTGATGTAGAAATAAGTCTTTATAAGTCAACTAATCCAACTACTGATAATGTTGCAATCACAGAAGGTAATAGTGCAACAGATGCAGGGGCTGATAATAAAGTACATTACTACAAAGAAGACACATTAACAATAAATGGCAGCCCAAAGAAAGTCTATGGACCAAAAGCCTTAAAAAATAAAAATCCAATTATATTAGAACAAGCTGACTTTGATAATAGCACATTATCTAAAACAACATATTACTTAGTATATTGTTATAAAAACAATGGTAATCAAGATAAACAACAAGGTAAAAGTTTTAGTGGTGAGATAAGTGTAAGACTTATTTTAGAAAAAG
>URPE01000025.1 GCA_900549625.1 uncultured Mycoplasmatota bacterium
GTGTCACTTTAAAAAGCAATGGTAGTAGTATATATACTATTACTAGAGGTAGTGGTCTTACAACAGGTAGTATTTTAAATATTTCCAATTCGAATAATGTGATATTTCAAAATATAAGTATTGATGGCAAGAATATAAGTTCATCTAAACCTTTAATCTACGTTTCAGGTTCAAAGTTAACATTAAATGGTAATGGAACATATTCTAATAGCGTGCTAACTAACTTAGAAGGCTCAGTAATCACTGCTTATTCAAGTTCTAATATAAGCATTAACAGTGGAACAATTACTAATAATAAGTCAGCAGGAGGTAGTGCTATATTTGTAAGTGGCGCAACTTTGAATTTTAACGGAGGAACTATATCCAATAATACGAATACAAACTATGGAAGTAAAAGCGGTGGAGCTGGCGGTATTAGTGCCTGGGAATCTACTGTAAACGTTAAAGGAGGAACAATTTCTAATAACAAAGGATGTTGGGGCGGTGGACTTTTAGTTAATGGCCGTACTAATAAATCTGTTTTGACAATGTCAGGTGGTACTATAAAAAATAATTATGCATCATTAGCAGGAGCTGGTATACTGTTACAAAATGATGGTACATCAACTACAACCGCTACTATAACAGGTGGTACCATAATAGGTAATAGTTGTTATGAAAAAGGTGGAGGAATATATTTAGAAAAAGCTACAGCAACAATTCAAAATGTAATTGTTGAGGATAATTTTACTGATCAGTGGGGTGGTGGAATTGCAGTCTGGTATGGTAGTGTTTTATATTTGAAATCTGGAGCAAAGGTACAATCAAATATAGCTGATTTAAATGCTGGTGGAATAGACGTAAGTCAAGGAGCCAGTAAATTATATATGCAAGGAGGTAGCGTTACAAATAATACATGTAGTAAGTCAGACGGTATTGGTGGAGTAAGTATAAACACGAGTGGTGGAGCAACATATTCGTATTCATCAGGTACTATAAGTGGTAATACGCCTATTAATTCCAATGTATAGTTATTAAGACTTTATTAATAAGAATTATCTTTTTAAATAATTTTCAAATCACTTTCGACATTGTTCGAAAGTATGTGCTTTTACCTGACAAACCTTCCTAAAATATCCTACTCATTTGTAGAAAAAGAGGCTTTATAATAAGCCTCGAATCTTTAGTTGTTAAGTGTCCTCTAGAATGGGGTATAGTTATGAGTAAAAAAGATTTTTTAATCTTACTAGTTTTTTATTAGTTGGCTTATTATATGCAGTAATAATATAATAGTCACCTTACCTTATTTAAAATAAAAAAAACGTCTAAACAATGTGTTTAGACGTCACCAAGAAAATCGAGGACGTCTAGCTCATCAAAACTAGAGGTTCTCTTTTTTATTATATGAAATTGCTTTCATTACATACATATTAACATAAAAAATATTTGTATTCAATTAAAATTTATAATGATTTATCATTCAAATAAAAAAACAAGCATTATGCTTGTCTAACCTCCATTATGACAGGTAATATCATTGGGTGTCTACCTGTTAAAGCACTTATATATGGAGATAACTCTAAAATAATTTGTCCTTTTAAATTAGTATAACTATAATTTCCCTTACTCATACAATCTCTTACTATTTGAGTTACTTTGCGTTCAATTTTATCAATTAAATCAGCATTTTCGTTTACCATAACAAATCCTCTTGTTGTAACATTTGGTTTAATTAATAATTCTTTTTTTAATGGGTTAATATTTACTATAGCCATTAAAATACCATCATGACTCATTATCTTTCTTTCTTTAATAACGGAGCCACCAATGCCCCCAATTCTTGAGCCGTCAACATAAACATCTCCTGCTTCAACAGGCTCATCTCTTACAACCCCTGTATTAGTAAGTGTTATTACATCACCATTTTTACAAACAAATATATTTTCACTCGGTATGCCACAATCGGTAGCAAGACTTTTATGACTCATAAGCATTCTATATTCACCATGCATTGGCATAAAATACTCAGGTTTAACAAGTCTAAGCATTAATTTTAATTCTTCTTGTTTAGCATGCCCACTTGTATGAATATCACTAAATTCCTCATTCGTAAATACTTTAACACCTTTTAAATAAAGTTTATTAATTACTTTATTAATACTAGCCGCATTACCAGGTATTGGTTTACTTGAAAATACTACTAAATCATCATTTAAAAGTGATATTTGTTTATGAACCCCATTGGCTATCCTTGATAAGGCAGCGAGTGGCTCTCCTTGACTACCAGTACATAAAATACAAACTTCATTTCTTTTTAATGTTTTTGCTTTATTAGCGTCTATAAAAATACTTCTATCTTTTAACAATCCGTTTTCAAATGCTATTTCAATACTTGTTTCCATACTACGTCCAAACGTTACAATTTGTCTATTATTCTTTCTACAAGTTTCAACTATATGCTTAATACGATAAATATTAGAAGCAAATGTAGCAATTATAACCCTACCATAATGTCTAGAAATAATATCATTAAGTGTTTCATCAACACAAGACTCTGATTTTGAAAATCCCTCAGACAAAGCATTTGTACTATCTGAAAGTAATAATTTAACGCCTTTTTCACCAACTCTTGCAATTTTATGTAAATCAGCCATTGGTCCTATTGGTGTCAAGTCAAATTTAAAGTCACCTGTTTCAAAAATAACACCTTGTGGCGTATCAATTACAACAGCGAAACTATCCGGTATGGAATGAGTTGTATTGATAAACTCCACTTTAAAATGCTTAAAATTTAAAATACTTTCTTTTGTAAAACTTTCGATATTTTGATAATCCAAATGATTATCCACTAATTTGTTTTTTATTAAACTTGCTGCAATTCGTGGTGCATAAATAACAGGAATACTAACATTTTGCAGTAAGAAACTAATTCCCCCAATATGATCTTCATGACCATGGGTAATAATTAAAGCTTTAATTTTCTTTTCATTTTCCTTTAAAAAATTCACATCTTGAATAACGTAATCAACGCCCATCAAGTCACTTTCGGGAAACATAACACCCGCATCTATGATTAAAATCTCATCATCGTGAGCAACAACATACATGTTTTTTCCAACTTCACCAAGTCCACCTAAAGCAACAATGGACGTAGTGTCTTTATTAAATTTCATAATTTCTCCTTTCAAATTCTAAAAATAGTTGTTGTTTCGCTTTTAAAATTATATCAAGATAAATTGTAATTGTAAAGTTTTAATGTTATACTTATGGGGATATAGATGGGATGGTACTATGAAAAAAGGATTTACTTTAGTAGAACTTTTAGCAGTTATAACAATTCTTGGCATTTTAGCGACCGTGTCTAGTGTTGCTGTATTTAGAGTTATTGAAACTCAAAAACAAGCCTTGTTAGAAAATCAAATTAAATCGCTTGAAGATACAGCAGTAAGTTATGTAATAGCCAAAAAAATGTATCTAGGTACTTGTGAAAGTGTTGAACAAGCAACTTCTAGTTGTTACGTAGAAATATCTGTTAATGACCTAGTAAATTCTGGTTATTTTGAAAATAAAAACAACTTATGTTCTTTAAATGGAACTGTTAGGGTTTATAAAGTTATTGTTGGTAAAAATAACAAAAGTACTACTCTCGTTGGTAAATCAAGTGACAATGCTTGTCATTATTAGGAGGAAAGCACATGGGATTGTTTGATAAATTAAAAAATATTGTAATTAAAAAAAGCGTAGAAGAAAAAGAGTCACTAGAAACATATGATAAAGGCTTAGAAAAAACTCGAGATGAATTTGTTTCTAAATTAAGCTTGTTAGGTGTTAAATATACTAAAGTAAATGATTCATATTTTGATGAATTAGAAGAAATTCTTATTATGGCTGACATTGGTGTTAATACAGTCTATAAGTTTTTAAAACGTTTAAAAGAACGTGTTAAAAAAGAAAATATTGTTGATACTAAATATTTAAATGAGGTTATAGTAGATGAACTATTTATAATTTATGTAAATAATGAATCTATCTCGGCCAAAATAAATGAATCCGTATCAGGCCCAACTGTAATTTTGATGGTTGGGGTTAATGGCGTTGGCAAAACTACTACTATTGCCAAACTTGCTTATAAATATCAAAATATAGGTAAAAAAGTTATGATGATCGGGGCTGATACATTCCGAGCAGGGGCTGTAGAGCAACTACAATTATGGAGTGAAAAGCTAGGCTGTGCTTTTTATGGTAAAAGTAACACTGACCCAAGTGGTGTAATATTTGATGGCCTTACCAAAGCAAAAGAAGAAAATGTTGATTATGTTTTTATTGATACAGCGGGAAGACTTCAAAATAAAGAAAATTTAATGCGTGAACTAGAAAAAATGAATAAAGTAATAGGCCGTATTATTCCTGGGGCTCCTCATGAAACACTTTTAGTTATTGACGCAACTACGGGTCAAAATGGTATCCTACAGGCTGAAGCATTTAAAAGCATTACTAATATTACTGGTATTGTTTTAACTAAACTTGATGGCACGGCTAAAGGCGGTATAGTCCTTGCAATTAAAGAAAGTGTTGGGATACCAGTAAAATTTATAGGTCTTGGCGAGAAAATGACCGACTTAAAAACATTTGATATTGAATCATATATATATGGCTTATTTAAGGATATGATATAATGGATAAATTTTTATATTACAATAACTTATTTTCTCTTTATCAAAAATTGTTGACACCTAAAGAAAGACTTATTTTTTCTCTATATTATGAAGAAAATTTATCAATGGGTGAGATAGCAGATATAAAAGGTATTTCAAGAAGTGCAGTTGGTAAAACTATTAAAATAGTTACCGCAAAACTTGATAATTATGAAGAAAATTTAGGTATATACAAACAAAGAGAAGAAATAATTAAGATAAAAGATAGTACAAAAGATGATAATACTAGGGTATTACTAGAAAAACTATTATAGGAAGGAAATTATTATGTTTGAATATTTAGGAGATAGATTAAGTACAGCGATGAAAAATATTCGCGGTATGGGTAAAATAACTGAAGAAAATATCAGTGATGCAATGCGAGAAATTAGAATGGCTTTACTAGAAGCTGACGTAAACTATGAGGTAGTAAAAGAATTTACTAATAACGTTAAAGAGCGTGCCCTTGGCTTAGATGTGCAAAAGAGTTTAAAACCAGATGAGTTATTTATTAAACTTGTCAAAGATGAATTAGTAGAACTTTTAGGTGGTGATACATCACCCTTAGAAACTAAGTATAATCCGACTATTTTAATGCTTGTTGGTTTACAAGGCTCTGGTAAAACGACCTCGGCTGGCAAACTTGCTAATTACTTACGAAAAAAAGAATCACGTCATCCCCTTTTAGTAGCGTGTGATATTTATCGCCCAGCTGCTATAGAACAATTAAAAACAGTTGGTAAAAGTTTAAATATTCCTGTTTTTGAAGAGGGGAAAAAGGACGTTCTTACTATTATTAAAGATGCTTTAGAATATGCCAAAGAAAATAAATTTGATTATATTATAATCGATACGGCCGGAAGACTTCATATTGATGAAGAGTTAATGACGGAATTAAAACAAATAGAATCTACTTATAAGCCACATGAAACATTACTAGTAATAGATGCGATGATGGGGCAAGATGCTATTAACGTTATTAGTGGCTTTAACAATGCCTTACATTTAACTGGTGCTATTCTAACTAAAATGGATGGTAATACTAAAGGTGGTGTAGCCTTATCTATTCGTCACCTAACAGGAGTACCTATTAAATTTGTTGGTGATTCAGAACGTCTTGATGGCTTAAGTCCTTTTCATCCTAATCGTATGGCAGAACGTATCTTAGATATGGGTGACATCATGGGAATTGCCGAAAAAGTAGAAGATATCATTAGTGAAGAAGAAGCACTTGATCAAGCTAAAAAAATGCGTAGTGGCAAATATGATTTAGAAGACTTTTTAACTAATCTAAAACAAATTAAAAAAATGGGACCACTTGAAAACATCATTAAATTATTACCAGGTATGCGTAAAATGGGTTTAAATAATGTTAATATTGATCAAAAACAAATGGCTCATGTTGAGGCAATAATTCTTTCCATGACACCATATGAAAGAAGACACCCAGAAGTACTAAAAGCATCTAGAAAAAAAAGAATTGCTTCTGGTTCAGGAAGAAGCGTTGAAGAAGTAAATACTTTATTAAAACAATTTGAAGAAATGAAACGCATGATGAAAATGATGCAAAATGGTAATTTAAAATTGCCTTTTTAGAAAAAAGTGCTATAATAAAAAAAGTTATAGGAGGTTTTGTTTATATGAAAAAATATGGAGTTTTATTAATTTTACTAGTGTTGCTAGTTGTGCCATTTAAAGCTAGGGCAGCCGAAATAACAACGGGCACTATCAGTAACTTATCACATTGTGAAGATATCAATTTAGAAGATGACGGTACAGAAACCCAAAAATGTGTTTTCAAATACAAAGTTACTGGCAAAATTACCAAGACTAATGCAATTAAGATTACTTTAAGGCTTGAAAATACCAAAATAAAATCAGTTGAATTGGGTGCTGATTGGTCTATTAAAGAAAAATCTGATAATATGTTATATTTTGAAACTTCAAAAACAAGTTTAGAAGGCGAATTTGTTGTTGCAACTGTGACATTTGTTAAAGTAGATACAGCTAATGATTGTAGGATTGAATATTCTTGTGAGTATACTAAAATAGCAAGAAATTGTACTTATTTTAATGGTAAATATTATAATAAAAATGGTGAGATTACCGATGCCAAAACTTATCAAAAAGAATGTGAACCTCATCATTGCGTGATTTGGGAAGATGGCACTTACTTTGGTAAAGATGGTAATGTTACAACCAAAGAAACTTACGAAAAAGAATGTACTGATGCTTATAAATGCCTTAAAAAAGATGGCAAATTTTATAATAAACAAGGTAAGGAAACAACCCCTTTACAATACCAAAAAGAATGTCTTATAAATAAATGTGTTAAACTAAGTGATGGTACTTATTATGGCATAAATGGTAATATTGTAGATGAATCTACTTATAATACTGAATGCTCTAGTAACGAAGAAAAACACTATTGCAAGATTATTGATAATAAATATTATGGTAAAAGTGGGGTACTAGTAGATAAATTGACTTATCAAAAAGAATGTGAAAAAAATTATTGTACAGTTATTGGTGATACTTATTATGATAACGAAGGTAATATAACAACCAAAAGTGATTATGCTAAAAAATGTGGCAATACTAACAAATTTTATTGTACAGAAAAAGATAATCAATATTATGGTATAAGTGGTAATGTTGTTAGTAAAGAAGTCTATCAAAAAGAATGTAGTAAAAAATCATGTGAAATCAAAGATGGTATTTACTATGATAAGGATGGTAACGCGACAACTAAAAGTGATTATGCTAAAAATTGTTTAAATGAAATAACTAAATGTACTGAGTATGCTGATGGTACTTATAGCGATTCCAAAGGAAACATTGTTAGTAAAGAAGAATACTACAAATCTTGTGGAGTTGTAGATAACCCTAAAACTGGTTCATTTATCTCTTTTCTTATCATAATCATTGGTGGCATCCTTACCTGTGCTATATCATATTATGTAAGTAAACATGGAAAAATTTATAAAATTAATTAAATAACCTAGACACTGGTTATTTTTTTTCATATTCTACTATAGAAAGGATGGACAAATATGATGAAAAATAAAAATTGTGAAAGAGATAACATATCCATGAACTACCAAAGTGCATTTGGCTATAATATGCCTAATATAGAAAACTGCATGCCACCATGCCCACCATCTTGTAATGCAGAGTGTGAGCCTATTTGTGAATGTCCACAAAATAGAGTATGTCATAGAACTATGAATTATAATGTGCCTCATATTATTCCTATGCATACAACAGTAGTTAATCACCATGTTTATAATCATACCTATACCCCAGTATATTCATATTCTGAAGTAGATGAAGTATCAAATGTATACCAAGATAGATGCTGTAAATAGAAATTGCTCAAATAAGTAATTTCTTTTTTTAATATACATAAAATTACAATAGGTGATACTATGAATTTAAATAATAAAGAATTATCCTTTTTTCTTCGTTACCTTTATAGTTCTAAAGAAAGTATATTAACACTTATTAATCAATATTTATATCAAACTATTATTGTTAAAAATCAAAGATTATTAAAAACCCTAAATCACCTATTAGAACAAGAAATAATCCATCTTAGAATTTTAGGCCATATTTTAGATAAATTAGGTGAGTATCCAATATTTGCTATACTAGATTGTGAAAAAGAAATATATTTTAATACCTATGCTATTTACTATGATAAAGATGAAAAAACTATTATGGCAATTGATGAAGAACTAATAAATAAAATTATTAATAATTTAAAACTAGTTATTAAAACAATTAAAGATAAAACAATTAATAACTATTTAATTAGTATTTTAAAAGACGAATATAAACATTTAGAAGAACTAAAAAACATTTAACCCTTGTTTTTTTTTTGTAGTATTTTATAATAATGATAGGTGATTTCATGAAGGCAATTACATTACTACCAGCTGATAAATATTTAGTTGTTAATAAAACCATACTTACTGAAGAAGATAGAAAATACGTTGTTAGTCTCTATGAACCTATTATTGGCAGTGATGCAGTAAGCTTATATCTTACTTTGTGGCGGGATTTAGACAGGTTATCCTTTGTAAGTCCAGATTATAATCATCATCACTTAATGACTCTTCTAAAACTTAGTTTAGAAAATATAAAATTAGCCCGTAAATCTCTAGAAGCTATTGGTCTATTAAAAACTTATTTTCAAGCTGGTGAACCTAATAGTTATGTTTATGAATTATATTCACCTATGAATCCTAAAGAATTTTTTGCTCATCCTATATTCAATGTTGTTTTATATAATAACATTGGTTCAATTGAATACGAAAACTTAAAAAAAGAATTTTGTCCTGTTCTTATATCTTTAAAAGACTATACAGATATTACTACTAATTTTGATGAACTATATAAATCTAGTAGTGAACAAGTAAGCTTTGAAGCTATTGGTAAAGAAACAAGAGATATTGTTATGAGTGATAAAATAGACTTTGACCTTTTAATATCTAGTCTACCTAAAGGCTTTGTAAACGAAAAAACTTTTAGTAAACGTATGAAAGAACTAATTAATAACCTTTCTTTTGCATATGACTTAGATACATTAAAAATGTGTGAGATAATAAGAATTTCTGTTAATGAAAAAGGTTTTATTGATAAAAACACATTAAGAATACAAGCACGTAAATACTATCAATTTAATCATCAAGGTAAACTACCAACCATTGTTTATCGTAGTCAACCAGAATATTTAAAAAGTCCTAAGGGTGATACTTCTAAAAAAGGAAGAATAATAGAAGTTTTTGAAAATACCACTCCTTACGATTTTTTAGCTAGTAAATATAAATCTGGTACACCTACGCAAAGAGACTTAAGATTACTAGAATACTTATTAGTAGATATAGAGCTAAAGCCTGCTGTTGTAAACGTTTTAATAGATTATGTTTTAAAGAAAAACAACAATAAATTAAATCAAGCATTTGTTGAAACTATCGCCGGTCAATGGAAAAGACTTCATGTTGAAACCGCTAAAGATGCGATGGAAGTAGCAGAAAAAGAACACAAAAAATATACAACCAAACTTCAAAAAGAAACCAATAAAAAAATTACTAATGAAACACCAGTTTGGTTTGATGCTAATATTAAAAAAGAACAACTTAGTGAAAAAGAAACAAAAGAATTAGAAACTATGTTAAATAAATACAATGACTAAAGAAAGAGGTATCTATGAATTTTCATTATAATAAAGAAGAATTAGAAAAAAATTATGAAGAAGCAATTAAAAATAAAGCTTTAAAAGAACTAATTATCCATATTGGTTTAACTAAAGAAGAGGCTATGACTAAAATCACTAAATTAGAAGACACATTAAAAGAAATAGCTAACTGTAAAAATTGTAAAGGACTATATACTTGTAAAAATGCTTATCTTGGTCATGTTAGTGTTTTAAAAAAAGAAAATGATAAAGTATATGCAACATACGTGCCTTGTAAATATAAAAGAGTAGAATATCTTAGTCACTTAAAACATTTAAGCGAAGAAGATGCGGTTGCCAAAGCTAGAATGAAAGATATTGATGTAACTGATTACAATCGTAAAGAAGTTATTAAATGGTTAGATGATTTTTATTCTAATTATGATTTCTCTAAACCTTCTAAAGGCTTATATCTCCATGGTAACTTTGGCTGTGGTAAAACTTTTCTTATCAGTGCTTTATTGCACGAATTACAAATCAAAAAAAATGCTAAAATATTAATTATATATTTTCCAGAAATACTAAGAGAATTAAAAAATGACTGGGAAACATACGATTACAAAATAAAACAATATATGACTTGTGATATATTATGTATTGATGATATTGGGGCTGAAAAAGTAAGTGAATGGAGTAGAGATGAAGTTTTAGGTTCTATCTTACAATATCGTATGAACAATTCTCTAACTACATTTTTTACTTCCAATCTTAATTTAAAAGAACTAGAAAATCATTTTATGTCTAATACAAGTAGTGATGAAACTATTAAAGCAAGAAGAATTATGGAAAGAATAAAACAACTTACAATAGATATGGAACTTATTAGTGAAAACAGAAGAAATTAAATATAAAGGCTTGAATAAAAGAGTCTTTTTTTGCTATAATTGACTCATATAGAATATGAGGGATACGTATGCGATTAAAATATAAAATAAGTTTAGCAATAATATTATTATTGATGGTAGGCTGCTTTATGACTTATCAAAGCTATGCTTTATATGTAGCTAATTTAAGTGGTAATGATAACAACTTAAATATTGGTTGTTTTGCTATTGAATTTAGTGAATCATCTAGTTCTATCTCACTTGATAATACTTATCCTATTAGTGATACCAAAGGTCTTACTATTGCGCCCTATACATTTACAATAACTAATAAATGCACAACTGATGCTTCTTATAGTGTTATACTTAGTTCTTTAACTACTAATGGTATTGGTGATAATAATATAAAATATGTAATTTATGAAAATACAAAACCAAGTTCAGGTACACTTCTTACAAGTGCAACCTCTTACACAGATACTTCTAATTTAGCTAATGTAAAAAACAGAAAAAACTCTTATCAAGTAGCAACAGGTAGTTTAAAAGGTGCTCCTGAAGAAAATGGCACTGGTGGCTCTAAAACATATAATTTAATATTATGGCTAGATGAAGCAACAGGCAACGAGGCTATGGGTAAGTCATTTAATGCTAATATAAACATTGTTTCAGTTGCTCATGAACCACAGAATATCGCAGATTCTATAAAAGTTATAGCTTCAACTAGTAGTGATTTAGAAAATGACGAATTTGGTAATACAAGATATATTGGAAAAAATCCAAATAACTATGTATGGTTTGATGAACAAGTATATCAATATGATACATATTCTTTAATGTATGGTGGTGAGTACTATGGACTAGCTGTAAATACAACATTAGAAGAATGTCAAAATGCAATAACTGATGAAGGACTAGATGGTGACGCGGATGCTGAGTGTAAAAAAGAGCATTCAAAAGGAGATAAGATATTGTGGCGAATCATTGGAGTTATGAAGGACATAGATGATGGCACAGGAAACAAAAGTGACAGAGTAAAATTAATAAGAGCTGACTCTATAGGTAGTTATTCATGGGACACAAGTGAATCTAGTATCAATAGTGGTTATGGCGTTAACGAATGGAGTCAATCAAAATTAATGAAATTATTAAATCCAGGCTATGAAAGTGAAACAGTAGGTGGGTCTTTATACTGGAATGATCAGTCTGGAAAATGTTATATCACTGACAATAATGGAACAACAAGTTGTAATTTTACAAGTACAGGTATCAAAGACAAATTAAAAGCATTAATAAGTGATGCTGTATGGAATACAGGAGCATCAACGACAAGTAATCAAATAGCAAGTAAATTTTATACAGAAGAACGAGGAACTAGAAATGGCAAAATATGTCCAAGTGGAAAGCATTGTACAGACACAGTAGGAAGAAGAACTACATGGACCGGAAAAGTAGGCTTAATGTATCCAAGTGATTATGGCTATGCCACAAGTGGAGGTAGTACAACAGATCGAGCAACATGTTTAAATACAAACTTATCCAGTTGGAATTCTAGCATTGTAAGTGATTGTAAAAATAATGACTGGCTATTTAACAGTTCTTATCAATGGACATTATCGCCGGTTGCGTCCTCTTTCAATGCGGACCATGTGTTCTATGTGAACGACTATGGCCCTGTCAGCAACATCTATGCGATGGTCGACAATGGGGTTCGTCCCGTCGTTTATCTGGCATCGAATGTGAAAATATCAGGAGGAGAAGGGACAAGTAAATCACCATTTATACTTGAACTGTAGTTGCTGATCCACGAGGCGTTTAGTATATTAGCCATAGAGCCGTCTAGGCGAAGCTTAGGGTCGGGCAAATTTAAAAAAGAAAGAAAATAGTTTAGTAGGTGAAAAAATGATGTTAACAGAAAATATGTTATGTAAACATTTTAAAGGTCAAGATATTTATGATAAAAACATATATCGAATATTAAAAACTAATGTTACTGGTTCATCAGTTGATTGGGCTAATGTTATTTATACTGGTGATAATGATGCCAAGTTATCTAGCGACTTAGTAATCTATCAAAATATAATTGATGGCAAAATCTTTGCCCGTGAATATGCTGATTTAATATCCGTGTTATCTGAAGAAAAACAAGTCACTTATAAGCAAATTCATCGTGTAGAACCGCTAAGTGAAGAAGAGATAAACATAGTAACCCAAAAAGAATTTATTAAAACACGAAAAAAACATTATTAACGAAAAATAATGTTTTTTCTGCCATATGCCCAGGATACCAGTTAATGTGTTTCTTTATATAGAATTTGAATTTCTTCTGACATATTACTTACTGTTATTTTTTGTTGCAGGCAGAGCAAGAAATAAAGAAAATCTTCTAAGGATAGACGATTTGTTTGATAAGTATCATATTAGTTATTACCATTTTCTAAAAAATAAAAATAAATGGGGTTATGATATGAAAATGCTGATACACTATATAATATATTTGAAAAAACATTTGCTGATATACTTGAATTAGAAAGCTTTCTATCATAGTATAAATAGAAAGGTAATTCAAAATGAAGAAAAAATATCTTATTTTAATAATTATTATAGTAATATTGTTATTTCCTATCAAAATCCGTTTAAAAGATGGTGGTACAGTTGAATATAAAGCCTTAACGTATAAAGTATCTAAAGTTCATCGTTTAAATCCTTTAGATAGTAATAGTGCTTATACAACTGGTATTATTATTGAAATATTTGGTAAAAAAATATATGAAAAATTAAGTTAGGAGGATACAATGTTAAGTCCAAGATTAGAAACAGAAAGATTAATTTTAAGAAGATGGAAAAAAGATGATATTGATGATCTATATAAAATGATTTCTGATAAAAGGTTATTTACTTATTTAAAAAAGCCAAATATAACTAAAGAGGAAGAAGAAAAAAAATTAGATAGTTAGCTTAGGAATGTTAATGAATCTCTAGAAGAAAGATGGGCTATTACTTTAAAATCTACTGACGCTATAATTGGCCAAATTTCCGTTGAAAGTGTTAATACCAAGAATAACTATTGTACTATTGGTTTTATGCTGCAATATGCTTACTGGGGTCATGGTTATGCTTCTGAAGCCTTAAGTAATGTTACCGATTATTTACTTAATAAAGGATATTATTTAGTTGAAGGGTGTTGTAACGAATTAAACATAGCTTCTTCTAAAACTATGCTAAAAGCAGGTTTTACTAAGGATGGTTACATCAAAGAAAGAAGATTAAATAAAGATGGTACTTACACTGGTCTAGAGTACTATAGTAAAAAGTTAAGCAAAACCAACTAGCTTAATTTTTTTATGAAAATTATTGACATACATATGTATACTATTTATAATAGAAAGCATATTTTAAGTTTTAATTAGTTTAATTAAAGAAAGAGTGATTAATGTGCAATATAAGATTATTAAATCATCAATTAAGGATATAGACCTGTTAAAGGAATATAAAAAGAGAACCATTTATGAATATGCCAAAGGATTAAGCACTAATGAAATAGCTAGTATCAATAATTATATTGATAGAGAGGTTAACTCTTTAATTGATAATTACTATAGCATAATAGTAAATAATAAAATTATTGGTTGTTTAATGCTTACTGATCATGGTGCAGGTAAATTACTTGATGAACTTTACATTGAAGAAGTATATCGTAATCAAAAAATTGGGACAAGTATTATAACTAATATCATAAATGATAATAATCATGTTTATTTATGGGTTTATAAAGAAAATATTAAAGCCATATCCTTATATAAAAGGCTTGGTTTTAAAATAAAAGAGGAAACAGAAACTAGATATTACATGGAGTATAGTAATAATCCAAAAAATGGTTTGACTTAATTTTTTGTATTTTTTGGTTAAAAAGTAATAATAAAGGAGAAAAAAATGAAGAGAATAGGAAATGAATATACTAATAATATTTTTGAAAGTATAAAACACACAGATGAATATGATAATGAATTTTGGTATGCTAGAGAACTTTCGAAGGCCCTAGAATATAGAGATTGGCGAAATTTTAAAAAAGTAATAGATAAAGCAAAAGAAGCATGTAAAAACACTGGTTTTAATATAGATGAACAACTTGTTGAAATCAACAAGTTGTCAAAAAGAAATAATAACGCTATTGCTAACATCCAAGATTATAAGCTATCAAGATACATATGTTATTTAATAGTACAAAACGCTGATCCCAGTAAAGAAATTGTAGCCTTAGGGCAGACTTATTTTGCTATTCAAACAAGAAAACAAGAAATAATTGAGCAAGAGTATGATTCATTATCAGATGATGAAAAAAGGTTTTATCAAAGGAAATTAACGAGACAAGGTAACTATACATTACAAAAAGTTGCATCTTCTGCTGGTGTTAAAAATATGGCTGAGTTTCATAATGCTGGATACAAAGGATTATATAATGGTGAAACAGCAGATGATATTTTCAAAAGAAAAAAATTGAGATATAGAGAAGATATTTTAGATAATATGAATGAAGATGAATTGGTAGCTAATTTATTTAGAATAAATCAAACTAAGCAAAAACTTTTAAAAGATAACGTGCAAGGCGAAAAAGAAGCAAAAGATATCCATTATGAGGTTGGTAAAAAAGTAAGAAAAGCCATTGCGGATATTGGTGGTATGATGCCAGACAGGCATCCATAATCGTCAGATCCTGGTAAGGAAGTGCAATGTTCATTACCAGATCCGGTTTGTAACTGTTTATCAGCTGGATCAGCTGGTTTACATCATCTGCATCTACCTTTGCCGTGGTAATAACTGTTTTTGTTTTTCCTTCCAGCTTACGGGCAAGGGCATCACATTTTTCTTTTGTCCTGCTTGCAATACACAGTTCTGTAAATACCTCATCTGCCTGACAGCATTTCTGGATTGCTACACTGGCTACTCCGCCGCAGCCGATTACAAGTACTCTGCTCATGTTTTTTATCTCCTTTTTTTATATTTCACTATCGCAGCTGTTTTTATTTCGCCACTGCCAGCAGCAGTTCCCTGACCACCTTGCATGCTGTGGCTGTGGAAACACCGCTTGGATCCAGCATAGGTGCCAGCTCATTGACATCTGCTCCCACAATATTTAATTCTGATACCTTCCGGATAGCAGCAAGAAGCTCAAGGAAGCTTACGCCT
>URPE01000026.1 GCA_900549625.1 uncultured Mycoplasmatota bacterium
TCAATAATCTATTTAGTTCATTTATTTTTTCTTTCTTTTTAAATATATTCATCCATTCAGTATCGTTATTTTTTATCGTTTCTTTTTCCTCCTCATATAATTGTATATCTTCTTTTATTTTTTTAATTTTATCACTATACTCTTTATTATATTGCCAGTATTCTTCTTCCGGTATAAAGTTCTCTTTTAAATCTTCTTTAATTGAATTCCTTAACATTATATATTTTTCTTTTTTTATTCTTTCTTTTTTGAATACAAATTAGAAATTATGCACAAAATAATTAAAACAACAATAAATAGTACTGATTATTAATAATTCTTCAAACATTTCTTACTACTCCTCCAAATCCATTTATTTCCATCATTTCGATATCGGCGTATAATTCTAACCGATTTCTGCTAGAATTTTTGTAGTGTTAAGGAGGTTTTTAAAATGTTATTTAAAGAAGCAATTACTTTAAGAATACTTGAATTATGTAACAAATATAATTACAATCCAAATAAACTTGCTGAATTGTCTGCTATTGCACCATCAACATTAAGAGCATTACTAGCAACTAATGTAGATAATCCAAGTTCTAAAATTATCTTTAAAATATGTAAAACTTTAAAAATAGAACTTAAAGATTTTTATGACTCTCCATTATTTGATATGGAGAAATTGGAGTATTAAAATAAGAGGCTTGTAATAGCCTCTTTTATCGTTTTATCAGATATATTATTTTTCCTTAATTATATTTTTACTACATAAATAAGTTATAAAGAAATAACCTCCATATATAAATATTATAAATAAAGATGTTATTATAACTGATTTTAAATTAAAACTAACACCCATTGTTTTTAAAATATTATTACAAAACATAACGCCAAATATTGAATGAATTATAGCTATTATAAGTGGAAACATAAAAAATATTCCAATTTGTTTAAAAAGAGCTTTATTTAATTCTTGTTCATCTACACCAATTTTTCTTAACACAACAAATTTTTCTACATTGTCACTTGACTCTGATAATTCTTTTAAAGCTAAAATAGCAGCACACGATATCAAAAATATAATTCCAAGATACAAGCCTAAAAATGTAACAATAGCACCAAGTCCAACACTTGCATCTCTTATATCTTTCTTAGTATTAAATGTTATGATGTATTTACTAGTATTATTTAAAAATGAAGTAACATCTTTCTCTATATCATCTTGATTTCCATTATAATCAGCAACCATTTTGTTAGATATCTTTTGATTTTCATTTAAAGCATCATCTGGTAAAACAATAAACCCAATCTCTGACTTTTGACTACCCATTTCATAAAAACCATTAATTGCTTTTTTATATTTTGGTAAATATATTCTTTGATTAACTATAATCTCTGTATTTCTTTTTAAAGCTTCATTCTTAATATCAATCATTTCTTTATAGTTCCCAACAACAGCATATTGATCACTATTTAAATTGATTTTTTCAAAATTAAAATTATTAGCTAAGTTATTATATTCACTATTTTTCATTAAAACAATATAATCATCATATCTTAAAAAAGGATAATTTTTCTTTGCAGTTTTATAATAAGTTCCTAATGTAGACTTTAAAGTAACATAATCATCAGCATACAAAGAAAAATAAACTATATTTTTAAATTTTTTAAAATCAAATCCATTCTTTATAAAAATTTCTTCAAAACTTAATTTATAATTTTCTATTTGTTTATCAGTAAAATCATTAACTTCTAAATCAACATTTGCAGGTTTTGAAATTTCTATATCCCTTGGAGAAAATTCTACCACATTTTTATTTAAAGAATTCTTCATTGACAAAGCACTCGATAGCATGCAAATCGTTATAAATAACATCAAACATATTATTGTCATCGAAAAAGTCATAGTATTTATTTTACTTGAAAACTGTCTAAAGGTGAAACTATTTAACCCTTTATAATAAGTGTTCTTCATACTTATAAATATTTTTAAAAGCAAGCCCGATAAAGACCAAAACACAAAGAAAGTTGAAACAGCACCTATTCCTATAGGAACAAAAATACTATTTGCATTAGCCATTTTCTCAATACCACCAGTAACCTGATAATAAGCAAATCCTAATGCTATACAAGAAATAATAAATATTATTGTACAAAACAATGGATTTTTTAATTTTATTTTTTCAGATTTTTTGTTAGAATGCATTAAATCTATCAATTTACATTTACTAATATTTATAGTATTAAATATCATAACTACAAAATACATAATACTAAAATAAATCAAAGTTTTAATACAAGCATTTGTTGAAAATACGAATTGAAATCTAGTTAAATCTGCTTCAAACATATTAGCAACCAAAATACTCATCAATTGTGATAATAAAAAACCTATTCCTAAACCAACTACCAATGAAACTATACCTATTATTAATGTTTCAATAAATAATATTAAGGATATTTTCTTTTTGCTCATTCCAAGCGTTAAATAAACTCCAAATTCTTTATTTCTTCTTTTTATTAAGAATCTGCTTGCATAAACAATTAAAAACGCTAATATTATAGATACAAATACGCTAACACCAGAAAGAATATTGGTCATAAGTTTTATTATTTCTGCTGTTGTTGATGATACCTTCATCATAACTGACTGATCATCTATTGCATTGAACACATAAAAAATCGCAACACCTAGTATCAGAGTAAAGAAATAGATGGCATAATCCTTTATACTCTTACTAATATTTTTTAATGATAACTTAAAGAGCATCGTTTAAGTCACCACCAAGTAATGTTACAACATCTATTATTTTATCAAAAAATTCTTTTCTAGAATTTGTTCCTTTAATTATTTCATTAAAAATTTTGCCATCTTTTATAAATATGACTCTTGAAGAATAACTTGCAGTAAACGCATCATGTGTCACCATAAGAATTGTTGCTTGTAATTCTTTATTCAAATAATCAAATTTTTCTAAAAGCATTTTAGCTGACTTTGAATCCAATGCACCTGTTGGTTCATCTGCAAGAATTAACTTTGGATTAGTAATTATTGCTCTTGCACTAGCGACTCTTTGCTTTTGACCTCCACTCATTTGATATGGATATTTATTAAGTACATTAACAATATCCAGTTCTTTTGCAACTTTTTTAATTCTTGTATCAATTTCTCTAGAATTCATATTTTGAATAGAAAGTGCCAAAGCAATATTTTCATAAGCAGTTAAAGTATCAAGTAAATTAAAATCTTGAAATATAAAACCTAACTCTTCCCTTCTAAACTTATTTAGACTATTTCCTCTTAATTTTGTGATATCATTACCTGCTACATAAATATGTCCAGATGTGACTTTATCAATTGTAGATATACAATTTAAAAGAGTAGTCTTTCCAGAGCCACTTGCTCCCATTATTGCAACAAATTCTCCCTTTTCAACATCAAATGATAGGTTATCAATTGCTTTTGTAAGACTAGATTTATTGCCATAATATTTTTCAATTTTATCAATTTTTAAGATATTTTCCATAATCTTTCTCCTTTCTGATTACATTGTAATATAAAAGATAGGATTAGTCGTTATTCTAATATTACAGAATATTACAATTTTGTAATATTTATTTTTAGTATCCAAATCTGCATAAACTTTAATCAACTTTATAAAAATCATTTTTATAAAAGATAATTGTAATTTTTGTATATTTATGTATTTCAGATTCAATAATTATCTTATGTCCTAATTTATCGCATAATTTCTTGACAATATAAAGTCCCATACCTGTTGATTTTGCCATTATTCTACCGTTTTCACCAGTGAAAGATTTATCAAATACTCTTTTTATATCATTTTTAGGTATTCCTATTCCATTATCCCAAATAGTTAGATATACTTTATCTTTTTCATCTTTTACACTGATTTTTATTATTGGATCGTTATTATTTTTTTTATATTTAATACTATTGTTTATAATCTGATTTAATACGAACTCTAACCATTTTGAATCCGTTAAAACTTTTTCATTATGAATATCAACTTCAAGATTAACTTTGTTTTCTAATAAGTCATCTTTATTTTTTAAAGCAACATCTTTGATAATTTCCTGTAATTCAATTTCTTTGATAAGATAATCTTTCTCGGCATTTTCGCTTCGAACGAAATATAAAATTTGATCTATATAGTTATCTAACTTTCTAATTTGTTCTATATATCTCTTATCAAATATATTTTTGTTGTTATGAATTAATAAAGTTAAACTTGCTACTGGAATCTTTACTTCATGAATCCACATTTCTACATATTCCTTGAAATCGGTAATACTTAAATTATATTCTTTTACATTTTCAATCATTGACTTGTTTATATCATAAAGAATTTGATAAAAAATTTCGCCATCATAAAAGTTTGGCTTCTTTAACATTTCTAAAATTAAATATTTTTTATCTAACTTATCAAGCGTATTTAATATTTTTTTGTAAAATTTGTATTTCCTGAAATAATCAAAAATAATATTAAATGTTGCAACTAAAAAAAATAATATTGTCAATGCTATTTTCAAATCATTTTCCACTTTAAATGCATTTAACATAAGAATAGCAATTATGAATCCAACAATTGACACAGTTATCTGTACTGTTTTATCTAATAAATATTTTTTAAAACTCATAATAATTTATACCCTTGTCCTTTTCTTGTTTCAATTCTATTTTCAAGTCCAAAATTTTGTAATTTATTTCTCAATCTACTAATATTTACTGTTAGAGCGTTGTCATTGATAAACTCATCATTATTCCATAAATCTGTCATTAAATCATCACGAGTTACTATTCTACCACGATTACTTAAAAGATATGTAAAGATAATCATTTCATTTTTAGTTAGTTCTAATACCTTTTCGCCTTGTTTCAATATTCCTTTTTGTGGATTAACACTAATATTATCATAAAATAAGTCGTCCATATTATTATCCATTCGTTTAAATATATTTTGTATTCTCAATAGTAAGATTGTTGGATTGTATGGCTTAGTAATATAATCGTCTGCACCATAAGATATAGATAAAACTTCATCTACTTCTCCTACTCTGCTCGTAACCATAATAATAGGAACATTAGATTCTTTTCTAATTTCTTTTAATAAAATTTCACCATTTTTATTAGGTAAATTAATATCCATTAAAATTAAATCAAATTTCATATTTTTTATATTTTCTTTAACATTATCAAACTTTTCTATAATTAATACTTCATACCCTGAGTTTTCTAACAAAGATTTTAACTCATTTCTGATGATTTTTTCATCTTCTATAATTAATATTTTTTTCATAGTTTGTCTCCTTTCATAATTGCTTTTGTAAGTATTCATATTATATCACTTTATTTTTCTAAATTATAATAATTC
Organism: uncultured Mycoplasmatota bacterium; assembly: GCA_900549625.1. Lineage (GTDB taxonomy): Bacteria > Bacillota_I > Bacilli_A > RF39 > UBA660 > Ventrenecus. Next base: position 5,376 of record URPE01000026.1, read on the forward strand.
AAAAAATTAAATATAATTATTTTATAATTTTTTTTGCTTCAACTTTATCTAGGTTACCATATTTAATCATTTTATTTATAACTTGCCTCTGTCTTTCAATTGCTAAATTTTTATTTTGAATTGGATTATATAAAGACGGAGCATTTGGGATTCCTGCTAGCATAATTGATTCACTATCGTTCATATCTTTTGGTAATTTATTAAAATAACCTAAACTTGCTGACTTAACAGAATAAAATCCATTGCCAAAATATGATGTATTCAAATATAATTCTAATATTTCATCCTTATTATAGTTACTTTCTATGCTAAATGCCATAAAAATTTCTGCAACTTTCCTTACTATTTTCTTATCTTGTGTAAAATAGATATTCTTGGCTAGTTGTTGGGTAATTGTGCTTCCCCCATCTACAAATTTCATTTTTTTATATCATTTACAAATGCTCTTCCAATAGAAATGACATCTATCCCAAAATATTTGTAAAATCTATGATCTTCAACTGATACAACTGCTTTTAAATATATTTGAGGCATATCATCAATTTTTGTATAATCTTCTTTTTGCCTAATTGTTGTAATTTTATCCTTTAATGGCATTTCATTTATGGCATTCTTATACATTTGATAACCACTACAAATAAAATAACTTCCTATACAAATAAATATTAATAAAATTGTTATTGCAATCTTTTTAACTAATTTCATATAATACTAATCCCTTCTTTACTAAAAAGTAATTTATTGCAATAATATTATCATTTTTTTATCATATAAGTCGTCATTCTAATATTACTCAATATTACAATTTTGTAATATAATTTAATTATGTATTAAGGCTATTTCTTAATTTCAGAAATAACCTTTTTTATTTTAGTATATAGAATTTGTATTTCTATACTTAATTTTAAAATCGCAATTAGCATACCTACTAAGCCTTAAAGTAGTTAAATTACTCTTGGGCTCAACATCTACAACTAACACTCTTTTTCCTTGTTTAGCCAATGCTACACCAAGATTAAAGGTTGTTGTTGTTTTACCAACTCCTCCTTTCTTTTAATTTAGACACCTTAATTTAATAAGATGGCTATGTATTCCATTTCTGGCATAAAAAAAGAACTGACCATTTTGAACTGAACCCCAAAAGTTGGACAGTTTATAAATAGTTTCTAATTAGAGGATTGTAGCCTGTAATTTACAGAAGACAGTCCTTTTAATTTTACTTTAATTCTATCATAATTATAATAATTAATATAGTTATCTATAGCTATAATTAATTCATCTAGTGTTTTATATTTATCTTCAAATTTAAATATTACTTTAATGTTTTGATTTTCATCAATCACAATATCTTCTATCTATTCATCAATTAATAATTTATCTAATGCCTTTACTTCTTTTAATTTTTTAACTTCTTCTAACCAAGCAATATTATCTAGACTCTTAAAACTTATCTGTTCAAGTTTTTTCTCTAACTTAATTTTTTTCCTAAAGTTAAACAATAGAGACTTATAAAAAACAAAATTCAAAAAATGTTAATCATACACTTTTAAATAGACCACTAAAGTCAATAGATTCATATACATCTAAACAAGCATTTATAAATGTATTTGATGAAGATTTATTTAACAAACTATTTTAATTATTGTCAATGGCAAGCATAGCGAGTTCATTTTAACCATTGACAATATAATAAACGTATAATATTTATCCAAATAAAGTTTTATGTTTGTTTGTTAATTATAATTTAAGACAAATAAATAATAAAAAATGCAATAAGTCTGAAAAAACGGAAATAACTCCGTGTTTTTGTCATGAAATAAGTATGATAAATTAAATATTTTTTATAAACCTGCAGTTAGTCTAAAAATTTGAGTAAAATGTTCTATATTTGATGGACTTTCTTATGAAGTTGCATTTTTCTTTTAAAATAGGAACTTTAAATTTAATTCAGTCAAAATTTCCATTTTCGGAAAAATTTAATAAAAAAGAGTTATAGATTGTTTATTTATTCATTAGTTAACAAAAAAAGAAATCTAATTAACCAGATTCCTTATCTCATAGAAAAACTATTATTTATAGTTAATATACTATACATAAAAAGAACATCTTGATTATCAAATTTTATATAATTATTCAGAATCCTTGAAGAAACATATCTAATATCAATAACAGTAATCTTCCTATAACCATCTATTAATAGAGGAACTAAACTACTGCCATAAGAATCACGGAAAACAATTAATTCTTTATTACTATTTGAAGTAAGATTAACAATATCTATAATAGAAGATGCTCCTGATAAATATATATCATATTTATCTAATGATTTTAGTTTATCATAATCATATATTTTTGTATATTTTTTAGTTTCATAATTATACACACTACTATTAAGGATAGATGGATTAGATATAGTTTTTATAGTATCAATATCTTTAGTTACTGACAATCTACTTGCATAACTACCATTAAAAGTGGTAACTGTATTTATAACATTGTTTTTTGTTATATCAAAATTCATTTGATTAGCAATAGTATTTGCGACATTAAATAAATTTTCTTGTTTCCAATGAGTATCAGTCTTATAATAATTATCAAGTGTTAATTTATCAAATATATTTATATAATTAAGATTTGTTAAATTATTTTTCAGCATATCTTGTAATTTATTATAATCAAGTTTTAAATTATCTTTATTAACAAAGTAATTTTTATCAGGAATAATAGTATAATATATATTACTATTATTATTCAAATATGTATTTTTTATATAATTAATCTTATTTGTAAAATTATTAATAGAATTAGTATTTAAAGGAAATATTTCTTCAATAATATAATCATCATACATATATAAATTGTTATATTCACCTTTAGTAGATAATTCTATATTTATTTTAATTTTTCTAAAAGTATCTCTTCCCACAAATTGATCCGTAACATAGGAATCAAATTTCTTAAAATATGTACCATCAAACAAGCTTTTAGTAGTTAATTCTGGCATAGTAGCAAGTTTTCTTCTCTCTGCTATAGAAATATCAGTATCTTTTTTTATAACATTAATCAAAAATAATGAAATTATAGTAGAAAGAAATACTAAAGTTACAACTATATCTTTAATTTTATCGTTCATGTATAACCTCCTTAAAATCTAAAATATAAAAATGGATTATATGAATTATCTATTAAATAAGAAGTAACAACAAATAATATCATAACTATTAAAATTGGTTCTAAAATATTAATTATGTTATTTAGATATTTATTTTTTCTTAATTTATCTATTAATGTTTTAATAAAAGGAGTAGCCCCAAATAAAGCAATAATTAGTAATGGCATATAACTCTTTAAATAATGAAGTGTATAATCATTAATAAAAACCTCTCCATTCATACCAAATAACCCCTTAATATTAGTCAAAGCCACTGACATATTGTCAGAATTAAATATAATAAATAATATCATAACAATAAATAATACATATATTCTTCTTATAAAAGAAGGTAATTTTTCCATAAATTTATTAAGGAATATTTTTTCTATTATAAGAATAATTCCAAACAATAATCCCCATATTAAAAAAGTCCAATTAGCACCATGCCAAATTCCTGTTAATAACCATACTAGTAAAATATTTCTTATTTGTTTATATTTACCATCTCTATTACCCCCAAGTGGAATATAAACATAATCTTTAAACCATGTACTAAGAGAAATGTGCCATCTACGCCAAAACTCAGTTATACTTTTTGATATATATGGATAATTAAAGTTTTCAGGGAAATTAAATCCAAATATTCTTCCAAGACCAATAGCCATATCACTATAAGCTGAAAAATCAAAATACAACTGTAGCATATAACTTATACCAAATATCCAATAAAATAAAACGGTTGTTTCATTTAGAGCAAAAGCTTTAGTACAAAGTTCTCCCAAAGCATTTGCTATCAATACTTTTTTAGCTAGTCCAATAGAAAATCTTCTAATGCCATATGCAAAATTATTAAAACTATGTACTCTATCATCTAATTCTTTTTCTACTGTCTGATATCTAACAATAGGTCCTGCCACTAACTGTGGAAATAAAGATACATAAGTGGCTAAATTTATAATGTTTTTTTGAACTTTAACTTTTCCATTATATACATCAATAACATAACTTATAATTTGAAATGTATAAAATGATATTCCTATTGGTAATGCAATATTTAATAATTTAATATTAGCATTAGATATATCATTAATTGTTTGTATAATAAAATCAGTATATTTAAATATTATTAATAAAAATATATGTATAAATAAAGTTGTTATTAATATGTTTTTACTTTGATTCTTATATTTATCAATTAAAATAGCACCTATATAAGCAATAATAATTTCTGCAATCATTAAAAAAACATATTTAGGTTCTCCGTAAAGATAAAATAATAAAGAGGCAATTAATAAAATAATATTTTTATATTTTTTAGGTGTTATAAAATATATAATTATTAATGCTGGTAAAAAATAATATAAAAAACTAATACTAGTAAATAACATTTTATCCTCCTTTAAAAAGGCACCTTAAAAGGTGCTTCATTATTTTTCTGCTGGCATTTCTGGTGGAAGTTCTATATTTTCTTCGTTATTTGATTTTTCTAATTCTTTTCCAATATTATTATTTACATATTTCTTAAAATCATTATAAACTGCTTTAGCAATATCTTTATCAGCCATTACAGAAAATATTACATTACCACTATTGGTGATATATAATTGTTCTGCAGAAACACAAATCCAACGTCCCATATCAATATTATCTAACATCTCTTGTTTAATTTTTTCAACATCAGCATTGTCTTTAACCTTAACAATAGCAACAGAATAAGCTTGTGCTGTTATCAATGGTACTGATACAACAATTGATTCGATTCCATCATTTGTTTTTAATCCAGTATAACTAGTAACTTCATCAATATTCTTTATATCTACTTTCATAGTTTCAAGTTCGGGTAAAACACTTTTGTTATTTTTATTTATAGTATTAATAATGTCATTAATGTCTTTAGGCGTCTCAACATTACCTTTGTTACCACTACCTGATACTAGTATGAATATTATAAATGAGATAACTGCTAATAATATCAAACCTATTATAAAAATATTTTGCTTTTTCATTTCTTTTTCCTCCTATTATTTATAATTCTATCATACTTTTACTGGAATCTGTAGAAAAATTATTACGTTTTACAAAAATTAAATTTTAACTATTTAAAAAGTAAACCATTTCTGATTTACTTTTATAAATTATAAATATTTATTACTATTTTGTATCAATTAATAATTCTTTTGGACTTTTCTTTAAATTGCTTGACGAAGATATTAATAAAGAAATCATAAGAACTAATGACATAAATAAAACCACATATATCATTAATTTTGGAGATATATTAATTTCTAAACTTGTTAGTGTTTTATTAAATCCATCTACTTCAGCTCCGCCTCCAAGTTGGCTGGATGCTGATTGTTTAGCAATTTGTTTTGCTATAGTACCAGTGACTTTACTTAATATGTTATTTCCAATCATACTTGCTGTATAAACAGCTAGAAAGTATGATCCTATAAATGCTGGGATTGATACAAATACTAGTTCAATAACAAATTGTCCGAATATTTTAGCTTTTGAAATTCCTAATGAAAGTAAAATTGCAATTTCTTTTTTTCTAGCATTCATCCATAAAAACAATAATAATGAAACTGTAACACCTGCAAATAATAATGATCCTGCAAATAATTTATTAGCTATTTTATATATACCTGATATTGATTGTTGTAGTGCTGGATAATTATTTGAACTTTTAATCAAATTATATTGTTTCCAATCTATGTCGAGTTTTTCAGTATTTTTAATAACCTTATCTAAATTTTTATCACCTTTTACAAAAAATGTTGCATCTTGATATACTGCAGTATCCTCTGTATTTCCATATACTTTTGCAGCCGTATCTAAATCAGTTATCAAAGTATTTTCGTAAAGTTCTTGGGCTGCAGTAACGCCACCTTCATTATGACCATCAAAAAGACCTTTTATTTCAACTTCTACTTTTTCATTTGCTCTTTTTTCATTATCGGCATCAAATAAATTAGATTTTATTTTTATTTTATCACCAATTTTTAAATTATTTTTTTTTGCTAAGTCTTTATGCATTAAAATCTTGTTTTTATCATTTTCATTCAAGTGTTCTCCACTAGATAATTTGTAAGCTCCTGAGATAAACTTATTTTCTTTTGATGAATCATTAACTCCTGTTAACATAACTGCTCTTTTAAAGTTTTTTGCTCTTTCTGGTGATTGTCCTGAAAGTGTTTTTTGAGTTTCTATTATATCATTATCTACTAAATCGGCAACACTATTAATTCTTTTTACGTATGAATCAATATCTTTAGATTCAGCAATTTTTTTAATATCCTGTCCTTTTATATTGCCACCACCTCTTGGTGTGCCAAAATTAACTCTTCTATTTATTTCCATAGAGAAACTATTTGTTATATTTCCGAAAGTTTCTTTTGAAGCTCTGTTCGTAGCATCTTTGATCGATAAACTAATAAGACAAAGCGTTGACATTGCAGTTATAACTAACAATATAATTATTGATTTTAGACTTTTTCTAGTTACATATGCAAATGCATTTTTAATCATGATTGTACCTCCTAATTAATTTTATTTATTTTCTTAAGCTTTCTATCTCTTAATTCTAAAATAATGTCAGCAGAATTTGCAACTTCTTTGCTATGTGTTACCACGATTACACACTTATTTCTTTCTTTTGCTAACTTTTTAAGTATTTCAATTATTTCACCAGCAGTATCAACATCTAAGTTTCCAGTAGGTTCATCTGCTAAAATTATTGGGGCTTCTGAAACTAATGCTCTTGCAATCGCCACTCTTTGTTGTTGTCCTCCTGATAACTTCATTACATTTCTATTTATTTGACTTTTATCAAGCCCTAATTCAAATAAGATTGTTTCAGATGCATTTTTATTTACTAATCTAACATTTTCTAAAGGCGTTAAATAATCAATTAAATTATAGTTTTGAAAAACTAACGATATGTTATTTTTTCTATGATTACTATAACCATCTTTCTCTATATCATTTCCTTTAAATAAGATTTGACCTTTTTGTGGTTTATCTAAACCTGCTAATAGTGAAAGTAATGTTGACTTTCCTGCTCCTGATTTTCCTATTATTGCATAAAATTTTCCAATTTCAAATTTTTGATTTACTGAAGATAATACTAACTCACTTGAATTTGAATAATTATATGTTACATTTTTTATTTCTAATATATCCATTTTTAATCTCCTAACTTATTTTTGACAATATTTCTTTTGGTTTTTTTATTAATATCATTAAACTTGCAATAATAACTGATAGAACAATAATTCCAATTAATATTTCGTAACTTTGTAGAAATGTTATGAGATTTGAAATTAAATTATTGTTTTTAAGTAAGCTATCAACCATTATTGTTGAATCATCAGAATTCATAAATCCACCGACTATAATATTTAATATTACATTTCCTATAAACAGTGATAATACCAAAGATGGTAGTGATATAAATAATAATTCAAGTATAAATTGAGTTACAATTTTTATTTTACTTATACCAATTGATAATAATATTCCTATTTCATGTATTCTTTCTCTTAACCATAATATTAATATTAATGTCAATACTGTTATTCCACCTATCATAATTGAATATGTCATAATCTTAATAATATGTTTTATTCCATCTATAGACTCTAGTGTTTCTTCAAATACATGGTTATCACTTGAAACACTATATTGTGACCAATCAATTTTAATTTTTTTAATTTTATTTAATGCTAGCTTTGTATTTTCTGAACTGTCTGAAAATATTGCAAGTTTATTAACAATTTTGTTATTTTCAGGCTTATTTAATGCTTTTTGACTTGATTCATAATCAGTAAATACCATATTTTCACTAAAGTCTGAGGATAAGCCAGTATATTTTTCTTGTTTTTTACCCGAAAAGATTCCAATTATCTCAAACTCATATTCTAATTTCTTTTCACTATTATTAAAATCAATTAATTGAAGTTTGATTTTATCGTTAAGTTTTAGGTTATTTTTTTCAGCAAGTTCCTTATGAATAAGAATTTTTCCTCTATCATCATTATTAATATGTCTGCCTTTTATAATAGTGAAAATACCACTGTTAAATAAATTATTCTTTTCACTATTATTAGTAGCTTCTACTGAAAGCATATTTTTGAACTCATCTGATAAATCATCTCGTTCTACTAATTGAGTTCCATCTACAACTTTGATGTTTGTAGTTCTAGCAAGTCCATCATAATTAGTGATAATTTCTTTTATTTCTTTTATATTATCTAATTCTTTAAACTGATTAGTTTCAAAAGTATCACCATTATTTTTAGTTATTGATAATGATGTATTTGAAATTTTGTATAAGTTTTTTTCTAAATTATTTGTTGATTTTGTTATATTCAAGCATGAATATAAACAAGAGAGAACTACTGTTAAAATAATAAATACTATAATTGTTCTATTTCTTTTTCTTAAAATATATGCTATAGCATTTTTTAGCATTTTATCAACCTCCTATCTTCAGATTTTTTGCTAAAAAAAAGATATGACAAAGCTTTATTTATAATATAAGCCATATCTTTTATTTTTTGCTTAAAAATGTAGACAGCCCATGTAATTATATTATTTTTTTTGATTTTTGTCAATTTTTCCATCAGCAGATTTAATATCTCCTTCTGCATAGTTCTCAAATGTTACACCACTTAATTTTTTATCTTTGTAAGTGTATTTACTATCTTTAATTACTAAATTTTCTCCTGCTCACTTTAAACTTTTTCACCAATATATTGAGAAACATATTGATTTGTATCAGTATTTAAAATCTTGAAAGTTGTATTTGCAATAGCAAGAGCATTTATTGTAAGCATACCTAAACTTGGTTGACAGTCTAAAAGTATATAATCATAGTCATCTTTAATACTAGATAAGCAATTGCTTAAAGTATATTCTCTACTCATTGCATAAGTAGTTAAATTATTCTGAGGAACAACATCTACAGTTAACTCTTTTTTCCTTGTTTAGCCAATGCTACTTCCAGATTAAATGTTGTTGTCTTACCAACTCCTCCTTTCTGATTTGTGATTGCAATTACCTTGCATTTACTTTCTTGCATATTCTCGCCTCCTCGTATAATGTAGTTAAGATATTTTTTAACTACATTTTCTTATATTTAGATTTTTGTTAAGAGATATCTATAAACTCATTATTTTGTAGATTTTTAA
>URPE01000027.1 GCA_900549625.1 uncultured Mycoplasmatota bacterium
ACATTTTCATCTAACCATAATCTTAAATTATATGTTTTACTTTCTTTAGCATCTAAATAACTTGTTTTTATTTTATAAGCACTACTTGCATTACTTAATGTTTTAGTTGATATTTCAAAATTTGATACTAAAGATGTTATGTCATCATCAAGCATTAATTTTATGTAATTCATATTTGTTAATGTTGAAGTATTTAGTACTTCTAAGTTGATATCATATTTTACATATGTATCACAATTATTGGTTATTGTAAATTCATATGGAGTTAATTTCTTACCATCTTTATCAAGTAAAGGATAAGCCTTTTCAATACTGATATTATTTTGATCTGCAAAAGATACATTAAAACATGTGGCTGTAAGACTATTATCATTTGTACTACTAAAAGATACACGCCACAAAGCATAACTTACACCTACTACTCCTATTAATACACCAAGAACTAAAAATATTTTTGACCAATTTTTCTTACTATTCATAATCAATACCTCTATTCTAATATACGCCACTATTATAACCCCCCCCCGAAGAAAAAGTCAAGAAAAAAATCTACTATTAAGCAGATTATTTTTTCCTAATCGGTATTACTTTCAATTTTGCTTTCATCAAAGTTAAAATTGATAATTAAATGCACAAGTAATATCGGTGTGCATATATATAGTATTTTATTTTTCTTCTTTTTTATTGTGCCAATTTCTGCCTTTTTTGATATTCTTCAGCATTAATGGCTATACCAATTATAATTATGTATGAAATTAGGTAAAGCCAAATCATTAAGATAACAAAATGTGATAAACCACCATATAAAATATCATAATGAGAAAAATGTGTTACATAAAAAGAGTAAATAGATGTTATGATTGTAAAACCAAAAGTGGTAAATAATGAGCCTTTGGTGGTATAACTGCTTTTGATAGTGCCATCAGGAGCCATGGTATAAATGATTTTTATTAGCATAAATATAATAAGCCATGATATTGGTCCTTTAGATAGATTTATCATAAATATAATTGAATTTGTTACAGTATTATTCATGTTCACATATTTAATAAGGTCAATAAATTTATCACCAAAACCTGGGATTAGTAATAAAAAGACAATTAGTATTACTAATATTAAAATCATAATTAAACCTTTAATTTTTCTTTTTATGAAACTAGTATTTTCAAAGCCATATAACTGATTAGAGGTAACAATAATACTACTTGAGCCACCACTTGAAGTATATAGGGCGATGCAAAATGGAATTAAAAAGCCGGGTGTTAGTTTGATTTCCGTTATAATTGGTATAATAAGTTCTTTTACATTACTCCCAAATGCTTTAATCATAAAATTGGATATAAAATCAATAGATACATTAAATAAAGAAGCAGCATAAGCTATTATTGTAATAGTGGGAACAATGGCTAAAAGCAAAAAGAAAGCAAGTTGACCAGGAAGAATTAGCATATCGCTTCTACTTAATATGTGAATGATTCTTTTATTAAAGTCTTTTACTTTCTTTTTTATTTTCATACATTTTCCTCTTTTATTGTTTTTTGTTTTTTTATTTCTTCAACACATTCATTAATAGCGTCTTCAATTGATTTTAAGTCATCTAAAATCATACTATAACTTAAGCATACGCCATTTTTATAAGGTAAATCATTAAATTCTTTAGTTAGTTTATGAAGATAACTTGTTACTTGTTTTTGACTATAACCAACTAAGTAAATCATAAATTCATTACCATTAGTTCTTATTAAATCAGAATTATCTAGTTGAGTTTTTATTAAGATATTAGCTGCTGATTTGATTTGCTTGTCTCCTTCTTCATATCCTTCGGTATCATTAATTTCTTGAACTTTATTTAAGTCAATAATAATTACACTTTGAGGATAGATAGTATTTTTACTCCAAGAAGTCATATTTTCATTTAAATAATTTCTATTTTTTAAACTAGTTAAATGATCAACATATTTTAGTTTATCTTCTTTTTTAATTTTCTTTTGAATTTTAACTTTTTTACTAGAACGATAAATTAATAAAAGTATTGCGACTATCACTATAAAAGCAAATATTAGATAACTAGCAAAGGAATTAATGAATGCTCCTTTTTTACTTAATCTAGTCCCATTATATGTACCAGTTTTAAGCATAACGTTATTATCTAGGAAATTGATATATCTTTTAAGTAAGGTATTAATTGTTTCATCGGAATAACTATTCATTGTATAAGTAGAACTCGTATTATATGTATATTGTAGTTCATAATTACTTAAAGTACTTTTTTGTAAGTTACGACCCATAGCCTCATCCATCAATATGATATTATCTTTATTTTTTAGAACACTGGCAATTTTATTTAGTTTGAAAGTGTTGATTTCTAAGTCTAAATTACTTAATTTATCTAATATAATGGAATTTTCTTCAACATAAATAGGAACTTTCTTTAAGGCCTCGATAGAGTTTATAATAGTATTATTTTTTTCATTAACAAAAACACCTATTTTAATTGGCATGTTTGTTTTAATAACGTTGTTGTCATTTATGTTGTTATAGAAAGATGTTAATAAGTCAATCTTATCATTGTTTAAATCTCTAATTATTTTCTTATCACTAGTGTATTTAGTATATTTTATTTCAATGCCTGCAAATTTAGAAAACCTTGTTAAGTATTCACTTATGACTCCACCATATTTGTTATCACCATAAACCTCATAAGGAGCATTAACTTTATAAGCATAGTTAATTGTTTCTTTTTGAATTTTATCTAAGTCGGTTTCAGATATACCTAAGTTATTCGCAAAAAGATTTCTTTCTTCTTTATAAAGAACATTGTCTAAGTTTTTAGTTTGCCATGTATTAAAATATTTTTTGAATATTGTATATAGTTCTTCATCTTCTTTATCAGCAACATAGAAATATCTTAAGATGTCACTAAAATGATAATTAATCCAATATTTTTTTTGAAGAATAGTATCCATATACTCGGTACGTGGCACTAGAAGATATGATACTTCATTTTTATCAATAGCACTAAGAAGGGCTTTATCATCTTGATATGATTTATAGGTAACATTTAAGTCAGTCAAGTAATTTTTGATATAGGTTTCATTTTTACTTAAAACACCAATTGTTTTGTTATTAATACTTTTAGTGTCCGTTATATTGTCTTCATTTTTACTAACTAAAACATAATGGTCTTCATAAAAGAGGAAACTCGTTTGGGGCATGTTGTTACCAACCATTAAGGATATATTATTTATAGCGTTATCTTCTTCAGTAGTAATTTTATTAAATTTAATATTATATTTTTCACTTAAAGAGTTTAAGAATTCGTAGTATATACCAACGCCATCTTTACCAAAGATATTACTTGAATTAGTAACTGATACATTTTGAATATTTTTTTGGTTTTCGCTTATCCAGGCTCTTTCTTTACTAGTTAAAGCAGTTTCTTTTTTTTGAAATAGTAAAACACCTAATACTATTAAGAATATAACTATAATGGTTGTTATAATTATTCTTTTTGATTTCTTTTTCATTATTATTCATCAGCCTCACTTGTAAATGGAGTGTTGTTATTCCAGATAACTTCTTTACCATTAATATTTTTAGCACCCATAACTGTAAATGCTTCAGAATTTTCATCACCAGTTTGTTTTAATGTGAAATGAACGTCATATAGTTTTTGGTATTCTTCTTTTATTGTATCTATGGCTGTCACGGCTATTTCTTTGGCTCTACTTAAAGAAACACCTTTATAAGTTATTCTGATATAGATAATTTTACCTTGGGTATGAACCTCAACGTCACTTACTGAATCATTTTCTTTTAATTTGCTTATAATAGCATTTTTTTGTTCATCAGTTACTGGCGATGAAGATATACTCTCTAGTCTATCACCATAGGCACTTGTACTTACGCCAAAAAATAATTTCATTGTTACAATTAGAATAATAATAAAACATACGATTACAATTGTTGCTAGAACGAATAAGACACGATTTCTGTTCCATAGCTCTTTTAATTTTTTCAATTTATTCACCACTTTCATTTATTGTATAAATATTATACATTAATTTTATACTTTTTTAAAGATTAAATAAATGATCAAAAAAACTAGTCTATAAAAGGCTAGCTTAGCGATTAAATCTAAAACGCATTTTAGGGTCAAGAATAGCTTTTCTTAAACGGATGTCATCTGGTGTTACTTCAACATATTCATCGTCTTCAATGAATTCTAATGCTTCTTCCAAAGTGAATTTTTTTGGCTTTGTTAAAGCAATAGCTTCATCGGCTCCACTAGAACGCGTATTTGTTAAGTTTTTATTTTTACATGGATTAACATCTAAATCATTATCACGATTATGAATACCAATAATCATACCAACATAAACGTCAGTAGCAGGTTCAATAATAAGAGTTCCACGATCTTCTAAGTTCCATAGTGAATAACCAAGGGCTTTACCATTTTCCATTGATACTAGAACACCATTTTTTCTTCTTTGAATTTCACCAACATATGGTTTGTAATCTTCAAAACTACGTACCATAATACCTTCACCTTTAGTATTAGTAATAAATGCTGAACGATAACCTATTAAACCTCTAGTTGGGGCTGAAAATTCTAAGTGACTATAGCCTTCATCAGTGGTTGAGACAACTTCTAGCATAGCTTTTCTTTCTTGCAAGTCGTTGATAACTGTACCTTGATATTCACCTGGACAATTAATGATTACTCTTTCAAATGGTTCATACTTTTTACCATCACGCATCTCAGTTAAAACCTCTGGCTTAGAAACACATAATTCATAGCCTTCACGACGCATATTTTCTAGAAGAATTGATAAATGTAATTCACCACGACCACTTACTTTATAGCCATCACTGTTAGGTAGTTCTTCTACTTGTAAACCAACATTAGTTTGTAATTCTCTTTCTAGTCTTTCTTTAATGTGACGTGATGTTAAGAATTTACCACTTTTACCAGCGAATGGACCATTGTTAACTAGGAAATTCATTGATAATGTTGGTCTCTCAATGTTTATTGGTGGTAGTGGTTCGATATGGTCTTTAGCACAGATAGTGTCACCAATAGAAATGTCGGCACAACCAGCAATAGTTACAATATCACCATAGTAGGCAATTTCTTTTTCCACACGATTAATACCTTCCGTAACAAATAATTTTGATATACGGAAAGATTCTATTTTACCATCATTTCTTGCTAATGATACGGTTTCACCATTTTTAATGCTACCTTTAGTTATTCGGCCAATACCTAAACGACCTAAGAAATTGTCATAGTCTAAGTTACTGATTTGTAGTTGTAATGGGTCTGTTTCACTACCTTTAAAAGCGTCTACTTGGTGTAAAATTGTTTCAAGTAATGGTTCAACAGTGTCTTCCATTTTATCAGGAGTTAAACCACATTTGCCATCTTTAGCAACACCATAAACTATTGGGAAATCAAGTTGTTCATCGGTTGCATTAAGTTCCATAAATAAGTTAAAAGTCATATCAACAACCTCAGTTGGACGAGCATCTTTTTTATCAATTTTATTAATAAATAAAATTGGTTTTAAGTTTTGTTCTAAGGCTTTTTTTAAAACGAATCTTGTTTGAGGCATTGGTCCCTCAGAAGAATCAACAATTAAAACGACTGTATCAACTGTTTTTATGACACGTTCAACCTCACTAGAAAAATCAGCATGGCCTGGAGTATCAACAATATTTATTTTATAATCTTTGTATTTAATTGAACAGTTTTTAGAATAAATAGTTATACCTCTTTCTTTTTCAATAGAGTCACTATCCATAATTAGTTCACCCACTTCTTCGTGAGCTTTAAATACCCCATTTTGTTTTAGTAAAGCATCTACTAATGTACTTTTTCCAGCGTCGACATGGGCTACGACTGCTATATTAATAATTTTATCCATATAAAACCACAATCCCTTTCGAATACCTAAAGATATTACAACAAAATACATGAATTTGCAAGTTTTTTCGTTATTTTTTTACTTATTGAATTTTAAAAAAAAGAAAACTAAACAGTTAAGTAGTAGTTTATAATAATATTTTTTTACGTATAATATATTAGTTCAATACTTTTTTCACTTTTACAACTTTTACTTGTTTGTTATCCTTTGTTATAAAAGAATCTTCTACCTTTTCAAAGCCAACTGCAAGAAAGGCTTGATATGTAGAGGATCTTTCTTCCTCAAATTCATCATATAATTCTTTAATATTATGTTTTTTTGCTTCTGCAAATAATGCATTCATACTTTGTTTAAAGAAACCTAACCCTCTATACTTACTCTGTATTAAAATACCCATCTTATATATATCATTATCTAAATAGTAGTAAATTTCGCCAATTGGACAATCTATATTTTCAACAAAGATATACGCATAGTATTTCTCACTATTATCGGTCCAGTTTTCATACCATAAAGCCATTTCTTTATCAGTTCTAAAAATTGTACCATTTTTTTTATTATAACCTTTAAGATCTAGTTCATAACCCTTGTTATATGCCATGGTTTCTGGATCGGCTAACCATTCTTTTCGATAATGTAATTCACTTTTTGTTGGGTGTTTTAAATATATTTTCATAACGCCTAATTTCTATAAATCTATTTTTCTTCTAAGTTAATAGATTTTAATTCTTCTTTTTTTATTTTAGTATTTTTAGTTTCTTTAATATTTTTAAAGTATTTGGTAAAGATATTCATAAAGAACATAATGGCCACGATTATGTAAATAAAATCTATTAAAAGACCCCATATATCAGAAATTACTGGTATATTTAAATAAAGAATTAAACTATCTCCAAGATTTCTAATTAATATAAAAGGTATTTTTAAAATACATACAAAGCCTAGTAAGATAACCATATCAAAAATTATTTTCATATTACTTTGAAAGTCGTTTTTACTAGATACATCTATTACATGATGGATAACTTCAAATAACTCAGTAAATTTTTTATAAAAGAAATCTTTTTTCTTAGTTACTTTTTTAGGGTCAATGCCATGGCTTATATATGTGTTATTAATAATGTCATCTAAGTTACCAAGACTTTTTATAGCCTCAGTTTCACTCATACCTTTTTGTTCATTATCATTAACTAGATCGAGTATTTTTTTCTTTTCTTCTTCTTTTACTTTAGCATTAAATAAATCAAGTCTGGCATTTAAAATAGTTGTTAATTTTTCTTTATTCATAATTTTCCTCACATTCTATTACTATCTCTTGATATTTGGAAATAGCAGTGCTTTTTAAATCAGTAACAATGGTTAAGTCATTTTCATTTTTAGTTACTAACTCATATTTCGTTACTTTTATTGTATCATTATTTTGATATTTTACACGATTATATTTTAAAGGTATTAAGAAAAATGGTTTGTTTTGCTGTAATACCAAGTTATCATATGAATTAATATCATAAGTTATTTCTGTTGGAACAAAGTAAATTTTAACACCCTTTTTTAATGTAACTATATAAGTTGTTTCACTCTCATTAATACCATTTAAGGGAGCTTGAAAGCGTTTATTAGAAGCACAAATGACACCTTCTTTTGGTATGGTACCTTTAAAGAATACATTAATATCATCTAAGATAATTGAAGGTTTTATGTTATCTAATTTACTGAACTCATCATTAATTGAAGCCTTGCAATCAGATACTTTAGTAGTATTAATATTTTTAAAATATTTAACTTTCATTAGAATATTAGAAGGATTATTTAAAAGATCAATTAATTCATTTATGACACTATCAGTTATAGGACTCTTTTTTATATTTATAATATCATAGACGTATTTTAATATAGAATGATATATGATTAATGTGTTTTGATCTTCTTTAGAAAGGTTTTTATATTCTGTTTCTAGGATATTCATTATTTGTTCATAAGTGTATTTTGCATTATCATCATTTTTTAATAAAAGACCAGGCTCTGTAAATTTTATGTTATCAAATTCACATAAATAATCACCTTGAGTTCTGATATCAATATCTGGAATAAGCATATATTTTTCAGCGATTCTTTTTTGTTCATTATCTTTATAATCTTTAAAAGAAACAATACTAGAAATGGAACTTTCACCCTTTAACTTATCTAAGATATTGTTTATATCAGACATTGTTTTTAGGGGATATTTTTTCTTACTTTTATATTCATTTATGGTATTAATGCTCTTATTTATTAATTCAATTTCTAAAGGTAGTTTAATTAACTCATATTTATTTTTAATTCCAGATTCATCGCTTTCCATAGATTTTAAAAAAGCAATTAAAACAGTGATATAACTTTCTATTTGTTCTTTAGACGTAGCGTTTGTAATAAAACTTTCCATTTCTTCAATGTCTTTATCATAGTTATTTAGGACTTCTT
Organism: uncultured Mycoplasmatota bacterium; assembly: GCA_900549625.1. GTDB lineage: Bacteria > Bacillota_I > Bacilli_A > RF39 > UBA660 > Ventrenecus. The sequence continues at coordinate 8,388 of URPE01000027.1, forward strand.
CATTTGTTGTTTTTTCAGACTTATGATAGTCATTTTTTAATATTTTGGCTATTAGCTCTGCTAACTCTTCTTTCTTTTTGAAATATTCTTTATTCATCTTTTCTAGATTTAAGTAAGTTGTATTTTGAATGTTTATTTTTTCAGTAATTAGTTGGACTAAAATAAGGGCTGTTCTTTTAATTCTTATAAGATAGCTTTGTTCTTTTTTTGTTTTTATAGCGGTAGTATTTTCTTTATCCTTAAAGGAAGGAACGGGATTAACTACTTTGTAATTATCGAATGTTACTACTTTATTTTCTTTCTTCTTGTAATCATAATAGTTTTGTAAAAATGATGCACATTCATTTATATCATTTGGAATATAAACCCTGGTTAAATCGCCATAGTAAGGGTGTTTATAAGTGTATGTAAAACCATTACCTAAGAGTCCTGCATACAAAAAAGGTTCTTTGTTTAAAGAATAGAAACCATATTTATTAAGTTGTATTTTTAATTCTTGTAATTCCACTTTATCAACCTCTTTATAGTTAATATTTTATCACGGATACAATTAGTTGTAAATTGTTTTGGAATCATGGTATCAACATAAAGAAAGCAGAATTAATAAGGTAAGGCCTTTTAAAATAAAATTTTTTTTATAGTAATATAAAGACTTTTTAATGTAAATTTGATACAATTTAAAGGGAGGCGTGGATATGAAAGTTACTGTAGTTGACAAGAATTATAAGGGACAAGATAGTTCTTTAGTGTATTCAATTATTTTACTAGTACTAGGGATATTTTTAACACTTAATGCTAATGGAGTTTTAAATATTGTTTTTGATATTTTAGGGTCTTTAGTTATGATTTATGGTGTTTATAAATTAGTAATGGCTCTTAAGTTAAAGAAAGATTTTAAGACAGCCAATAATAGTTTAATGTCATCTAGTATTATTAGTTTGATATTTGGATTATTAATTATAATTTTATCCCAGGTACTAATAAATGCAATTAATGTCGTAACAGGAATATGGTTAATTTTTATGGGGATAAGTAAGTTAAATGTTGCCTTATCTATAGGCTCTATTAAAGAGAAAGATTTTATAGTTAGTTTAATTAGTTCTATTTTAATCATTGGGCTTGGTCTTTATACGATTATGAGTCAAAATGTTGTATTAACTATCATTGGTATTTTATTAATTATATATTCTGTTATAGATATTATTAATTATATTGTTAGAAATAAGTAGAAAAAAAACATCGTTATTTTGATGTTTTTTTATTTGTTTGCTTTTTAGCAGTTGGTTTTTTGTTTGTAGTTGTTTTCTTAGTAGTTGTTTTTTTAGCAGTTTGTTTAGAACTTGTTTTCTTTTTAGGACTAGAAGATTTTTTGTGTTCAGTAGAAACTTTAGGCTCAGAAACTACTTTTTCTTCTTTAACAGTTTCTTTTTTTACTTCAACTTTTGGTTCTTCTTTTTGTGACTTTGTTTTTACAACTGAATCATTATCTTCTTTTTTTTCTAGTGAAGATGTATCACTTTCAACACCACGTCTTGCAAAGTAGATTGTAGCACCTAATACGATAACAACACCTAGTATAATTAATACGCTTATTAAACTACTATTATCATTTGATGCGCCATCTTCATACTCAGAAACTAAATCTTTTAGGGTGTCTGTGTAATTATCATCATTATAAACTTTTTTTATTTGTTCTTTAAATGCTTCTCCATAACTAGATGTATAGCCATTCCAAGTTTTATCACCAATAATAATGTAAGGTACACCATTTAGAGTATCACCCATTTTTTCAGCAACTTTGCTTGCTAGTTCAGCATTCTTTTTATTGTTCCAAATTTCAAATTCTTTTAAAACAAACATATCTTTATATTCACTGTCATCTGCTAAGCTTGTAAAGAATGTTTTAGCAGCGGCACAGTAACTACAAGTTTCACCTTTAAAGAAATAAATGGTAACTGGTTCTTTTGCCTCAACTTTAAAAGGCATTATTAAACACATTAATAAACCAACTAAAAATAAACCTAAGCTTTTCTTTTTCATTTTTTAACACCTTCCTTTTGACATTATAGCAAATCTTAAGGGGAAATACTAGTTTTTTCGTTGATACTTTTATTCATATTATAAGACATTATGCAGATAATTCCTAAGATTGCCATGATGCTTATGGTACAAACTAATAGACTTTTAATTTTACTTCTCATTTTATTCACCTTTCATATTGTACTTATTAATTTTGATAATTGTGTGAAATATACACGAAAAAAGAAGAGATTAGTCTTCTTTTAAAGTATTAGTAAATTTATTTAAGACTTTTGATACTTTGATTTCACTTATATTTTCTGTTTTATAAATACCGGCACTCACCATTAACGTGTATAACTCACTTTGTAAATCTAACATAGTCATTAAAGTGTTTTTAAAAGTTTCATTAATCTTTTTGGTACCGGATTCGATAGAACCATGAAGACATAAGTCACTCATTACTTTTAAATCCCATAGAATACCTTCTAATGCAATTTTACTTTCCATAGTTACCCCCGTTCAATAAGTCATAAAAGCTTTGATAACTTTTATCAACATTTCTTTCAATTTTTTTTAACATTTTTGTTTCATCATCTTGGGTTAAACATTCTTTATTTAAACACAGATGACTTTTAAAATACATTAAATGATTTAACGTATCTTCAATATACAACAATTCTTTTTCACTCATATTATCACCCATTTATATAATGGACGAAAAAACAAAAAAAATACCTAAAACAAACTCATTTGTTCATTTTGAGGTATTTCTTTTTTATAATCTTCGATAATCATATCCATGTCAGTTAATATTTTATTTTCACTACACTTTTTTAAATATAATTCCATTAAATGTCTATAGTGCAGAGAATTACAAAAGTTTTTATTGCCATAGACTGCAATATAGTCTTCTTTTAAACCAGGATAAAGAATATCTAAAGCATTGTAATAATAGTCTCTTTGATTAGTTTTTAAGTTCATGCCCATTTTAGTGTAAATGAACTTGGCATCACATTCTTTGCTTTTAACAATCATATTTAAAATATTTTCTTCTGTATCAGTTAAAAATGGTAAGACAGGTGTCATTAGAACACCAGCATATAAGCCTTCTTTGCGTAATTTTTTTAGAACCTCGAAACGTCTAGTAGAACTAATAACATTTGGTTCTATTTTTTTGGCTAATTCATCATCATAAGTAATTATAGATATTTTTATAATAACACTGTTTTTCTTGGCTATTTCTTTTAATAGGTCAATGTCTCTTAATATTAAATCACTTTTGGTATCAATGGATACACCAAAACCATATTTTAATATTAATTCTAAGGCTTGTCTTGTAAGGCATAAATTTTCTTCTTCTTTATTATATGGGTCAGATAAACTACCAAAGGAAACAACTCCTTTTAAGCCTTTACTTTTTAATTCTTCTTCTAATATTTCTATGGCATTTTCTTTAATTCTTACTTCATCAAAGTTATCAATATGATAGGCTTCGCACCTAGAATCACAGTAAATGCACCCGAAAGGACACCCTTTATAAAGATTCATATGGTAATCAATACCAAACCATCTATTACCTTGGTTTGATTTAGTCATAATTGTTTTTGTTTTTAATACGTCCATTGCAACACCCCCATTGGTATATGCTTATTATACAAAAAAAACAGATAAAATGCAAACGAATGTGCTATATATAAGTGGCCTATTTTACTAAAGAAAAAAAGACTTTATAGAAATAAGAGTTCTAAAAGTCCTTTTAATTATCATTTGATCGACCAAACAAATTTAGTAAATGGATAAATAAGTTAATGAAATCTAAGTATAGTTGTAAAGCTCCATATATAGCTAAATTATCTTCAGGTATAGCATTAAATTCACTCATGGCAAGAATTTTATTAACGTCATAAGCCGTGTAACCTACAAATATTAAAACACCAATAATTGAGATAAATAAATCAAATGAACTGCTATTTAGAAAGAAATTAACTAGAGTGCAGATGATTACACCAATTAAAGCCATTAATAAGTATGTCCCCATTTTAGATAAGTCCATCTTAGTAGTTAAACCTATAAAAGCAAAGATGGCAAATACTATGGCTGTTACTAAGAATACTAATACTAAAGATGTTAATTCAAAGGCTATAAAGTATACTGAGAATGTTAGACCTGTTACAAATGAGTATAATAAAAAGCATAGTTTAGCCATTGTAGGGCTCATTTTACTTATTCTTGCTGATAAGAATATTACAAGACCTATTTCTAGTATAAATGTAATGATTAGACCCGTGCTAGAAAATAAATTGATTATCATGTTTGGGTTCATAGCAACAAAGTAGCCTGTTGCAAATGTAACTAACAATCCTAAAAACATCCATCCAAATACTTTTGGCAAAATTTGATTTTTCATAAATCCTCCTTTTTAATTATAGTTAGATTATAGCAAATTTATGTTTTTTTGTAAATTGGCGTTGTGATACATAATTGTATATTTTGTATAGTTATGTTTTAATTTTTTGATTAGATTGTACTAATATTTTTCTTTTTATATTTATATACAGTGTGCTATTTTTAAATAATATTAGATATTATTATGATTTTTTTTAAAGAAATTTACGTAAAAAAAAAGAAAATGGGCTACTCATCTTGAATAATATAAGT
>URPE01000028.1 GCA_900549625.1 uncultured Mycoplasmatota bacterium
ACTGCTTTAACCTGCATTATAATACTTTCAATTACCATATTATCTAAATCACTTGTTCTAATTTTATGTGGTGTGCATTTGCTTGAAGTAGTTTTATAATTTCTACAATAAAAATTAGATGAATTTATTATTGATATGAAAAACAAATATTTAAGACCAGATAAAGATGAGTGAATTTTGTCTGAATTATTGTAAAAAAATGAATTAAATGATATAATTATTACCGTTAGGAGAGGATAGTAAAGTTATCAAATTTAGAGTGTTCAATATTAAAAGAATTAGATAGACAAAATATAAAATCAGATGTTATTTCAGTAGTAATGAATAGACTAGATACTAATGATAAGAAAAATGATTTTCTTTCATTTATGATTGATAACAGAAATGTCCTTATATCTTTAAAAGATATTTTTAGTGAATTAAATTTAATTGCTAAATAGTAATTTGTATAAGAAATTATATTAGTAAATGAAATAAATTTAATAAAAAATTAATTGTTTTTGTATATATATATGTTATAATATGCTAAAGGAGAATTTATAAATGAGAGGTTGTAATAAAAAGAAAAAAACAAAGTATATAGTAATAGTTTTTTTTGCAATAATAATACTTGGAAGATTTTTTATACCTTGGGCGATTGAACCAGAAAATTTTAGAGATACAAAAAATAAAATAAATAGTTTTATAAACAGATATACTATACCAGATTCATATAATGCAAAATCATTGATAGCGGTTGATCTTTCAAATAATAACGATTTTGTTTCTAAAAGAGCAAATGAACAACAAACTCCTGCAAGTTTAGCTAAATTATTTGTTATTGACTATGCAACAACACTCGTTGATTTAGATGATGTAGTTTTGGCAAAAAATGAAGCAATTTCATTAACAAAACAAGGTTCATCTGTTGCAAACATTAAAGAAAAGAAATATTATGTTAAAAATTTATTTGCTGCAATGTTAGTACCATCAGGGAATGATGCAGCCTATGTATTAGCTGATTATTGTGGAGGTATTATATCTCCTAAAGCTACTACTAGCAAAGAGCGAATAGAAGTCTTTATGAAAAACTTGAATGAATATTTAAAACAAAATGATTATAAGGATACTATTTTATATGATCCAAGTGGATTTGATACAGAAGCCCATACAACTGTATTAGACTTAGAAGAAGTTGTAATGGATTTATTAAAGAATGAATGGTTTAAGGATATAGTTTCTCAAACTTCATATACAGCAACTTTACCAGATGGTAGCATGCAGACTTGGAAAAATACAAATACATTCCTTGATCCTACATCAGAATATTATAACAAAAATGTAATTGGTGTAAAAACAGGTTCTTTATCTGATGATTTTAATTTAGTAGTATTATATAAAAAGCATGGAAAAGAATTTTTGATATGTAGTTTAGGTTCACAATCTAATTATTCACGATATGATGATGTTAATTATGTTTTAAAAACAATAGATGAATCAGATTATTTGAAAAAGTAAGTTAAAATAAAGGAGATGATTATTATAGAAGTGATATATAGCATTTTATGTGCTGTTTTACCGTGTACTATTTACTTTACAGCAAGAAAAAGGAAAGGGTATCATTTATCAATTTTAGCAATGCTAATTTTCGTTTTATATCTTTGGAAAGTATATGATTTAACTGGTGCAGGAGGTTTAACAAATATATTTTATGCACCAAAAGGTGGAGATAATACATCAATTATTCAAGCTAATATTAATCTCATCCCTTTTAACATCATAGAGAAAACTTTTTACTTAAATATTTTAATGCTTGTTCCTTTTGGATTTTTAGTTCCTTTTATTTGGAAGAACTATCGTAAATTTTATAAAACATTATTTTTAGGGGCAGGTTTTTCATTAATGATAGAAATATCTCAATTAATCACGAACCGTACAACTGATGTCAATGATTTAATTGCTAATACAATGGGTGCATTAATCGGATATATTATTTGGCAAATAGTTTCATTATGTTTTGGAGAGCATTTAAAAAAGCCTGTAAAAGGTAAGAGTGATGTAATATGGTATATACTTTTAAGCTTTTTGGGTATGTTTTTCTTATATTATCCTTTTTGGTTTGCTTGGAATATTGAACCGCTTATTTTTCAATAAAATAAATTTTCAAAACATATAAATTACAATTTATCGTTGAGATCAACTTTAATAGTTGATCTTTTTTACTTTTTATAAATAGGATGATTTCATATATAAATATTAGTATATGTGAAAAAGCAGGATAAGAAACTTGTGCAACTATACTAAACTTTTCCTTATTTCATAAGGGTTTAGTGTTACACAATACTGATTTCGTACTTACGAAATTCAACCTACGAGGTAGGTTGATATTAGGTTGATATGAAAGTTAAACCTTATAAAATAAAGCATTTAATATTTATTAAATCATCCTACTTGATTATTTTTTGTAAAATTTATAGGATGATTAAAGACTAACATAATTTTGGCTATGTTAGTCTTTCTTTTTCTAATTTATCAAATAGTTTCTTATAAATTTCTTTCCCATCTTTATCTTTAAACATAGATAAGCCTAAAGTAATAACGCCTAATTTAAAATCATCTTTTTTTCTCTTATCTCCAATACCAATTAATCTAATTATTTTTTCAACATCGTTATTTTGAGTATAATTAAATCTATTTTCTTTTTCATCAATTTCACTTATATAATAGTTTAATTTATAATCTCCAACATATTTTTCTAATCTTTTAAAATAATTTTCTGCTTCTTTCATAGTTTTAAGTTCATGATTTAGTTTTAGTGGTATTCCATATTCATCTTCATACATATACACATTACAAGGTGTATTAAATTTATAGTGATTATATATCATATCCTCTAAATAATTTTTTCTAAATTCAATATTAGATATTTCAAATTTATTGTTTTTCTTTTCAATAGTTATATTATCAATATATTTACCAATTATTTTTTGTTTATCTTCTTTTGATTTATTAGACCAATTATTTAAAACATCTGGGTTAGTATAAAATTCTATTTCTTGTATATCTTGTATAATTAATAAATCATTAAGGGTGAAACTTAAATCCTCATATTGTTTTTGTCCTTTTTGCCTTTTTTCTAAATCAGATTTTTGATATTCGATATGTTTTATTTCTTTATCAAAATCTTCTAGTTTTACAACACCTTTAATATAAGCTGTTTTAATTCTATCTAGTTGTTTATCTAAATCTTTAATTTCTTTTTTATAATCTTCTGTTTTATCTTCTAATTTTGATTTAATAAATGGCGTATAGTAATTATTAATAAGGTCATCTTGTTTAGCAAGTTCTAACATAAATGCTTTTAATTCTTTTTCAATATCTATTTCATTGAAATAAGTTTTACAAGTATTACATTTATAGTAATAGTATTTTTTACCATTAGTTTTTGTAGTAGCATGACCACCTAGAAAATTACCACATTTAGAACATTTTAACTTATTAGTAAATAAATAAGTTGCTGTTCTTTCATAATGTCTAGCATTTCTTAATTTTTGATACTGACAACTTTCCCATTTTTCTTTTGAAACAATAGGTTCAATAACATTTTCATAATAAGTTGGGTGTTTTGTTCTTTTGCCATTTACATAATCGCCTTTATAAAGTTCATTAGATAATATCTTTTGTATTGTAGAATCGTACCAATTAGTTTTTCCTAATACTTTTTCTTTATTATAGATATTAGCAATTGCTTGATGACTTTTACCTTCTAAATATAAATCAAATATTCTAACTATTATATCTTTAGTTAGTGGATCAGGTACTAACTTTTTGTTTTCTCTTTTAAAACCTAATCCAGTTCTATTAGGAATATGTCTACCTTAGACATAATGACACCAACTAAAAAAGTGTTAGATTTAATACACTTTAAAGGGATTATTAACAATACAGTTTTTAATCTAAATTCAAAGCACTTTAATAAAAGTGATATAGGTTTTGATATTTATGTATCTGTTTTAAAATAAAAAATAATTACTTCGTTCAAATAGATATTTAAATAAAACCTTAAAATAGTAAATAAGTATTATTAAATTTATAGATTAGCAGTTTTTAAGATATGTTTTAACGACATATCTTTTTAAATTGCTTAAAAATGAAAGGAGAAACGATATTATGAATTTAAATTATGCAATATTTAGAAGTCAACCAATAATGACTACTCACGATCTAGCACAAATAGGTTCTCATAATCAGAGAGAAAAACAGGCATATAACTCTAATCCTGATATTAAAGTTGAAGATAGTTTTAAAAATATAGAATTAGTACCTTTAAATAGCAAATATGTTAAAGGATTAAAAAAAATAACTAAAGAATATGAAAAACAACACAATGAAAAGCAAAAAACCGAAAGAAAAGAAAGACAAAGAAGTTATACTCAAATGCTTAATCAATCTAGAAATTGTGTAGCAGATGAATTATTATTTACAGCATCTCCAAAGTTCTTTGAAAATATGAGTAATGAAGATTTAATGAAATGGGCTAATTCTTGTATGGAATTTGTTTATGAAGATTTAGGTTATAAAAAAGAACAAGTTTTACACTCTACAATCCATCTAGATGAAAAAACGCCACATATTCATTGTGTAGTTGTACCACTAGTTAAGAAGTTTGATAAAAGGACTAATACTGAAAGATATACTATTTCTAAAAAACAATTTATTAAAGATAAAATCCATTTATCACAACTACAAGACAAATATCATGCAAGACTTACTGAAAAAGGATTTGATTTAGAAAGAGGTATTAAAGGTAGTGATGCAGAGCATTTAAAAACAAAAGAATTAAAGAAGGCAACTAAATATTATGAAAATAAATTTGAAGTTATTAACAAAAGTTTAGATAAAGCAATTAGTGATTTAGATGATAAAATGCAATCTAATAAAAATCCTATATTTGATAAGGAATATGTAAAAGTTAAAAGAGAAACCTTTGATTCAATGAACAACGTAATTAAAGAAACAAAAAAAGCAATAGAATTTCAACCTAAATTAGAGCAATTATTTAATGAAGTTAATAACTTTACTAAAAGTCATCAAACATTAGAAAAGGAAAATAGCAATCTTAAACGTGAAGTTAAATCTCTTACTACAAGAAATCAAAATTTATCAGCTGAAAACAATAAATTAAGAAACTATATTGATGCTATATTAGAAGCAATAAAGAAATTCTTTAGAAAAATATTACAATTTGGTAATGAATATTCAAAAGAAGAAACAACTAATGAAGTTAAGGATTATTATGATAATAATGATTTTGATATGAATGATGTAATTAAAATATCAAGAGGAACAACTAAACAAGATGAATTATTTGATTATGTTGATGCACCAGATTATTTAAAAACAAGAGTTAAAGATTATGATGATTATGACAAAGACTATGATAAATCTGATGGATTTGATATGAGTAGATAAAAATAATAATAATACTCTTGATTTTTTTAATTGTTAGAGTGATAAATAAAAAGACAAGAAAATGAGATTAAACACTATTTAACCGATTATATTGGGGTTTTAAGGTAAAGTTTAATCTCTTATCTGTTCTTTAAAATGAAGTGCCTTAAACGGCAAATTAGAAAGGTGGTAGTTTTATGCTATTAGATAGTAATACAGAAAGGGTTATGAATTTAGTTGATATGGTTAATGATTTAAAAGGTATTGATAGAATAAGATTGGCAATACATCTACTTGAAGAACATTATTTTTCTACTAAATATAGTGAAAGTTTTATTAAATTACTAAAAGAAGTGTTAGAAATATTAGATTCTAATTCTAAAAAAGTAATAACTAACTTTGCTAAATATAAAAATTTATTATTTATTTCAGCAAAGTATATGGAATTATCATTATGCGAAAAGAAAAAATTTTCAGTAGAAATGTTGTTTAATATTTTTCAATATGATTTTAAAAATGAAGAAATTAACAATAAAATTAATCAAGAACTAAATGTATATGATTATTGTTATTCGTTAAATGTATTATAAAAGCGAGAGTATGTTTTTTTAAACACATCCTCGCTTTTTTGTTTGCTTTTTTATTGATAATCACTTAGTAAAGGAAATTCAGCATAGTTTTGAAGATAAGCATTTATTCCATCAACTAAATTTATATAATTATTTCTACCTTCTTCAATATTGCTATTTTTTAATACTTCTAAATAATCTTTATAAACTATTGTTACTATTTCCTTATTATCACTATTAACTAGCATAATATTATATAATCTATTAAGTTCATCATTAATAGTTTTGTAATCAGAAATTTTACCCTCAAGCATTGCAGCTTCTCTTGCTTTTTCAAGACTAATTTGTGAATATTTATTAACTATTTCATTTGCAACAAGATTAATTCTATCATCTTCTAATAAATTACCATTATATTCAAAATCCATACTATCCTCTTCCTTTTCTATTCATTGTTTGACCATTTGCTTTAATTACTGTTTCAGAATCTAAATGAATTGTATTGTCTGTTCCTCGTAAGACTTCTCTAATAAATGGAGTTCTAATATTATTCATAACTGTTTGCAAACTTCTAGCACCAGTATTTAATTCATATGCTTGTTCAGCAATTAAACCATATACATCTTCATCAATGACTAATTGTTTTCCTCGTGCTTCTATCCATTTCTTAAATCCTATTAATGGACTAATTGTAGATTCTCTTAATATTTTTTCTAATGACTCTTTACTATAATCATCAGTATGTAAATATGTGTTAAATCTACCTACAAGTTCTCGCTCTAGACCAATGCTCATTAAGTCTTGTGGAGTAATGCTGTAAGTTTGTTCCTCAGAAGATTGACTAGTTTGACCAAATCCAATGGTTTGTCTTGTTTCAGTTTTCTTTGAACGTAAATCTGTTAATGCTCCAAGACATACAAAAGTTAATTTTGATGTATCAAATTCAATCTCACTCATATCAAATATACTATTACCAACACGAATATTATATTTTCCACCACCTAGAAAATCTAATAATTGTTGCTGAACTGCTTTCTTCATTTCTAATCCACCACTTCTAGAATAAGCAATTTTATCAAATTCATCAAATACTATAATTCCTCTTTGGGCTTTTTCTAAATCGCCATCTGCCTTTCTATAAAGTTCTTTTAAGACATCTGTAATATCTCCACCAACATAACCAGTAGAAGAATAATTTGTTACAGAAGATGATGTAAAAGGAATTCCTAATTTTTCAGTAATTTCTCTTGTAATTGCTGTTTTTCCTGTTCCTGTGGGACCATCTATAAATATAATTGATCTTTGACCATCAGGTATATCTTCCATTTCAGCTAACTGTTGATTATTAACTATATTATAAAATAATCCTTCAGCAGCAATTTCTTGACCAATAAATTTCTTTTGAATTTCATCAAGTAATTGCCATACACTATCATCAAATTTTAATGCTTTTTGTTGCTTTTGAGTTTGTATTAATGGTTTTGGATTACCTTTTTTCAATGGTGAAGTTGCAAATAATGATGACCCTAATCCGAGATTATTCCCTTTAGGTGAATTTTTCTTACTAACACTACCATCCATAAGAGTATAATTATCTAACGCACTAAATATAGGATGTTCATTAAATCCTAAAAAACTCCTTGATACATCATATTTTTTTGCAAAATAATCAAGAATATTTGAACCACTTAAACTTACGAATTGTAATGCTTTTACTATAACTTCAGGTGTTACAAAATTGATTGTATTATCCCAATTTTTTTCCTTGAGAATAGTTACTAAATCTAATTTTATATTTTTGTCAAAAAATTCTTCATATTTTTCTTTTTCTATTGGTGTTATATCACTTTCCTTAATACCTATAAAATCAAATAGATTATCTAATTTAATGTCATCGTATTGAGAAAATATTTCTTTCAAATTTCCATCGACTAATAATCCAGCAATAAAAAGTGCCAATACTTTCTTATCTAATTTAGTAAATTCATAATTTTTTGTATCAATTAAATCTTTAACAGTTCTATTTATACTTTTATCTTTAATTATTGAATATATATCCATTGTTTTGTTAAGAAATAATTGAGTTTCTTCGCTTAAATCACTATAATTCATATTCTAAACCTCCGTATACAATAAAATTATACCAAAAATTAGAGAATTTGTATATTCATTTGACACTTTTCCTATTAAAAATTGGTGTATTAATAATTGTAGAATATAGATTATTTGAAAATGTTAATTATTCTATAAAACTTATCTGTATATCCAGATAAGTAACACACTACCAAGATGGACAAGCCATCTAGGAGTGTGCAAAGGGATTTTACCCCTTTTGAAACCCCATTAAGCAACATTATTACAAACTAACGTAAGTAATAAGTTGCCTTTTTTATTTGTCATACGACTTCATAAAAAAGTGAAAAAACTATCCCCACTTTCATCAGCATAGCTGACAAAACGTGCGTCGTTTTTCCAATAAAAAATAGTCTAATTGCTAATCTCACGAAAAGCAAAAAGACTATTTTTTCTATTTATATTATTTACTATCTTTTAATAATTTAGCAGTATCTCTTTTAGCATTCCATATTGATAAGTACATAAATAATTCAAATTCTAATGTCATAATGAACATAATTATTATTGAATAATTATTATTCATTAAATTATTTTTAGATGTATCTAACAATACAATTACTGATAATAATGTACCATAAAAAACTGCTAAAATTGTTGTACTATCATCAAATCCTCTTTTAATTGTTCTTGATTTATTTTTATCAACATCTAATCCAATTTTGCTCCAAGCATTTAAGTCAAGTAATGTTCCTACCATTAAAAATGCTAATGATGCCCAAAACATATTTTTTAAATAATCTGTTGTAATAATTTGAGATAATCCAAAACTAACAACAAACCATATTCCTAATAATATAACTACAATTCTTAATATTTTTTTATTTCGCATTTTTATTTCTCTCCTTTACTTTCAAACTTTGAATTAAGTTAATTATTTCTTGTTGTGTATTGATTTGATAATTTGTATCTTCAATAGTATGTAATAATAAATCTTTTTCACTTTCTAATATGTTATTATCTTTTAATTTTTCTTCACAAGAAGATACTAATTTCTCTAAATTTTGCTTATTACCTAAAACATTAACTTCAGCCTCATTTAATTCATTACCTTTTAAATTAGAATAATAATCTTTAATAAATGGATTTAATGGACTAACTTCAATACCTAATCCCATTTTATACATTAAGTCATTATAATTAACATCAATATGTTTACTTATCTTTCTTAATATTTTAGGACTAGGATCTCTTTCTCCTGCCTCTATTTTAGATAATCCAGAACTATTAATTCCAGCAAGTTTTGCAAGTTGTCTTTGAGATAGATTCTTTTGTTCTCTAGCTTCGGCAATTACTTCACCGATAGTTTTATCAATAGACATTTTCTTCACCTCACACACTAATCATACACTATTTGAGTACAAAAGTCAACGTTTTTATTTAAAACGAATAAAAAAGTATTGACAAGATAGTATTTAACATGTTAAGATTGATTTATCAAGTGAGTACTAGCGTACACATTTAATTAAGTGTTGAATACAAAAAAAGGAGGAAATCAAATGTATGCAGAAGAACAAACAACCAGAATTAATTAATCCAAGAATATGGAAAGACAAGAATATAAAGTTTGAAACTAAATTTATATACAAAATACTTTGTGCAGAACGATCCAACAGAAGTGAGTTCACAAGTATAAGTATAGGTAGAGTTCAAAAAAGATTAAGTATAAGTAATGTTGGATTTAAAAAGAACCTACAAATATTAGAAGATAATAAATATATAAGGTTCAATGAATACGACAGAGGATTATACGTATATGAGTTTTGTTAGAATAGACACAATCGCTAACAAATAAAGGTTCAGTAAATGTTCGTAGATTTATGTTAGAACCTAGTCTATAAGACTAAATTACTTCAATCCTAGGGAACGGGATTTAAAATAAAGTCCCAGGGATACTATTGCCTTTTTTGAAGTTTATATCGGTATTGCTTGTAAGTTGTTTTTACAAGTTTTTTTGTTTCTAAAAATTAAAGAAAGGAGATTGATATTATGGAATATGATATTACTAATTTAAAGTATGTAGAAGTTCCTATGGTGGTATTATTAGATGAAGATATATCTTCTACTTCTAAACTACTAATGGGATTTATTACTACTTTAACTATGCAAGATGGCTTTTGTTATGCAAGTAATAGATATTTATCTAAACATTTAAAAGTATCAAAAAGAACTATTACGAGTTGCATAACATCATTAAGAAAAAAAGATTATATTAAAGTAGAAAACGAACCTAATATGAGAAAAATCTATTTAACAAATATCTTCTAGAGTAAATAGCAAGATACTGCTAATATGTATAGTGAAGAACTTCTAACAGAATAAATAATATTAATAAATAATTATAATAAATAAAATAATTTAAAATTTATTTAAATAATTTAAATTAATAAAAGAATTAAAATGAAAGGAAATGATAAATGAATGTAGATTTAAATGAAATAATTATTTCAGGAATTATAAACAATATTACAGACAATAATCGAGATTATATTAAGTTTGGGTTAACCACTCTTAAATATGATAAAAACAAAGTATATTCTAGTTTAAATATTAACAGAAATCTTTATATAACTTATAAGGATTTTTTTGTTAAAGGAACTAAAGTATTTATAAAAGGTTATCTTAACTCTTATGTTACCAATAATAAAATCCAACTATTTATTACTGTCACAGATATATCTAATAACAAAGAAGATATTTTAAATGGTAAAAGAGAACCACATATTAGATATGATCCTGATGGTGTTATGGTTTGGGATGGTAAAAGATGTGAAAAAGAAATACCCACTGAAGCAGAACAACAGGAAATGGAACAACTTTTAAGTGAATTTAAATAATGTGCAATGGAGGTTTGAGATTAGTTATGAAAAATTATTATTTAATACTATTACAAAAATTTTAAAACGAAAGGAGACGATTTAATGTATGAAATCATTGAAGAAAAAACCACTAAACAATTAAATCAGTTAGAAATAGATAATATTATTGATGAATCAATTAATTTGTATATTATTTCTGATTTATTAGATTTAAAGTTAATAACTGAAAAACAATTTTATATTTTAAAAGAAAAAATTAAAAGTTTTTATTAAAGAGTACAGATTTATACAAAAATAAGGTATAATTCTATTGAACGGAGTATTTAGTTCAAAATGAAATTGAAGAATTAAGAAAGTGAGGTGCAAATGGCACAAGTTGAGATTATAACTGCTAATCTCAAATGTGAAGATAATACTACTGTTGCAAATAAGAAAAAAAGAGTTTGTGCTTATGGTCGAGTTAGTACAGATGATGAAGAACAACTAACGAGTTATAACTCACAAATTAAATATTACACTGAAAAGATAAAATCTAATCCTGATTGGGAATTTGTAGGAATATATGCTGATGAGGGTATTTCTGGAACACAAGTTAAGAATAGAACTGAGTTTCAACGTATGATAGATGATGCTATGAATGGTAAAATAGACATCATTTTAGCAAAGTCTATCTCACGTTTTGCTAGAAATACTGTTGATACTTTAAAATATGTTAGAGATTTAAGAGATAGAAAAGTTGATATATATTTCGAGAAAGAAAATATTCACACATTAGATTTAGATAGTGAAGTATTTTTAACTGTTTATAGTGCATTTGCTCAAGCAGAAAGTGAATCCACTTCTCAAAACGTTAAATTAGGTTTAAAAGCTATGATGAAACGTGGCGAATATGTTGGAAGTCCTGATTGCTATGGATTTGATTGGAACAAAGAAACAAAACAATTAGATATAAATGAAGAACAAGCAGAAGTTGTAAGAATGATTTTTAATTGGTATGTATCTGGTATGGGTTGTAGAAGAATTGCTAATAAACTAGAAGAGATGAAAATACCTAGTTATACAGGTGCTAGATGGTCAACTTCTTCAGTTAGCAATATGATACACCAAGAAAAGTATGTTGGTGATTTATTACAACAAAAATCATACACAGTAAGTCCTATTACTCATAAGAGTGTTTTAAATAAAGGAGAAAAAGACAAATACTATATCAAAGATCATCACGAGGCAATAATATCACGAGATATATGGGATAAAGCACAAGAAATTGCCAGTAAAAGAAGTAAATCAATGACTATGAAAGGTTATACTAGCCGAGAAACAAGCAAATATGCTTTTAGTAGCAAGATTAAATGTGCATTTTGTGGAACTAACTTTTGTAGAAGACATAGTTCCTATTCTAAAAAGAACCCTAAATATAATATCTACTGGACTTGTATTAAAAAACGTGAGCATTCTGATGCTTGTCCTGATTCTGTAGGATTAAGTGAAACTAAATTAGAACAGGTTTTTGTTATGCTATATAACAATATAGTTAAAAATAAGCACAAAACAAAGGAAGTTTTATTACAAGCAATTAAAGAAGTTGTTAATGATAATGATTATCAAGACAAATTAAATGATTTGAATAATCAAAAAACAACCATAGAACAACGATTATCTAAAATAATTGATATGGAACTTGATAATACTGATATTGATAGAAAAGAATTATTTATGAAAAAGGAAAAGGAACTACTTGATGAATTAAATAATATCAAAAATAAAATTAGATATTATGAAGAATTACTTGCTGAAAATAAAGGATTATCTAAACAACTTAAATCTATTGATGACTATTTCAATGAACCAAGAGAGTTAAAACAATTTAAACGAGAAGTATTTGAAAAAATGATTGAATGTATCATTGTTGGAGATTATGATGAGGACGGTAATAAACTACCTAGAGTTGCTAGATTTGTATTAAAAACGGGGAAAGAGTACAAGTTTACTATTCCCCCTAAAAACAACAGTAAAAACGATAAAAATGAGTTGGTGCGAGAGTGTAAAAAACTTTGTGTAAAGATACCAATCTATGGTAATAAGATTTTTTA
>URPE01000029.1 GCA_900549625.1 uncultured Mycoplasmatota bacterium
TTTCTATATTACCATAGAAAGGATTTTCACTTTACACAAATTTATTTACAGACTCTAATTTCGAAGTTATGAGTTTTACAAGTCTAAATTTCAAATCCACCTTGCTATATGTATTCTTCTTGTTGAATTTTCTAAATAATTATCAAATATTTTTATAATACTAACCACTATTGCCTTTAATATATCTGTACAACTCTTCTTAATTTTAACTTGAACAATCTCTTTTTTTAGTTCTCTTCTAAACTCATAATCCTCAATATAACGCCCAAGTACATAATCAAAACGAACTAACTCATCTATTCCATCATTACCTTTTAAAACACTAACAAAATACTCTTTATATACTTTAATTAACTTAGCAGTTATTAAATCTTCTTGTAAATATTCAAAGTTAACTATTCTTTCATAATTTTTACATTTATTAAGTACTTCTAATCTATCTACTTCCATTACATTCAATCCTTTTCTATTTTTCTTAAAATAAGAATACACCAAATATATAAAAAGAGCAATACATTTTATAACTTTTTTATATCTTGTTTATTTTTTTAAATTAAAGTATACTTATAAAGTAAGGTTGTGGTATTTTGAAAAAGAAAAAAAAATTAAGACTTAAAAAACAGGCTTATATCTTTTTAGCGATTATTGTATTCTTGATTGTTGGTATTATCCTTGGTAATAACTATTACAATGGCTATAAATATAAACAAACTAATGAATATAAATTAACCGTTAAAGGTTATACTCTAGATGAATCTAAAGATATCATTAATCATTTAAATGATGATGAAACAAATGATATTTTAGCTAGGGATAAAATTAATGATCTAACAAGTCTATTAAATGAAAAATATTTTTTATATAAAAATTTAGATACTTATTTAACTTATAGAGAAAAAGAAAGTGATTACACTCTAAAAGAAATCGTAGCTATTGTAAATGTTCATGCCAATAATAAATGGTATAACATTGAACTTAAAACTAATGAATCCCTAAATGAATTAATGCTCGTTAATAAGTTTTATGCCCTAGCAAAAGACTATACACCAAAAAACTTAACTAATATTGGTCTTGATTATTCTTATGGTACTGAAGGCGAAAACAAATTAATTGACTATGCATATGAAGCATTTCAAGAACTATGGGATGCTGCTTATAAAAAAGGTTACTATTTAATGGTTACCTCTAGTTACCGTGACTATGCTTCTCAAGAAGAAATATATAATTATCGTAAAACAACCCAAGGAGAAAGAAAAGCAGATGAAACAGCCGCCCGTCCTGGCCACTCAGAACACCAAACTGGCCTAGTTGTTGATATGACTAGTAAAACAGAACCTGATGCTGAAAGTTTCACTGAAAGTAAGGCTTATGCTTGGTTAAAAGAAAATGCTTATAAATATGGTTATATAGAACGTTACCCAGAGGGAAAAACTTATATAACAGGCTATAGTCCTGAATCATGGCACTGGCGTTATGTTGGTCGTGAAGCTGCAAAAGTAATGCGTGATGAAGATATTACTTATGATGAATACTATGCTTATTATATTGAAAAATAGCACTTACTAGTGCTATCTTTTTTTATAAAAATGAACTTATATGTACCGTACTAAAATTACTATTATTCATAATGTTATTTAAAACACTAACAGTATCATCAATCATCACAAAATTTTTATCTGGTACTACTTGATACTTACTTTTTATATCAACCATTCTATCTAACTTTTCATTATCGTTATATACATACAAAACATGTTCTGGTAAAATACCATAGTTTTTAAGAACAAAATTCTTTTTTTGTCTAACTTCTTCTTCATTACTAACTTTAGTTATAACATAGACAAATTCTTTGTTTTTATCTTTAATAAAGTCTTGCATTACTTTAATAGGCTTTAAATCATTATATACATCATGTTTTAACAAATAACTGTTCCACATATCATCATCATAAAAATAATGCGTATATTCTCCTAAATTAAGTCTAATAAGTACTCCATCAATATCAAAAAAATAAATTGTTTTAGCATCATTAAATATTTCTTCAATCTTACTCTCAACCATACTACCATTCCTTTCAAAAAAGGTACCCTAAGGTACCAAAATTAAGCATTTTTAATTTGTTCAATATAATAGTTTATTTTACTAGCCCATGTTGAACTAGCAGCATATTTTGTTCCAATAGTCTCTGGCGTTGTAAGTCCTTTTTGAATATAATTACGAGCTAAATTAGAAATCATAGCTTCAATACCAGCATCTAATGAATCAAACTTAGCATAAGAACCACATCCACCACTACCTTTCATACCACCAACATTATTACAAGATTGAACTAAACTACTACAAGTCCAATTACAACCAGTTTCATGTAATGTTATAGCAACAGCAAGATAAGGGTCAACTCCATATGAAATAGCATAATTAGCAAAACTACTACCATAACCACTTAAACTACTTTTCAAACTTAAATTAAGTTTATTAGTAAGCTCTTCCATTGTCATGCCATCATAGACAATAACTGGTGTTGCAGCTTTTAAACTAACAATTTCTATTTCCTGTTTAATAACAGTATCTTTTTTAACATTTTTTTCTTCATTTTGTAGGCTTTCCCTACTACTTTTTAACATAATAGCTTCTAAAAGAGGATTTACTCTTGTTGTTAACGTACTATCAAGTGATAATATTGTTAATCTTTCAACTCTATTAGAAACAACTTGTATTAAACTAATTACGATTAAAGCAATACATATTCCCTTAACCGAGGGTAATTTTTTCATTCTAAACCATCCTTCTCTTTTCCGGAAAGTAATTACATTATACTATATCATATTCTTATTTGTCAAATTTTTTCTAATACACACGCAAACATTTATACGTATAAGTGCTAATTTTCTCCGTAAATAAAAGGGATTAAAGAAATATACTATTTTATCCAAAAAAGATAAATGTTATTATAAAAGCCGCTATTATCCCCACTAAATCAGCAAATAATCCGGCTTGCAAAGCATGTCTAGTCTTAGTAATTTTTACTGACCCAAAGTATAAAGCAAGCACATATATAGTAGTATCAGTACAACCTTGTAAGTTACTAGCAAGTCGTCCCACAAAAGAATCTGGCCCATACAAAGCAAAAATATTATTCATAATTGCTAAAGATGCTGTGCCTGATATTGGCCTTACAAAAGCCATTGGTAAAACACTTATTGGAATATTAAACATACTAAGTAATGGTGTAAAATAAGAAAAAACAAATTCTAAAAAATGAGAACTTAAAAATAAATTAGTTGCAAAAACCATCCCTATAACTGCTGGCGCTATTTTAAAAGTTGTTACTAACCCATCTTTTGCCCCTACTAAAAAAGAGTCATATATATTAACCTTTTTACTAATACCATAAATAATAATAAATAACACAAATAACGGTACTATATAATTAGATACTTGATTCATTTACCCTTTCTCCTTTTAAAATAATCATATAAAAGTCCTGAAATATTAGAACAAAGAGTTGCTAAAATGCTAGTAATAATTATTTCTGTTGGATTATTAGAATTATACATAAGTCTAAGTGCTATAACAGTTGTTGGAATAATTGTTACTCCCCCTGTATTTAAGATAAGAAATGTTACCATTGCCTCGGTTGCCGTATCAGGTGTTTCATTATCATTTTGCATAGAAGCCATAGCTTTAAGTCCAAATGGAGTGGCAGCAGACCCCAGTCCCAGTGCATTCGCCGCAATATTACTAGCTATATAACCAATTGCCGGATGATTCGGATTTAAACTTGGAAAAAGTTTTGATAAAACTGGTCTTACTAAATTAGCAAACTTATCTAATAATTTAGAATCTTCAGCTATTTGCATAATACCTGTCCATAAAACAAGTAAAGGCATCATTTCTGATAATAACTTTATCCCACCAAGTCCCCCCTTTAAAATCTCTTCATTTAACGTACTAACATTACCTGTAATAATTAAATAAAATGACCCAACTATAATGAAAAATGCCCATATATAACTTACCATGCCATCACCCATTTAAAGAAACGTACAAAGAAATTTTCCTTCTTATCACTCTTTTCCTCTTCTCTTTTATATAAACGAGCACTTGTAAGTAATTCGTTATTTAATAATACTTTTACATACCCAGCATCTCTACTATCATGATTTATCTCATACTTAACACTTACCTTATCTATTTCATCAGGTTTTAAAAGAGCATACAAACTATTTTCTATATAATATTTCATTGGATCTTTATCTATATTTAAATTATCTTTATTTACTACCTCTACTCTTTCATAATTTTTAAAAACACTTTCACATAAATTCTTGTGATCTGAAAAATCATTACCATCATTAAGAGTTACAACAATACAAGTCTTTTCATCTTTTCTACTTGCTGTTACTAAAGTTCTCCTTGCTTTTTCTGTAAATCCTGTTTTTCCTCCCAACATATTTTTATAACTAAAAAGTAACTTATTCTTATTTTTCCAAGTATAAGTTTTACCACTTGTTTTAGCCGTATAATTTTTAGTAGCAATAATACTACTAAATGTTTCATTTTTAAGAGCGTAACGCATAAGTATTGCCATATCATATGCTGTAGAAATATTACCCTCTCCCTTGTCATTTTCAAGGCCATGGTTATTAATAAACTTAGTATGACTCATTCCTAATTGATAGCTTTTTTTATTCATTAAATCTACAAAATCATCCATATTAGCACTTACAAGATAAGCTATTTCTATCGCTGCATCATTACCACTTCTAAGCATTAACCCATATAATAGATCTTTCAAAGAAATTTCCTCATTTAAACTAAGATAAATGGCACTACCATAAGCTTTTAAGACCTCTTCCCCTACTTTTATAGCACTATCTAAAGACCCATTTTCTAAGGCTATAATTGCTGTCATTATCTTAGTTGTACTGGCAATAAGTTTTTCTTTATCTTCATTTTTTCCTTCTAAAATACGCCCTGTATCATAATCCATCACAACATAACTTTCTGCTTGTATTGCTTCCACTCTTGGTATAAAGATTAATAATAAAAGACCTATAAAAAGTATTTTTTTCACCCGTATCACCTGTTTAATTGTATGAAAAAAAGATGATTTTTAGTCATCTAGAGTCTTATGTTTATCGTTATTCTTTATTTTTAAATAACCAACATTCTTATCAGTAATTTAAGCAAAACTTTCTTTAATTATATTTAATCTAGCCTTTAAATTTTTAGGTAAATCTAATGTATCTCTTCTTTTAAAAGTATTATATATTGCTTTATATAGTTTTTCACCATCAACATCATCATTCATTAACTAAAAAATATCATAAATATCTTTTGTACGCATATGTGTTTCTAATGCTTCTATTACCGTTTCAAGTTTTTCTATTATAACACTATATTTACTAAATGCCATTATTTTAATAATACCTTCATCTATTAAACATTTATAACTATATTCAATCTCTTTTTGTTCCTGTGAGAAGGAAAAAAAATTTTTTTTCCTTCTCACAGGAACATTATATTACTTGGTAATCTTCATGCAAAAAAAATTATGTTGTTACCTTCAATATGATTTTTAGTCACCTATATTCTTAGATAAATCATTATCTTTTATTTTTGTAATAGACAAAGTATAACCAAAAGGCTCTAATATTTTTATTAATGTATTTATTTGAGGATGCTTTTTACGATTTTCAATAACAGCTATCATTTCTCTTACCACATGAGCTTCCTTAGCCATTTCTTGCTGTGTTAAACCAAGTTCATTTCTAAGTCTAATAAAATCGCATACTAAATTGTACTCTAAATCTATTACCTTTTGTTCATCTTGCATTTTTTGTATAAGATTATTTTCTTCAGCCATAAAAATCACCCAATCAAACCAAACATAATTATATTTTTAAGTTCACTTTTTAAAGCTCTTTTAAGTAAATGATTCATCGTTCTTAACGTAAAAGTAATATCTTCACTATCTGAAACACTAAAATCCAAATAAAACAAAATAGAATATGGATAAACATTCAAAACTCCATATGAATCCAAATCATCATCAAATGATAAATTATCACACATATCTGTACAATAAAAATAATTATCAAAATAATAGTCATAATCATATTCTAACTTTCCACAACTTTTTAATACATAATTATAATTATCTTCCCTATATTTATCATCTTTTTTTGAAATAAACATATCAAAATCATTATTTAAGAATTTTTCAATAGCCTTTCTTTTTTCAATTTTACTACAATCCTTTAACTCAAGAAATCTATAACATAAATAACTATTAAATTCAGGAACTGTAAACAATTCCTTAAATAACTCCTGTAACTTAGGATTAACCATATCTTCCTTTAATCTCAATTTCAGACTATTTTGTTCATAATTACAAGTAACGTTATAATAATTTAAATCAAAAGAACTATTTATTCTATTTAAAATATCTTTTTCATTTTCTTTCAAGTCAACTTTACAAGAAATATTCATTCTCGTAACAATACCGCATCCAATGCTTGTTGCCATATATTACCTCCGATCAACCCAAGTATACAGTAAAACTATTTTGTAGTCAATAGGCTACAATCATTTTTAATAAAAAGAGCTATTAAAATTAACTGTTACATTTTTAATTAAACTAACCAACAATTATAATACTAGCATTGATTACATTCTTTATCAAACAGATGAAAAAAAAGCATTTTCAAAAATTAATTTAATTTCTCTGCAGAGTTCTACAGTAATCTCTGCAGAAAAAATAAAACATCACAAAATAAATGATGCTTTATTCCTCATATATTCCATGTATCTTTTGAATCACAGTATAATCTGGATTCTCTAAAACCCACTTTTCACCATCAAAATTAACATTAAAAAGAATTGTATAACTGACCCTTTTATCTTCACTTTTCATATATTCTAATTGTAAATACTTATACTTAGTATCATTAAATGTTTTATCATCATTTAAAAACTCATTACTATGACTATTTTTATATTGTAAAGCCTTATTTTTACTATTATTATAATCATATGTTGTAATATTTACAGTTATAGTAGCTTTATCACCATTAAAAGTTTCTTCTGTCACTTCATATTCTAAATCATAATAAAGCCTTTTCATCACTGTCTTATACATACTTTGCATATCACTTGTTAAATTCTCATGACTTATTAATTCATCAAGTGACTTAGTAACATTCACATTATGATTTTTATAAGCACTAAAATAATCTTTAACAGGTGTTACAGCCTCATTTTTTGTACAACCACATACTAAAAAACAAATTATTAATAATATTATTCTTTTCATAATTTTTCCTTATATGAAAGTCTAATTAACTTTTCTATTCTTTCCATATCTTTATTAAAAGGCTTCTTAATTTCTAAAAACATTTTTTTAATAGCTTTATCATAATCATCTGTACTAACATGAAACCACTCATAATAATAATATAAACATTCATCTTTATTATCATTATCCTTAATCTTCTTAAGTTCATGAAAAATTAAATTCTTAGCCTTCTCTCCTTGTCTATAATCACTTAAAGTTTTAATTTTATCTAATACCTTAAACTTTAACTTCATAGTATTCATGCTATGTGCTAACTCATTAACTTCTAATTCATCTTCAATTAACAAAGAACTATAATAAATAATCTTTCCTTCTTGATTTAACTCCACCATTAAAGCATCACACCCAGTTGAAAAAAGCAAATAGTTTGTTTTATCTTTACTATTTTTAACAATATTATCCACTTCTAAAATAACACTATAACTAAGTAATACTCGCATATCTTCTTTACTTATTTTTATAAATGGTATTTTCTTTATATTAACAATATCATCATTACTTTCCCACTCATAAAACTTTAAAATATATTCAGAAAAATTACCTAATACATCATAATAATATTGCATTACAAGTCCCTTCTTTCTTAAAAGCTAAAAATATAAATAATAAACCTACTAATAAAGCTAAACATTCTACTCTCTTACATATAAATTGGACATATGAAAAAAAATTATACCCACAATATAAAAGATTTAAATAAAGAAAACAAAAAGTAAAACCAAGAGATACTAAAAACACTCCTACTATAAAATAAATTATTTTTTTCATAACTATCTATAATATTTTATTTATTAAATTAAAATTTTAGTATATAATGTTGTAAGGTGATAAATATGGATTTAATAAAATATATCTTATTAGGAATTTTACAAGGGTTAACAGAGCCCTTACCAATATCTTCAAGTGGTCATTTAGTATTATTTAAAAATCTTTTTAATACTAATATGTTAAATGATGTTAACTTTGAGATAATTGTAAACTTTGGTTCTTTTCTAGCTATCTTATTAATATTTTGGCAAGACATAGTAAGGTTAGTTAAATCATTCTTCTTATATATATTTAAGAAAGATGAAAGAAAGAAATATCTTAAAGATTTCAAGTATTGTCTAATGATTATAATTGGTAGTATTCCCGTTGGTATAGCTGGTATCTTATTTAAAGATAAAATAGATACTTTATCAGGTAATATGCAATTTCTAGGTTTTGCCTTTCTTCTAACTAGTATTATGTTATTTCTTGTTAAAAATGCTCAAGGTAAAAAAGGTGATTATGATATAACTATTAAAGATGCATGTATCATAGGTCTTATGCAAATGGTAGCCTTAATGCCTGGTATCAGTCGAAGTGGTACTGTATTAGTTGGTTGCTTACTATGTAAATTATCACGTGAAGCTTCCCTAAAATATACATTTATGTTATATTTCCCTGTCAGTGCAGCCTCAATGGTTTTAGGAGTTAAAGATTTATTAGAAGCGGGATCTTTAGGTAACGTCTTATTACCTTACACATTAGGATTAGTTGCGGCCGGAATTGTAACATACTTCTCATATAACTGGTTATCTAAATTAGTAAAAAAAGGTAAACTTTGGAAATTCTCTATCTATTGTTTTATCTTATCATTATTTGTTTTAATATATTTCCGTTAAAAAGGACTACCTAGAAATAATTATTAAATTTCTAGATAGTTTTTTTATTGCAATTAATCAAAAAAAAGACCATAATAAAGGTCTAAATCATACATTTATGGTGTTTCAGGAGGGACTCGAACCCTCGCTCTTTAGCTCCGGAGGCTAATGTTTTATCCAACTAAACTACTGAAACAAAAAAAGGAAAAATATTAAAATAATTTAATAATATCTCCTATAGTAATTAATATCATTAATATCATTAAAAGAGCAAAACCAATCAAATTACAAGTATTTTCAATTTTAGAATTTATCTTACTACCTTTAATTTTCTCTAATATCATAAAGAAGACATGCCCACCATCAAAAGCAGGAAATGGTAAAATATTAATAAAACCAACATTAATTGATAAGAAAGCCGTTATATAAATAAGTTGCTTAATACCATATTGAACACTTTCATCAATAACTTTATAAATACCAACTGGACCAGATAAATTACTAACTGAAACATTACCTGTAATAAGTCCCCATACAGTAACAGCCATAGAAGAAATTACATTAATAAACTTTTCAAAACTAAAACGAATACTCTCTATAACCCCTTTTTTACAGCTATTATCAATCTGAATACCAAAGACACGTGTCTCATTACCATTTTCATCTTTAACCATCGTAGGAGCAATTTTTAAGGTTTCTAATGACCCATCAACATGTTTAACACCAAAATCATATATATTATCACTATCTTTATAATATAAATAAATTTGTCCTACATCCCAAGAAGAAAACTTATGACCATTAATACTTGTTATAATATCACCTGGTAACATACCAGCCTTACTAGCAGCCGAATCATCTAAAACATTTAATACTTTTGGTGTACTACTAGTTGGTCCCCATATTAAAGCCATAACAAATAATAATACTATTGCTAAAACAAAGTTATTAAAAACACCAGCACATAAAATACATAATCTTTGATACCATGGTTTATTACACATAAACTTTTCTTTAGGTATCTCTTCAGCATCCTCGTATACTTCACCTGCCATTTGTACAAATCCCCCGATTGGTAAAGCCCGAATATTATAATTTATTCCATCGCGTCCCTTATGGCTAAATAACACAGGACCCATTCCAATTGAAAACTCATAAATAAAAACTCCTGACTTTTTAGCACATATAAAATGACCAAACTCATGTACTAAAACAATTAAACCAAGAACTAAAATAAAAATAATTAAACTAATAAACCACATAACAATTATCCTTTCTAATAAAACATTAATAATAAAACATATGTAAGTATCCCAAATATAAAACTATCTAATCTATCAAGTATTCCACCATGTCCCGGTATTAAATTAGAAAAATCTTTAATACCATTCTCTCTTTTAATTTTACTAAACAATAAATCACCTATACATCCCATTATAGATATAATAAATGTTAAAACAACTAAAACAATTATATTCATATTACTAATAAAATAATAGTAATAAATACTAGGTAAAATAGTACCAAGAACACACCCACCTATATAACCTTCTAATGTTTTTTTAGGACTAATATTTGGTGCCACTTTCCTTTTACCAAACAAAGAACCAATTAAATAAGCAAATACATCTGTACAAACCGGTATTAAAAACAAATAAATAACTCTTTCTAAACTCATATTTCTAAGTACTATTAAAGAATTAAAAGAAACACCAAGTAATAACACTACCCCAAGGAGATAAAAGCCATCACGTGTATCATATTCCCCATTTTTATAATTAAATAACGATGGTACTAAGAATAGTAATATAAAAATAGCAATTAACTTATGACTTACCCCAAAAGATAAATTAGTAGATTGATACTCATAAAATACCATAACAAGTAAAGACATCATACCAAATAATTCTATACCCTTAGGTATCTTAGAATGACTTACTCTTAAATCTACCATTTCTTTAAATGCAAGCAAAGAAAGTATCCCAACAAACAAAGAAAATGGTATACCACCAGTCATTAAAAGCGGTACAAACACTATTAATATAACTATACTACTAAGTAACCTCTTAAGCATAAGCATGCCCCCATTCATTATAATATACTATTCTATATCTTATAAAACATATTTTCAATATTTATAACTAAACTAAGTAAAAATTTTTGGGAGCCATAACTCCCAAACTCTCTTAAAAACATTTCACTTGTAACCAATTAATAATATTTTTACTTTTACAAAAATTTTCTATTATACACTCACTACCCCATAATATTTGTAGACTTTATTAGTAAGAAAGACAAAAATGTGATTGGGATTTTTTTCTTTATAAACGTATATCTACTTTTTAAACTCATGATCTATTTTCTTTTTTTTAAAAATTTGATCGACCCTAGGCATTCGCTCGATTGGCTCCTCGGGCGGATATTCTAAACGCCTCGTGGGTTTTTTACACCCTAACTAAGGATGAATGGATTTCCTGAGCTGCCATCTCCGCTTTGGACCCCCACATTCGATAACAGATAACCGACGGGACGGACGGCGACTTCGGTGCTGAACGCACCGGCGTTGAGGCCGCCGCCAGAGACATCCACATAGAACACATCGCGAGCATGGAAAGAGTAAGCAAACGGCGATAATGTCCATTGATGGCTGCTATTAAATAGCCAATCATTATTTTTACAATCACTTACACTACTTTCTTTCCAATTGTATAGTTCTTTATTTAAACATGTTGTTCGGTCTGCCCCACTACCGCCACTTGTTGCATATCCATAATCACTTGGATACATTAAGCCTATCTTTCCTGTCCATGTTGTTGTTCTTGATACCGTGTCTGTACAAGAAGTTCCACTTGTACAGATTTTTCCTGTGTTTGTACTTCTTTCATATGTATAAAAATGTTTTGTTAATCCTCCACTACTGCTAGTCCATGATGCAGTTCCTTGACTTCCTGTATTCCATACCGCATTCCCTATCATATTTTTTAATTTGTCTTTTATACCTGTACTTGTGAAATCGCAGGCTTTTGTACCATTGTTATTAGATAAGTAACATGTTCCTGACTGGTTATTCCAGTACAATGATCCACCCACAGTTTCACTTTCATAGCCTGGATTTAATAGTTTCATTAAGTCTGCCTGGCTCC
>URPE01000030.1 GCA_900549625.1 uncultured Mycoplasmatota bacterium
ATTATAATGGTATTGGAAAGGAAGAGTACAAACATTTAGCTATGCTTGATATGGATAAAGAAGATTTATTTAAATTGTCTAAAACTGATAAGCTAGCTAAAAAGTACTATGATAAACTTATGGAATTAAATACCAATCAAGAATTTGTTCAATTACTATCAAACGACGAAGAGTATGAAATTTATGTCAAATCTGAAATTAGTGAAGCACGTGATAATGCTCGTAAAGAAGGCATTGAAGAAGGTTCAAAAGAATCTAAGTTAGAAATTGCGAAGGCTATGCTAAAGGAAAAGATGGACATTAACTTAATCGCTAAAGTAACTAAATTATCTATCGAAGAGATTGAACAATTAAAAGATTAATTTCAAATATGTAAAAAAGTGCCCTAGTGACACTTTTTTATTACTTTTTATCTTTTAATAAATCTCTTATTTCTTCTAATAGCTTTGTTTCATCGCTTTTTTTTGACGCTTCTTTTTTGGCTTCTTCCTTTGTTTCTAAATGAGTTACTTTATTAATAAATTTAATAAGTAAAAAAATGCAAAAAGATACAATAAGAAAATCAATGACACTTTGAATAAATAAACCATATTGAATGTTTGCATCTTTTATAGTAATTGATAATCCTGAAAAATCTATACCTCCTAAAATAATTCCTAAAATTGGAGATAAAATATTATTAACAAGCGAACTAACAATACTTGAAAAAGCACCGCCAACTATAACACCAACGGCTAGATCTAAAACATTACCCCTTTTTATAAATTCTTTAAATTCTTTTATCATATTAAACTACTCCTTTACTAATTATTAATATGATGATGAACAGTAGGACTAGACATATCATAAGCCCGAAAAGTATAGCCATGGGTTAAACCAAATTGGATTACTGACTCTACAGCATCGACACTGAAAGATTTAATATCATGCTGTAAAACTACATAAGTCTGCTTACCACCTAATGAATTAATTATATTGGAAACAACCATTGCCGTTTTAGTAGTTTCTCCAGCATCGCCACTTACAACATTCCAATCTACATACTTAAATCCCCTCGCCTCAACAGCTTTAGTTAATTTACTCATAATATGACTATTATTGTCATAGTTTTTGCTAATTGTATTAGAACTACCACCAGGAAAACGCATTAACATGCTTGTATACCCTGTTATTCTTTTTACTTTAGCTTGAATAGCATATAAGTCAGTGAAATAATTATCGACTGATGAATAAATATAGCCATAATTATGGGTATTAGAGTGTAGCCCAATAGAGTGCCCTTCTTCATATTCTCTTTTAATTATATCATCATAACCATTAGTTAAGTTTTGATTAGTTACGAAGAATGTTGCTTTAACATTATATTTTTTTAATGTATCAAGTAAAGCACCAGTATAAGCCCCTGGTCCATCATCAAAGGTTAAATAGATACTTTTACCACTAGGTGTACTTTCATCATTTTTCTTATAAACAAAAACAGTTCTGGTTATATTAGATTCGTTGTTAACGCTATCCTTTACTTGGTAATTTATTTTATATTCGCCTAATTTATTTATATCAACATTACCACTGATAGTTATTTTAGAACTTAAGTCGCCATCACAATTATCAAAGGCCTTAGCCCCTTCTTCCTTGTAATCACTACCAAGAGTCAAATAAACAAATTCACTACCATTAAGAGTTATTTTTGGTTTCTCTTCATCTTTTTTTATACCAGTTCGTTCTTCTTTTGCAGTATTACCAGATGAATCACTTACAGAAAATAACACTTTACCATTACTTATTTTAGTACTAATATTCTTAGTAATATCCCCATCATAATTGTCATAAGCTGTAACATCTAAATTTAAAACATTTTCATTAGGGCAATAATAATACTCATCTTTAGGGATATTCAAAACAGGACTTTCATTATCAACGACAAAAACATCTTGTATTTTTTCAATTTTTTTATCATCATAAGAAAAAGTATACTTTATTTTATAATCACCTAAAACACTTGTATCAACTTCACCATTTTGTGAATATTTAGCTTCCGAACAGGAAAATATATTACCATAACACACGTGCCCAGGACTTATATTAGGACTAGTATTATAGGTAACAAAAACTTGTTTAGTAAAATCTTTATCATGAAACCTTGGTACTAAAAAAGTAAATATAAGCATTGGAACAACAAATAAACATAATATAAATATTAATATAAGTAAAATTTTTTTATCTAACTTTTTCATAACAACTCCACAATTATAGTGTTTCTAGTTTTTTAGTATTTATACCTAATTACAATAATTCATTTAAATCTTTTTTAATATATTTTAATTCTTCTAATTCAGTTGTATCTAAAAAGCCACTTTTTGCTTTTAAAACACTAGGAATTCTATTAACTACACAAGCACAAGTAAGTTCAACTGTTTTAGGAGCTTCATTTAACACTTTAGTTGTTGGTTCACCATAGATTGTCCATTCATTAATATCACTTTCATCTTTAGTATAAACCTTACCAATACACATAATTTCTAAAATAATATCTTCTTTAGTACTCGCGGTCACTACAGCATTCATTCCTCTTACCATTCCTTTTTTTAAAGTCATATTAAGAGTATCACTTACTAATTCTTCTTCTGTTTTTACAGGTAAACAAACTTGTTTTATATCAGTTACATTAAGGTGCAATTTCTTACTTAACCAACCAACTACATTCCACATATAACTTGGAAAGAATTCTTGCTTTTTCATTAAAGCATCTCTTTCTTCTTTAGACATATCATTAGTACTTGCAATAGTTTGATCAAATTCTTCTTCACTTAAGCCTGCCCCATGAGCCTTAGCAAGTGCAATACCATAGTCTTCGACATTATAAGAACTTACACCTTTTATTTTGGTTATTTTTTCAGTTGATGCACAAATACTTGTTATCATATTACCCCAGAATATATCTTGATATCCACAACCAATAACTGTGCAGTTATAAAGAGTAGCCAAAGCATTTATTTCTTCCCATAAAATAGGATTTGAATTTTTAGCATAGAAAGCTTCCTCACAAGTAGTAATTACATTTACGCTATTTTTAACACATGTTCTTACTTCTTCTTTAATATCTTTTAAAGTACTCATAGTTGTAATAATAGCAACATCCGGTTTTGTTTTTTTTATATTTTTATCCAATTCTTTTATAGAACTTACTACTACATTGCTATTTCCTGTACCAATAATATCACTTATTCTCTTACCAATAACATTTTCATTTATATCAGCTGCCCCAACAACTACACCATTTTTCTCTTCTACATAACGCATAGTATATTTACTCATTTTACCACAGCCAATTTGAAACACCTTAACTTTTTCCATAATTTCTTTTATCCCCTTTCATTTAAGTCAACTTGTTCTTCAATTATCAAATCTTTAAACTCTTCTTTAAATCTTTCAATCTCTTTTACTTTCACATCTTCATATATATTTCTAGCATTACAAATTGCCTTATAAATATGTTTTATTTTAACTGTACTTTCATTATCATAAACAGCATATGTAAAAGCATTAGATAAAATGGTTAAACATATATCAGGATATCTACTAGCAACTTCATATACTCTTTTGTATTCATCTGTCATTTCAACAATAAAACGCATTATTCTTTCTTTAACAAAATCAGTATAAAGAAGTTTAACACCCATTTGCTTTTCTAATTTAGGTGTCGTCCCAAGAAGAATCTTTACAGTAGTATCTTTACTAGCTTCTAAAACATCTATTTTTTGAAATCTTCTTAGAAAAGCTCGATCTCTTAAAATATAAGCTTCATATTCTTCAGTTGTTGTTGCCCCGATCATTTTAATAGTTCCCCGGTCTAACCCAGCTTTTAACATATTAGCAAAGTCTATGCCCCCATTACTTTGGGTATTTTTATTTACTAAAACATGTGTTTCATCAATAAATAAAATTGTTTTATCTCGATTATTTAATTCTTTTACTAACATATCAATTCTTGTTTCTGTCTGCCCATCCATATTAATATCACCTAAAAGACTAGTAATATTAACCTTTATTATTTCAAAACCCTTTAGGGCATTTGGAACATTATTATTTTGAATACGATAAGAAAGACCTTCTACAATAGCAGTTTTACCTATACCAGGCTTACCTACTAATAAAGCACTTTTTTCTGGTGTTAAAAGAGTTAGTATGCACTGTTTTATTTCCTCATCTCGTCCAATAGCCGGGTCAGTTATATATGTTTTATTAGTTAAATTCTCACCATATCTTTCTAGTATACTAATATTTTTTTCTTTGTTAGATTCATTTACATTTAATATTTCCATATCATCAATCCTTTAAAACAAGTTTAACACAAAAAAAAAGAAAAAGAAATAATGAATAACTAATAATCCTTAAAAAAGAAAATTAATAATTAAACATCCGACTAATCCAACTAATAAAGGTAAAATAAAAGCTAAAAAGGTTAATTTAAAACTCTTTGTTTCTTGTTTTATTGTAAATAAAGTAGTCGCACAAGGATAATGACAAACCATTAAGAAAATAAAACAAATTGCTGTTTTAATAGTCCATCCATGATTAATTAAAATCATTTGTAAATTATCGGTTGTTCCATAATCAACTAAAGTATTACACTTTAAATACCCCAAAAGCATAATTGGCAAAATTATTTCATTGGCGGGTAACCCTAGTATAAACGCCATTAAAATAATACCATCAAGTCCCAATAATACACCTAAATAATCAAGTTTATTACTAATTAAATAAAACAATGATAACCCATTTACTTGCCAAACACTTAATAAATATATTAATATTCCCATTGGAAAAGATACTATCGCAGCTCTTTTTAAAACATCTATTCCTTTTTCTTTTATAGCATAATATATAGTACGGTAAAATTTAGGTCTTATAAAAGAAGGTAATTCCAAAGTAAACAATACATGTTCATCTACATTTATTTTTTTACTAATAAACTTTGTACTTATAAACGTTAAAATAATACTAAAAATAACTATTAACGTTAATAATAAGGCTACCCAAAAACTATTATTCATTCCTAAAGTACTTGTTAAAAATATTTCTAACAAAACTATTATAGTAGGAAATCTTCCATTACATGGCACAAAAGCATTTGTTAAAATAGCTAAAATACGAATCTTTTTACTTTCCATAATTCTAGTACCCGTAACTGCTACAGCATTACAACCAAGTCCCATACACATCGTAAGTCCTTGTTTACCACAAGAGCCACACTTTTTAAAAGGATAATCTAAATTAAAAGCAATTCTTGGTAACAAACCATAATCTTCAAATAACGAAAATAATATAAAAAATATAATTGTTGGGGGCCCCATCACACTTATAACCCAGTAAAGAGTTCTATACCCTCCATAAAAAAGAGGATTAAAAATAAACTCAGGTATAAAAGATAATACTTTTATTAATGGTTGTTCCGTTTTCAAAAAGAAAGAAAACAACAAATTAGAGGGCTCATTAGAAAAAGAAATAGAAACCCATAAAATAAAGAAAAGAAAAGCAATTAAAATCGGTATACTAGTAAATTTAGAACTAAAAAGAAAATTTAATATTTTATCACTCTTTTTTTCTTTAACATTACGACTATCCAAAACATTAGTTATAATATTTTTAGCACAATTATGGTAACTTTCTACTACATCTATTTTAGAAATATAATGTCTAAAAAAACTTAAACGTTTATTATTATTAACAAGCACATAATCATCATGAAATAGAGCATAAATAAGCATATTCCGTGGGATCTTATCTCTAGCCCAATCTAAATAATTTTGTAATTTCTTCGTATGTAAAATATCTATATATTCCCTATTATTATATTGATATATAGTATCTAATAATTCATTAACTCCCTCTTTAGTTTTAGTACTTAAAAAAATAACAGGGACACCAAGAACTTCTTCTAACTTTTCTTTATTTATTTTTAAATTAATTTTTCTTGCTTCATCGATTAAATTAACCCCTAAAATTATATTTGGAAAAACATCATATACTTCTAAAAATAATTCAATACTTCTTTCCAAATTAACTGCATCAGCCACAAAAACAATCAAATCATATTGTTCTTCTAATAAATACTTAGTTGCAATAATCTCTTCATCACTTTCACTAATTAAAGAGTATATACCCGGTAGATCTACAATAGAATATTTTTCATCTTTATATTTAAAAAAACTACCTTCATTCTTAACCGTCTTACCAGTCCAATTACCAGTATGATGGTGAGATGGTGTTAAAATATTAAAAAGCGAACTCTTACCAGTATTAGGATTTCCTACTAGACAAATATTTTTCATTATACACTAACCTCAATTTTAGCCGCATCTTGTTTTCTAATAGTAAATATAGAATTATTAACTTGATAAGCCACCGGATCATTAAAAGGACTATTAAACTTAGCTTTAATAATATTATCTTTCATAACCCCTAACCTTGATAATCTAAAAAAACTCATTTCATCTAAATATATATTTTGAATTACCCCTTGTTCACCAATTTTTAATTCATTCAATCTTTTAATCATATAAAACACATCCTCATCTACTATATTATATGTAAGTTCTTTATTATGCCACTTTCTCATATAATAAAAAAGAGGAGGTATATTATGTTTCCTCCAAATATTAATCCCCAAACTTATGCTTTTTCTGCTGTCATAGTAGCATCCCTACTATCCAAAGATTTTACTATTGATGAAGCAAATACCATTGGTAACTGGTTAGTTTTAGCAGGTGATTATTTAATTACATGTGCAGGTCAAAGTACTCTAATTCAAAATAGACAGATTCCTAATACAGACCCTGCTAATTCTAATGTCGACTTAGATAAAATAAAAGATGCTTTAAACAAAATGGCAAAACATTTAAAAGACTTAAACACATAAATTCACTAAATTTGTTTTAATTTATTTAGAAATTCTTTACTATTTAAATATATACCCGTATATTTAGAATAATAATTATCTAAAAAGAGTTCTATTGTCTTTTTATCCTCATCACTAACATTTAACTTTTTAATACTTCTCATATCTATCATTTGATATAATCTTAATAATTTAATTACTTTCACTGGTATCAAAGGTTCATTATGATAACAAGAAGAACAAAGAAGTCCCCCTTTATCCATCGCAATCGTAATAATATTAGTTTTTCTTTCACATAAAACACATGCATCTAAACATAGTCCTACCCCAAGCATTGGTAAATACTTCATCTCTAAAATATGACTTATACTTTGTGGATCTAACCCCTCTTCTATTTTTAAAACAGCCATAGTTAACAAATCAAATATAACTTTTTCTTCAGTTTCCTTTACAACTTGCAAAGATAACTCAGCTAAATAATTCAAATAAGTAAGTTTTTCTATATCATTATGAATATTTTTAAAAGGATTGATTATATCAACATCATTTAAGATTGATAACTTACCCTCTTTATAGTAAATATAAAAATATCCATAAGTAAAAGGTAATGTCATAGCCCTTAATCTACTTTTTATAGATTTAACGCCCTTTGCCATTACCCCTATTAAACCATATTCTTTAGTAAGAAGTTGTATAACTAGTGACGTCTCTTTATAACTTGTTACATGTATAATAAAACCCGTCACTTTTGTTATCATTCTAATCCACTTCTTTTCCTTTATAAATTAAATAATATTCAATTTTTCCTGTTTCTTTAAATTTCTTCCAAGCCTCTTTTTTATTCATATAAACTTCCCCTTTCTAATTTGATTATGGGGATTATTTTTATATTTTATTCACATTATTTTAAATTTAATTCATTAAACCCTAACTCAGTTAATAAAGATGTTTTCTCTTTCCAATTTTTAATAGCCTTAACATAAAGTTCTAAATAAACTTTCTTACCTGTTAAAACCTCTAAATCTTTTCTTGCTAATGTTCCTACTTCTTTTAATCTTTCGCCACCACGACCAATTATTATTTTCTTTAAGGAATCTCTATCAACTATAATATCAACTGATATATTAATAATATCACTTTTTTCTTCATATTTTGTTGTAAGACAAGTTATACTATGTGGTATCTCTTCCGTAGTAACATGTAAAAGTTTTTCTCTTACTAATTCACTAGCCAAAAAATTCATTGAACTATTAGTTACCATATCTGTATCAAAGTACCTAGTTGATCCAGTTAAATAAGTTTTAATAACTTTTATAAGTCTTGTAATATTATCATGTTTTAAAGCACTAATAGGTACTATATCACTAAAAGGATATAAGTCTTTATATTCGTTTATTCTATACATAATTTCTTCATTTTTAAGTCCATCTATCTTATTTAAAACAAGTATTACAGGAGATGCTGTTTTCTTTAAAGTTTCTAAAATAAACTCATCCCCCCGACCAAGCCCTTTTTTAGCATCAACAACAAATAATATTGCATCAACTTCTTTTGTAAGACTATAACTTTCTTTATTTAAAATTCTTCCCAATTTATTTTGGGGTTTATGAATACCTGGTGTATCCATAAATATTATTTGACTATCACTATCATTATAAATACCTTCAATAATATTTCTAGTCGTACCAGATACATCTGATACAATTGCTACTTTAAAATCTAATATAGCATTTAAAAGGGTACTCTTCCCTACATTAGGTCGTCCGATTATACTAACAAATCCACTTTTCATATTTACTCCTACCTTCTAATATCTAATTTATCTAAAATCTCATCTTGAATACCAAATTGTAACTTTTCTTCTTCCTTACTTCTAGTATGATCATACCCAAGTAAATGTAACATACCATGTACTACTAAAAAAGATAATTCTCTTTTTTCACTATGTAAATAACTATTTGCTTGTTCTATCATTCTTGGTATAGATATATATATATCCCCAAGCATTCTAAGTTCAAGCCCTGTATCATCTAAGTTATCTTCTAAAGCAAAACTTATAACATCAGTAACTCTATCTAATCCCCTATAAGTTTTATTAATCTCTTTTATTTCTTCATTACTTACAAAAATAATTGAAAACAAAGCATTAGAAACATTCTCATGTTTTAAAGTCTCATAAATCACTTCATCTAAATAAGAATAATCTTTATCATAACCATACGTATCATTTATTTCATATTCATTATTCATACAATTCCCCCATCTGTTATCAGTAAATATATAACTATTATACACATATTTTTATAAAAAGCGAGTTTTTTTATGGTTTTAAGATAAACATAATTATAACGTCTAACCATGATTTTTATGTCAATGTTCAATTTTTAATGATTTCAATGTTCAATTTTTAAGACTTTTGATGTTCAGTTTTTAAAAAAATATAATATTCCAAAACAAAAAGTGCCCTAAAGACACTAATCAATTTAAAGATATACCCATAATATTAAAGTAATAAATAACACAAACAAGCATCAGAATAACACATAATATATTATAGAAAGTATCACTTCTTAAAAACTTTGGTAAATGCTTTTTAATAGCCGTAAGACCTATATAAAGTAAAAAACCAATTATAGCCCCTACTACATTTAATAAAATATCATCAATATCAAAACTACGCCCTATAAAGTGTTGAACAGACTCAATTGTAAAAGAAGTAATACCACTAACAAGTAGAATATGACTAACTTTACTAGCCTTAACATAACTAGATACAAAATAACCAAATGGCACAAATAACATGATATTCCCAACAACATTCAAATAAAAACTATTAGTCCCAACTTCATAACGCATAATCTCTGTAAAAGGAATAATATTAACTCCACTACTACTATTCATCTCAGCATTAGTTAAAAGTTGAAATAATATAAGTGCATAAACAATAAATAACAAATTCAAAAATTCTTTATAAAAAACAAACTTTTCATTACCATTATGAATATACATTAAACGAATTGATATTATCACTACCAAAAAGATAGTTAACATAGGCCATATATCAATAATTGCGTTAGTTAATAAATTCTTTACCATTAAAATCACTAGTCCCTTATTCTATAAGTTTTTGTTCACCTATCTCTTCCATAGTTATTACAAAAACATCTATATCCATTGTACTATCATTTTTAGTTTTTTTCAAAACTTTTTTAAGCGTTACCTCATCAGTATCTTGTAAGATTGTTGCCATCTTTTCATCTGTTAAACTTAAGGCTTTATTTATTATTTCTTCTTCACTTAATGTTCTTGTGGTATTTGTAGTTTCCTTTTGCTTAGTAAAATAAATGTCTATTCCAAACAAAGTAATAATTTTTTTATTATCTTCAATATAATTATTTAATCTGCTTTTAAAAATAAAAGTATTTATTTTATCATTTTTAATTTTTAAATTATATCTTACTTTACCAGTCGTATTTTTTATTTCTTCTTCTAGTGGAATACTTAGACTAACGTTATACCAAGATTCAGCCATAACTTTTCCAGTAGCGCAAACACTACCCTTTATTTCTTCATCTTTTTTAATAGTCCCTGTTATTAAAGTATCACCCTTTTTAACATAATCATTAACGTTTACTAAAGACTCTCCCTTAGAATAAATAATCTTTTTAATAAGTCCATCTTTCTTTGCTATAATATCACAGTTAGTTTTAGAACTATGTATATCATTTAATTTTCTCTCTTCAATATGTACTATATAATTCATACCAACTCTTTCTATTTCTAACCACTCTAACTTATCTTTATTATTTAATAAAATATCTTTTTTAATTTCTTCTAACTCCACATAACTTTTCCTAAAACTATTTTTCTTAATACCTTTTTCATATAAAAGAGACGTTACTAACTCTCTAATCTCTTTATCAGAATGAATAACCTTGACGTTTACTATAATATTACTTGCTATATAACACATGACAATCCCATAAACAAGGCCTATTATAAACACTCTATTTAAGAGTAGTATATTTTTTATTTTTCTTTTTCCTTCATAAGAGACAATATGACACTTAATAAACCATATTTTATTTAGTTTATTAAAGTCTTTATAAAGTATTTTAATTAATAGATTATCTTTTTCTATTACTTTATAAATATTTATATTTAAAGACTGACATTTTAAAAGAAAACGACTATAATTATTCGTTTCTACCTCTACCCAAATATAATCACTCATAGACATTTACTCCACTTAAATTGCCTTCTATTAAGATTTCACTTTTAGTTAATTTTAATACTTTAAAAGAAGAACCAGTTATAACTAAACTAAACCTAGGCATAACAAGCTTTATTTTATCCATGTTTAATTCTTCAACACTTAAAAAGCCATAAACATGAATATAATTCTCCCACATGGATAAAAAGTATTCTTTATCAAATAAAAAGTTTTGCAATGTCTTAAATAAGTGCATAATA
Source organism: uncultured Mycoplasmatota bacterium (assembly GCA_900549625.1). Classification (GTDB taxonomy): domain Bacteria; phylum Bacillota_I; class Bacilli_A; order RF39; family UBA660; genus Ventrenecus. The sequence goes on from URPE01000030.1 coordinate 11,372, forward strand.
TCACCTATATAATTCTATGCAAAACAAAGTATATTATTAGTTATATTATTATTTACTACATATTACCACGTAAAAAAGAGATGAAACTTTATCATCTCTCTTCACACCAGATTTTATTGAACCGATTTTATTGAACATTTTTACTATTTTCCCATTAAATCATGAGAGTTTTGTTATTTTTCCCCACTCAATCGTAGAGAGTCTTCATTTTTAAATTTGACCGACCATAGGATTTGCCTAGACGACTCTAGGGTGGATATACTCCCGCCAGCGAGGCTTAGCAACTATAGTTCAAGCGAGAATGGTGATTCACTTGTCCCCTCTCCCCCTGATATTTTCACATTCGATGACAGATAAACTACAGGCCGAGCCCCAAGACCAGGGAACGCATAGACGACATTGACGGGGCCGCCTGAGGACACAAAGAACGCATTGACCGCATTGGAAGAGTACATATACGGCGAGATTGTCCATTGATCAGAACTATTAAATAACCAATCATTATTTTTGCAATCACTTACACTACTGCCATCCCAACTATCTAAAACAGTGTTTAAACATGTTGCTCGGTCTGTTGTACTGCCGCCACTTGTTGCA
>URPE01000031.1 GCA_900549625.1 uncultured Mycoplasmatota bacterium
TTATTTTAGAAGGTTTTTTTATGCTTAAAAATTATTATGAAAATTAAATGCAAAATATATCTTACTATATTTTAGTTATCAACAATTAAATATGTTAATTCACTATAATTTACACATTAAAAAAAATTTGCTAAAATATTACAAGAAATGAGGAATAAAAATGAATGAAGCAAAATTAGCCTTAAAAAAATTGCAACAACGTGCAGATGACTTATGGAGGTCTCTTTGACATTGATAAATTAGAATGCGAACTTAATTTATTAAAAGAAGAAATGAATGCTGATGATTTCTGGTCGGACTTAGAAAAAGCGGGTATTGTAAATAGAAAATACGCTAAAATATCCAAGTTAATAACTGATATTAATAATATAAAAACTAATATTAATGATAACTTAGAACTTTTAGAGCTTTTAAATGAAGATGAAATAAAAGATATTATTAACTCAATAGATGCGATAACTAAAAATTTGGATGAATTAGAAATAGAAAATCTTTTAAATGGTGAATTTGATGACTTAAATTGTTACTTAGAAATTCACCCTGGAGCAGGTGGTACAGAATCATGTGACTGGGCTTCCATGCTTTTACGCATGTATAAAATGTTTTGCGAAAAAAATGGCTTTTCCTATGAAGTTGTTGAAGAACAAAAGGGCGATGAAGCAGGTATTAAAAGTGCCACAATAAAAATAAACGGACCATTTGCCTATGGCTATCTTAAAAATGAAAAAGGAGTGCACAGGTTGGTAAGAATATCACCATTTGATGCGGGTAAAAGACGCCACACATCATTTGCCAGTGTTGGTGTCATTCCAGAATATAATAAAGACATTTCTATAGATATTAAAGAAACAGATTTAAAAATAGACGTGTATCATTCTAGTGGTGCTGGTGGTCAATCAGTTAATACGGCCAATTCTGCTGTTCGTATTACTCATTTACCAACTAAAACAGTTGTAACATGTCAACAAGAACGTAGCCAATTAAAAAACAAAGAAATGGCTATGAAACTATTAAAAAGTAAATTATTTCAATTAGAACAAGAGAAAAAACAAAAAGAACTAGCTACTTTAAAAGGTGAGAACACCAATATTGACTTTGGTAGCCAAATTAGAAACTATGTTCTAGAGCCTTATAAACTAATTAAAGATACTAGAGTAAACTATGAAACCAGCAATGTTGATAAATTCTTAGATGGGGACATTTTACCACTGCTAGAAGCATTAGTTAGAAACAAAAAATAAAGAGGTAATTATGAAAATAAAAGTAAAACAATATAGTGCAGTAATTTTAGGCCTTTTCTTAGTAGCGGTAGCTTTTAACGTATTCTTATCACCTTATAACCTAGTGGCCGGTGGTGTATCTGGTTTTGCAATAATAATTAGGAGCCTTTTTCAAATTAACGAAAGTATTACGATTTATCTAATTAATATATTCTTAGTTTTAATAAGCTTCAGATTACTTGGTAAAGAAAAAACCAAAAACACTTTACTTGGTTCATTTGTATTTCCCTTATTTGTTTCTCTTACGTCAGGACTAAAAGATTTAATTATACTTGATTTAGATCCGTTAATAATTGCTATCCTAGGTGGTGCTATCAGTGGCTTTGGGTATGGTCTTGTCTTTCGTAATAATTTTACAACTGGTGGCACTGATATATTAAATCAACTTGTAGAAAAATACTTAAAAATACCTATGGCTAAATCAATCATGATGGTTGATGGGCCTATTGTACTACTAGGATGTATTTCTTTTGGTATACCAAATACTATGTATGCTTTAGTTGCATTAGTCTTAATAAGTTATTTATCAAATAACACTATGTTAGAACTAAACAAAAACCGTGTATTATATATAACAACTCGTTATCCAAAAGAAATAAAAGAATTTCTTATGCAAGAATATTATTATGATGTAACCATACTAAATACAGAAGGTGGCTATAAAAATACTAAACGTAAAATGCTAATGTGCAGTGTTAATGAAAAGGATTATTACATAATAAAAGAAGGAATTCTTCTAATTGATGAAAATGCCTTTATAGTCGTTACCAAATCATATGAGCAAAAAAATGCCAATAAAACATTACGTAGCAAATTAACACTCTGAGCAAATAAGTGCTAAAAATATATTGCTATTTAGTTAAAAATAAAGTACAATATTAATTGTTCTTAAGGAGATTTATGAAAGAAGCAAAAGAATTTATTGAAAAAAATATTATAGATAACGAACCAGTCATTTTAGCCTTATCTGGCGGGCCTGATTCAATGTGCTTGTTAAACTTACTACTAACTCTTAAAAAAAATGTGATCGCTTTGCATATTAATCATAATACGCGACAATCTTGTGATGACGAATACATATTTTTAAAAAATTATGCTAAAGAAAAAGACTTCATTTTAGAGTATTTTAAAATAGAAAACTATACTAAAAATAGGTTTACTGAAGAAGAAGCAAGGAGCATTAGATACAAACATTTAAAAGAAATAGCAGCTAAGTATAATGCTAAAAAAGTACTTACTGCTCATCATGCTGATGACTTAACTGAAACCATTTTAATGCGTTTATTAAGAGGTAGCACTATTGGAGGGTATGCTGGTATTAAAAGAAAAAGTACTTGGGATGAGATAGATATACTAAGACCTCTTCTTTTAGTAACTAAAGAAGAAATCTATGCCTATTTAAAAAGTGAAAATATACCTTATGTTGAAGATGAAACTAACGCTCTGGACATTACCTTAAGAAATCGTATTCGGCATCATATTTTACCACTATTAAAAGAATATGAACCAAATTATGCCAAAAAAGTTTTTAATATGAGCACAACACTTACTAATGCTGAAACCTTTATAAAACTAGAGCTAGATAAAATAAAAAAAGATGTTATCAACAATAGCCAAATAAATATCTCAAAATTTACTAAACTAGAAGAAGTAGAACAAGAATTTTTACTAGAAAGTTATTTACATGATATTTATAAAGATGATTTAAAAAAAGTTAGTCATAAACATCAAGAAATTTTAAAAAAACTACTATTAAGTAGTAGAAGCAGCCTAGAATATGATTTTCCCGATGATTATAAACTTATTAAAACCAATAGTCTTGCTTACATAACAAAGGAAACCAAGCAAAAACAAGAAAAAATTTTAGTAACTGAGTATAATGTTCTAGCTAACAATCACATATTAAAGAAAGTGGATAACTACACTGAAAAAAGTAATAATGAAATTCACTTAAATAGTAAAGAATTATCCCTACCGTTATATATTGTAAAAAGAGAAGTTGGCATGCGTATGCAAGTTAAAAATCTTTTAGGCTCAAAAAAAGTGAATGATATCTTAATTGATTCTAAGATACCAAAAGAACAAAAAGACCTAGTTCCTATCATGGTTGATAGTAAAGGCAATGTCTTATGGATTTTAGGCTTAAAAAAATCAAAATATGACATAGAAAAAAATGGAAACTATGATATAATATACAAGTACACAAAAGAGGAGGAATAAAAAAATGAAAAAAAATAATCAAAATACAATGAAAAATCTATTTCCTTACTTGATTTTGGTAATAGTTATTTTTGTTGTTTTAAGCGTTCTAAACATTGGTAGAACAAAAGTTAACAACTTTACAACTGGTGAGTTATTAAATGAAATATCTAATAAAAGCGTAACAGAAATAACAATTACTCCAAGTGGGGAAGAAAACGTTTACTACGTTGAAGGAAAACTTAGTAGCTATGGAGAAAATGAAAAATTTAAAGCTACTGTTGTTGAAGCAGAATTAAATAATGTCATTAAGTATGCTGAAACAAATAATTTAAAGGTATATGAAACTAATCCAGATCCTGGTTCAATATCTTGGGTTTACATCCTTATCAATGTTGTTCCTTTAGTTGTTTTAGTTGGGGCGACATACTTCATATTTATTAAAATGGCTAATACCAATAAAGGGTCTATGGATTTTGGTAAAAGTAGAGCTAAATTGTCTGCTGATGGTGGCAAAGTAAGATTTTCAGATGTTGCTGGTTTAAAAGAAGAAAAAGAAGAAGTATCAGAACTTATTGATTTCTTAAAAAATCCTAAAAAGTTTCAAAAACTAGGAGCAAGAATTCCTAAAGGTGTACTTTTAGTAGGCCCTCCAGGAACTGGTAAAACATTACTTGCTAAAGCTGTTGCCGGTGAAGCCAATGTTCCATTCTATTTTATAAGTGGTTCTGATTTTGTCGAATTATTTGTTGGTGTAGGTGCAAGTCGTGTAAGAGACATGTTTAAAGAAGCCAAAAGAAATGCCCCATGCTTAATATTTATTGATGAAATTGATGCTGTTGGCCGTCAAAGAGGTTCTGGTATCGGTGGTGGACATGATGAAAGAGAACAAACGCTTAACCAATTACTAACTGAAATGGATGGCTTTGGTGCTAATGAAGGTATAATAATAATCGCAGCAACTAATAGACCAGACGTTTTGGACCCAGCTCTTTTAAGACCAGGAAGATTTGACCGTCAAGTGACAGTTAATCTACCTGATACTGAAGAACGTGAAGCTATTTTAAAAGTTCATGCTAAAAATAAAGTATTAGCTAAAGATGTTAATTTAAAAAGTATCAGTTCTAGAACATCTGGTTTCTCTGGCGCTGACTTAGAAAACTTAATGAACGAATCTGCATTACTAGCAGTTAGAAAAAATGAAAGTGCTATTACTCTTGAAGATATTGATGAAGCAACCGATCGTGTTTTAATGGGACCTGCTAAAACAAGTCGTAAAGTAAGTGAAGAAATTAAATGGTTAACCGCGGTTCATGAATCTGGACATGCCGTTATAGGTTTAAAATTAAAAGATGCAATGGAAGTTCAAAAAATTACCATCGTTCCTCGTGGAATGGCTGGTGGGTATACATCATATACCCCAAAAGAAGATAACATTACTAGATATACTAAAAACGAAATGATTGCCATGATTACAAGTAGTCTAGGTGGTCGTGCCTCTGAAGAACTATTCTTAGGCGATGTTACTACTGGAGCTAGCGATGATTTCAAACGCTCAACTAATCTAGCTCGTAGTATGGTAACCGAATATGGTATGAGTGACTTAGGACCAATTCGTTACGAACAAAATCAAAGTGAAAATGTTTTCCTTGGAAGAGATTACAACAAAACTAAAAACTACTCTGATCAAGTTGCCTTAGAAATTGATAAAGAAGTTCAAAAAATAATTACTAAATGTTATGACAATGCCAAAGAAATACTAGAAGAAAACAAAGACTTAGTCATGCTACTATCACACACTTTAATTGAAAAAGAAACTATTACAAAAGAACAAATAGATGAATTAGTAAGAACTGGTAAAATCGTTGATGATAAATTTGAAATAAGTGATGAGCCAACTCTTTCTAAATTAAGAGAAGAAGCAAAAACACTAAAAATTAAGGGTTATACCAAAATGACTAAAGAAGAATTGGAAAGCGCAATTAAAGAAAGTGAAGACAAGAAAATAGGGTAATAATTATCCTGTTTTTTTACTATTAAAATTAGCTAATCACAAAAAAATACTATATATTTTTCTCATTTTCTAAAGACAAAAGGATTATCTTATGATAAAATGTTAATAGACTGAAATTAGAGGGTGGTATTATGGCAAAAATTATTTCATTAGTAAATCAAAAAGGTGGTGTAGGAAAAACTACAACTAGTATAAATCTTGCAGCAGCCTTAGGAAAAGAAGGTAAAAAAACGCTTTTAATTGACTTGGACCCCCAAGGAAATGCATCCAACGGCTTAGGATTAAATAGCAATGACTTTGAAAAAGATATTTATGACGTTATAACAGGTGCTTGTAACATAAAAGATGCAATTATCAAAACTAAATTTAAAAATTTGTCAATTATTCCAGCTACAATTAACCTGGCTGGTATAGATGTCGAATTTGTAAAAAAAATGCTAGAAGACCCAACGTTTCACCAAAATGAGCAACTAAGAACGGTTTTAGAAGAAATAAAAGACAAATATGATTTTATCATAATAGACTGTCAACCTTCTCTAGGTATATCTGCAATGAACGCTCTTGTTGCAAGTAATTCAGTAATTATACCAGTGCAATGTGAATATTATGCTCTAGAAGGAATAACCCAACTTTTAAATTCAATTATTTTAGTTCAATCTAATATGAATCCTGATTTAAGAATTGAAGGTGTTTTACTAACGATGCTAGATGGTAGAACCAACATTGGCCTAGAGGTTATAGAAGAAGTAAGAAAGTGCTTTAAATCAAAAGTATTTAATACTATCATACCTAGACTTGTTAGATTAGTAGAAGCTCCAAGTCATGGCAAACCTATTAGTGATTATGACCCAACATCACGAGCTACACTTGCTTATGAAAACTTAGCAAAGGAAGTGATTAATAGAAATGGAAACTAAAAGAAAAGCCCTAGGAAAAGGTTTAGAACAATTATTTTCCAATGAAGTTATCAACTTTGAAAATTTTGAAAAAGATATTGTAACCAATACACCTAAGAATGATATAACAGAAATAAAAATTAGTGACATAAGATCAAATCCTTATCAACCACGAAAAACATTTAACGAAAGTAGTTTAAAAGAACTAGCTGACTCTATTAAAGAATATGGTATTATTGAGCCAGTAATAGTTAAAAAAAGTGTCAAAGGATATGAATTAATTGCGGGTGAAAGAAGAACAAAAGCTGCTAAACTTGCGGGATTAGAAACAATACCAGCTGTTATCAAAGATTTTAATGATCAAGAAATGATGGAAATAGCTCTTATTGAAAATATTCAAAGAGAAGACTTAAATCCGATTGATGAAGCGTTTGCATACCAGAAAATCATTGAATTAAGTAAAATGACTCAAGAAGAATTCGCCAAAAAATTCGGTAAAAGTAGAAGCTATGTAACTAACATGTTAGGTTTATTAAACTTGCCAGAAAACGTTAAAGAATTGGTTAAAAAACATGAGATAAGTATGGGTCATGCAAGAGCCCTAAGTAAAATTAGTGATGATGCAAAAGTAAGTGAACTAGCAAGTCGTATAGTAAACGAAGACCTAAGCGTTCGCGATTTAGAAAAAACTATTCAAGAAGGGTCTTTGCCAAAGTATCGTGAACAAGACCGCGTGAAAGAAACAAAATCAATTAGAAATACAATATATGAAAAAATAATGAGAGAAAAAGTGGGAACTAAGGTAAAAATTAAAACTAAGAAAATTGAAATTCCTTATGATTCAGAAAAAGATTTAGAAAGAATACTTGAAATATTAGGAATTAGAATTGAAGGTGTTTAAAATGCAGAAATTTTTAGAATTTATCTTTCAAGAAAAAATTGTTACCTCCGTTTTCATTTTTCTTTTTACTTTTGTTTTAGTTAAAGCATCTAAAGCCATTATAGATAAAATATTTTCTAAAGGAAAAGATAGTTATGAAATGAAAAAAAGGACTACCATAGTTCAATTAGTTTCAAATGTTATTAAATTTTTCTTATATGCAATTGCTGTTATGATGATTTTAGACATCTATGGTGTTGATACAAAAGGTATAATTGCCTCTCTTGGAATAGCCGGTGTTGTTTTAGGCCTAGCTCTACAAGATACAGTTCAAGATCTTATGAGTGGAATATCTATCATTTTATACAACTATTATGTTGTTGGTGACATTGTTAAAATAAACAATTTTACAGGCGAGGTAATAGAACTTTCCTTAAAAAGTACAAAAGTCAAAAATATGATGGGAGAAGTTTACGTTTTCTCAAACCGTAACATGAGTTCAGTTGTTAATTTATCACAAGCTAAAGCAGGCGTTTTAATAAAAGTTCCTACGGCTTATGAAGAAAAAACCGAAAAAGTAGAAACTGCCTTAAAAGAAGTTATAAACATTATAAAAAAAGAAAAAGGTGTTTATGGTAATAGTTGTTACTTAGGAATTGACTCATTCGAGGATTCTTCCATAAACTATGCAATTATAATATATTGCGAATCAACTATGCAGTGGCAAATAAAAAGAGAAACTCTAAAAGTAATAAAAGAAATATATGAAAGAGAAAATATAAACATTCCCTATAATCAGATCGAGGTGCATAATGGAGAAAATAATATATAAATTAGAGGATCATGTCATCATGAAAAAACCACATGCTTGCAAAACAAATGATTGGATTATAAAAAGACTTGGTGTAGATATTAAATTAAAATGCTCTAACTGTGGTCGAGAAATAATGATGGATAGATTAGAATTTGAAAAAAAATTAAAGAAAGTAATAGGTGAGACTCATGAATAAAAAAAGAGAAAAAAGTCGTCTTCAGCCTGTTATGATGTTTCTAGTACTAACTGCCATAACATTAGTTTTAAGTGGTGTCCTAAATTTACTAGATATAAGTCAATATACATATAAAATCAATAGTACTACTCTTGAATATAGTACAGATTTAATAAATGTCGAAAATTTATTTAGTATAACTGGTTTAAGATATATTTTTAGTGAAACAGTATCTAACTTCGTTAACTTTGCTCCATTTAGTAGTCTTATTATAATTTTAATTGGCGTCGGTGTAATGGAAAAAAGTGGTTTTCTAAAAACTGCCGTAAGTTTTATTACAAAGAAAATGAAAAAAAATACTGTTACATTTATAATCGTTTTATTGAGTATTATAGCTAGTGTAATGGGTGATATTTCCTATGTTATAATGCTACCATTAAGTGCTTTAATATTTAAACACGGTAAGAGAAATCCATTAATTGGTATAGTTGCTTCTTTTGCGGGACTTACATGTGGTCAAGGCTTATCAATAATTTTTACAAGTGTTGATTCATCACTATTATCTGAGTCTCTATTAGCAGCAAGAGTAATTGATTTAACTTATCGTATGGCTTCCATAAGTGGTATATTTATTATGATAGTAGCAACGATAATTATAGCCATAGTTCTAACAAATACAACTGAAAAAGTAGTCGCACCTCGTTTTAAAAAATATGAGGTAACGGATGAATTAGAAGAAAAACCTTTAGCTAAAAGGGAATTAAGAGGGTTATTATTTGCAGTGTTTGCATCATCCCTATATCTAATAATATTCTTATACAATATTATTCCTGGTCTTCCATTCTCTGGAAAATTACTTGATAATAGTCAAATACTATATGTTGATAAATTATTTAGTTATAATTCATTTTTCTCAAATGGTTTCGTATTCATTGTCACGATGTTTTTCCTTATCCTAGGCCTTTTCTATGGATTAGGTGCAAGAACTATTAAAAGCAATAAAGACTTTGTTGATAGTCTTGGCTATTCACTTGATGGAATAGGTAGCACGATTGTCCTAATACTAGTCGCGTCCCTTTTTATAAGTGTTTTTAAAACTTCAAATATTGGTACAGTAATCGTGGCTTCTTTAGCAAACCTTTTTAGGACAATTGGTTTTAAAGGATTAGCCCTTATAATATTCCTTTTTATCGTATCTGTTATTTCAACTTTAGTTCTTCCAACTACAACTTTAAAATGGAATATCTTAGCCCCAATAGTAATCCCTGTATTTATGAATGCTGGATTAACTCCAGAATTTGCTCAAATAATATTTAGATTTGGTGAATGTGTTACTATGGGACTTACCCCAATAATGGCTTATTTTGTAATATATTTAGCCATGTTAAATAAAAATTGTAAAGAAGAAGATTCAATAAGTATTAAAGACGCTATTCGTTTCCAATTACCTTATATTGCCATAACATTTGTAATTTTACTTGCAATAATTATTTTATGGTATATAATAGGCTTACCACTTGGAATTAACGGTAAAACCGTACTATAAAAAAAGGAAGTGATTAACATGTCATTAAAAGCAGGAATTGTTGGTTTACCAAACGTAGGAAAATCAACTCTTTTTAATGCAATAACTAAAAAACATATCTTGGCTGCCAATTATCCATTTGCCACAATTGACCCTAATGTCGGTGTTGTAACCGTTCCAGATAAAAGACTATCATTTTTAGAAGAACTATATGTACCCAAAAATACTGTTCCAACTACTTTTGAATTTACCGATATTGCTGGTCTTGTAAAAGGAGCTAGTAAAGGTGAAGGCCTTGGAAATAAATTCCTTTCTCATATAAGAGAAGTTGATGCTATTGTTGAGGTAGTTCGTTGTTTTGATGATGAAAATGTTATTCATGTTGATGGAAATGTTGATCCAATTAGAGACATTGAGATAATAAACATTGAATTAATATTGTCTGATTTAGAAATCATATCTAGTCGTCTAGATAAAATAACAAAGAAAGCAAATACTACTAAAGAAAAAGAAGTAGTAACAGAATTTAATGCCTTAACTAAATGTAAAGAGGCTCTAGAAAAAAACATTCCTATCCGTCAAATTAAAGACTTTACTGAAGATGAATTGTTAGCTTTAAAAAACTTTAACTTTATTACTATTAAACCAATAATTTATGTTGCTAATGTTTCTGAAGAAGATGCCGTATTAGGTGAAAATGAATATACTAAAAAAGTTTTTGAATATGCTGGTAAAGAAAATGCTGGTGTCATAGTTATGTGTGCTAAAATGGAATCAGAATTAGCCGAATTAGAAGAAAGTGATAAATTAGAGTTCTTAAAAGAACTTGGCATATCTCATAGTGGACTAGATAAATTAATATTTGCTACTTATGATTTACTAGGCCTTGAAACATTCTTTACTGCTGGAAGTGATGAATGTCGTGCTTGGACATTTAAACGTGGTATGACTGCTAAATCATGTGCTGGTTTAATCCATAGTGATATTGAAAGAGGCTTTATTAAAGCTGAAATTATGAAATTCAATGATTTAGAAGAATTAAAAGATGAGAAAAAAGTTCAAGAAGCTGGTAAACTTTATCTTGAAGGAAAAGACTACTTAATGCAAGATGGCGATATTGTATACTTTAGATTTAACGTCTAAAGTTTTTAAAAATTAAAATAAAAAGGACCTCTTAAATGTAATAATTTATTGAGGTCTTTTGTTATAAATGAATTATTATTTTAATGTTTTAATTTCTTCAACTGTTAAGTTAGTGATTTCTGCTATTAAGTTTAGATCCATGTTCTTCTTTAACATAGCCTTAGCAATCTCTTGCTTAGATTCTTTTGAACCTTGGGCTAAACTCTCTTTGATGCCTTCTTTACGAGCATTATCACGTGCTTCACTAATTTCAGATTTAACATAAATTTCATATTCTTCGTCGTTTGATAGTAACCCTACAAATTCTTGATTGGTATTTAATTCCATAAGTTTATTATAGTACTTTTTAGCTAGCTTATCAGTCTTAGATAATTTAAGTAAATCTTCTTTGTCCATATCAAGCATAGCTAAATGTTTGTACTCATCATTCCAATACCATTATAATAACTCTTGAGTAATTTGTCCATATTTACATTAATGATCATTCTAGAGTCAGTGTAACAAATGCCTTCTTCATCACGATAAGTAAAACGTCTTAAAATTGGTCCACCCAAGTTTTCAGTAAAATTATAGTTAATTAAAATAATCTTATCAGTTTTCTTGTAATCATCACCACGTTTAATAATTTGACTAGAATAAGTTTCTAAAAAGACTAAGT
>URPE01000032.1 GCA_900549625.1 uncultured Mycoplasmatota bacterium
TCTAAATAAAAGAAAAAGTAGTTAAAAAATATCTTAACTACATTATACGAGGAGGCAATAATATGTTACATGATGTATTAATGATTATTATTGGTTTAGTGATTGGACTTATAATTGGCTTTTTTGGGGCTAGGGCTATGATGAAGAAATATATGAAAAAGAATCCCCCAATTAATGAAAAGATGATTGAAGTAATGATGAGTAGCATGGGAAGAAAGCCAAGTCAAAAGCAAGTGCGTCAAGTTATGAGTCAAATGAACCGTTATATGTAAACTAGATTTAATGCTAGTTTATTTTTTTATATAAACTATTAAATATCCAACATAATTTGGATAATTGTTATTGTAAATATTTAAATACTTTGCCATAATATGGTTAGGAGGCTAAGTATGTTAAAAGATGTTTTAAAAAGTTATGAAAGAGATTCAATTGTTATTTCGGTTTTATTTGCTATTTTAGGTGTTTTCTTAGTAGTTAATCCAACTAAATCTATTACTTCAATTGTTTTTGCTTTTGGGGTTTTATTACTTGGTAGTGGTGTTATTTCTGTTTTAAACTATACAATAATTCCACCTGAAGAAAAAATTTATAGTTTAGATTTTTTAAGAGGGATACTAACTATTATAACTGGTATATTAACTATTATTTTTAAAGATGATTTAGTAAATGTTTTACCTATTTTATTAGGATTATTTATTATTTTTAACCATTTGTTTAAAATGCAAATGACATTTAATTTCTCTTCAATACTAATGGGTAGTTCGGTATGGTTTATCATTTTAGAAATTCTATTTATTATACTAGGAATTCTTTTGATACTTAATCCGTTTGAAGGGTTGGTAGCGATTGGTTCTTTAGCTGGTATATTTCTTATTATTAGTGAAATAGGAAATATTATTAGTAGTATAGTTATTTTAAGAAAAATTAAAAAGTACTAGGTTAGTGCTTTTTTTCATATAATTAGATAAAATAGAAATTAAAAATACAAAAACTAATTGACTTAATTAGAGTATTCGTGATATTCTATTTCTAGAATAAAAGAAGAATAAAAGGTGATTGTTTATGAAATTTTTAGAAAATTTATATGAAATGGAAAATTTTGGCTTGTATTTATTTGCTATTATAGGTATTTTAATAGTTTTATTTATGATAGTGTTATTACTTGGTAAGAGAGATGAAAAGAAAAGAAAAGAAGAAGAAAAGAAAGAAATAGAAAATAATACTAATGTTACACAAGATACTAATATTACACAAGAAACTAATAATACTTTAGATACTAATACTAAAGTAGAAGATGAACAAAATAGTACAAGTTTTGCTTTTCATGATGAAGTTGTACCAAGTCCAGTAGAGGCACCAGTTAGTGCACCAGTTCAAAATGTAACGTTAGAAGAAGAAAGTATACCTGAAGTAAAAGAACCTGTGTTTACTACTACTAATAGTGTTTTAAATGATGATGTACCTTCTATAGAACATGAAGAACAACCAAAGCTAGAAGAAACTCCTGTAGTTAATGTGGTAACAGAAGAGACTACTCCTAAAATAGAAGCACCAGTTAAAGAATTTGATTTTGATGCGCTTGCTAACGCAATTAGTAGGGAATTAGAAAGTATTGAGAAAAAGGAAATACCTAAAGTAGAAGAACCAAAAACTATAAATTCAAACTTTAAAACATATGAACCAGTTGATCTAGAAGCTAAAGAAGAATTAAAAGAAGAAGTTAAGAACGAACCGGTAAAACCAAGACCTGTTATGCCAACTGTATTTAGTTCTGTTTATGTTAATAGAGAAAAGGAAGTAAAAGAACCGGAAAAGAAAGAAGAACAACCGGTAAAACCATCTTTTGATTTACCAAAAATGGTGGATTTACCTAAAAAAGTAGATGAAAATGATAAGTAAAAAAAAGAAGTGTTAATTGACACTTTTTTTCTATATTTTATTTTTTGTATGCTATAATAATGGAAGAAAAGGAGTTAATGAATATGAAACTATTTAAACAGAATGATAAATTAAATATGGAAGAAGTAAATGAAGTAGTTAGTCTTTCTAAAAAAATATTACATTTACTTTACTTTGTTATGATTATTGCCACTGTTTTTATTGCCACGTTAATTGCAAGAGAATGGGGAGTATGGAAATTCCTTATTAGTGTCTTAAGTGTTTTATCACCATTTTTTATTGGTTTTATTATAGCTTGGATTTTAAATCCGATTGTTACGAAATTGGAAACTAAAAAGATTCCTAGAGCAGTTGGAACAATGATTGTTTATGGGGTATTTTTGGTTGTTGTTTTACTGTTTATACGTTTTTTAATACCAACTATATATGAACAGTTACAAGTGTTAATTACTAATTTACCAAGTATTTTTAAAGAATTAGAAGTCTTTATTAATAATATTTTTAATAAATTAGGTTCGGTTCAAGGGGTAGAACTTGATGAAGTAAAAAATAGTATAATATCTTCAATAGGGAGTTCTTTAAATCATTTTATGACTTCTATGCCAACGATGATTATGAATTTTATGGGTAGTTTTTTTTCAAGTATGGTTACTATTTGTTTTGGCCTTGTAATAGGTATTTATATGCTTATTGATTTTGATTCTATAAGTGGTCATTTATTACATTTGCTGCCTGAAAAAAATAGGTTTGAGGCCTCACTTTTACTTACTAATATTTCAACTGAAGTAAGAAAGAGTGTTAATGGAACTTTACTAGTTGCTACGATGGTCTTTGTTTGTGATAGTATTGGCTTTTTTGTTGCTGGCTTGCAAGCTCCCGTTTTATTTGGACTTTTATGTGGTATTACAGATTTAATTCCTTATGTTGGACCATATATTGGGGGTGCCGTTGCGGTAATCGTTGGTTTTGCTCAAAGTCCGTTTATTGGTTTTTTAACTTTAATCGTTGCCATTGTTGTACAACTTGTTGAGAATAATATTTTGCAACCAATTGTTATGAGTAAGACTATGAAACTTCATCCAGTAACAATTATTGTTGGTCTATTGATTTTTGAACATTTCTTTGGTATTATAGGGATGATCTTTTGTACTCCATGTATTGCACTTGGTAAAGTTGTATGGCAATTCTTTAAAGAAAAATATAATTTATTTCAAGGTAATAATAAATTTACAAGTGATCTAGATGATTTAAATAATTGATGATTTAAGATGTAGGCTTTTAGTACTTTTAAAGAGAGTAGATGTTGGTGGAAATTCTATATTGAAAAAAAGTTTATTGCTACTTAAGGAGATTATTAGGGTTATTCCGTTAAAGATAAATAAGTTAAATTAAGGATGGTACCGTCTATATGACTCCTTTGGTGCTGTCCTTTTTATTGTCTTGGGAGGGTATATGCAGATTATATTGGTAGCTGGTCGGGCAAGAAGTGGTAAGACTTATGTGGCTCATGAATTAAAAAGTATTTTAGAAACTAATAATAAAAAAGTTATTATTACAGAGTATAGTAAATATGTTAAATTATTTGCTAAGGACATACTTGGTTGGGATATGATAAGTGAACCAAAACCAAGAACTTTTTTACAAGAACTTGGTAATAGACTAAGAGAGTATTATGACGAATGCTATTTTGTTAATAGAATGAAAGAAGACATTTTGGTTTATGAAAAATATGCTGATTATCTTATTATTAGTGATGTTAGAATGCCACATGAAATAAGTGATTTAGAAGGATTTAAACCAATTAAAATTAAAGTTATTAATGATTATTTAAAAACGGATTTGAGTGAAGAAGAACTTGCTCATATCACAGAACACGCGCTTGATAATTATGATAATTTTGATTATATATTAAAAAATAAGAATGAAAAAGAAATTAAAAAAATATTAGAAAATATTGTAAAGGAGATAGAACTATGAATTTAAAAGATAAATATATTAATTTTTTTGTTAGTAAGGGACATAGGCAAATACCGTCTGCGCCAGTAGTACCGGAAAATGACCCTAGTGTGTTATTTAATACAGCTGGTATGCAACCATTAATACCTTATTTATTAGGTGAAAAACACCCATATGGCACAAGACTTTGTGATTATCAAAAGTGTGTTAGGACTAATGATTTAGAAGAAATTGGTGATACAACACATCATACATTTTTTGAAATGCTTGGTAATTGGAGTTTAGGTGATTACTTTAAAGATGAGTCTATTTCTTGGAGTTTTGAGTTTTTAACGACTGTTTTAAATATTCCAGTAGAAAGACTTGCTGTTACAGTATTTGCTGGTAATGATACTATTCCTTTTGACGAGGTTAGTTATAATAAATGGTTAAGTTTGGGTATTAGAAAAGAAAGAATTGCTAAAACTGTTGAAGATAACTGGTGGCCAAATATGGAACTTTCTGGCCCATGTGGACCTGATACTGAGATTTTTTATTGGCGTAGTGATGAAGAAATACCAGAAGCTTTTGATACGGAAGATGATCGCTGGGTAGAAATATGGAATAACGTTTTCATGCAATACTTAAAGGATACTGATGGCACAGTTAGTGAGTTACCTCATAAAAATGTTGATACTGGTATGGGTGTTGAAAGAGTAACAGCTATATTAGAAGGCAAAAATGATAACTACTTATCAAGTATTTGGTGTGATGTAATCGATTTAATTAGTAAAATAACAGGGTTACCATATCATGGTAATGAAAAGTCAATGCGTATTATAGCTGATCACATTAGGACGGCAGTCTTTATAAGTGCTGATAAGTCAGGTATTAAACCAAGTAATACTGATCAAGGTTATATTTTAAGAAGATTAATTAGAAGAGCAATAAGACATGCTAAAGAATTAAATATTGATATTTTTAGTGATTGGGAACAACAAATAGCTTTGAAAATAATGGCTAAATATGAAGATTACTATGAAGAAATAAAAGAAAATAAAGATATTGTTTTAGAGGTTCTTAAAACGGAAAAAGAAAAATTTAATCGTACTTTAAATAAAGGCTTAAAAGAATTTAACCGAGTTGCGGCTTCAAAAAAAGACATTGATGGAGAAACGGCTTTTCACTTATATGATACATATGGTTTTCCAATTGAACTTACTGTAGAACTTGCTAAAGAACAAAATTTGAATGTTGATGTAGAAGGCTTTAACAAGAAATTTAAGGCCCATCAAGAATTATCAAGAACAGCTTCCAAAGGTAAATTTAAAGGTGGCTTAGCAGGCGATAGTGTTATTGAAACTAAGTATCATACCGCAACACATTTACTAAATGCAGCTTTAAAAGTTGTAGTTGGTCCTTCAACACATCAAAGAGGATCTAATATAACTATGGAACGTCTTCGTTTTGATTTTAACTGTGATCACAAACTTACGGATGATGAAAAGAAGCAAGTGGAAGATTTAGTTAATAAATGGATTAGTGAAGACTTAAAAGTTACAAAAGAGACTATGAGTAAAGAAGAGGCTATTAAGTCTGGGGCTGAATGTATGTTTATTGAAAAATATCCTGATATTGTTACAGTTTATAGTATTGGCGATATCTCCAGGGAGTTATGCGGTGGACCACATGTAAATAGTACTGGGGAAATAGGACATTTTCATATCAAAAAAGAAGAAGCATCTAGTGCTGGTGTAAGAAGAATTAAAGCAGTTATAGATTAAATTTAATAATATTTTATATGGTATGTAAGTATTAAATAAGACACATACCATTTTTTTGTCTTATTAACGTTTATATATTTCACTAAAAATTCACATATTTGTTATAATATAAGGGAAGTAGGTGATTATGTGAAAATATTAGTTGTCGATGATGAAATGCTTATTCGTAATGTTGTTAGAGAATACATGGCTCTTGAGAATTACGAGGTAGAAGAAGCAAGTGATGGAGATGAGGCTATAAATCTTTTTAGAAATAATGATTATGATTTAGTTATTATGGATGTAATGATGCCTAAAAAAGATGGCTTTCAAACAGTTAAAGAATTAAAAAAAATTAAAGATACACCAGTTATAATGCTTTCAGCAAGAACTGAGGAATATGATAAATTGATTGGTTTTGATATTGGTGTTGATGATTATGTTACTAAACCATTTAGTCCTAAAGAATTAGTGGCTCGGGTAAAAGCTGTTACTAAAAGGCGTGAAAAACAAACTAGTTATTTAGAATTTGGGGACTTAATGATTGATGATATTGCCCATGAAGTAAAAATTAAAGATAAAGGCATTCCTTTAACACCTAAAGAGTATGACTTATTAAAGTACTTTGTTTCTAATAATCATATTGCTCTTACAAGAGAACAATTGCTAACAAATATCTGGGGCTATGATTTTTATGGTGATGATAGAACAGTTGATACGCATGTAAAAACTTTAAGACATAGATTAGGAGAATATGGTAAATATATTAAAACAATTCGTAAGGTAGGTTATAAATTTGAATACTAAGAAAAAAAGTGCTTCTATGAGTAGTAAAACTCTTCTTTATCTTATTGTTTTTAGTGTTTGTATTTTGCTTTCTTTATGGTTCTTTCAAATTGTTTATATCAAATATTCGTATCGTGATTATCAACTAAAAAAAATGGATTCCTTAGCTAAATCCATAGAGAATTCTAATTTTTCTAATACTTTAAAAAAATTAGAAAGTATTGCTTATGAAGATGAGGTATGTATGGAGTACCATATTGGGGATAAAATTTACTACTATAATACTTTAATGAATGGCTGTGCTCTTGGTAAAAATAATGAAACAATATTAAGTATAGAAAAGGCTTTTTTACAATCAGACCAAAAAAAAAGAGCACATCGTTTAGTAAATGAAGACTATAATGCTGAGGCTTACCTTTATGAAATAAAAGTTGGTGATGGGGCAGTATTCTTATATCGTACTTTAGAAGATGTCAGTAAGGCTAATGTTTTACTGAAAAACCAACTTATTTATTTAACTATTATAGCCATTATTTTTGCTTGTATGATTGCTTATTTTCTTTCTAAAAAATTAACGTCGTCACTGCAAGATGTTACCAAAAAAGCAAGAAAACTTGGATCGGGTGTACCTGTTGATTTTCCAACTTATGATATTTTAGAGGTAAATGAACTATCTAGTGTTTTAACTAGTGCTCAAAGCGAGATGCTAAAAACAGATGAATTAAGAAGAGATTTACTTGCTAATGTATCACATGATTTAAAAACTCCACTTACTATGATTAAGGCTTATGCTGAAATGGTTCGTGATATTTCTTATAAGGATGATAAAAAAAGAGAAAAACACTTAAATATTATTATTGATGAAACTGATAGACTAAACATATTAGTTAATGATTTATTAGAACTTTCTAAATTACAGGCAAACGCTGAGGTGATAAACTTAGAAACTTTTGACTTAGTCTTAGAAATTAATTCTATTTTAAAAAGATATGAAATAATAAAAGAAATTGAAAATTACCATTTTATTTTAGAGGCACCAAAAAAAGCCTTAGTGGTGGCTGATAAGAAAAAAATTAATCAAGTAATTTATAATTTAATTAATAATGCTATTAACTATACTGGGGACGATAAAACTGTTAGTATAACTATAAAGAAAACTAGAGATTCTTATGGAGTGTTTATTAAAGACTCGGGAAAGGGAATTGAAGAAAGTGAATTACCTTTTATCTGGGATAAATACTATAAAAATGATAAGAATCATAAACGTAATGTTGTTTCTTCTGGTATAGGGTTATCAATTGTTAAATCAATTTTAGTTAGTCATAATTTTAAATATGGTGTTGAGTCTAAGATTAATAAGGGCACTACTTTTTATTTTTATATTAAGAAAAAATAATTTACTATTTATTCACTAACTTTTCACTTAATTTTCATAAATGAGTAGTATCATTATAAACATGAAAGGAGAGTGATAAGTAATAATCTATACCATATATTTTGCTCTAAAAAATATATACAAAACTCTATACAATATAAATAACATATAAACTCAAACTCACACTTTATGGAAAAGAACGATCTTTTTATAGTTCTTTTCTTTTTTTGTGATAGAAAATATTGTGAAATTAGAGATTTTTTATTATAGATTTGGTACAATATTTATGAAATAGTTAAACTAAATGTACTTTGCTTGATATAATTAGGAGGTGTATTTTTATTTATAAAACTATTGTTATAGGATATTATTCAAAGTCTTCTACTATGGCAAAAAAAGGAGTAGATATTAATGCTAAACAATAAACATATTTGAAAATTACTGAAAAAATTTATTGGTTAAATGAAAGTTGGTAATTGTATGAAGAGATTACAAATGGGTATAGCATTAATAGATATTTAATGCGTTCATATGTTTCTTATTGTTCTAGTAGATGAGAAAAAGACTAGTATTAATAAATATTTAAAGAAATTGTTAGGAGTAAGGATGTATGATTAAGTGGATTAAGAAAAATAGTGTTATGTTAATAACAATTTTAATATTTGAAACAATTGCTATATCATTATTTGTTGCAACGAAAAACTTGTTTTATTTGTTAAATTTTAATTATATAGGGATTTGTATATCAATTGGTATGTATTTAATGGCACATAAAACTAAGTATGCAAGAAATTTTGTACAATTGGCAGTTGGATTATATATGCTTATATATTTGGGTATTATATGTAAAGAAAATATGCAAATTGAAGGTTTTTGGTATTATTTGTTTTTAGGTGTGTTTGAAGCTGCAACAATACATTATTTTGTAGCTAAAATAGTTGGACCATTATTCTTTGGTAGAGGTTGGTGTGGCTATGCTTGTTGGACTGGGATGATCCTTGATTTACTACCTTATAAAACTCCTAAGAATGATAGAAAGAAAATTGCTTGGCTTAGATATATTACGTTTTTGTTATCACTAACATTTGTGGCATTACTATTTATATTTAAAGTGAATAATTTAGAAGATATAATGTTTTGGTCGTTTATTATAGGAAATATTGTGTATTATGTTTTAGGAATATTACTTGCTTATATATTTAAAGATAATAGGGCTTTTTGTAAATATATATGTCCTGTAACTGTTTTTTTAAAACCTGCAAGTTATTTTTCTTATTTAAGAGTTAAGTGTGATCATAATAAGTGTATTAATTGTTATAAATGTATAAGAAGGTGTCCAATGAATGTAGATATGTTAGATGATTCAAGAAAAAGAAAGAATGGGACTGAATGTATACTTTGTTGCAATTGTATTAAAGAGTGTCCTAAAGAGGCTCTTGATTTAAAATAACTTTAATTATTGCTAAGCTTAATATTGTCCAAGCTTTGGTGTCTATATATCTATACTAGTAACATGGTTAGAAAATAATAATTTATGGAGGATTAAATAAATGAATGAATATATAAATTTGACTTTAGAAAATATTGATGAAGAGCATATATGTTGTGCAATAGGGGATAAAAAACATCAAATAGGCGTTAATAGTAAAAAGAAATGGATAAAAAGTAAATTAAAAGATGGGCATATTTTTAGAAAATTAAATGTAAGAGGAAAAGTGTTTATTGAATATGAACCAATAGAAACAGCGTGGGTTCCTATTAGTGGTAAAAATTATGAATATATTTATTGCTTATGGGTAGCAGGAAATTTTAAAGGTAAAGGAATTGGCAAAGAATTACTAGAATACGCAATAAATGATGCAAAAGAAAAAGGTATGAGTGGTATATGTACTCTAGTTTCTAAAAAAAAGAAACCTTTTATTGGAGAAAAGAAATTTTTTGAACATTATGGTTTTAAAGTTGTAGATGTTATTTTAGATTATGAACTATTAGCATTACAATTTGATGATAATGAAACTCCTATATTCAATGATAATGCTAAACTTCTAGAAATAGATAATCAAGATTTTACTATTTATTATAGTAATGAATGTCCTTATGTAGAATATGAAGTAAATGAATTAACTGAATATGCAAAAAAAAATAATATAAAAATCAATTTGATAAAAATAGATTCATTAGAAAAAGCTAAGAGTGTACCTTGTATTTTTAATAACTGGGCTAACTTTTATAAAGGAAAATTTATATCTAATACTATATTAAATGTTAATGCTTTTGAAAAGTTAATTAAATAAATTACAATTTATTGATTTGTTAGATAAATTGTAATTTGAAAGAGAGTTATATAAAAGATAAGAAATAGTATTAGAAAGAAGGGAAAGAATATGTGTACAGCAGCAACTTATAAAACGAAAGATTTTTATTTTGGAAGAACATTGGATTATGAATTTTCATATGGAGATGAAGTAACAATAACACCAAGAAACTTTGAATTTAAATTTAGAGAAGTAGATGACATTAAGAGTCATTATGCGATAATTGGAATGGCATTTGTTACTGAAGATTATCCATTATATTACGATGCAATAAACGAAAAAGGGTTAGCAATAGCAGGTTTAAATTTTGTTGGAAATGCTCATTATAAAGAAAAACAGGAAGGAAAAGATAATGTTGCTCAATTTGAACTGATACCATGGATTTTAAGCCAATGTTCAAATGTAAATGAAGCTAGAAATTTGATTGAAAAAATGAATGTGTTAAATACTCCATTTAGTGATAAATTACCATTAGCTAGCTTACATTGGATTATTTCCGATAGCACACAATCAATAACTGTAGAGTCTGTTATTGATGGAATAAAAATATATGATAATCCAGTAGGGGTATTAACTAATAATCCATCTTTTGATAAGCAAATGTTTGCCTTAAATAATTATATGTATTTATCACCTAAATCTCCAGAGAATAAATTTAGTAAAGAATTAGATCTAAGTTTATATAGTAGAGGAATGGGAGCAATAGGTCTACCAGGTGATTTATCATCGCAATCAAGATTCATAAGAGTAGCGTATACTAAATTAAATTCTTTTTCTAAAGAAGATGAAAAATCAAGTGTTAGTCAATTTTTTCACATTTTAGGTAGCGTTGATCAACAAAGAGGATGCTGTGATTTAGGTGATGATAAATTTGAAATAACAATTTATACATCTTGCTGTAATGTAAATAAGGGAATTTATTATTATACAACATATGATAATCATCAAATAACAGCAGTTGATATGCACAAAGAAAATCTAGATAGTAATGTACTTATTCGTTATCCTTTGATAAAGGAAGAACAGATAAGAACTCAAAATTAATGTTTATTTATAAAGAAGATAAAAGTATTACATATAAAAATGAATTAGTATGAGGTGACTAACTATTAAAAGTCAATAGTAAAATGGAAATTTTTAGTAGTTTGTT
>URPE01000033.1 GCA_900549625.1 uncultured Mycoplasmatota bacterium
AGTATACCTATTAGTATACCTAGAATTATGAGTATTTTATTTGTCTTATTCTTTTTATTATTCATATTTGTTACCCACTCACTTTTTAAATTCCTTATTCTTATATACATTAATAGTATAACTTATGCCATTTACTTTGTCAAAAAGAATATAAAATATCATACAATAAGGTAAAGAACTTGTAGAGGAAAAATCACTTCCTTTAATAAATGTTTTGATAGTTACCTTTCAAAGTGTTTACTTAAACAACTTAAGTTTAATAAATAGCCTAATATTTACTAGCATTTTTCACCAAAAACGCAAAAAAAGTCTTACCTAAGACTTTCTATTTTCCCTTCAAAATCATCACTTAAACAAATATAAGAACCACTTATCACACGACTTGCAAATTCTTTTACTTTATTAATTGTTTTATCGTTAATACCCCCATCTACGGAAATAATAAAATTATTTTCTTTTTGCAATTCTTTTAAATAACTTAATTTATCTATAGTTTTATCAAGAAAACTTTGGCCCCCTAATCCAGGATAAACACTCATAACTAATACCTCATCAACATACTTAATATAATCAGAAATATTACTTACTAAAGTATCAGGATTAATAGCTATTCCTACACTTATACCATGTTTTTTTATATCACTAATAAAAAACTTTGGATCTTTTATTTCAGCATGAATTATTATATACTTAGGTTTTAAATCATATATACTTGGTAATATTTCTAATAACGAAATATCATTCATCATTAAATGAACTTCAAGAGGTTTCCTACATTTTTTCAAACTAGCAATTATTTCTAAAGTATTTGTTTTTTCTTTAACAAACTCCCCATCCATTAAATCAACATGAATATAATGAGCACTAGTACTATCAATACTTCTTAATGTATCTTGTAAATCATATTTACTTTTTAAAAACGAAACGGCTATTTCCATCTACATCCTCCAAAATTTTCTTATAATTTTCATAACGACTAAGCATAATATCACCCTTATGAAGAGCCTCTTTAACAGAACAATCATTTTCCTTAATATGCATACAATCATCATACATACAATGATAATTTTTAAACTCTATAAAAGAATCTTTAATTTCTTCTTTAGTAAATTTATTAAGTATTAAAGAAGAAAAACCAGGAGTATCACAAAACCAAATCCCCAAAATATTAAATAACTCAGTATGTCTAGTTGTATGTTTACCACGATTTAAAGCATCAGATATTTCATTTGTTTTTAAATTTAATTCAGGTTTTATTTTATTTAGCAATGTACTTTTACCAGCCCCTGATTGTCCAGTTAGTACAACAATACTACCTTTTAAAAATTTAACTAACTCATCTATATTAGTATTTAAAAAAACTGGAATACCAATCTTTTCATAATAATTAATAATATTATTTAATTCTTTCTTTTCTGTATCATTTAGTAAATCTAACTTAGTAAAACAAATAACAGGTTTTATATTAGAAAGAATAACGGAAGTAATCTCTCTATCTAAAAGATTCAAGCTAAGACTTGGCTTTTTTAAGGAAGTAACCAATAAAGCATAAGTAACATTACTAACACTTGGTCTATCAAGCACATTTTTCCTCGGCATTATTTCTGTAATAATATTGTTTTTTTCATCAAACTCACATATATCACCAACTAAAGGGGTAATATTTTTATTTCTAAATACCCCTCTTGGTGTACAAACATATTCTTTATTATCACATAAAACAGTATAAGCATTAGATATGTTTTTAATTATTTTACCTTCCATTAATCTAAACTTCCACTTTCTGTATCACCATCGTTACCACCCTCTGTACTAGGCGTTGTAGTAGGTTTCTTAGCCACTGTAATTGTTACACTTGTACCTTTACCAATAATAGAACCTTTCTCCCTACTTTGGCCAATAACGATCCCTTCAGCATGTGTATTATCTTCTCTTTCTACTACATTTACAGTAACTTCATATTTTTTTAAATAATCTTTAACATCACTAGCTGTATAAGTTCCGGTTGTAAAATCTGGATATTTATCTAAATTAGGAATATAAAGGGTAACATAATCACCAACACTTACTTTTTCTCCCTCTTTTGGACTTTGTTCAATAATAACCCCTTCTTTAGCATTTTCATCACTAGATGATTTCTTCTCTACTATTACATTTACTTTCAAGGCTTCTAATTTACCTTTTACCTCTAAATAATTTTTACCAACATAATTTTCTAAAGTAATCTTAGTATCACCTTCACTTACCCATAAAGTAACTTCTGTATTTTTAGTCCTTTTTGTATTAGCAAGTGGTGAGGTTTTAACAACTTTACCTAGTTCTACACTTTCACTAGCTATTTTTTGCTGATCGCTTGCCACTACAAAACCAGCATCTTGTAAAGCTTTAATAGCGTCTTCCACAGAATACCCAGTAACATCAGGAACATATATTTCCTTATTAGTAGTTAAAGCCGGTATTAAAAGAACAACAGTTGTAATAGTAACAATCAAGATAGTAAATATAGAGCCTAAAACTATTAAAAGTTTATTTTGCTTTTTTAAATCATTCTTTGTAATTTGTTTAGCCATTACTTCATCATCATCCTTTTCTAAAGTATCATAAGATAATTTATTATCACTAACTACTTCTTTTTTAGGTACTTTTTTTGTATCACTTTCTGCAAACTCTCTATAAGGAAGTTTAATAGGTGGTTCATTTACCCTTGATTCATCCATACAAGTTAATAAGTCTTCATGCATTTCTCTTGCATCAGCATATCTATTTTTAGGATTTTTAGCCGTAGCTTTAATAATAATATTTTCAATACTTTGAGGAATATTAGGTAATTCTTCTCTAATATCTGGTAAAGGTTCTTTTAACTGTTTTAAAGCAATTTCCACTGCATTATCGCCCTTATATGGTAATTTACCTGTCAACAGTTCATACATTACAATACCCATTGAATAAATATCACTTTGTAATGTGGCTCCTTTACCACTTGCTTGTTCGGGTGGTAAATAATGAACACTTCCCATTACCGAATTTGTCTGCGTAAGTTGGGTACTATTTAAAGCCATAGCAATCCCAAAATCCATTATTTTAACTAAACCATTTTCTAAAATCATAATATTTTGGGGTTTTATATCTCTATGAATAATATAAGAGTCATGGGCCACACTCATGCCATCGGTAATCTGAAGCATTATATCAATTACCTCACTAGTTGTAAGTTTTCCCCGCTTTTTAATTAAATCTTTTAAGTGTCTACCTTCAACGTATTCCATTACAATATAGTACATACCATGATCTTCACCAACGTCATACACCTCCACAATATTAGGGTGTGTAAGACTACTTGCTGATAACGCTTCTCTTTGAAAACGTCTAACAAATTTTTCATCGTTAGCAAGATCCCCTCTTAATACTTTAACTGCTACATCACGATCTAATATTGTATCATAGGCAAGATAAACATTTGCCATGCCACCTTCCCCTATTGCTTTAATAATTTGATAACGATCACTTATTTTCTGACCCTTCATTATCATTGTTCACACCCACTTTTCATATCTAAATACGCAACTGATATATTGTCTTGTCCCCCTCTTGAATTACATTTTTTAATCATTTTAGCTACTTTTTGTTCAATAGTTAAATCTTCTTCTAATATTTTTTCTACCTGTTCTTTTTGTAGCATTGTTGTAAGCCCATCACTACATAATAAGACTCCATCAACATCTTTTTCAACATCAAAAATATCAATATCTATTTTTTCTCCAGCTCCTAAAGCTTTCATTAAAACATTTCTTTTAGGATGCACCTTGGCTTCTTCCTCTGTTAAGTCCCCTGCTTCAACTAAAAGATTTACTAAAGTATGATCATGCGTAACTTTATGAAGTTTATTATTTTTTAAAACATAACCAGAAGAATCTCCAATATTCCCAAATATTAAGTAATCATTAGTTAATAGGGCTAAAACAAGTGTTGTCCCAAGGCCTTTAGAATCAAAATGATTTTTAGCATATTCTAAAATAGATTCATTTATTTCATTAACATTATCATTAAGCCAATTTACTGCATCTAATTTACTACCAATACTACTTATACTAGAAAATCTTTTGCCTAAATGGGTAACAGCAAGACTTGACGCTACTTCACCAGCCCTATGCCCTCCCATACCATCAGCTACAACTAGTAAATATTCACCACTGCCATTTCTAACAATTGTTACGGAGTCTTCATTATGACTACGTACTCTTCCTGTATCTGTTAAATAATATGATTTCATAAGTCACCTCTTGTATATTTCATTATAAGCATATCAAAAAAGAATGGATTAGTCCATTCATAACTATTTTTTGTGTCAAATTTTACCATAGATAACTAACATATATACAATAACTTTACATGTCTATTTATTTAGTTTTTCTTCTATAGCATCAAGGGACTTTTGTAATATACTAGGCATAATAATACCTAACTCCTTGCAGTTTCCTAGTATAGAGATAATTTCATTAAACACAAACGTATAAATAACCATATCTCTAATAGTATTACCCATATTAAGAATACTACCCATAATAACTGAAGTAATAACAACAGCCATATACCCAAGTTTTTTGATAAATCCTAAAGCAACAACTGAAAAACTAAATTCACGTCTTTTAATGGCTCTTAAAATACCTGTTAGAAAATCTATTACAATAACTGAAAAAAATGCTTTTAATAAGTAATCAACATTACCAAACAAATACATGCTTAAATTCATTAAAGCACTTATAATTCCTAAAATAAAAAATTGCATATCATTCACCTAGTATATTTTATGATAACAGAAAAAATTAGAGTAATTAATATACCCTAATAACTAGGTTAAAATGATAATACGTAAGGGTCAAGTTCAGAACCATAACTCGATACAATTTTAACATAAAACAAAAGATATACCACAGGTAGTAAAGATTGATCACTTTAAATGGCACACTTAATTACCATTAATTTTATCTGTTTCAATTTTATAATTAAGATAGTTTCACTTTCTATAAAAAACACTAAATCACGTCTTTTTAATTTCAACAAAATATGCAACTTGCACTAATGCTTATCAATAAAATTATTTTCAAATTTACCATATTAAAACACCGCATTTGTTTAATTCAAGTGTTTTTTATCAAATTTTTATTAAATTATGCTAAATTCAAATTATATGTAAATTTAATTTTTATTCTGATTCTATAACTTTTTCAAGAAAAATTTTTTCATCAAAAGCACCGCGTTTTTCATTTTTTTTATTAGCTATATCTATAATATCATTTAAATTCTTATTTTCTAAATTAGCTAATGCTCTAATTACCTCTAACATATCAGCTAGTTCTTCTAGGCGATCATAACCACTCGCTTCTATTACCTCTTTATATTCTTCATATAATTTCTTTTCAAGTTCATCTTTATAAGTACTTTCATCTAACACTTTAATTACTGGAATATCTCCTTTTTCTTCTATTATATTTGGTATTTTATCCCTAACTAATTTATTATATACTAATTCCATTTTAATTTCACTCACCATAACTTTCCTTTAATATTTTCTGATTTGGTATTACCCCACTAACACACAACCATCTAAGGGGGAATCTTTCCCTTTAATTAAATTATAATATAAAAGCATAAAAAAAACGAGATATATTTAAATATTCACTTAAGATATTTTTATAATCTACAATAATTTGTATAATTAATTTTATTAGATTTATGTTATTTTTCCAATAATACAAATCTAAGACAATGAAATAATTTTTTTTACATCTTTTTGTAACAACATATTATTTTATCAAACACAATAAATCACAAAAAAGAATAGTTTACACTATTCAAATATTCTTACTTCTAAGTTGTCCACAAGCAGCATCTATATTAGAACCAAATTCCCTTCTTACAGTAACATTTATATGTTCTTTTTTTAAAGTATCATAAAAAGCATCTAACTTTGTTTTATCACTTTTCTTAAAACCTAAATTATTAGTTTCATTATAAGGAATTAAATTAACATAAACATTAAGCCCTCGCAAAAGAGAGGCAAGTTCTAAAGCATTACTTTTTTCATCATTAATACCTTTTAGCATTATATATTCAATTGTAACTCTTCTATTAGTTTTATTAATATATTCTTTTATACAAAGGATTAAATCCGGTAAAGGATAAACCTTATTAATTGGCATAATTTTGTTTCTTAATGTATCGTTACTAGCATGCAATGATATTGCAAGGTTTATTTGTAAATCTAAATTAGATAATTCTTTAATTTTAGGAATCAAACCACACGTTGATAAAGTTATATGTCTAGCCCCAATCATAAGACCTTTAGCATCATTTATAATCTTAATAAATTTAATTACTTCTAAATAATTATCTAATGGTTCACCTATCCCCATTATTACAACACTAGAAATTCTCTTTTGTAAGACACTCTCAATAGCAAGTATTTGTCCCACCATTTCGTAAGCCCATAAATTCCTAACTTTTTTAAGACGCCCAGATTCACAAAACTTACAACCCATGTTACAACCAACTTCACTTGAAACACATACACTTATCCCATAATTATGATACATAACAACGGCTTCTATCTTTTCATTATCTTCTAAATTAAATAGAAATTTCTCAGCGTCTCTATCACTTTGATGCTGTATAATAGTAGGCAATTTTATTGTAAAGTCTTCATTTAACTTATCTCTAATCTCTTTTTTTATATTAGAAAATTCACTAATAGAAGTTACTCTTTTATCATATAACCATTCATATACTTGTGTAGATTTAAATTTTTTCTCACCAATACTTAGAAAATAATCTTCTAACTCTTTTCTTGTTAAACCATATAAATTCATAATTCCCCCATTAACTTATTATAAAGTTTTTAACACTCTCTTTATTAACCCCATTTAAAAAACTCTTTGTATCCATTACCTTCTTACCAAATGGTTTTAACTTAAGTATTTCAACATAACCATCAAGACAACCTATAGCAAAACTTTCTTTAGTCACATTCATAACCTTCCAAGTAGTAGTATTATCACTTTTAACAAATCTTGCTTCTAACACTTTATACTCTTCACCATTTACAAGCATATTAGCCATCGGTCTCGGATTTAATCCTCTTACTTTATTAACTATTTCTTTACCACTTAAAGAAAAATCTAAGTGTTCCATTTCTCTAGTAATATTAGGCGCAACACTAGCTTCATCATTATCTTGTTTAATACTTTCATTAGTCCCATCTATTATATTTGGTAAAGTCTTATATAATAAATCACGCCCTATTAAAGATAGTTTTTCATATAAAGTACCCACATTATCAGTATCATTTATAACGCATTCTTCTTTACTTATCATATTACCAGTATCCATATGTTCATCCATATACATAACAGTAACACCAGACTTTTCTTCCCCATTAATTAAACACCAATGAATTGGTGCCCCTCCTCGATACTTTGGCAAAAGAGAAGCATGAACATTAACACATTTAAGTCTTGGATAATTAAGTATCTCTTTAGGTAATATTTGTCCATAAGCACAAGTAATAATTATATCACACTCTGTACTTAATATTTTATCCATCTCTTCTTTTATTTTCTTTGGTTGGAAAACCTCTATACCATATTTTTTTGCTTCTTCTTTAACAGGTGGCATTAAAACAGTTTTTTTTCTTCCAACCTCTTTATCAGGTTGAGTAACTACTAATACAACATTAGTTTCTTTAATTAACATATCTAATATTGGTACAGCAAAATTTGGTGTCCCCATAAATATTACTTTTAAATCTTTCATGCTATTTCCTTTCTAACTTAAGCGTATCACTTGACTTTATTTCCAAATCTAAATCATTAAGTTTTTCTTCTAACTTAACTAAATCATCTAAACTATATTTTTCTTTTATTTCCTTCTCATCTAATAAAAAATCAAAATCTTCAAATACACCATAAGTATAGTTATCCCCAAAATCACTATCATATACAAAAGTATCATTTAAATATTCATAATTAACAGTAAATGTATTATCAACATATGATGAATAACTTTCCATTTTATAAACAGTATCTAAATCAGTTAAAGAAACATACATTTCTCTTACTTCCATCATAGCTTTATTAGAAGATTTACGACTTACTTTATTACCATTTTTATCATAATAAAAAGTCCATTTAATAGATGGTGTATTTTTATTAACAAAATAGTAATGTCTTTCTATATTAGGATCTACCCCTGGCATATCCGTAATAAGCCAAAGAGAGTCGTGTTTAATTACTTCTTGTTCACTTAGTTTATCACTAGCAGGCTCTACTACTTTATCATTTATTTTTTGATCAACTTTACTTGACCAATAGGCTAATTTCTTACCCCATGTAAATAGTTTATTTTCCAGTGTTTCTTCACTTGTTTTATCACTATCAAGACTACTAGCATTAACAGGTGTTACTACAAGAGCACTTGCTAAAACAACTACCCCAGCCTTTTTAATTAATTTATATTTTTTCATAAATTACCTCTTTTCATTTATTTATTATAGAAAAATTAATTCTTTTTTTCAACTACAACCCAACTTTCACTTACTCTAAAAAATCAATATCTAATTGTGCTTTAGAGTTTACAAGCATTAACTTATCTAATTCATTTAACACTTGATATAATTTTTCTTCTTTTTTATATTTTATATAAATTTCAAAATTATAAACACCATTAACCAAAAACATATTAGCCGTTGCAGGTCCAAGAACAATATAATCTTGTGTTAAGTTTTTATCTAAAAAAGCTTTAATTTTCCTTGCTTCATCTATAGCTTGTTTATAATCTTTACTTTTAACTTTTAAAAAGCATAAATAATAGTAAGGTGGATATTTAAGTGTTTTACGAATATTCATTTCATATCGGAAAAATTTTTTATAATCATGATTTTTTACAAAAGTAAATATTGGTGTTTCTGGATTATATGTTTGAATGAAAACTTCGCCATTTTTTTCACCTCTTCCGCTTCGGCCACTTGCTTGACAAAGAAGCTCAAAAGTTCTTTCATTACTTTGATAATCTGGCATGTTTAAAGAAGCATCAGCATTTATTATACCTACTAAAGTTACATTTGGAAAATCAAGACCTTTACTAATCATTTGGGTACCTAATAAAATATCATACTTACCACTAGCAAAAGCCTCAGTAACTTTAGCATGACCTCCTTTATTAGAGACACTATCAGCATCCATTCGAATAACTTTAGCTGTTGGAAAAGCATCTTTAATATACTCTTCTAATTTTTCCGTTCCAAGTCCATAGTAATTAAGACTAGTCTCATGGCATTTTGGACAAGTATTATCTAAATATTTTGTATATCCACAATAATGACAACGTATATTATTACTAGACTTATGATAAGTAAGTGTAATATCACAATGAGGGCAACGATAAGTAAAACCACAATTAGAACAGGTAATAGTTGTTGAATGTCCCCTTCTATTAAGAAGAAGCATTATTTGTTCTTTTTTATTTAACCTTTCAATAATAGCACACTCTAATTCCCTACTTATTATAGGATGTTTATTTTTTTGTTCTTCTACCATATCAACAAGTGTTATA
Source organism: uncultured Mycoplasmatota bacterium (assembly GCA_900549625.1). Taxonomy (GTDB): domain Bacteria; phylum Bacillota_I; class Bacilli_A; order RF39; family UBA660; genus Ventrenecus. The sequence goes on from URPE01000033.1 coordinate 9,607, forward strand.
TTTGGTAAAGCTTGTTTATTAAAACGAGCATTCATTTTTATATATATGTATACACCCTTTAGGGCTCTTGCCATCGATGATAAACTAGGTGTCGCGCTACCTAAAACTAAAGGAGCATTATGATACTTACTTCTTTCTTTAGCTATCCATAAAGCATGATATTTAGGGTTATTTTCTTGTTTGTAAGAAAGAGATTGTTCTTCATCCATAATAATAATACCAATATTTTTTAAAGGAGCAAATATAGCACTTCTAGCCCCTATTACTATAGAAACCTCCCCTCTTGTAATTTTTCGCCATTCATCATATTTTTCAGCATCCGATAATCCACTATGCAAAACAGCAATCTTAGATGGAAAAGCTTTATTAAATCTATCAACAAACTGAGGTGTCAAACTAATTTCTGGTACTAATACTAAAGCTGTTTTATCTTCATTTAATACTCTTTCAATTGTTTTTATATAAACCTCCGTTTTACCAGATCCAGTAACACCATGTAAAAGAATTGTTTTGCTATTACCAAGATTATCACATATAGTGTTTACGGCATTAGTTTGTTCTTCATTTAAAACTTTTTCAGTATATTCACTTTCATTTTTTAAGTTATAGCGATATACCTCACTTATATATTCAATTAATACTCCTTTTTTTAAAAGAGTTTTAACAGCAGATGCACTAATCTTATTAGCCATTGTTTTTTTTACTGGCAAATTATCTTTAAAAAGCATTAAAACTTCTTTTTGACTAGCACTAGAAGCATTTTCTAAAGAAGTATCTATTTCTTCAGTAATTTTTAAATATGTTTCTTGTTTAGCTTTAATATCGACTCCTTTTTTGGCTTTTAAAGCCTTCGGTAACATAGCCGCATATGAAGAACTTAAACTACTAAGAGTTTTTAAAGCTAAAAACTTACCTAGTAAAAGCATTTCTTCATTTAAAACCGGATAAGTATCTAAAACATTATAAATATCTTTTGTTTCAATAGAAGAACTATTTAATAAATTTAAAACATAGCCCTCTAAAGTTATCTTTCCAAACGGAACAGTTACCCGCATACCTACTTTTATTTTATCCACTAAATCATCAGGAATATGATAGGTAAAAGTTTTATCTACATGTTTATTTTTTATTTCAATTAATATTTCTGCATACATATTCATCACCCAAATATTGTATCAAAAAAAGCTAAATTAAATATTCACAATTAGCTTTCTTTTATCTTCATTATTTCTTTCTTAGACAGATTAGTAACGTCCATGATTAAATTTAAGTCTAAATTTTTGGCAAGCATGTTTCTAGCAATTTCGCATGATTTCTTTTTCTCACTCTCTCTTTTGATGGTATTTCTAATGTATCTTTCATCTTCTTCAGGTGTAAATACTTCCCAAAAGTTAGCAT
>URPE01000034.1 GCA_900549625.1 uncultured Mycoplasmatota bacterium
TCATAACCCCTATGATTCGCCATATATCGCCATCAATACTTACATAGTTATTTGGGTCTTTTCCGATATATCTTGTATTACCATAATCATCTACTGCTAGATTTGTTGTATCTGTTGCTGCTAAAGTTGTAATATATTCTGTCACAGTAGTTTTTGGTATATCAGGATTAGCACTATCCTCCTTAACTAAACCAGATCCATCTATTGTATAATTTACTACTTTACTTATATCAGCATCAACTGTATGATCATCAAAAACATATACTTGAATACTATAAACTACAATTGCTTTAGGACTTATTTCTTCTTCAGTTAATAATCCTTCACTAAGTTCACTTACTAATCCACTTTTTAATGTTTCTAATACCCCACTTTCATTTTGTTTTTTTAAAACATATTTTAACTTACTACTTTCTATTGAAGAACCATTATCGACCAACTTAAAAGTATAATAAGCATTTAATGTTCCACTATTCTGGGCACTAAACTGATAACTACAATTAGAATTATATAAACCAGCTTCATCATCACTCATCGGTAAAAAGCAACTTTCATGTCCACTTGATGAAATAGTAGAACCATCTTTATATGTAAAAGATAAATCCCCAGCTGTAACAACTTGATTAGCACTATTAGAATCAACTCTTAAAAACAAAGCATATGAAAGCCCCAATACTAAAATAGTCATACAAGCTATTATATAAGCCGCTAATTTAGTTTGATGTTGAAATATATTTTGAAAACTCAAACTACTTTCCTTTTTATTCATTTAATCATCTCATTTCTAAGTGTTATATTAATTGAATTTATATATCTTTCTAGCAATTTTATAACCAGGAACACTTATAAAACGTGGTAAAAGACACAACCCTGATAAAGATATTTTACATGTTCTATATAACTTTTGATTTTTCTCTTTTAAATAACTCCATAACTCACTACATTTTTCTTTATTTTCTTTTGTATTAGAAATTTGTAATAAAATTGTTGATACACTCATCATTATATCAATATAATGAATTAAATACTTAGCACACATCTTTTTATCTTCCCAATAATCATATGGATTAAAGAAATCAATCATTGTTTTAGTAACAAATAGTTGTTGATCAATTCTTTTTATCATAGTTTTTTCATTAACAGATTGATCATCACGGCCTATAAAATAACGATAAAAAGGTGTATTTATATAATACATTGTTTTAATTTTTGGTAAAGGATAATAAACAAATATATTATCAACATAAAAAGTATGTTCTGGTAATTTAATATTTGTACTCTTTAAAAATTCTGTATTATATATTACAGAATGCATAAGTAAATAAGCATCTTTTCTAAATTTACCAACTTCATCCCAACTAAACACTTTATTAGTAGGTAAAGTATTTTCATAACTAATAACTTTCTTACTTCCTTCTTTTTCATAAACATAGTTAACAACCATCATATCAACTAAGTTATTCTCTTTTTTTAGTTTTTTAATAGTTTTTAGAACTTCTTTTAAGGATTCTTCCGAAACCCAGTCATCTGAATCAACAACTTTATAGTAAAGCCCTTTAGCAAGTTCAAGTCCTTTATTTACCCCAGAACCATGCCCACCATTTTCTTTATGTACAACTCTAATTATATCGGGATAATCCTTCGCGTATTTATCGGCTATTTCTCCTGTTTTATCAGTAGACCCATCATCTACTAAAATTATTTCTACATCCTTACCTCCACTTAAAAGAGTTTCAATCCCATGTTGCATATATTTTTCTGAATTATACATGGGAACACAAAAACTTATATATTTCATAAACTTACCTTCTCCTATATTTATATTATAATAGAGTATCCAAAATTAAGCAATAAATTTTAGTCTTTAAAGTATTTTATAACAAAAAAAATGGTCATTATAAACCATTTTCTTCTTTATATTTCTTACATTCTAAATCTAAATCTTTTAAAAGACCTTCAATACTTTCTAAAGACTCTGTTCTAACACCACTAGCCATCTTATGTCCTCCCCCATGATAACGACTAGCAACACCATTTATAACAGGTCCTTTACTCCTAATATTCACTTTATAAACAGCATTTTTAGCATCATACGTTACAAATGTCCATACAAAAACACCTTTCATAAAATTAAAATCGTTTATCATATTTGATGGAGTTGCACTATCAACACCATACTCTTTTAATATATCATCGGTAATAATTATATGGGCAAAACCATTTACTGATACGTCTAAATGACTAGCTATAAACCCATGAAATTTAACTTCTTCCATTGGTCTTTCATAAAGTTTTTCATAAAGATTATTAAATTTTAATTTTGTTCTTTTAAGTAAATTCGTTACTACTTCAAATGTTTCCACTGTTGTATAAGGTAGCAAAAAACGATCACTATCTGAGACTATTCCTAAAAACAAGTTACCTGCTACATTAGAAGAAATATCAAAATTACTTTTTAAAAGCATAGATGCTACCATTTGACACGTACTAGAAGATGTATCATTTATCCATTCTATACCTCCAAAGTCTTCTTCAAAAGGATGATGATCTATTTTAATAACTTCCTTATATTTTAAATTATTAATACCATCTACTCTATAAAAGTTAGGAACATCTAAAGTAATTAAAAGAGGATTACGTAAAGTACTTACATCAATGCGATCTAACTCCCCAAAAGTACGAAATTTAGCTACCCCCATACCTACTGCATAAACATGTTTTTTAGGATAGTTCTCTATTATAGCGTCTCTTAAAGCTAAACTACTACATATAGCATCTGGGTCAGGTCCAATATGCCTTGCAATAACAATTGTATCATATTGTTTTATTTTCTTAATTATATTTTTCATGATGTCAGACTTCATACATAACCTCTTTTTCTAAATTAATCTACATAATTAAATGTATCTCTTGCAATCATTATTTCTTCATCAGTTGGCACTACATAAACAGGAATTTTAGAATCCTTAGTCGTAATAACTCCTTCATGTTTTTCATGATAACTTGCAATACTTTCATTTACTTCATTATCTAACTCTACTCCTAAGAATTTTAATCTATCAACAATCCATCTACGTTCTAATGCTCCATTTTCTAAAACACCAGCTGTAAATACAATCGCATCACACCCTTCAAGTTCAAAGTAATATTGAGCAATAAAATTAACAATTCTTTTAATAAACATTGTAAGTGTTAAAGTACAAACTGGATCTCCTAGTTTAACATTATCATAAATATCACGCATATCACTATATTTTTCACTTAGGGCAAGAACTCCACTTTCTTTATTTAAAACATGATTTAATTTTTCTGGTGTAATACCAGTTTTTTCCATAATATAAGGAATAATTGATGGGTCTATATCACCACAACGTGTTCCCATAATAAGGCCCCCTGTTGGTGTAAATCCCATTGACGTATTAACACATTTACCATCTTTAACGGCAGATATACTACACCCTGAGCCTACATGGCAAATAATTAATTTTAAGTCATCACGACCTAATTTCTTAGCCATATACTCTGTAATATATTTATGACTAGTACCATGTGCCCCATAACGTCTTACATGATAATCTGTATACCAAGACTTTGGCAAAGCATATAAATAATTTTCTTCCGGCATTGTTTGATGAAAAGCCGTATCAAATACAACAACACTAGTAGCTGTAGGTACCACCTCTTTAGCAGCTTTAATACCTAATACAGCCGCTGGATTATGTAATGGTGCTAAGCTACTTAAAGATGCGATATCTTCGACAACCTCATCTGTAGCAATAACACTTTTATCATAATGATCAGCCCCTTGTACTACCCGGTGTCCTATCCCCTTAATCTCATCTAAAGATTCTACAACATGGTGTTCTAACAATTCATTAATTAAATATTCAAAAGCCACTGTATGACTTGGTAACTCTACCTCTTTTTTAATCTTTTCTCCATTTACTTTAATTGTATAAAAACTACCATCAATACCAATTCTTTCAAAGTATCCACTCATTAATTTCTTTTCTTCTGGCATTTCAAAAGCTGTAAACTTTAGGGAAGAACTCCCTGCATTAACTGATAATATTTTCAATTTTCTTCACCTCTAATATCATTATACAAAAAAAAGAATCATTTTACCATTCTTTTTAAACACAATTTGGTCCCGTATGATTCTCTTTATATAACTCTGTATCTTGTTTTTTCCTAAATTCTTTATGCGTAATAGATTCTTTAAATGGTACAAGCACAATTATCACCTCTAGTAATAACATGGCCCTTTTTCTAAAAATTAATCCCTTTTTTTAACTTTCTTTCTCTTTTAATATTCTCTATTAAAGCAACTGTATGTGTTGTTTCTACTTCTTCTAAAGAAACACTTTTTTGCTTCTTATAACTATTAATAATTCTTTTATTTATAATTATCCAAAATTTTAATAATCTTTTATCTTCAAGCTTATTAAAATCAACCAAACTATCATTTAAAACTAAACTATATAAATAATCCATCTTTTCTCGTTCATTTAAAATAGAATTTTTTTCTCCAAATTCCTGAGTCATCTTTTTAATTTTATTAAGAACATTTATATCTTTACTAATTACAACCATACCATCTTTATTAAAAGTGATTTTAATATCCCTATTTCCAAGTTCTTTAATTAAAACTTTACAAAAATAATTATAACTAACTTCACTTTGAAAAGCACTTTTATTAATTATCATAACAAATCCCTATAATCACTTTGATTACTAAACCTTTCTATTTTACTATCATAAATAGCTTTATTAATTAACTCTTCATATGGTATTAGTTTTTCATAACTTATACATTTTTCAAGTTCTGGGTTTATTACAGGGTGTTTTGGTACAAATATTGTACAACAGTCTTCAAATGGCAAAATACTTGTTTCATAAGTTCCTATTTTTTTAGCAATATCAATTATTTCTAATTTATCGAAACACGCAACTGGACGAATAACAGGCATTACTGTAACCTCATTAATAACACTCATACTACTAAGTGTTTGACTAGCAACTTGACCTATACTTTCTCCATTAATTATAATCTTACATTTATTTTTATAAGCCATACGTGTAGCTATTCTATACATCATTCTTCGCATAATAGTAACCATATAATCACTTGGTATATTTTTATAAATAGCCTCTTGTATATCCGTAAAAGGTATAATATGCACATTTATTTCACTACCATATTTACTTAATATATGTGCAAGACTTAAAACTTTGTTTTTAGCCTCTACACTAGTATGTGGGGGACTTTCAAAATATAAAGCCTCTAACTTAACCCCTCTTTTCATAGCTAAATAACCTGCCACCGGACTATCAATACCCCCAGATAGCATTAAAACTCCTTTACCTAAACTACCAATTGGATAACCACCAAGCCCTTTTATTGGAGCAAAATAAATATAAGCATGCTCTTTTCTAATCTCAACATGAATTACTAAATCCGGATTTGTAACTGATACTTTTTTATCTTTAAAATTCTTTAAAACAACTCCCCCTAAATACTTACTAATTTGAGGACTTGTCATAAAATATCCCTTATCACTTCTTTTTGTTTCTACTTTAAAACTTTCAAAAGAATAATCACCAAGCACTTCTATTAAACACTTAGAAACATAATCAATATCCGTACTAGAAAGCTCATATACAATACAAATCTCATGTATACCAAATGTACATTTACAAATATTCAAAATAAAATCAAAATGTCCTTCATCAGGATAAATAAACATTCTTCCTTTATCATAATTAATACTACCAAATCCTTTAATTTTACTTTCAATATTATTTTTTAAAGTCTTTAAAAACATATTAATATTATCTTTCTTAGTATTTAATTCAGCATACTTTAACATAATATTTTTCTTCATAATCATCACACCTTCAATTTTCTTTTATTTTCTATATTTGCCATCACTTCATATGTCTGAAGTTCAAAATAATATATTTCATCTTTTTGCTCTAAAAAAGCCTGTTTAGCTTGTTTACTAACTCTATTCCATAAAGATAAATAATTAGGATTACCATCTTTACTAATATTAGTAATAGCAAAACAATTTTCCTTAACCATTGTATCATAAATCTCTTGCATTTTTAAATAATCATTTGCCCATTTATATTCACTTTTAAGTAGTTCTATTTTTCTAATATTTAAAATAGTCTTTTTTACTATTTCATCATCTGGCTTGGCATTTTGAAATTTCTTTAAAGCCTTCTGATAACTAGCATTAAAACCCATTTTTTTTAAATCATCACTTGATATATCAGGATTTTTTCTTACTTTCTTTAAAAATAACTCACTCTTTTCATACAATAAATTCTTCTTCTTTAAAAGTTGATAATCATACAAAGCATTATCAATTAAAGCCAGTAAATGGTATAGTTGTAAATCAAACGAACTTACTTGTACTCCTTTCAAATAATTTTTTCTGCTTTTAAATCCATAATAAGTTAAAAAGGAAGAATATGATGTCCCATCACTAAATAATTCATGAGTATTTAGAAATGAACATTCCAGATCAAGTAACGTTTTTTCATATAAAATAAGTGCTTTATTAATAATATTTTCTTTTTCTTTTTGTAAATTTTCAATAATATCTTTTGTAACACCTGAAAGTTCTTTATTATAGCCATCTACTTCAAAAACAATACAATCACTAAATTTACTAATTTTATAATGATAAAGATAAAATTTTTTTTCTAAAACAGTACATATATCTTCTTGTAATTCCATAACTTTTTTACCAGAGATCTTTACTTTTTGTCGCATAGATTATCACTTCCTTACTAATATTAAGCAGATTTTTGAAGCACTCTACTACTGCCTTTTCTCTTTGTTCTTTTAGCCTCATCTATAAGTGCCATTGTATATAATAAATCTATTAATTCATCAGTCATATATTTAGTTTTCAAATCACTTGCCTTAAAAGCCATATTACGCCAAAAAGACTCCTTAGAAGAACCATCTCTAAATGTAGGTGAAACTTTAAAATAAACATCATCTAGTTCTTTAATATTTTTCTCTAGTAATTCATCTAATTTTTCTTGTCTACTCTTAGTCCATTCATGTCTTTGATTTTGGCGCATCACATCTTCTATTTTAGCCATCAAATAAAATAGTTCCATTTTCTCTTTAGAAATCTTTTTAGTTTTATAATCTTCTAAAGAGGTAAGCATACATTTTATCGTAAAAATTGCTTTTTTTCCATTAGCAAAAGTAAGATCAATATCTTTAAAATATTTAATGTCATGTAAAGATACATAAAGAAGTACCTGTTCTAATTTAGCAACAGAAGAGAGATGCTTACTATTTTTTCGTTCCCAAATCTTTTCTTCAATTTTTTTAAAGTAATCATATATTAATAATTCATCTTCTGTTAATTTCATATCATTATTAAGGTATTCTTGGTATTTCTTAACTCTTTGGTAAGCATTATTCCAAAAAGCATAATAATAAGTTCCATCAGCAAACATTTTTTTGCAATTATAAAGTGTAGCATTTTCATCTTGATTTATCATATCATAAATAATTTTGATTTTCAAAAGTGATATATTAACTCCATTTTGATATTCTTTCTTTAAATAATTTAATACTTTCTTTACATTCTTTATTTGTGTATCTCTTACTATCAATGAAACATTTTCATCTTTTAAATTTATTTTATATGTCCCAACTTCCAAATATCTTTGACACAAAACAGAAAATAATTGATAGTTATTAATATCATAGTCAATAGTTATATATTTTTCACTCATCTAATTACCCCCTTTTTTAAGCGAGGTTTACTCTAACATAAATACTAAAAAAAATAAAGCGATTTGCTTTATTTTTTTCTATAAGGGGTAGCATTTAAAGATAATTTGCCACTAAAATTACCACTTGTTAAATAAATTTGATTTACTGTATCATCATCTTCTAACCACAAATAAAAATCAACTGTAACAGTTTTACCAACATCTAACATTTTAGCATTATCATCACTTATTAAAATTTTTGAATCCATACTTACTGGTGTTTTATCAGTAGTCCCTTCTAAAATTGCCCCAGTTTCATCATGAAAATCACCAGTTATCATATTAGTCTTATCACCATCAATAACAATAGCCCATTTTAAATATTTACTATACAAATTCTGTGTTAATGAAACATCAACCAATTTTATTGTATAAAGAGCTGCTACAGTTGAATCACTTTCATTAGTTATTGTAAATTCTACTTTTTGAGCCTTGCTTAAATCATCACCAGGAATTAATACAAGATTAGAAGTATTAATTGCTGCACTATCAGTTAATGAAGTAGTAACATTTAAAACTCCAGAAGTATTTTCTTCAGTACTTGCTTGTCCTCTAATATTTAAAGTATAATAAGCGTAACTAACAGTAACACCGGCAACTAATATCGTAAATACAAATAAAAAGATAAACAGCCACCCTCTAATATTCATTTTTTTAGGTTTATTTTCCATTATTTTCCTCCTTTATTAAACGTAAACATTAAACAAACTAAGAATTAAAATATACAACCCCATATTTTTCACCATCAGGAATAAGTACTAAAGTGCCTTTTGTATCATACCCCATACTTGTTTTATAAGTCCATGATAATTTAACTCTAAATCCAGACACTTCACTATTATCTGGCATTGTATAATCATATGGAGAAATGTCATCAACAGTTATATCACTTACCAAAGGCAAACTCTGAGTTCTTGTGTTATCTAAGTTATTTTCAACAGTTTTATAAAGACTATTTTCAGCGACAGATTTTAGTGAAGACTGTGCTCCAGAATAAACATATTCCATACCACCCACATCATAACGGCTAATTTTATTATCAATAGTATATAAATCAATTATAAATAGTTGACTAATTAATTTAACATATTCTTTTTTATCATAATTTTCATTACTTAAAAGGGTCTTTAATTCTTCAAATTTTTCTTTAAATAAAACTGTATCTCTATCCTCCAATGTATAATCATATTTATCAATAGAATTTGTCACTTTAATAGTATTAACCGGTTCATTTGTAGAATTTGTTTTAAAAAATTTACTATAAACAAATATTCCACTTACAATTAAAATTAAAATAACTAAAACACTTAATAAAACTTTATATTTTTTCTTCATTAGTAACCTCTTCTCTACTCTCTTAACAAATTTATTATAACATAGCAAATTTATACTTGCAATTTATTTCGTTATTTGATATATTATTAGTGCAATGCAGATGTGGTTCAGTGGCTAGAACGTGACCTTGCCAAGGTTGAGACGGGAGTTCGATTCTCCTCATTTGCTCCAGATTGATAGGAAACTCGAACTTTTCGAGTTTAAGTAATAAATGCTAACTAGAAATAGTTAGTTTTTTTGTTATTTAAGAAAGGAAAGTGATGAGTTATGACAATAGAAACTAAAAAACTTGTAATAAGTGAAGAATTAAAAAGAAAGATTGAAATGATATGTAAGTTTGCTTATGTGGAATATTCCTTTACTAATGGATATATTATAAATCTTAAAAATACTAATATAGCCTATGTAAAACCCCATATTTTGAAAGTTAAAGGCAATGACTACTTAATATTTGAAGATAGTGAAAATGTCTTTATAAACGGTTATAATAACAAAATTAAGTTTAAAGATTTAGAACAATACTTAAAAATGAACTAATATGGTTTGACAAACTAAAAATAAATGATACAATATAAAACCAATAAAGGAAGCAGTATCTAGTCTTTTATTAGAAAGTGAGGTACTACATGAAAAAGCAAACAAAATATTATATTGAATTTTATAGGAAGTTAAAGATATTAGTTTAAACTAGTGTTTTTAGCTTCTTTTTTTATTAGAAAAGGAGTTGATATGAATATGGATGAAAAAATCAAAAGTGCTGGTATATATATTAGAGTTTCTACTTTTGACCAAGCAAGAGAAGGATTTAGTTTGAGAGAACAAGAAGAAAGATTAAAAGAGTTTTGTAAATTTAAAAGATATAATATTTATAAAGTGTATCAAGATGCAGGAATAAGTGCTAAAAATGACAAAAGACCTGCTTATCAAGAAATGATCGAAGATGTTAAAAAAGGTAATATTAATGTTATTGTTGCTTTAAAACTAGACAGATTAACTCGTTCTGTATATGACATTGAAAAATTAATGAAATTTGTTAATGACTATGAATGTGATATAGATTGTATGGCTGATGAATCAAACACTACTACATCCAATGGTCGTATGGTTATGAGAATAATGACTAGTGTTTCTCAAAATGAAATTGAAAAGTGTTCTGAAAGAACTAAATTTGGTATGGCAGGTGCAATTAAAAACGGTCACGTTCCCTGTATCAAATGGCACCAACGAGTCTGTAAATAAATTTGTGTAAAGTGAAAATCCTTTCTATGGTAATATAGAAA
>URPE01000035.1 GCA_900549625.1 uncultured Mycoplasmatota bacterium
TAAATAAAAGAAAAAGTAGTTAAAAAATATCTTAACTACATTATACGAGGAGGTATATGATGATCTTAGCAATTGTTGGTCCTACTGGGGTTGGTAAAACAAAATTAAGTATAGAATTAGCTAAAAAATATGATGCCATTATTATTAACTGTGATGCGATGCAAGTTTATAAAGAGTTAAATATTGGGACAGCTAAAATAAAAGAAAGTGAAAAAGAAGGTATTAAACATTATCTTTTTGATATAGTAAGTCCAGATACTTTATATACGGTTTGTGATTATCAAAAAGAGTCTCGAAAAATTATAGAGGAAAATAGTGATAAAAATATTATTTTTGTGGGGGGAACAGGACTTTATTTAAAAGCTTGTTTATATGATTATAAGTTTTCTTTAGATAACAATAGTTACGACTACGCTAATTACTCGAATGCCGAATTACTTAGTATGTGTAAGAAAATAGATGCAAATTGTTCTATTCATGTTAATAATCGAGTTCGGTTAGTAAGATTTTTAAATAGGGGAACACAGCCGGTTACTAATTCGAAAGAATTATATAAGTCTTTAATAATTGGTCTTACTACGGATAGAGATACACTTTATAAGAAAATAGATGCTAGAGTAGATAGTATGATGGATGAAGGATTAGAAAAAGAAGCAAAGTCTTTATATACCAAATGGGGTGAAACAAAAGCTTTAAAAACGGCTATTGGATATAAAGAGTTAATCATGTATTTTAAGGGTGATATATCTTTAGAAGAGGCTATTAATAATATTAAGAAAAATTCAAGACATTATGCTAAAAGACAATATACTTTCTTTAATCATCAGTTACCGGTTCATTGGTTTAACGTAAATTATGAAGACTTTAATGAAACAATAGATAAAGTAAGTAAATATGTTGATGAATATTTAAAAAAGCAGTAATTTTACTCTGCCTTTTCTTTTAGTTCTCTATAAATACTATCTTTAAAGTTATGTTCTACGACTATAACATCGCCACTGTCGGCTTCTTTTAATTGTTTAGTTGTTATTAAAAAATATTTATGCTGTAAATAGTCAGTACCGTCTGTACTTACGGGGTCATCCCAAGTTAAATCTAAATGTTTCCATTCATTATCTAAATAAAGGGCATTCCAGACATGTCCTTCTTGTAAGTCATTATCTGGGGTCATGGCTACTTTAAAGTTTGTTATACCCATTTTTTCTAAGAATAGAGCCATGGCATCAGTGTAACCATTACAAGTTGCATATCCTTCAAATAAAGGGCCATAAGCTGTATAGGAGTGATATGTACTATTACCGTTATTATTTCTTTCAACGTCATATTTTGTATTGTTTATAATGTAATCATGAATAGTAAGGATTTTATCATAATCGCTCATATCACTTGTAATTAACTTATTATATAAAGTATCAACTTTTTCATTAATTAATTTAATTTGTTCTTCACTATAAATATATTGGATAAAAACATTTATCTCACCACTTTCACTTATTGATGTTTTAACATTACTAAAGCTATTATAAGGATGTACAAAATTATTTAAATGAGTAAGTAGATTTTGATTTTTACTAAATTCTTTTACATCATCTAAACAATTTGTATATTCTTTTGGACAATAAAAAGTAAATTCTTTCCAACCATGGTTAACAATTGTATAAAATATATTTTTTAAGTCTCCTTTACTAAGGGGGGTAAAATCACTTGTTTCTTTGACAAATAAAAACTTAGTATCTTTGTGATAATCATTAGTTGGTAAAATTAGCGTTTTTGGATCACTCATGATTATATTAGCTAAAAATGAAGTTGTTTTATTCCAAGTTAAAAGAGTGACTAAAATAAATATTAAACAGATAATCATACAAATTAAAGTGCTTTTATTTTTCATAGGCATCATTCCTAATAATATTTTAACAAAGATTTTAGTATCTGTGCAATATGGACAACATATTATATGTAAATATTTGCTATATTTGACAAAAATGTGCTAAAATAACACCTAGGAAGTGAATAATAATGAGTACAGAAGATTTTGATTATGAATTACCAGAAGAGTTAATTGCTCAGACACCTCTAAGTGATAGAACTAGTAGTAAATTATTAGTGATGGATCGGGATACTGGTACGATAGAGCATCGACATTTTAGCGATATAATAGATTATTTAAAAAAGGGTGATGTCTTAGTTTTAAATGATACTAAAGTTATACCGGCTAGGTTAATTGGGGAAAAAGAAAGTACTAAGGCTCATATTGAATTATTACTATTAAAAGATTTAGGCGGTAATAAGTGGGAATGTTTGTCTAGGCCTTTTAAAAGAATCCATGTAGATACAATTATAAGTTTTGGTGATGGTTTATTAAAAGCGAAAGTTACTGAGAAAAAAGCGGAAGGTATCGTTGTTGTCGAATTTTTATATGAGGGTATCTTTTTGGAAATCTTAGATAAGTTAGGGGAGATGCCACTGCCACCTTATATTCATGAAAAATTAGCGGATAAAGATCGTTATCAAACTGTATATGCTAAAAACCTAGGTAGTGCAGCTGCGCCAACAGCAGGGCTTCATTTTACAAATGAACTATTAGAAAAAATAAAGGATAAGGGTGTTATTGTTACTAGTGTTACTTTACATGTTGGGCTTGGAACATTTAGGCCGGTTGAGGTAAGTGATGTTACTAAACACCATATGCATAGTGAGTTTTATGAAATGAGTAAAAAAACCGCGGATATTTTGAATAAGGCTAAAAAAGATGGTAGACGAATTATTGCCGTTGGCACTACCTCTACTAGGACCTTAGAAACTATTATGCATAAATATCATGAATTTAGAGAGTGCCAAGGTAACACTGATATCTTTATTTATCCAGGCTTTGAATTTTTAGGAATAGACTCTTTAATAACTAACTTTCATTTACCTAAAAGTACACTTGTTATGCTTGTTAGTGCATTTTCAAGTAAAGAAAATATTTTGCATGCTTATCGTGAGGCTATAAAAAATAAGTATCGTTTCTTTTCTTTTGGGGACGCGATGTTTATAGAAAGAAGGAAATAATATATGCCAAGTGAATTAGATAATTTAGATGTAAGTAAGTATCTTTTGTGGATTGTGCCAGGATATGAAAATGAAATAACTGGGTTAGAAGAGAAAGTTTATGGCTCTATATATGAAATTGGTAATCGTGATCACCGTACATTTTGTAAATACTTTGTTGAACGATATTTTTTAGATAAGAATGTTTTAGGGGAAAGTCATACTGATTATGCTAGAAAGTTTAATAAGGAAGGTATGATTATTGGTTTTAACTCTGGTGTAAAAATTGATGGGTTGTATGCATGTTCACTTTTTTTACCAGAACATTTAAGTGAATATCAACAAATGGTTTTAAATAGTCAAATGAAAATATTTGAAAGTAAATTTTACCAAAAAGAAACAATGTTTTCGACTGTGATTTATACAAGTGAACCTATTAAATACAACGGCCCTGTAAAAGGATATAGAGATTTAGGTATTGAAGCTATAATAAATAATAATCCTAATAAAAATAATGGTTATATTTTACTTAATGAATATTTAGATAGTTTAAAAAATAAAAGAGAATTATAAAAAAAACTACGCATCTATATTTTTCTTGATGGGTAGTTTTCTTTTTCTTCTTGTAAAGTAACGTCTTCTAATAAATCAAAGTCAAAGTTTCTTCTGAATGCTAATTCTAGTTTAACGAATTCTTTTAAATATCTAGGGCCAATTTTAAATTCTTCTAGGGCTTTTTCTCTAATACTTTTATTAGTGCTTTTATTATTGTATACTAGTTTTATTAATTCAAGATTAGGATCTATACAAAGTATTAGTAGTAAACTTTGATAATCAAATTTTTTCTTAATAAAACTATCATGACATACTAAGTGTAGAGCCGCTAGTAATCTATTCCGCCAAAAATATTTGCTATCTTTTAATAATGATGCTTTTTTATAGATTGTTTTGACATCTTCTTTTGGATAGTTTTGAAAGTTTTCACTTGTCGTAATATTTCTAGTGAATTCTAAAAATAAGTTTTCTGTATAATCCATATGTACCTCCAAATGTATTTGTTATTATAAAGGTTTAGAGGTATTTATGCAAGTTATTTTGCTTGGCTAATATTTTATTTTTTGTTATAATTATAAACAGAGGGAAGGATTACTTTATGGTAGAATTTAAATTATTAAAAACAGAGAAAAATACGAGAGCAAGACTAGGGGAAATTACATTTAATGGTAAAACTTATGAAACACCAATGTTTATGCCAGTTGGTACGCAAGCAACGGTTAAAACGCTTAGCCCTGAAGAAATAAAAGATGCGCATGCAGGTATTATTCTTGCTAATACTTATCATTTATGGTTAAGACCAGGAGATGATGTTGTACGTGATGCAGGCGGGTTACATAAATTTATGAACTATGATGGACCTATTCTTACTGATTCTGGAGGGTTTCAAGTATTTTCACTTGCAAGACCTAAAGATATAACGGAGGAAGGCGTGCATTTTAAAAATCAATATAATGGTGATAAACTATTATTAACACCAGAAAAATCGATTGCTATTCAAGAAAACTTAGGCAGTGATATTCTTATGAGTTTTGATGAGTGTATAGGACTACCGGCTACAAGAGAATATGTCGCTCAAAGTGTTGAAAGAACACTTAGATGGGCTAAACGGGGTAAAGATGTTTTTCATCATAATAATCAAATTTTATTTGGTATTGTTCAAGGCGGTAATTATGAAGATTTACGCCGCCATTGTGCAGAAGAATTAGTTAAAATGGATTTTGATGGTTATTCTGTTGGGGGAACTAGTGTTGGTGAGGACAAAGAAACACAGTACAAAATGGTTTCATATTCTACGAAATACTTACCTGAAGATAAGATTCGTTATTTAATGGGAGTGGGAGACCCTATTGACTTAGTTGAAAATGTTATAAGAGGAATAGATATTTTTGACTGTGTTAGTCCAACGCGTCTTGCAAGACATGGTCATGCCCTAACAAAATATGGTAAAATTAACATTAAAAATGCTAAATATAAAAAAGATTTTACGCCAATTAGTGATGAATGTGATTGTTATGCTTGTAAACATTATACTAAGGCTTATATAAAACATTTAATTAATGCTGATGAAACTTTTGGGGCTCGTTTATTATCAATTCATAATATTCGTTATTTAGTGCATTTAATGGAAGAAATAAGAGAAGCTATTAAAAATGATCAAATCTTAGAATTTAGAGAGGAATTTATTAAGAATTATTATGGTACAGAGACTAAATAAAGTAATGATTATTTTTACAACTCTTTTAATTCTTTTCTTTATTATTGGGGGCTCAATTTTAAAAGTGATTCAAAAAAATACGGAACGAAAAACTCTTGTGGCTACTAAAGCTATTACTGAAGGAGCAGAAACTTGCTATTATGACAATATTTGCAAAGAAGAACTAACGCTAGGTGAACTAATAAACTTTGGTTATGCTAAAGACACAGTAAATCCAAAGACTAATCTTTACTATAGTCATGACTCTAAAATAATAAAAAAAGAAGACTCCTTCATTTTTATAGGAATCTAAGGCTGTTTATTAATACCTATCATACTACCTAGTGTACTAGATAAAATTAGTATAAAGTAATAGATTGTTCTTTCTAGAGAAAATCCTGTTTGATAAAATAAAACATTAATAACTATTAAAATAAATATTAGAGATAAACTAATTTTAATACCTTCTAAGTAACCTTTATGGGTTGCTTTTTTGCCGACTAAAAAACCAATTATAAAAAACAAAATAGCCATATAAATAAACATAAATACTTCACTTGCCTTACCATAAAAAAGATTGAAATTTTGTAAGACCCCCAGTAAGAAAGCAAATATCATCATAAAGAATAATCCAATTAGTATAACTTTGAAATAGCTTTTTAATTTATTCAATATTATCACCATTAAAGTATATGTAAGTGATTAAAAAAATAGAAGGTAACCCATAATAAATGTGGGTGATAATATGAGTGAACTAGGTATTGTTTTAGTAAGAACGATAATATTTTATTTTTTTATTGTTTTACTATATCGGGTTATGGGTAAAAGAGAAATTGGGCAATTAGGGGTTATTGATTTAATCGTGTCTATTTTAATGGCGGAGTTAGTAGCTATTTCAATTGAAAATACGGAAGACTCCATAATGCAAACTATTATTCCTTTGACCTTGTTAGGTTTTTTAGAAATTCTTTTAGCTTTTATTAGTATAAAATCAAGAAAGTTTAGAAGCTTTTTTGATGGTAAGCCATCTTTGATTATTTGTAATGGGAAATTAAATTATAAAGAAATGGTAAGACAACGTTATAGTATGGATGATCTATTATATAGTTTAAGGCAAAAAGAAATAGGAAGTATTTTTGAAATAGAGTATGCCTTTTTAGAGGCTAATGGTAAACTTTCTCTTTTTAAATATAAGCCTTTTGGTTTAAAAAGAGAATATCCTATGCCTTTAATATTAGATGGGGAAATTAATAAGGTAACGTTAAATAAAATTAATAAAGATGAGATTTGGTTAAAGGGTGAATTAAAGAAGAAAAATTTGAGTATCAAAGATATATTTTATGCTTTTTATAAAAATAAGAAAATATATTTAATAAAAGATTGTAATCTTACTTAATTCGACATTTTTCTAAATATAATTATGTTACTATGATTATGGTGGTAGCATGAAAAAGAAAATTTTTATTATTATACTAGCCATTTTTAGCGGGGTTATTTTGTCTTTTGTAACTCTTTATAAATATCAAAAAAAAGAAAAAGTTGATGTAGATGAAACGCTAACTATATTGCAAACTGGTATTTATAAAGAATATCAAAATGCTTTAAAAGAACAAGGTAAGGTAGATGGCTCTATTATTTTAAGGGATAGTGATTACTATGTTGTTATAGCTGGGGCTTCAACGAGTAAGGCAGGTCTTACTAAAGTAGAGAGTATGTTAAACAATCAAGGTATTCATTATTACAAAAAGGAACTAACTTTAAATGTTTCTAGTGAACTAAAAAAATATAATATGCTCTTAGATAAAACAGTAGATCAAAAAAGTATTAGTCTTTTAAATCAAAAGATTTTAGAAAGTATTAATAATGAGTACTTTAATTAAAGATATGACTCCCGATGATAAACCACGGGAAAAAGCTATAAAATATGGTTTTGCGAGTTTATCAGATGCTGATGTTTTATCAATATTACTTAGAACTGGTTCTAAAAATAAGTCCGTTAAAGATGTTTCTAGTGATATCCTAAAAAGTTTGGGCGGTATAAGTAACTTAAAAAATATCCGTGTTAATAAGTTAACGGCTATTAAGGGAGTTGGCTTTGTTAAAGCTATAACTTTAATGGCAGCAGTAGAACTAGCTAAAAGAATGAATAATGAAGAAAATGGAATCGTTAAAATAACTACTAGTAGTGATGTTTTCAAATACTTTAATAAATATTTTTTATATGAAACCCAAGAAAAGTTTTTAGTTTTATTTTTAAATGCTAAAAATGAAGTGATTGAACAAAAAGTTTTATTTATTGGGACTGCTAATCAAAGTCTTGTTCATTTGAGAGATATTTTTAGAGAGGCTGTTTTATGTAACGCTATTAAAATCATTTGTGTTCATAATCATCCTTCTGGTGTGCCAATTCCAAGCATGGAAGATGAGGCGGTAACTAAAAAGATTAAAGAAACCGGGGAATTAATGAACATAAACTTAATTGATCACGTTATTATTGGTAAAGATAAATATTATAGTTTTTTAGAAAATAGAAGGGGTGGTCTTATTTGAAAAAATATTCACTTTACTTGATATTATTTTTTACATTTTTATTTTTATATTTTGGTATTGATTTAGTTTATTGTTATTTAATTAAAAAGGATAGTATATTAAGTGAAGAAATTATTTTAAAAAGTGATTATAATGCTTTAAATGAAAAGTATACTACCCTTTTAAATAGTCATGATTTATGGGAAGGTAAGAGTGATTTTATAACAAGTAAAGTTGTTAGTAGAGACCCTTATAATTTAGATGAAATAACTATTTTAAAAGGAAGTGAAGATGGTGTAAAAATAGGTGATACAATTATAAATGAATATGGGTTAGTAGGTATTGTAAGTAATGTTAAAAAGCATGTTTCTTTTGTTAAAACTATTAATCATAAAGATACTAATATATCTGTTAAAGTAGGTGAATTGTATGGGATGTTAAAGAAAGATGATGGTAAGTTAATTATTGAAGATATAAAAACTAAAGATAGTGATTTAGTGGGAGCTTTCGTTAAAACCTCGGGATTTACAAGTGTTCCTGAAGATATATTAGTTGGTGAGGTAAGTAGTGTTATAGATAATGGACTCACCATTTCTTTAGTAGTTATACCATCTGCTGATTTAAATAATTTAAATTATTGTTTTATTAGGAGTAGTGTAGTTTATGAGTAACTTGTTATTTTTACCACATTATTTATTTTTGACAGGCTCTTTATTAAAGGAACGTGATACTTTGCCAATCTATTTATTTACAGGTCTTTTAATTGATAGGATATTTTATCACTTACCTTTTATAAATACCATAATTCTTCTGTTTTTCTTTTTCTTTTCTCTTTATTTTAAAAATATAAAAGGCAAAAAAGCGATAATTTTAAAAAATATATTTTTTACAACTAGTTATTTTCTTGTTTTTATGATTTATTTAGAAAAAGAATTATTTCTTATTTATTTTACTTCATTATTTTGGAATGTGTTAATTACATATTTTATGCTTTTAAAAAGAAGATTACTTTAAGTTGTAGTTTTTTGAATGTAAATATTTTGTTTTAATATTAGTTATAAATTTAAAAAACGTCTTAAATTTTACGGGTGATGGCACAAAAAACAATCCTTATATACCAAGTATTTAAGGGTATTCGACAAAACTCTACAGTATGTGTTTTAAATAGACAAAACTTCCTAAAATCTCCCCCTTGTCTAAACTGCAAACATGGTTTAGGATAACTTATCAAGGAGGACAACTATGAATAAAACAATCAC
>URPE01000036.1 GCA_900549625.1 uncultured Mycoplasmatota bacterium
CTATTTCATAGATGCCTTTACCAGATGCACTATTCTTTTCAATTGTAAATGTTTGGACTCCACATTCACCTGGTAATAAGTCACCACTTTCAAAAACTTTTGTTCCTTCCCATTTAATGTTACCTAAATCTTCTGTTACGATATTTAAGTTTTTCTCATTTCCTGTTGTTTTATTTGCTGCTGCAAAATATGCGTAACTAGCACTAACAGTTGCTACAATAGCTAATAATAAAATTACTACTGCTATCATAATCGTTTTCTTTTCGCTCTTCATTTATATACCTCTCTTCTTTTAGTATAGATGGTTTAACGTTTATCATATATTTACTATCTCTACCATAAGTAGATGATATCATAAGAGAGTCATTTATTCAAGTAATTTAAATATCAAAAAAATAGTTAATCACTTAACTACTTTTCATCATACCATTCTAAGAATGAATGTTTACCATTTTCATCTTTATAGCCTAAAACACAATCTAAATTAACATTAGTTGTACTCTTATAAATATTGTAATCAATATCCGAATTTAATTTTCTCAAATCTTTTATTAATTCTTTCATTTCTCTTCTTTTACTAGTACCATCATTAATTAAAGAACATCCTTCTGTAAAACGACAAGCACAGTTAATAAATTTAAGTTCATGATAATCTCTAAATTTAATAATACTTTCTTCTCTTACAAAATAAAGAGGTCTAATAAGTTCTAATCCTTCATAGTTATCACTATGAAGTTTTGGCATCATTGTTTTAAATTCAGAACCATAAAACATTGATAAAAGAGTTGTTTCAATAACATCATCAAAGTGATGTCCCAAAGCTATTTTATTACACCCTATTTCTTTCGCATGATTATAAAGATGACCTCTTCGCATCTTAGCACATAAATAACAAGGACTTTTAGATTCAACGTTAGCCACAACATCAAAAATATCGGTATTAAATATTTCAATTGGTACACCAAGTATTTTAGCATTATCCCTTATATACTCCAAGTTATAAGCGTTGTACCCAGGATCCATCACTACATAACGAGCTTCAAAATGAATCTTGCCATGTCTTTGTAATTCTTGCATACATTTAGCAAGTAAAAACGAATCTTTCCCCCCACTAATACAAACCATGATTTTATCATTATCACTAATCAAATTAAAATCATTAACAGCTTTAATAAATTTAGACCAAATATCTTTTCTAAATTTCTTTATTAAATTTCTTTCTATTTCTTTTACTTCCATAATAACCTTCCTTTGCTTACTTATTATAAAGTTAAATAACTTAAAAGTATAGCCTTAATCATTTATTATTTCTTTTAAAGTATTATAAAATAAATCAATTTCTTCTATAGTAGTAACTTCACTAAAACTTACCCTTATACTACTTAAAGAAAGAGCTTTATTATGAGTTATCGCATAAACAATTTTAGAAGGTGTTTTTACAGGACAACAACTTGTTTTATGAGAAACATATATTTCTCTATCACTTAGTAATTTAACTAATTGTTCACTATTAGTACTAAGAACACTAAAATTTAAAATGTATGGACTACCATCTTTTGGACTATTAATAATTACTTTAGGATTATCTTTTAAATAATTAAATAGTCTATCTTTTAAACTAGTTACTAACCGGGTATTTTCTTCCATACTAGTTAAAGCCCTTTTAATAGCCATACAAGTACTACTTACCATTGCCACATCTGGTGTCCCACTTCTATAAACAGTTACTGATTTACCACCTAAAATCATCGGCTCTAAAAACACTCTTTCACTTTTAATTAATAAACCAATACCAAGAAGTCCATGCAACTTATGAGGATTAATAGTTACTAAATCAAAGTTATTTACATTCATCTTTAATTTACCAAACTTTTGAGAAGCATCAACATGCATAAATATATGTTCATAGCCTTTTAAACATTCACTTACTTCATCAATATTTATAATACACCCAACCTCACTATCAAGAGCCGTAATACTAACTAAAATCGTATCATCCCTTATTAACGATTTTAATTCTTTTATATCAATATGCCCATTTACTACATTTAAAACAGATACCAAAAATCCTTCTTGTTGTAGTTTTGTTACTGGTGCTGTAATAGACGTATGTTCAATACTACTAATAATAATATGTTTACCATAATTCTTATAACGATAAGCAACCCCAAAAATAGCCAAATTATTACTTTCAGTAGCCCCACTAGTATATATAATACTATCCCTACTAACACCAAGCATATCCGCAATATCTTTAGTTTTAGTATCTATTACTTCTTTATTTTGCCTTCCTCTTTCATGTACTGAATTAGGATTAGCATAATTATTATCTAAACACTTTATATATTCTTTCTTTACACTTTCATAAACAAAAGAACCTGCAGCATGATCTAAATATACCACTATAACTCACCTTCTATTTCTACATCTTTATATCCTTTTTGTAATAACTTAATTTTCAAACGATACTCTAATTCTTTACCACTATACTTACGTGATAATACTTTTCTTTGTTTTTCTATTTCTCTTTGTAAAACATTATAATTGGCTTTTATTTCTTCACTTTCTAATAAAGAATAAAACATTTCTTTTGGATACCCATTTTGATATAAATAATTACTTATTTTTTGTTTTAATAAAGATGCACTAAACTTTTTATTTGTACTTATCTTTTTATTAATTATCTTAATTATTTTATCTTCCCATACTTCCTTTGGTATTTCGTTTAGTGCATCTTTTACCACTTCATCATTAATATTTAACTGTAATAATCTTTTCCTTATTTTCTCAGGTCCATTCATCGTTAAAAGAGTTTCATCATGTAAAAAATGTTTAACATAACTAAGTTCATTTAAATATCCTTCTTTTTGCAGTCTTTTAATAGTATTTAAAACATTATCATTACTATAACCCTTTTTCTTTAAATAAGCTTCTATTTCACTTTGACACTTCTCACTACGCGCTAAATACATTAAAGCCACATAATAACTTTCTAATTCTTTATTCTCTTTTAAAATACTTTCTAATTGTTCTTCTTTAATATTCTTTTTTAATAAAAGTTCATATTTAACAATAATATCATCATATAAAACATAATCTTTCATATCTATAGTTACAATATAAGTATTTAATTTATCTTTTTTATATTTCATAATTTTCATAAACATCACAAAAAAATTATATAATACAAACAATTGTTTTGCAACTAAAAAAGGACTTAATCTTCTAAGTCCTTTTAATATTTAAAATAAAGTTATCATCTTTAACATCAATTTCTAAAACACTATTAGGTTTTATATCTTCACCAACTAAAGCATGGGCAATTAAAGTCTCTATATTATTAGTCACATAACGTTTAATAGGTCTTGCTCCAAACTCTGGTACAAAAGCCTCATCTATTACTTTAGTACTAGCATTACTAGTTAATAAGACTTTAATTTGTTTAACTTTTAATCTATTATTAATCTCATTAATAATTTTATCAAGTATCTTAGCCACACAATCTTTCTTTAACGGATTAAAGACAATTATTTCATCAATACGATTTATAAATTCTGGTCTAAAGTTCTTTCTAAGTTCCCCCATAACTAGTTCATAAGCATTCTCTTCATTATCTAAGATATACTCACTACCTAAGTTACTAGTCATAATAATAATTGTATTTTTAAAATCAACTGTTCTACCTTGTGAATCAGTAAGCCTTCCATCATCTAGTATTTGTAATAAAATATTAAAGACATCTTTATGGGCTTTTTCGATTTCATCAAACAAAACTATACTATATGGATTACGTCTTACAGCCTCGGTTAAAACACCACCCTCATCATATCCTACATACCCTGGAGGAGCCCCAATTAAACGTGAGACATTGAAAGCTTCCATATATTCAGAACAATCAATTCTTATCATGTGTCTTTCATCATCAAATAACTCATTAGCAAGACTCTTAGCAACTTCCGTTTTACCAACACCAGTTGGTCCTAAAAAGATAAATGAACCTATTGGTCTATTTGGATCTTTAATACCACTTCTTGCCCTTATAATGGCTTCACTTACTTTAGTTAAAGCCTCATCTTGACCAATTACTCGTTTTTCAAGTCTTTCTTTTAAATGTAGTAATTTCTCTCTTTCACTACTAACTAATTTAGATACAGGAATATTAGTCCAACGTGATATTATTCCTGCAATTCCTTCTTCATCAACAACATCAGATAAAATAGTATTTTGACTATTTTTTCTTAAAGTAGCAAGTTCATTTTCTAACTTTGGAATAGTTCCATGTCTTATTATAGCACTTTTCTCTAAATCATAGTTATTCTCAGCATTAGCAAGTTCAAAACGGGCTTTTTCAAGTTCAGCTTTCTTCTTATTAATCTTATCTTTTAAAGCTTTCTCACTTTCCCATTTTTGTCTTAAATTCTTCTCTTGTTTTTTTAAGCCTTCTAACTCTTCATCAATTTTTTGAACCCTTGCTACTGACAATTCATCTTTTTCTTTTTTTAGAGCTTGTCTTTCTATTTCTAAACTCATAATTTTTCTTGTCAATTTATCAAGTGATACTGGTACTGAATCAAGTTGCATTTTAATAGTTGCACAAGCCTCATCTACTAGATCTATTGCTTTATCTGGTAAAAATCTATCCGTAATATAACGATCAGCCAAAGTAGCCGCTGCAACTAAAGCACTATCTTTAATAGTAACCCCATGAAATACTTCAAAACGCTCTTTTAAACCTCTTAAAATTGTAATAGTGTCTTCAACTGTTGGCTCTTTAACCATTACTTTTTGTAGTCTTCTTTCTAAAGCCCCATCTTTTTCAATATATTTACGATATTCATTTAACGTAGTCGCCCCTATAAGATGAATCTCACCACGAGCAAGCATTGGTTTTAACATATTAGATACATCCATAGCTCCTTCGGCACCAGACCCAACAATCATATGAATTTCATCAATAAACATAATAATATTGCCATCACTATCTTTAATTTCTTTTAAAACGGCTTTTAATCTTTCTTCAAATTCACCACGGTATTTTGCCCCTGCTACAAGTGCACCTAAATCAAGTTCCCAAATAGTTTTATTTTTAAGACTATTAGGAACATCTCCTGCTACTATTCTTTGAGCAAGTCCTTCTACTATCGCTGTTTTACCAACACCTGGTTCCCCAATTAAAACCGGATTATTTTTACTTTTACGTGATAAAATACGAATAACATTTCTAATCTCTTCATCCCGACCAATAACCGGATCTACTTTATTATCTTTTGTATTCAAAGTTATATCACGACCATATTTCTCTAAAACATTTTTTAATTCTTCATTATTATCTGGATACATATTATCCACCTCCAAACTATGTCTTAATTTTATCACTATATTTAGCACTTGTCAATATAGAGTGCTAAATATTTTTTAAAACTTATTGACATATTTTTATAATTATTTGCTAAAATGTTATTAAGGTGATCTACATGAAATTAAAAATAAATAACCAAAAAATTACTATAATAAAAGCCTTAGATTTTAAAACAAGATTAATCGGCTTAATGGGTAAAAAAAATATTGATTATGGTATATTATTTCCAAATTGTAACGCGATTCATACATTCTTAATGCAAGAAAATATTGATGTATTAGGTCTAAATAATGATAATCAAGTTATTTTCATTTATCGTGATGTACCTAAAAACAAAATAGTTAAAGTTAGCGAAAACTCTAAAAAAACTAGTATTTTAGAATTACCTAAAAATACTAGTACATCTCTTTATATTGGTTCCATCATTAATTTTGAAGATTAATCTTTAAATTCAAAAACATAATCAAGTATTTGTACTTCGTCGCCTTTTTGCGCTCCAAGACGAATTAACTCATCTTCAACACCCATACCCTTTAACTTTCTAGCAAATCTTTCTACCCCTTCTTGTTCAGTAAATCTAGTCATATTAAAGAGTTTCTCTATTTCACTACCCCTTAATACCCATATACCATCTTCTTTTGTAATAGTATATGGTTTTTCATTTTTAAATTTATAAACAATTGTAGTTTCATAATCATCTTCAGTATATAATTCTTCCTTAGGAATCTCTTCTAAAATAACTGCTAGTCTATCAAGTAAAGCACCTATTCCCTCATGATTCATCGCACTAACAGAAATCACTTCTTTATCAGGATAACGTTTTTTAAATTTATCTAGATTAACAAAGAACTCTGGCATATCACTTTTGTTAGCAACAATAATTTCTTTTTTCTCTGCTAATTTATCACTATAACGCACAATTTCTTTTCTAATTATTTCATAATCCTCTATAGGGTCTCTTCCTTCAGTTCCCGCCATATCAATTATATGTGCTAAAACGCGTGTTCTAGAAGCATGTCTTAAAAAGCGATCCCCAAGGCCAATTCCTTCACTAGCGCCCTCTATCATACCTGGTAAATCAGCCATTACAAAACTTTTACCATCTTTTAATTTTACTACTCCTAAATTGGGACTAAGCGTTGTAAAGTGATAACTTGCAATTTTCGGTTCAGCACTAGTAACAGCCGCTAAAAGAGAACTCTTACCAACACTTGGCATACCAACAAGTCCAACATCAGCAAGTAATTTAAGTTCACATTTAATGTAACGTACTTCCCCAGGTTCTCCTAACTCAGAAAATTCTGGAGCTGGTCTTTCATGTGTTGCAAAAGCCGTATTACCTCGTCCCCCACGACCACCTCTTGCCACAACTATTTCTTCACCATCATGAATTAAGTCAGCCAAAACAAGCCCTGTATCATCATCATAAACAGTAGTTCCCACAGGGACTTTTATAATAACATCTTGGGCATTTGCCCCTTTTCTATTCTTGCCTTTACCATTTTCTCCCTTAGTAGCTTTCATAATTTTATGAAATTTTAAATCAACAAGTGTTTTAAGATTTTTTGCTGCAACAAAAATAATACTTCCACCTGAGCCACCTGAGCCTCCATCTGGTCCACCCATTGGAATATATTTTTCTCTTCTAAAAGAAGTACATCCGTCACCTCCAGGGCCCGCAATTAACTTCATTTTCACTTCATCTACAAACATAGTTATAACCTCCTCGTATAATGTAGTTAAGATATTTTTTAACTACTTTTTCTTTTATTTAG
>URPE01000037.1 GCA_900549625.1 uncultured Mycoplasmatota bacterium
TTCCATAAAAAAAGAGATAATTAACTCTCGCGAGACGTTATCTCTTTATTTAACCTCTCCCCTATTCTCATTTAATTTTACAAAATTTACTCTTTTATTACAAGTACTTTACCAAAAATTTCATACACCAAAAAAGCCATGTTTATAACCCATGACCCTTTTAATTTCTATTTTTAATATCAAAATCTCGCCATATATCATTAATATCCATATATCCTGGTATTCTCTTTCTCTTTTCTAGAAAATCATCAAAAGTCCCAATTACACGAGCAGGATTACCAGCCACAACTGTATTAGGTAAAACATTCTGTGTCACAACACTTCCTGCCCCAATCAAAGCATTTGGTCCAATCTTAACACCTGGTAAAATAGTTGTATTACAACCAATAAACACATTATCGCATACCTCAATTGCATTTTGATAATATTTATCCAAATCACTCGATATATTCTTAAGTCCTAAATTAAAAACATCATGTGTCACAAAAGTAACATTGCTAGTAACAACAATATTATTATGAAACTTAATTAATAAAGGGTCTGATGGTATCATTCTTGGTTGAAAAAAAACATTTTCTCCCATCTCTTTAAATATTCTATTTTCCTTTAAATATCTATTTCTTTTATCACTATTCAAAATA
Organism: uncultured Mycoplasmatota bacterium; assembly: GCA_900549625.1. Taxonomy (GTDB): domain Bacteria; phylum Bacillota_I; class Bacilli_A; order RF39; family UBA660; genus Ventrenecus. The sequence goes on from URPE01000037.1 coordinate 642, forward strand.
AAATAAATTCTTAATCTTTTAAATTGATTTCTTGTCCAACTCTTCATGACTACCTCCCTCTTTAAAATAACTACCCATACCAAGTATACCACTTACCATTGGACTAGCAAGAACATGTCCACTGAAAAATGAAACAATAATAAGTAAAACTATACTAAACATAACACTCTTATCTAAATTATTAAATTTAAGACTATAACAAATAACTACTATATAAACTATAAATCCTATTAATCCAAGTACATAATAAATATCAAATACGTCTATCTCAACATCTTTATTAGATATTAAAACCTCTCTTCCTATTCCAAATAACTTATTACTAATATTAGAACTACTATATATATTATGAACATTTTCTAAAAAACTTAATCTATTACTAAATATAACTTGGTTTATTTTCTCATAACTCAAAATGTCTTTTATATTTGTTACATTATAATACTCTAATGTTGTTTTTATATTTTTATAAAAACTAGTTCTAGGTATAATTAATAATACACTAAAAACTAAAACAATTAAAATACCATATAACCATTTCCTACTTTTAAAACACTCCAATAAATATTTCCGGTAAACATAAACAAAATAAAGTATCGTAATTAATAAACCTACGTACATAATCTTAGTCCCTAAAAGATAAATACACATTAAAAATAAAATTAATATAATTACAAAATACTTTTTCTTTGTCTTTATAAAATAATCAACATTCATTATAAATAAAAGTAAAAAAACATTAACTAATTCATTACCAACATAAAAGTAAGATAAATATAAATCTTTATTAGGATAAAATTCATTGATATTATGACCAAGTCCCAAAATATAAGGTAATAAATAAAGCACCATATAACTTACCAATAAATAAACATAAACATTTTTAGTCAAATAAGTATTTTTATAACTTTTAAAAAAGCATATTAATAAAGGTAAATAAAATACTCTTACCAAGTAAGTTAAATTACTTAGTAAATAGTTTCTATGAAATATTAAAAAGAAAAAAGAATACATTGTTAACAAACCTAGTATAAAGTAAGTATGTTTATCTCTAACTTTAAATATTAAATAATACATAACATAAATTAAAAATATACTTCTAAAAAGAATTCCTATGCTAAACATATTATGCCAAGAACAAATACCAGTTATAAAATCTAAAACTGGCGTAAATAATAAGAATATATAAATTATCAAATCAATTGTTTTCTTTTTCATAAGCTCTCCAATAAAATTATTGTACCAATTTTTCTTCTAAAAGTCTTTAAAATTTTGGCACTATTGCAATTTTTTTAAATTGTGATATAATAATTTTCAACAAAAAAGGGGTGATATAATGACTCTTAAAGAAATAGCAGTAGAAGAATTTACAAACTTTGTTAAAGAAAGTCCACTTGGCACATATTATCAATCTAGAGAATATGCCTTATTAATGGGAAATTATGGTTATGACTATGACTTTATTGGTATGTATGATGAATATAATAATTTAAAAGCCGCATCATTAATACTAATTAAGAAAATAAGAAATCTAAAATATGGCTATGCCCCACGTGGTTTTATAATAGATTATTTTAATAAAGAACTAGTAACTGAATTTATGTGTGAACTAATTAAATACTATAAAAAGAAAAAAGTATGTTTCATTAAATTTAACCCAGAGATAGCCATTAGTGAAATTGATAAAAAAACTGGTATCAAAACATACAACTGGAATTATGATATTATAAAAATACTAGAACAAGAACATATTAAAAAATTAAAAGATAATCTTTACTTTGAATCTATTTTACCAAGATTTCAAGCTATTATCCCTTTAAAAGATTTTGATATAAACAAAATTGATAAGAATACACGTAACAAAATAAACCGTGCCAAAAAAAAGGGTTTAAAAATTGAACTAGCTGAAAAATCAGGTATCGATTTATTAAAAAAATTTATTTCTAAGAAAAAACAAACTAATGAATTTTATTATACCGACTATTACAATATATTTCATCAAAATGATAATATTGATTTATTCTTAGTTAGCATTAGTAGCGATGACTACTTATTAAATTCCCGTAAATTATACGAAAATGAACTAGAAAAAAATAATGCTTTAAATGAATTATTAAAAGGAAATACAAACAAAAAAATATTAAATAAAAAAATGAACTCCGATAAATTATTATTAACTTATAAAAATGATGTTCAAAAATCTACCGAACTTAACAAAAAGAAAATGAATATTTATATAGCAGGTGCTTTAGTTATTAAATATCAAAATCGGGCTCATATTCTTATAAGTGGTTATGATAAAAAATATAAAGATTTTGATCCTAACTATTTTCTTCATAATGAACTAATTAAATATTATCAAAAAAACTATGATTATCTTGACTTAAATGGCTTAACTGGTGACTTTACCAAAGAAAACCCATATTATGGTTTAAACCAATTTAAAATAGGCTTTAATCCAAGAATTTATGAATATATTGGTGAATATGATTTAGTAATTGATGAAAGAAAATATAAAAAAGAAAGAAATAGTGGCAATTTAGCCAAAATATTTAATAAACCAGATAATAAAAGAATGAATAAAGGAGAATAACTATGATTAAACAAAAAACAAATGGTGAATTAATAATTATATCTGGCACAACATGTGCCGGAAAAGATACCGTAGTTAAAGAATTATTAAAAAGAAATGATAACTTATCACTTGCTGTATCCTACACATCTAGACCAATTCGTGATGGTGAACAAGAAGGTGTTGATTACTACTTTGTTTCACCTGAAGAATTTGAAAGAAAAATTGCCAATGGTGATTTTTTAGAATATGCTAAAGTACATTATGGCATGTACTATGGTACACCAAAAGATGAGGTAAAGAAAATATTAGCAAATGGTAAAGATGTTATTTTAGTAATTGATGTTCAAGGTGCAAAACAAATTAAAGAAATGTTTCCAGAAACAATTTTAATCTTTATTATGGCGCCTTCAATGAGTGAAATTAAAAGAAGAATTATAGCACGTGGTAAAGAATCAAAAGAACAAATTATAGACCGCTTTAAAGTGGCTTATAATGAAATTAATGAAATAAACAAATATAACTATGTTGTCGTAAATGATGAAATAGAAAACGCAGTTAAAAAGATTGAAGCCATTTTAATAAGTGAAAAATGCCGTGTAGACAGAATTGAAGAAATAAGTGTTGAATCACAAGAAGAAATAATCCATGAATTATTAATAGATAAAGATTTTGATAATACGCCATTTAAAATAGAAGACTAATTAAAGTCTTCTATTTTTATACACTAATCAAAAATGGATCACTAGCAGTACCAATACCCCCACTTATTTTAGATTCACCCAAAATATTTATAACTGGTCTTATTCCTCCACCATCTGATACTTTATTAAAACCCCCAAGATAACCTACACTATATAATTGAAAAGCATAAGAAGATGCATTATCAACCGTATACATACATGGAGATAAAATCCAATATGAATTAGCACTAATTGTATAAGCGGATTTATTAATATAACCATCTGCATATCCACTCATCATTAACTCATCAACAGTAAGTAAACCAATAGGATAAGTAAGTGCTTTATTACCCTTATTGCTTGTAGATGTAGTAAATAAATCATTTGATAAAGAACAGATTAATGTTGGTGATTTGGATTTATAAAATCTATTATAAACATTATAAATTGTAGTTGAACCATTTGTTAAATAACCATTACCACTTGATACACTTCTATCATCACAAAAACCAGCATCAGCAATTATAGCCCCATTATTAGTATCTAAAATGTTTGCTTTATACCAATTGTCTAACTCAGTTTTTACATTACTATCTACTTCATTAGCTGTCGACTTATCATAACTCTCATTCAAAGTATTACCATACATATATCCAGTATAAGCAGGGTTATCTCTTTTGCTATTAAATGGTTTCCAAGATAAAATATTAAAACTATCCCCACTTACATTAGGCGTTTTACCATCATATAAAAGTCTGACACTTCCATCGCCATTTATACGTACTATACGCCAATAGTATCCCGCATATTTCACATAATTATTTTTTACAGAACCACGGTAATAATAACTTATACCATCATCATCTTCTATTTGATAAAGTCCTTTGTCTGACTTATCACTTTTATTTTCTATTTGATTCATGGCATATCCCTTTAAATTATATTTTCTAGTCTTAAATGAAGTACCAGTTGTCCCAGTTGCAGTTTCATCACTAATACTTGCACTTCTTATTTCATACAAAGTAGCACAGTTTGTATTTCTTACTGTTGTAATAACATCAGAGGAATTAATATTATACCTAGAGCCACAGTAATAATATTTAGTATTACCATTATAATTTAACTTTGTAGGGTCTTTTTGGGATACATTAGTTAAATCATATTTTCCTGTGTCTTTGTTAAAAGTATAGCTAGTACCTATTGTAAGTAATACATTATCATTAGTTAAATATTTAAATCTTTTATCAGTGTCTTTTAAGGCCACTAAATCAGGATGGGGCATCATGGCTGTAACAGTCTTTAAAGAATCACTTATATTTTCATTCCATACAATTAATGGGGCTGTCTTAGTAAAGTCTGGACTTTGTTTTTCCGCTATTTTTTGTTTTGATATTTCAGGACTCGTTTGATATTCATTAGCTAGTATGGCATCACTTATAGTGTCATATCCTTGTTTTAATGGGTCATATATTCCTGCACTTGCCGTTACTGTTACTTTA
>URPE01000038.1 GCA_900549625.1 uncultured Mycoplasmatota bacterium
AATAAATGGAATAGTAAGTGATCCAGGTGACATATATTTTGCTTATTATGTTGATGGAGTAATTACCAGGGATATGCCTAGTCAAAATACTGGTTATACGTTGAATACTGAAAAAAGTACGTGTACTAATGGTGTTATACCTAGTTGGGATAATGCTGGTTGGAAATTTATAGGGGATTATCATAACTACAATGCCACAGATTATACAAGAACTAGATGTAATTTGTATTTTGAGAAAACTAGTAAGATAGTAAGTACAGCAATTGGTAATATTGATGTAAATACTTATACGCCAGACTTTAGTAAAAGTGCCTGTGATGATGAGAATTGTGAATCACATGAAAAGGGTATATATGAAACTCAAGATGATGACGGCATAAGTTATTATTACCGAGGTAGTGTTGAAAATAACTATGTTAAATTTGCCGGATACTACTGGCGAATAATTAGAATTAATGGTAATGGTAGTATTCGTATGATTTATGATGGAACAAGTGCTCATGACAATGGTGCGGTAAGTGAAGATAGAGAATACGGGACAAGTCAGTTTAATCCAAACTACAATAACAACATGTATGTAGGATATATGTATACAAATGGTAATGTACATGGTAACGGGACGAGCTCAACAAGCAAAATAGCAAATGATAATTTTTATACATCTAAACTTGTTAGTTATTCGAGCTATTTTGACACATCTTCTGGTTTTTGTGGTGACAGGAGTACTTTAAATAATCAAAGTGGAGTCGGAACAGGTACTGTTTCAACTTACTACAAAGGATATTTAAGAGTAAGTACTAGTACACCAAGTTTGAAATGTGAGAATACAAGCGATTATTACACTGTTAGTAGTGCATCAGGTGGTAATAAAGCCTTAACTTATCCAGTAGGTTTAATCACGGCAGATGAGGTGTTATTAGCTGGACATGGTGGTGGATTATTTGATGGCGATTATACTTATAAGAAAACAATTTTAGATTCTTTTTTGACAATTGGTGATAATTATTGGACAATGACACCAGTTGGCTATTATAATCCATATGGTGCTAATACTTGGATATTTGCTTTTGAATTTTATGTTTTTAAAACGGGCTTTTTAGATGATCGTGATACTACTATTGCACGTGGACTACGTCCTGTAATAAATCTTAAAAGCACTCTAAAATTTACAGGTGATGGTACTAAAAATAATCCTTATGTTCCTAGTTTATAATTCTTTACAATTTAAAAATATTAAAACTTTTTAAATCATAGAAATTATGATATTATTAATATAGGTGAGTAAGCATGAAAAATCTGTTTAAAAAAATAGATAAGCCCTTATTCTTTTTTATGGGCATTTATACAATTTTGGGATTAGTAATGATACTTAGTGCTTCAAGTGTATCAGCTGTTCTTCGTTATAATGTGTCATCATCATATTTTTTTGTAAGACAACTTATTTTTGTTGGTTTTTCATGGCTTTTTGGGATTTTTGTTTTACTTAGATTACCAACTAAAAAATATCGTTTATTGGCACCAGTATACTTGTTTGGAATTATTGGCTTGTTATTCTTAGTTTTTAGTTATGGTGTTATTGCTGGTGGGGCACAAAGCTGGCTTGACTTTGGTTTTTTTAATTTGCAACCAACTGAGTTTGCAAAAACTGCTCTTATTTTATATATGGCTGTTTTTTATGAAAAAAGTGTTAAAAAAAGAAAACCATTTGCTTATAACTTTATACCTATTATCTTTGCAGCAGTTATTTTCTTTTTGGTAGCTATGCAGCCAGACTTTGGTGGGGCTGTTATTATTGGGGGTATTGTTTTCTTTCTTTTTTTAAGAGTTCCTTTTGAAAAAGAAAGCAATGTTGAAATAATTAAATATATTGGTATTGCAGGACTTGTTGCGGTAGGTGCTCTTTTATATAGTGGGTCTGATATCTTTAATAGTGGCCAACTAGCTAGATTAAAATTTCAAAGCCCTTGTCAAAGATATATTGAAGATACTGGGTATCAGGTATGTAATGGTTTTATTGCCTTTCATAATGGGGGACTACTTGGTGTTGGACTAGGTAATTCATCACAAAAATATTTATATTTACCAGAGGCTCATACTGACTTTATTTTCCCGATTTTAGTTGAGGAATTAGGTCTTATTATTGGAGTTGTTGTTATTTTAGGTTATGCTTATATGTTATATAGGATTTTAAAAATAGCGAAGATAGCTGATTCTTTAAGAAACTCTATGATCTGTTATGGAACATTTATCTACTTGTTAATGCATCTTTTAGTTAATTTTATGGGTATTTTAGCTTTGGTACCTTTAACGGGTGTGCCTGTACCTTTTTTAAGTTATGGTGGTAGTTTTAATATGAATGTTATAATGATGTTATTTATTGTTTTAAGAGTTTCGATAGAAAATAAAACTAATGAAGAGAAAAGATCTCTAGCAGCATTAACTAAATAATCGTAAAGAAGTGTCAAGTATGACATTTTTTTTATGCTTTGCTTTAAAAAATTAATTAAAAAAAAGAAAATGGGTTACTCATCTTGAATAGTAATATTAGAAGGGTAAATGTTAGCCTTCTTAGAAAGGAGAGTCTTATGCAAAATATCTTGGAATGGTTAAAGGATAAAAAAATATTAGTTAGTTTTATTTTAATGACTTTTGTTACTTTAGGTTCTCTTGTTTTATATGCGACTAGTGTTATGGCTGAAGAAACATATACATGTCCTAAAACGGAAGAAACTGTTTCAACTGATGAAGAAAAAAACGAGATAGTTGTGGATATTAAAGGGGCTGTTGTAAATCCTGGTGTTTATAAAGTCGTAAAAGAAAGTATTGTAAATGACTTAATACAAATGGCTGGTGGGTTAACTAATGATGCTGATACTAGTAATTTGAATTTAAGTAAATCTTTAACTAATGAAATGGTTGTTACTGTATACACTAAAGATGAAGTTAAAAATATGGCTAAATTAGATAGTATTACTGAGAGTACAGAAAGTACAAGTAATGATAAAACAACTACTGACCAAGCAAGTTCTTTAATCAATATTAATACGGCTAGTTTAAGTGAGTTACAAAATATTCCTGGTGTTGGGGAAGCAAAAGCTAAACTTATTATTGACTATCGTACTAACTGTGGCAAATTTACTAAAAAAGAAGATATTAAAAATATTAAGGGTATAGGCGACAAGATGTATGAAAAAATGGCCCCATATCTTACAGTCTAAGTATGTAATAATTATTATTTTACTTTTTTTAATTATAATATGTTCTTTAAGATTATTTAATAGTAATCATGATATTGATACTACTAAAGATAATCTCGTAGGGAAAGTGTTAAACAAAAAAATAGATGGTGATACACTTTCTCTTACTTTAAAAAGTAAAGAAAAATATATTGTTTATTATACGTTTAAAACTAAGAAGGAAAAAAACTACTATGTAAATAACTTAGGGTTTTATGATACTTTAGAATTATATGGTGAATTTAGCTATCCTAGTGCTAGGAAGATTCCTAATACTTTTAATTATCAAAAGTATTTAAATAACAAAAATATTTATTATATTTTTAATGCTAATAAAGTTTCTATTACTAAAAAAGGTAATATATTATTTCAAATTAAAACAAAAATTATGAATACTCTAATAAGTAAAGATAATAATGATTATTTTCTTACAATGGTTATGGGTAATACTACTCTTTTAGATACAGGTAATATTAGATTTAATGGTATTAGTCATTTATTTGCTATTTCTGGAATGCATATTTCTTTATTTATTTTTTTTCTTACTAAAATATTTGGTAGGTTAGGTAATAAGAAAAATATTATTATTTTGTTATTTTTAAGTTTTTATGCTTTTTTAACTAGTTTTACACCTTCTGTTTTAAGAGCTAGTTTAATGTGGTTGGCATCTTTAATAAATGATAAATATAATTTAGGTTTAAATACAAGGATAAGAATATTTTATATAGCAACAATTTTACTATTTATTAATCCGTTTTTTATTTATGATATAGGCTTTCAATATTCTTTTTTAATAAGTTATTGTCTTACTTATTTAATACCAAGAAAAAATTATTTTATAAGTCTTTTCTATACTAGCCTTATTGCTTTTTTAGCTAGTATACCTATAACTGCTAGTAATTATTATTCTATTAATCTTCTTACTGTTATTTGGAATTTGTTTTTTGTACCTTTTGTTAGTTTTATTTTATATCCTATCTGTTTCTTAAGTTTATTAATCCCTCTTTTAAATCCTTTATTTTCTAAGTGCATATTAATATTTTCTAGTATTAATAATTTGTGTAGTAAGATTACTTTTGGCGTTATTGCGGTTTCTAAAGTACCAACTATTCTTTGGTTTATTTATTTAATTATACTATTTATGGCTTTAAAAACGAAAAAAAGAAAATATAAACTTATTTTACCTATTGTATTTTTGGCTATATTGTTATTTCCTATATTAGATAAAGCTTGCCACGTTTACTACTTAAATGTATCCCAAGGTGACTCTAGTTTAATTGTAACACCTAATAAAAAAGCCGTCTTAATTGATACAGGAGGGTTAGTTAGTTTTAAAAAAGAAGATTGGACTGTTAAAATTAAAAAAACAAACAATGCATCGAATATTAAGACTTTTATTAATTCACTTGGCATTAATGAGTTAGAAATTTTAATAATTACACATGGAGATTACGATCATATGGGAGAAGCCGTAAATCTTGTCAATATTTTGAAAGTTAAAAAAGTAATCTTTAACTGTGGGGAGT
>URPE01000039.1 GCA_900549625.1 uncultured Mycoplasmatota bacterium
TATCAACACTTGTATAACTACTTCCATCTTCACTATATTCTATAATATTTTTTTCTTTACTTTCTCCCACTATCTCTATGGTTTGGCTATCTTTACTATACTCTATATCTTTACTTGTATAAGCAATTGTTATTTCATTATTTAAATTTTCTTCTTCTGTATAAACTGATACTACACTGATCTTACTTTTAAATGTTGCACTCATAACCTCATCTAATGCTGGTGTATCATAATTCATCCATAACTTTAAATTATAATTTACTGAATCATTACTACTACCCTTTGGCGCTAATGACCCGCTTGTTAATTTAAATGAGGCATCAGCATTATTGATTGTGGGTGTAACACTTTGATATGTATTTAAAACTTTTGGTGTTCCATTATTTAAAGATATTTTTATATATTTATTATTTAATCTTTTTGTTATTGTATCATCTAATATATCTTCTAAGTTTACTTGATACATTGCATATGTATCACATGTATTTTCTATAGTAAAAGAATAACTACTACTCTTTAATCCTTCTTCATCTGTTATGGGATGCATATTAGTTAAAGTAATAGCATCACTTTCATTAGTAATAGTTACTTTAAAACATTTACTACTAGCTATATTCTTATCATTTTGTTTACTTTCAAAACGCCAGTAAGAAAAACTAACACCTATCAAAGATATTATTAAAAATACTAAAAAAACTAATACTGTCCATTTTATCTTTTTGCTCATAAAGCTTACTCTCCTAAACTACTATTAATATGTTAATTAAAGTATAAAAAATTCGTAAGGTATCTGTCAAGTACCATTTTAAACTTTTAAGAAAATTACATAGTATCCTTTAAATAGGAGTGATAAGATGAAATTAAATGCTCATAACTATGAAGCTAAAGAAATATTTGAAATCATTCGTGAATGGACTGGTCTTACACAAGAGGAATTAAGTAATGAATTAAATCATAAAGGACGTTCATGGGCTAAAGGTATCGAAAGTGGACACAATAGATATTATTTTGATTACTTACTAAATATTGCTAAAAAGCATGATATAAATATTATTTTTGAAAAGAAAAATACCGAAAAAGAAAGGGCTACTATTAAATAAAAGTTTCTAGTAGTCTTTTTTATGTAAACAACATTTTAAAAACATTAACCATTTCATTTATACCTTTTGACATAAATTCTTCTACTAAACTAGATAAGGCAAAACCAGTTTTAGTTGTTTGATTAGAATAATCCTTATAAGTATCAGTAAGATAATCATTTATATCGACGTTTTTACCATCTCTTACGTCACTTTCAAACTGTTTAATAGCTTCATTAGTAATAGTGGTTTTCTCGCTTAATTTAGCCTCGTAATAGCCTGTTTGAATAGCAATTGTAAGTGATATATATAATATAAATAAAATACCTAGTAACCTCAAGAAAAAGGCACCTTTATTTTTCTTCTTATCCATAGTATCACCCGATTAAGTCAAGTAAAGATTCACTAATAATATCAACTGTATTAGTAACCTCTTCTAATTTATTGTATGTGCCACCTAATTCTATTAGTAATGTATTACTAGAAAAATCTTGATTATAGATGCCATTGACGCCTTTTCCTCCTTTTTTTAAGACTCCTCTTGATAACCCAGGTATTATAGTATTTATCTTCTCACTTAACTTTTCACTAAATTCTAAGTTTTTTTCGAATCCCTCATAATCAGTTCCTACCACAAATAAAACTTTTGCATATTTCTTACCATTATAGTCTAATGTAGACAATTTATATGAAATTGAATCTCTATGAATATCTAAAAAATATTTTAAAGTTTTATTTTTATCTTTGGCATCACTCATTAATAATTTACTAGCTTTATAACTACTACCATAATTCCAATTATTTATTTTTAAAATTTCACTAATCTTATTAGTTTCTACCATTGTGTAAATATTATTTTGATTTAATTTTTCTCTTAATCTATAGCTTGCAAGCATCACGGTTGGAATTACGTCATGTTCTTGTAAATTATCACCTACGTATTCCTCTCCTTGATGGGTATTATATATATAAACTACCGGGTATTCATGATTTTCTTTAGGATCCGGATCACTTATATATTCGTTTTTAGAGTTACTGCCATCATACACGTCTTCTTCTATTTCTTGTCTTCCAATCGTATAATCAAGTAAAAAATCTATTATATCTGATCGTTTATTAGTGACACTTTCCCACTTTAAATTAGTATCTAAAAGAAAATAAAGAACACTTTCATTACTAAAAAATGATGCAAAAAAAGATAAGCATAACGAAAAAGTAAAGACTATAATAATTAATAATAGAATTTTAAAAAATCTATTTTTATGTCTTTTTTTGCTTTTAAATTTCTTTGCCATAACACCACCTAACCTAATTATAATAGATACTAATAAATAAAATTGTCGAATTAATGTCAAAAAATACTTTTTTGAGTAAACTATAATAGAAAGATTAGGAGGTTACGTTATGTATTATTATGGAAATAATGGATACTATGGTGGAAACTATGGTTATCAAAGTCCTTGTTGCATGAATACTGGCTATGCTGGATATACTTCTGGTTATGGTGCTGGTGCTGCAATATGGATTGTATTATTCATACTTTTAGTCATCATCATTGGTGCCGGTTGGACATTCGGCAATAACAATAACTAAAAAGAAGGCAAAACTTCTTTTTTCTTTTGGAAAAATTTGTTATAATAGCCTTGTTTTAGGAGTGATGAATTATGAAGTTACCAAATATCAAAATATTAAATGAAAAAGAAAGAGTGTTACATCAAAAAAGTGTTGATGCTGAATTTCCTTTAAAAGAAGAAGATAAACAACTAATTACAGATATGATTACTTATTTAACTATGAGTCAAATTGATGAGGAAAGAGAAAAATATGATTTACGTGCTGGCATGGGCTTATCGGCTGTACAAGTTGGTGTTTTAAAAAGAATATTTGTTGTAGTAGAAGAATTAGAAAAAAATAAATTTAGAAACTATATTGTAATTAACCCTAAAGTTATATCTCATAGTGAAGAAGAAATATTTGTTGGTGAAGGTGAAGGATGTTTATCAGTAGATAGAGATGTTGAAGGAATTGTTCCAAGATATGCTAGAATGACGGTGGAAGCGTATGACGAAAACGGTAAACCTTATCAAATACGTGTCAGAGAAGATATATCAATAGCTTTTCAACATGAAATAGATCACTTAAATGGTATCTTATTTGTAGACAAAATAGACCCTAAAAATCCTTATAAAAACCAAGAAAAAATGCGAGAAATATAATCTTGCATTTTTTTATTACGATTCAAGTATAAACGGGTCATCTTGTGAACCTGTACCAGAAGAAATTTTAACATTTGATGTCAGATAAACGACAGGACGCACGTTAATGTAGCTGATCCCATCGGTGTGGTAGTAGAGGTTGCCAGATTCGAACACAGAGAACACATAGCGCGCATAGGAAGAGTCCGCACGCGGCGATATTGTCCATTGCCGACTATTTTTTAATAACCAGTCATTATTTTTGCAATCACTTACACTACTGTTACCCCAATTGTATAGTTCTTTATTTAAACATGTTGTTCGATCTGTTGTACTGCCGCCACTTGTTGCATATCCATAATCACTTGGATACATTAAGCCTACTTTTCCTGTCCATGTTGTTGTTCTTTCTACGGTATCATTGCAAATGTTTCCATAGTATCCGATTGTACATATTTTACCAGTATTATCACTTCTTTCATACGCATAGAAATGTTTTGTTAATCCATTGCTTGAACTTTTACCGTCATTTGTTCCGTTACTGCCTGTATTCCATACGGCATTACCTAGCATATTTTTCAATTTTTCTTTTATGCCTTTACTTGTGAAATTACAGCTTATTGTAGAATTAGCACCGCCGTAACATGTTCCTGAACGGTTGTTCCAGTATAATGAACCACCTACTGCTTCACTTTCATATCCTGGATTTAATAGTTTCATTAAGTCAGCTTGGCTCCATTCGTTAACGCCATAACCTGAATTTACTGAACTATCACTTTTGTCCCATGAATATTCCCCGATTGATTCTGAACGAATTAATTTTACTCTGTCTTTCTTGTTCCCATTACCATCATCAACATTTTTCATGACCCCTATAATTTGCCATAAAATTGGTGTGCCTTTCGTTTGAACAAGTGTACAATTCTTATTATATGGAAAGCCATTTGTACATTCTTCTAAACTAGAATATTCTTTATAATCTATGCTAGGTAATGCCGTATTATAATAGCCATAATAGATATCACTTGTATACTCTTCTCCTTCGATACTAACATAGTTATTTGGGTTAGCTCCAATATATCTTGTATTACCATAATCATCTACTGCTAAATTTATTGTATCATAATTAGCTAACATTGTAACAGCATCAGTTACTTTCTCTCCTATTATATCTGGTGCTGTTTTTTCAAGTATTAATTTTACACTTATTTCTCCGCTAAAATTCTTACCTTGTTGGGCGTCTTGATTACCATTATTTTTATAACAATATACTAAGTAATATGTAGTTTTAGATAATGTACTATTATCAAAGTCT
>URPE01000040.1 GCA_900549625.1 uncultured Mycoplasmatota bacterium
CTATTTCATAAAATTTATCAATTTAGACTTGACTTGTATATAGTTGGTCTTAATTCATACTTCTTTTAAACATTCTTTCTAAATCATAAATACTAAACTTAATAATAGTAGGTCTTCCATGTGGACAGTTATATGGGTTATCACAAGCGCAAAGTTCATCTAATAACTCTTCTTGAGCTTCATGTGAAATACGCATATTAGCTTTAATACTCATTTTACAAGCTAAAGTTATTGCTACACTTTCATTAAATTTAACCGGATCGATACTTGTTATCCCACTAACTATTAAATCAATTATTTTTCTAATACTTTCTTCTTCATAGCCTGGTCTTAGCCACGTCGGATGGGCTTTTATAATAATAGTATTCATCCCAAAAGGGGCAATATCAAAACCAAGTTCATTTAAATGGGGAATTTCTTTTTGAACAGCTAAAAATTCACTTCCAGAAAGTTCAATAGTAATTGGCAAAAGCAAATTAGTTTGATGAAATGTATGACTTTTTAAAGCCGCCATATTTCGTTCATAATTAACTCTTTCTTGAGCCGCATGTTGATCAATTAAGAAAACACCAGTTTCATTTTCAGCAATAATGTAAGTGCCATGGGCAAGCCCTACAGGATAAAGTTTAAGCTTTTTCATACAAGGATTAATATTTACAACTTCCTCTTTTGTATCGTTACTAGTACTTGCTGCAAAATCAAATGTAGCTTGAGTACTTTTAACTTCATAATCAGTATCATTTTCTTTAATTATATCCGTAATAACTTCATCTTTAATTGGATTAGATTCAGGTAAACGTTCGATGGCATCCGGTATTAATAAAGCCTTATATAAAGCACTCTTAATAGTCTTAACAATTAAATCATATAAAACATCCATCTTTGATAATTTAATATCTTGCTTAGTTGGATGAATATTTACATCAACAAGAGTCGGGTCAGTATTAATTTTTAAAACAACAATAGGATACTTAATATCAGGTTTATAAGTATAATAAGCATCATTAATAGCTCTATTAATATCATTATTTCTAACTATTCTATCATTTACAATAACAATCATATGATTACGATTACTTTTTAAAATTTCTGGTTTACAAACATACCCAAACAAATCAAAGTCATCATTACTTGCCCGAACCTCAAGCATTCTTTTTGAAACACTTAAACCATATATTTCATGAATAGTCTTTAACATATTATTACTACCACTAGTCATAACTAATGTAGTCCCATCATTAGTAAGCAAAAAAGCTATCTCTGGATGCGATAAGGAAAGCTTTTCCACAAAAGAAACACAATTAGCAAGTTCATATTGTTCACTTTTTAAATACTTAAGCCGAGCCGGTGTATTATAAAAAAGATTAGTAACCGTAATACTTGTTCCTACTCTAGCATCACTAGCTTCTTCTAAAACTTTTTTACCACCTTCAATAACAATATGGGTGCCAATACCCCCATCACTAGTAATTAAATTAGTTTTAGAAACACTAGCAATTGATGGCAACGCTTCACCACGAAATCCCAATGTATCAATAAAAAACAAATCATCATCTTTATATATTTTACTAGTCGCGTGTCGCATAAAAGCAAGCACTGCGTCCTCTTTACTCATACCACACCCATCATCAATAACTTCAATTTTCTTTTTACCACCTTCACTTAAATTAATAATTATTTTCTTAGCATGAGCATCAATACTATTTTCACATAACTCTTTAACAATAGAACTACATTTTTCAACTACTTCCCCAGCCGCTATTTTATTAGCGAGCGTTTCATCCATTACCCTAATTTTAGTCATTACATACTCCCATATAAGAAGGCATAACCTCAATATATTCTTTCTTAATATTATAAATATTTATAGTTGTCTTATCTTTAATATAGAAAAACCCAACACCTTTAATTAGAATATTAGATGGTTTATCTATATTAATAGTAATACTTTTATCTTTTAAGCGATCACTTTTACCATATACACGCGTAATAAGTAAGTTACTACTAGCAAACCAAGTTATATTACATTTACTTACTGCTTCTATTCTAAATAAAGGTTCTATAATTAGCCCTTCTCCACTCATTAACTGATAAGTAAGTGGTTTTATTTCTTTTTTCAAATTAAGCATTTCTAAATCTTTAAAAGGTACTTCTAAATAATTATAAGCAAGACCTGCTGTATCATATATAGTACCAATACTTAATTTTATTTCAATAAAATTAACTGTCGTATTAGGCATTTCACTAACAGTAATATGTCTGTCACTTTCTTCTAATGTATCTAATAAATCATTAATAAATGTTGACTTTCCAGCATTAGTAACCCCAAGAAAATAAAAAATACGTTTATTACTATTATCCATTATATCAAGAATCTTTTTAATACTACTACGACTACTCTTTCTAATAAACAAAATACTTTCATGAATATTAAAACATGTTCTTAACCATTCTCTTATTCTTTCTAAATATATACTTTTAGGTATAGTATCACTTTTACTTATAACAAGACACTTTTCCCCTTCTATATCATAATAATATTTAAGAGTCTCTTCACTTATATTTAAAAAATCAACAAAGTAAAAAGTTAACCCCTTTTTATTATTAACAATACTTTTAATTTCTTTAATATCATTATGAACTATTGTAACTGTTTTCTCATTATAATGTGTTAATCTAAAACAACGCATACAATAATCTTTATTTATATCTAATATATAACCAGGTTTATTTTTATCTTCACTTTGTAAAACAGTTCCACACCCAAGACAATGTTTAATCATAATATTCTCCCTTCTTAAATATCCCTCTTTTTAAAAAGTGTTTATAAATAATATTTTCTACTTTCCTATTTATCTTAGTAACAGCTTTTTCTTTAGAACTAATAGGATTTACTAAGATACTAGTAAGCCCCAGTCTATTAGCCCCAAATATATCAGTGAGTAACTGATCCCCTATACAAGCAACCTGTGTATCCAAAAAAGAATACATCTTCATAATCTTTATATATTTAGTTTTAAAAGGTTTCATACTCTTACATGCACTATCAATATTACAATTTTCTTTAAATGGTGCAACCCTTTTTCTAGGTGAATTAGACATAATAATATTTTTAAAACCTAATTCTTCTAAATATAAGAAAAAATCTTTTAACTTCTTATCAGGTACTTCCTCATCAAATGTTGCTATTGTATTATCTAAATCAAATAGTAAACATTTAATTCCTCTTCTTTTAAGTTCTTCATAATTAATATCATAAATACTTGGTTTATAAATATCTGGTCTAAATATATCCACCTAAATCCCCTCCATAACAAGTGTATCAAATTTTACCCTAAAAGTCACATAATAACGAAAAAAAAGCATGTAAATTATTATCTTACATACTTAATAATTATCTATCCTTCAAGTACAAACGGGTCATCTTGTGATCCTGTACCAGAAGAAATCTTAACATTTGATTTTAGATAAACGACGGGCCGAACCTCAGGACCGTAGCACGCATCGTGGCCCCAGACGCTCCCGGAGTCGCTCACATTGAACGCATTGATTGCAACAGAAGAGGCCGCTTCCGGCGAGATTGTCCATTGACTACTGCTATTATATAACCAGTCATTATTTTTGCAATCACTTACACTACTGCGATCCCATCTATTTAAATTTGTATTTAAACATGTTGCTCGGTCTGTTGTACTTCCCCCACTTGTTGCATATCCATAATCACTTGGATACATTAAGCCTACTTTTCCGGTCCATGTTGTTGTTCTTTCTACTGTATCATTACAATCAGGTCCACTTGTACATATTTTGCCAGTATTATCACTTCTTTCATATGCATAGAAATGTTTTGTTAGTCCGTTGCTTGAACTTGTATAGCCATTTGTTCCGTTACTACCTGTATTCCATACGGCATCACTTATTAATATTTTTAATTTTTCCTTTATGCCTGTACTTGTGAAATCACAACTTGTTGTTCCATTGTTTTCACCTATATAACATGTTCCTGACAGGTTATTCCAGTATAGAGACCCACCTGCTGATTCGCCTTCATACCCAGGGTTTAACAATTTCATTAAATCTGCACTGCTCCATTCATTTACTCCCTCTCCTCTGTTTACCGAGTAATCAATTGTGTCCCATGAATACCTACCTATTGCGTTAGCTCTTATTAATTTTACTCTATCACTCTTATTTCCTGTACCATCATCAATATTTTTCATAACACCTATAATTCGCCATAGAATTGGTGTTCCTTTTGCTATACCAACTTTGCAATTAACATTAT
>URPE01000041.1 GCA_900549625.1 uncultured Mycoplasmatota bacterium
GTCCTGAAATATCAAAACAAAAAATTGCGGAAAAGCAAAGTCCAGACTTTACTAAAACCGCACCAATTCTTATTTGGAATGAAAATAAAGCCACAAGTCTAAGTAGTTCATCACCAATAATGCCTCATCCAGACTTAGTTGCTCAAAAAGATACAGATGAAAGATTTAAAAATTTAACTAGTGAAAATGTTTTACTACCTATAGGTACTAGCTATACTTTTAACAAAGACACAGGAAAATATACCATTACAAATGTTCAACAAGTAGATCCAACTACTTTAACATATGGAGGTACTACGAAGTATT
This sequence comes from uncultured Mycoplasmatota bacterium, assembly GCA_900549625.1. Taxonomy (GTDB): domain Bacteria; phylum Bacillota_I; class Bacilli_A; order RF39; family UBA660; genus Ventrenecus. Next base: position 307 of record URPE01000041.1, read on the forward strand.
ATTTCTGTAGTTCCGGATATAACACAAGTTCTTCAGATGTCATTGTCATTAATAAAGGCACCTCAGGTTGTTCAAGTATTTACGAAATCACTGGGGCAAGTATTACAGATGGTACAGCAACTGGTTCAGGCGGAACTTCTTTCAAAACGAGAAGATATAATTTAAAAGGTTATTTAATGAACCAAACAGAAAATGAAAGTGATAAGTCGGATAAAGGACTTTATCAAATGGCAGATGATGATGGTATAAGTTATTACTATCGCGGTTCAGTAAATAACAACTATGTAAAATATGCTGGTGCTTACTGGCGAATTATTCGTATCAATGGTGATGGCAGTGTTAGACTTTTATATGCAGGAACAACAGCCGATGCCAGTGGCTCCGGTTTAAATATAAAATCAGCTGCCTTTAATATTAAAAGAGATAACCCAGCTTATGTAGGATACATGTATGGTAGCACTTTAAATACAAGTTACGAAAAGACAAAAGCCAATGAAAACGATAGCAATATCAAAAAAGAATTAGACAATTGGTATAAAACTCATATTTTAGGAACAAGCAATGAATCAGTTATCGCTGATGCCGGTTTCTGTAATGATAGAAGTCTAGATTCGGGAAATGGATATTCAACAACAGGGTCTAATACTAACTATGGACCATGGAGAAGATATTACAAAACAAAACAACCGACTTTAAAATGCGCTCAAACAAACGATTTATTTACCTTAAGTACAAATACTAAAGGAAATAAAGCCTTAACTTATCCGATTGGCTTAATTACAGTCGATGAATTAATGCTTTCGGGTTATGCCGATGGTTACATTAATAAATCTGCTTATACATATAGTACAAGTCTTTATTGGACTTTGTCTCCGAAGTTTTTCGTTGTTTCGGATGCGACGGCACGTGAGTTTATCTTGAGCAGCGCAGGCTATCCTAACGACATCTGGGTGGACTACGGCTTTGGTGTTCGTCCTGTTATAAGTATTAGTGGGACTGCAAAAATAAGTGGAGGAATTGGTACCGCAAGCAATCCATTTTTAATTAATGTATCCTAATAAAATAAAAGACTTAATGAGTCTTCAGACTGTTGACAAATAATTTCTTTGTTAATAGTCTTTTAATTTTAAAAAAAATGTTGTAAAATAAATACGTAAGGTTGCTTTATGTTTCCAATTTTAAAGCTTACAAACCTTACTTTTTTTGTGAAAAAATGGTATAATTAATACAGGAAACGTAAAGAAAGTAAGTGATAAATATGTCAATGACAAAAAGACCAAAAAGACAATACTCTTGTGAAATAGTAAATTTAGAAGATATGGTACCAAAAGACCATTTTTTAAGAGTAATAGATGAATACTTTGATTGGAATTTCGTATATGAAGAAGTTGAAAAACTATATTCAAAGCTAGGAAGAAAAAGTATAGATCCAGTAGTTTTGATAAAGATTCATATATTGAAGTTCCTTTTTCATGAAGATAGTTTGAGAAGAACCTATGAAAATCTAAAATACAATAATTTGTATAGATGGTTTATTGGATATAATTTAAACGAGGAAGTTCCAAATCATTCAACATATTCTCAAAATTATAAAAGAAAATTCTGTAAATTAGAAAAAGATTTATTGCAGACAGTATTTGATAAAGTAATTGAATTATTAATAAATTGGAATTGCTTGGATATGACAGCAGTATACATAGATTCAACACATACAAAAGCATCAGCAAATAAAAAGAAAAATCATAAAGAAACAGTAAAGATAGAAGCCAAAAAATATCAAAAAGAACTAGATTTAGAAATTGCTTTAAAAGGCTTACAGGACTAAGTTTTAACAGATGAAGAATATTTAGAAGAAGTTGAAAAAATAGTAAAATGTAATGAAGAAGTAGATACAGAAGAAGTAATTGGAGAAAAAGAAATAATTGTAAGTGATGTGGATAAAGACGCTGGTATGTTATACAAAAGCGATAAAGAAAAGATGTTTGGATATAACACAAGTGTAATATGTGACAATAATAATTATATTTTAACAGTAGATACAAATGGAAGTAATGTTCACGATTCTGTTTCTTTTTATGATTCTTTTGAAAATCTAAATTCACATTATGATATTTCCCAAATAAAATATTTTGTTGGAGATGCTGCATATTTAACATCACATACATATATGTAAAACAATAATAGATTTAGATATGATACCAGCATTTCCATATACTAGAAAGGGATATAGAAAAGGTTATTTTAAAAAGTACGAATTTACATACGATGAATATAATAATATTTATATTTGCCCAAATGAAAAAGATTTAATACCAACTGGAAGAATTGATAAAAATGGATATATGGTTTATAAGGCTGATGAACACGATTGTTCAAAATGTCCATTTAAAGAAAAATGCACAAAAAACAAATATAAACAAATCTTAAGACATGTATGGGAGGAATATAAAGAAATGATAAATGATTATAGACATCATAGTGATGTAAAAGATATATATAAACAGAGACCGCAACATATAGAAAGGGTCTTTGCAGATGGAAAAATGAAGTATGGATTAAGATATACATACTTTAGAATAAAAGAAAGGGTTCATCGAGAATTAACCCTTCTTTATGCGTGCATGAATCTGAAAAAGTTTTCATTGCATCATTATGTTTAGGATATAAATATCCTAGACATTACTATTTATATTGGAAATTTTATTATTTTTACAAAATAAAAGACAAATAAGTAAAAGTTCTACCTATTTGTCAACAGTCTGGAAAGTCTTAGGTAAGACTTTTTTTGCTTCAGGTGAAAAATGCTAGTAAATATTAGGCTATTTATTAAACTTAAGTTGTTTAAGCAAAGACTTTGAAAGGTAACTATCAAAGCATTTATTAAAGGAAGTGATTTTTCCTCTACAAGTTCTTTACCTTATTGTATGAT
>URPE01000042.1 GCA_900549625.1 uncultured Mycoplasmatota bacterium
TGAATGGAGCCAAGCTGATTTAATGAAACTATTAAATCCAGGATATGAAAGTGAATCAGTAGGTGGGTCTCTATACTGGAATAACCAATCAGGAACATGTTATAATATTTCAAAAAATGGAACAACAAGTTGCAATTTCACAAGTACAGGTATAAAAGACAAATTAAAAATATTAATAAGTGATGCCGTATGGAATACAGGAGCATCAACGACAAGTAATCAAATAGCAAGTAAATTTTACACAGAAGAACGAGGAACTAGAAATGGTAAAAAATGTTTAAGTGGCACCCCTTGTAATGACACAGTAGAACGAACAATAACATGGACAGGAAAAGTAGGCCTAATGTATCTAAGTGATTATGGATATGCTACGAGTGGTGGAGACACAACGGACAGAACAACATGTTTAAATACAAGTTTAAGGAGTTGGGATGACAGCAGTTTAAGTGATTGCAAAAATAATGACTGGCTATTTAACAGTTCTTATCAATGGACATTATCGCCGAATGCGACCCGTTCCAATGCGTACTTTGCGTTATATGTAGACTCAGGTGGGAACGTCGGCTTCAACATTGCGTCCAACAGCTATGCGGTTCGTCCCGTCGTTTATCTGACATCGAATGTTAAAATTTCTTCTGGTACAGGCTCAGAAAGTGACCCATTTGAATTAAGTTTATAATTTTTAACTAAATTAAACAAAAGAATTTGCAAATAATAGTATTTTAAGGTACAATATTAAACGTAAATGAAAGGAGTTATTTTGTATGGCTAAAAATGAGAAGAAAATAACTATTAAAATTGAAGGAAAAGAATGGACTGATGCTTTAGATAAAGCATTTACAAAGAAAAGTAAAACTGTTAAAGTTGATGGTTTTAGAAAGGGAAAAGTACCTAAAAAAATTTATTTAGAAAGATTTGGTATTGAATCTTTATATATGGATGCTTATGAGTATGTAGTTGATGATGCATATCATAAAGCACTAGAAAAAAATGATATTACCCCTGCAGTTCAACCAAGTGTTGATGTAACTGCTATCGATGAAAATGGTGTAACTTTTGAATTTACTTTTATTGGTAAACCAGATGTTAAACTAGGCAAATATAAAGATTTAAAAATTAAAAAAGAAGATATCAAAGTAAGTAAAGAAGAAATTGAAGATGAAATTAAACATTTAAGAGAACAATTTGCGGAGATTCGTGTTAAAGAAGATGGTAAAGTTGAAGATGGTGATACTGCTATAATTAATTTTGCTGGTACTGTTGATGGTAAAGCTTTAGATGGTGGTACTGGTGAAAACTATCCACTTGAAATAGGATCACATACATTTATTCCAGGCTTTGAAGAAGGCGTTGTTGGTATGAGTGTTGGGGAAGAAAAAGATTTACATTTAAAATTCCCAGATGATTATGTTGATGATTTAAAAGGAAAAGAAGTAGTATTCCACGTTACATTAAATGAAATTAAATCAAGAATCTTACCTGATATTGATGAAGACTTCTTTAAAGATTTAGGATATGATAAAGTAACTAATGAAGATGAACTTAAAAGTGAAGTTGAAAAAGTTATAAGTGAACGTAAAGAAGCAGATAGAGATGATCGTTTTATTGAAGAAGTTTTAAAAACAGCATCTGAAAATATGGAAGTTGAAATTCCAACAGAAATTATTGATGATGAGGTTCATCGTATGATGGAACAATTCGAAAGTCAACTTAAAATGCAAAATTTAACACTTGAACAATATATGAATTTCTCTGGTATGACTCATGAAGATTTCCATAAGAATATGGAACCAGAGGCTACTAAAAGAGTAAAATACCGTTATTTACTAGAAGCAGTTGCTGAAGAAGAAAAAATTGAAGTAACTGAAGAAGACGCTATGAAAGACGCTGAAGAAATGGCTAAAAATTATGGTATTACTAAAGATGAATTATTAGAAGCATTTGGTGGTATGGATGTCTTAAAATATGATTCTAAAATGCGTAAAACATTAGATTTCTTAAAGAAAGTTAATGCTTAATTAAAGGGTTCCTATTGTGGGAATCTTTTTTTTGCCGTGACAAACGCGTTGTTATTTGTTACAATTAAGGAGGATAGAGTTAGATAGGTAACCTATTATATGTAAAAGAAGCTGATGCTAGTGATATAAAAAATGAAGATATTATTGCTTTTTGAAAAGATGATATTGTTATAACACATAGAGTAATAGATACCGTGGCAAAAGATTGTTGTATTTATTTTAAAACAAAGGGTGACAATAATAATACGACTGATGAGGCCTTAGTAAATGAAAATGATTTAGAAGGTAAATATGTTTTTAAAATAGCAAGTCTTGGTAGTGTTTTATTATTTTTTGCTAAACCACTTGGTATGCTTATAATTATTTTAGTTATTCTTTTATTAGCCATTATTGCTTATATAATAAAGTTTAAAAATAAAGGCTGCAATGATGAACTTATGAAGAGCTCTTAGAGTATAAGATGAGTCATAAGGATTAAGTTGGTGTAAACATTATTATTAATGAATACATAGAATTTTTGTTAGTAGGTGAGGTGTAAAAATGAATAAGGAAAAAAATTGGTAAATGATTTTAAAAAAACAAGTTATGCTTGCTTTTTTTGTACTGTTAAATTGAATTTGGTGGTTGATGTTATATCTAAGATTCTTAATTATATTAAAATTTATTACCATTTTTTAAAGAAATTGCTGTTAAAAAAAAGAAAATAGGCTACTCATCTTGAATAATATAAGTAGAGATACTTATCTCTTAGGAAGGAGTAAGCACATGACAAAAGAATGTACCAAATCAAAAAAGTGGTATACCGCTAGTCGTGACCGCGTGTTTAAGGCTGTGTTTGTTAACGATGAATATAAAGAGTTATTTGAATGTA
>URPE01000043.1 GCA_900549625.1 uncultured Mycoplasmatota bacterium
CGTGATTGTTTTATTCATAGTTGTCCTCCTTGATAAGTTATCCTAAACCATGTTTACAGTTTAGACAAGGGGGAGATTTTAGGAAGTTTTGTCGCATAAGATCACATGTTGTAGAGTATTGTCGAAATTATTAAACTATACTTTTAATTTTATCTTTAATGCAACTTTCCTTAGTATATTTAAATGTATATTGATAATTATTTACAACATTATAAAACTTAGGAAAATTAGTTTTATTTTTTATTTTCTGCCAATGATTAAGTGTTTTATAAACTTTTCGTTTTGACTCACCACGCAAATGAATAATTGTTTTCTTATTTTCCACTTTATAAAAATAACCTAGGAAGGTAAAACCTTCTTTAATACTAGTAATATTAGTTTTCTTTATATTACAATTTAGTTTATATGTGTTAGTTAACTTATCTTTTATTTTAACTAAACATTCTTTTAAATACTCTTTATTTTCATGAAGTATAACGTAATCGTCCATATAACGAATCATCTTAGGTAAATGTAAGTCATGTATTATATAGTGGTCTAGCGAACTTAAATAATAAATACTTAGAAATTGACTAGTCATATTTCCAATGCCTAAACCATAGCCTTTTTTATACGTTGGTAAATCTGCCATACCTAAGTCATCAATGCAACTTTTTATATAATCTTCATCAGTACTATCGATAACTTTACTAATATAATCATATTCCCATTCATTTAAATCTTTTTTTAGCATACTTTTTAAAACCTCATGACTTATACTATAAAAATACTTAGAAATATCTAATTTTAAAACATAAAAATTATCATATTTTTTCATTTGTTCTATGTATTTTTTAGTAAGTCTAATACCATAATCAGTTCCCATACCACTTCTTGTAGCAACATTACGAATATCTAAGTACTTATTTAGTTTAGGTATTAAATGATATCTTGTAAAATAGTGATTAATAATCTTATCTTCTAAATCAAGAGACATAATAATACGACATTTTGGTTCATATATTAAAAATATATGGTATTTCCTTATTTTATAATCACGATTTTTTAAGCGATTGTAAATACTTATAATATGTTCCATTTTATGGCGTTCAAAGTTGACTAGCTTCTTTTTATGTTTAACACCCTTACTAATTTCACTCTCGTAAACATAAAGTATATCGTAAATACTTAAATCATCCATTTTTTATCCAACCATAAGTCATTTTACTAAGCATAAGTATTGCACTACAATAGTGATTGCATTTCTTCTCAGATATATATTTTTTCTTTAATGCTACCTCAAAATAGAAATCTAACATACTTAATTTTGAAACTATTTGTTTTTGAACTAACTCTTTATCATTAATTAAATTGGCATAATAAATATTTTCTAGTATTTCATAACTTGTTTTAGAAATACTATCTTTTAATACTTTTTCACTTTTAGGGAAATTAATAATACAATCATCTAAAGACATAATAAAATTTTTCATATTTTTAATAAGTCTAAAATCTTCACTCTGCATCGATAAACTCACTTAGTTTTTTTAGAGTATTGTAAAGTTTTTCGTCACTTAAAGATTCTAGTTTTAAAGTTAATTTATTAGCTAACGTAGCTATTTCCAATTTATTTTCAGCTTTCACAAGACATTTACCATAATTATTTTTCTTTTTAAAATCTTTTTTTTCACTTGCGTCCCCACATATTTCATAACTAATTTTTTTGTCTTCTAATGTGTTTACTACTTTTGTTATAGCATTAGTCGGAAAAGCGCACCTTCCGCTTATAATTTTGTAACCAAATAAATAATGCAGTATCTTTGCATCATCATCAAATGTTTCGTAAAAAAGTCCACTTTTACGAATCTTTAAAAAATTCATATAACCTCCATAATAAATAATACTTTTAAACCAAATAACTGATACTGCTTATTATTTAGCTTAATGATATTATTTATATATGTAGTGCTAGGAAAGATACGTATATCTTTCCATCTACATCATCATTCGAGAATAAAATCTCTGGATAAGTAATGTCCTTTAATATTTTCACATTATAGCCATGACCATAATGCCCTAATGAAGAAAGGGCTACCAAACGGGCAAAACCGCATTGTTGTTGTACGCATTGTTGTTGTTGACGTTGCCGTCTGAGTTCACATTGAACGCATTGTTCGCATTGGAAGAGTTAGCATTCGGCGATTTACTGATACTTACCCAATATGTCACAAAGGATACTTTGATAATAGTATTTTTCATACTTACTATCAATACTTTCAAAAGAATCAATAATTTTGGTATTATCGATAACCAAATAATTTATTTGTTTCTTTTGTAACCATTTAAATACATTTTTACTTTTACAAAAATTTTCTATTATTCTTTTATCTATCCCGTAGTATTTATAGTCTTTATTTGTTACAAAGACAAAAAGATGATTGGGATAATATTTTTTTATAAAAGTATATCTACTTTTTAAGCTCATGATCTATTTTCTTTCTTTTTTTAAAATTTGGCCGACCCTAGGCATTCGCCTAGGGACATCCTCGGGCGGATATACTCCCGCCAGCGAGGGTTTTATTACGCCC
>URPE01000044.1 GCA_900549625.1 uncultured Mycoplasmatota bacterium
ACTCCCCACAGTTAAAGATTACTTTTTTAACTTTCAAAATATTGACAAGATTTACAGCTTCTCCCATATGATCATGATCACCATGTGCTGATTGTCAATTAGTAAGTCGAATGCAATGATTTTATTTATAAAGAAAAAAGATTACTTTTTTGCAATCATTTTATCTTTATTCAAAACTCGATTAATATAATTAAATCCATCATTCATTTTTTCTTCAATTGATATATCTTTACTATAGATATTTCTCAATTTATCCATAACTTTACCAGAATCATCTTCAAGTTCATAAAAGCTATCATATCCTCGTTCATCAAATTCAAACATTGTAGAAAATGGTTTATTATTCAAAATAGGATCAGTTACCATCTCACTATATTGCCATACTAAATATGGTGAGTCATATTCACGTCTTGGCGTTTCTGGATGAATTTGATTCCATTTTTCAAACCATAAAAAATGTAGGGTTTCATGAGCACAAACTTCTAATAATTTAGAATCATCAACGCCTGTACCAATTGAAAAAGAAAAATTGTCTAAATATCTTGGAAAAACCGGAATTAATCCAACAGTTGCACTTATTTCTTTTAAATTATATGGCCATTCTATCTTCAAATATGATGATAACGCCTTAAAATAACTATCATTATATTGTCTCCATAGCGTGTTATATCTTTCAGTTTCACTTTTAATTTTATGTTTATGTTTATTATAATCATTAGTAACTACTTCTTCTATAACTTTATAAATTTCATCTCTAGATAAGTTTGTATCCAAATTAGCTAGTTGTGGAAAGCATTTAATTGTAAAATCATGAACGCTTAATGCTCCATTGCTTTCAAAATATGACCACTTTATAACATCTATGTTTTCTTGCAAAGTCATTTCTTTAAACATAATTTTCGGTAAAGCCATATTATCACATCCTATATCTATTATATCACACAAGTTCATATTCCCTTGCTATAATTCTATCATATGAACAATATTTTATAACGTAGGAATTATCCTGTTTACAAATGATAATTCCTACTGTATCATTTTCTTCAATAGTTTTTATATTCTTATCTATATAATTCATATAAGTCATAATTTGTCCAGTATGCTCCTTCTTAAGTTCTGCTATCTTTAATTCTACAACTACATAACACCTATATTTAATATTATAAAGTAATAAATCAGTATAGTTGTATCTATTACCTAATTTAATTGGATATTCACTTTTTATAAATGTAAATCCATTTCCTAATTCTTCTAGAAAATTTTTAATATCTTCTAAAATTAATTTTTGTAATACTTTCTCTGAAAATATATCATACTTATTGCTATTTTTAATCAAAATTGGATTCTTGATAAAATCAACTATATCAGATTCTTTTTGTTCTACTGATTTATTTTTAGTAGATTCCGGAAGCCTTTCATATTCATTAGATTTTATTCTTTCTCTTAATTGCCTAACTGATAAATTATTATTTTTAACTAATTCTATGTAATAATTAATTTTATTAGTATTCTCAAAAGATAGTAATCCACAATAATGCGACCAAGATAATTGTGCAGACACTGTCTGCACTTTTTCGTTCAACTCATAAAACTTTAACATTAACCATAGATTTCTCTTACTATAACCCTTACCTAATTCATATGTTAATCTCTTCGAATATTCTTTTATAATTCCTTCTCCATAATGTTTACCTGCTTCACTTAACATTCTTCCAACATTGTAATATGCATCCAAATCACTCTTATTAATTGAATAACTTTTAACTTTTCTATTTATTTCATTATTTATTAATTCATTTTTAATTTCATTATAATAGTTCATATTATTCCTTTCTATGGGCTACAAGTCTCAATTTTAAATTTATATAATATATTATTTCATCAAAATTTTTAATTAATAGTAATTCAGAATAATGGCTCCAAGACAATTTGGTCGCCAGTGGCGACCATTTTTCATTTTTGAATATTCTATAATATTGTCTAATACGACTCAATGTTCTATCGTTGTACTTTTTCTCAAACTCAATAACCAGTCTATTTGAATAATCATTTAAAATATTATCTCCATACTTACTGCCTGCCTCATCCAGCAATTTACCAACTTCAAAGTATGTAATAACTTTATGCCTTTCTTTTAATAATCTTTTACTTTTGAATATATTTCATTATCAATTAATTTGTTTTTTTTCTCATTGTAATAATTCATGTCTACTCCTTCCTATGAGCTACAAGGTTCAATTTGTAATTTATCTTTTTTTATTTTAAACATAATACTACCATCTTGATCTGTTCTATATATTTTTGAATCATTTAAAGTGTCCAATACTTCTTTATTTGGATGACCGTAACGATTATTTTTTCCAACGCTAATAATGGAATACTTTGGTTTAATTTCATCTATAAAATCTTTACTACTGCTTG
>URPE01000045.1 GCA_900549625.1 uncultured Mycoplasmatota bacterium
ATAGCATTAGAATTATACTAAATTTAGGAAAAAAAGTCAAATAAAAAGGGGCTGTAAAAAAATAAATTTCATTGATTGAAGTTTAGGAGCAACAGCTCCTTTTTTTATTTAATTCACCAAAAAATAAAAAAATAGCCTTTTTAGGGCATAATGAAAAGGAAAACTGCATAGTTTTCAAAAAAATTATTAAATTATTAGCAACAGAGATCTGTTCTATATTTTTTATTATGGTATTTCATTAAATTATAGCCGCATGAAATCATAAAAATTTCAAGATTTATAGCTTTTAGTCCTTTTCTTACTATTCTTTTATACTTTCTATCTTCTTTAATAATTCCAAAGGTTCCCTCTGATTGAATAGATCTATTCATCCTAAGAAGAGCACCATGAATGCATTCTAGATTATCAATTACTTCTTTATGATATGATGTTAATTCCTCATTAACAGTAATCACTCTATTTTCCTTACTTTTATGGCATTGATTTTTAAATGGACAATTTGAGCAATCTTCACATACATATTTTTCTTCCTCACGTCCATATTTATTACGTTTAACAGGAACTCTTTTTAAAAAGATAAATTTTTTATTATTAGGACAAATAAGATTTCCATCAATATCTTTCTTGAAATTAATTGGTCTAAAAATATCATTATGATAATTTAAATCAGTAGTTTCTTTTTTATAAGAACCAAATTTCATAAATAATTCCATACCATGTTCTTTACAAAATATGTAATTATTCATAGAACCATATCCAGCATCAGCAACAGGAAATTTAGGGAAGCAACCATATTGATTGTAATATTTCATCATCAAGGGAATAAAACAATCAATATCAGAAGCGTATTGATTAATATCAGCAACTGCAATATATTCATCACAAATTCCAAATTGTAGATTATAAGCTGGAAGTAATTGATCATTTCCCATATAATCTCTTTTTATTCTCATAAAAGTAGCATCTTTATCCGTTTTTGAATAACTATTCCTTTTTTCTCCACACGTCTCGATTTTATAAGCGTATTCTTTAAGCTTATTAGTATATTCATCTAACAATTGATAATATCTTTGATAATTTGTTTTTTTATGCCCTTTCCCACTAGTGAAAGTGGTAGTATCTATTTTAAATCTCTCTTTAAAATCATTAAAAATACTCTCCATATATTCAACTGTGTATTCTTCACGAAATTCATACCTAAAGCATTCATAGCATAAAATTTCACTATTGATTTTATCAAGTAGTGCAGTTATTTTATTATATATCCTTAATCTACTAGTTAAGCAAGCATTCTTCCAAACCCAAGAATACTTATTAGCATTAGCTTCCATCTTAGTACCATCAATATAAATATGAGTTAAATCTACTTTATCTTTTTCAAAAATAACCTTATTAATCTCTTTAAATATATTCTCAATATTATCTTTTAAATAATTATTCATAAAATTATCAATAGTCATATGAGATGGAAATGATAATTCGTTTCTAAGCAACCACCTAAAACGAATATCATTTATACATAATCTTTCTAATTTTCTAGTTGATATATTTCCATTAGTCATATATCCAAATAAAACTACCTTTAACATAGTGATAGAATTAAATCCGATACGTCCTCTAGGATCACTTTTGTCAGATTTTAGATATTGTTCTATATTACACTCCTTCAATATCTTATCAAAAGTATAAATTGGATCATCAAAACTTATTAAAGTTTCTAAATCTAGTGGTAATTTTAATTGAATTGGTGTATAATACTCATCGGTTGGGTGAGTATTTTTTAAGTTAGAATTCATTAAATTTTCCATACTTAAATTATACTACAAAAAAAGGTTCATTCCCAGATTTTAATCTGAGTTTGAACCTCTTTTTTATTTTTAGAAGCTGTTTATTTTTTTACAGCCCCTTTATTTTTTTTGGCGACGCATCGTTGCTTCATAAATTAAAATTGAGGCTGCAACACCGACATTTAAGCTATTATTAGAGCCATACATAGGTATAAATACTTTTTCATGTTTGTGATTATACCAATCAGGATTAATCCCAAATCTTTCAGAACCAACTACAATAGCTATCTTTCTTTGGTAATTATATTCACGGTAGGATTTACCTAAATTAGGTTCTCCTAAAAAAATCGTATAATTATTTTCTAAAAGCCATTTAACTGTTTCTTTATAACTTGCAGAAGCAGTAGGGAGAAGGAAGTTAGCACCTCTTGACGCAAGGGCTAGCTTTGCACTTTGGGGTTTTACAACAGCGTCAACTAAAATCATA